>CABUPU010000001.1 GCA_902493595.1 uncultured Mycoplasma sp.
CAATTAGGGTTTAAATAATAGTTTTTTACTGTCTACTTTTTATTGACAACTTCAATTTTAATTCTAGTTTTTATAATATACATTAATATCAACATAATTATTTATTCCATCAACTTTACCATTACTTGAAAGTTGCCACATTACATAATCACCTTTATAAGATGTTTGTTTTGTATAATGAGCAAGCCATATATCATAATCTACGGGAAGCCAAATATATTCAAGGTATGATTTACTTGCATAGTGAACTGGTGTGTAACCAGCATCTTTGATAGTCTTTAGAAACGCATTTGAAGCTCCTCTTAAATCAAATAAATTCATTTGTCCAGCATTAAAATAGTTAAAACTTTCCCAATCAAATGCAATAGGCATTTCAATATTGTAACCTTTTATGTTATCAAGTACAAAGTTTGCTTCCTGGGTAGCATCTTTTTCATTTTTAGCATATGAATAAAAGTATAACCCAATCTTAATTCCCACTTTTGAGGCACCCTCAATATTCTTTAGAAAATATGGATCAAGCGATAAAGGTTCATCATAAAAATATCTATATCCTAGTCTAATAATAGCAAATTCAACGCCATCATCTTTAACTTTTTGCCAATCTATGTTTCCTTGATATTTTGAAACATCTATACCGACTAAAGTATTATCATTTTTTCTTTCTTTATAAACATCTTTAAAATCTAAATAATTAGTTAAAACACCAGTATATGCGCCTTTGGTAGTTACATTTTTTTCCTTAACAACTAGTTTAAAATCTTTACTTGAACTATTGCCTGAATAGTCAGTGCATGTAAAAGTTAAGTCATAAGTTCCAGGTGTATTTATATCATACAATCCAGTTATATTTGTTAAGGGAGTTCTATCTGCATTATCCATACAAGTTAATTCCTTAGAAATATCTTCTTTATAGCCAGGAGTTCTTGTTATAGTATTGCCAATCCATATAATAGGTTTTTCTTTATCTATAACTTCATATTTAATTTTATATTCTTTTTTATTGCAAAACATAGTATCATTATGTTTTCCTAACTTTAATGTATTAAGCACTTTACTCTGGCATTTATATTTTTTATCAGTGATATTTTTTATATCTACTTTTGCTCCATAGTCAAAAGTATCCTTATTTAAGGAAACATTTTTTTTACATGAACATAAAAATAATAAACAAATTATTAACAAAATCTTTTTCATACATTAATTGTATCAATATTTATTTGATAGTACAATATTTTTATGGTAATATATTATTTATGGAACAGATAGGTAGTATAATAAAGGATATCCGTAAGAAAAATAATTTAACGCAAAATGAATTTGCGTCTATTTTGGGTGTTACTTTTCAAGCTGTTTCAAAATGGGAAAATGATAAAAGTATTCCTGATATTACCATTTTAAAAGAGATATCAAATAAATTTAATGTTGATTTAAACTATTTAATTAGTGGTAAGAAAGTAAATATAAATAAAAAATCATTTTTCAAAAAAAATATGATAATTATTACAGTTATTATATTTATAATCATAAGTGTTTGTCTATTTTTATTTTTCCATAAACATAATTATGAATTTAAAACTTTAAATGGAGAAACAAAAGATATAAAAGTTACTGGAAGTATAACTTATGATGAAAGTAAATCCTCAATATATTTAAATGTTGATTATAATGCTGATGATACTCAAAAATATTCTTATATAAAATGCACTTTATACGAAAAACATCAAGATATTTTAAATGTTATTTCAGAAAAAGAATATTTAGAAAAAACTCCAGTTTCCTTAAAAGAGTATTTAAAGATGATATCTTTTGTAATTGATAATTATTCTCCATCATGTAAATATTATAAAGATAGTAATTTATATTTAGAAATAAGTGCTAAAATTGATGAGGAAAAAAGTGTTACTTATAAAGTACCTATAAAATTTAATAATTGTTAAGATGTAAAAAACATCTTTTTTTTATTTACTTTTTAGTGTATACTATTAATATAATAGGTGAGAGAATGAATAAAGAGGTTAATGACAATTTAAATGAAAATACTACACAAGAGAATATTGAATTTTTAACTACAGCAGTTCCCATAATAAAAGACTTAAATGATGAACAAATTGAAATGCTTACTACTTCACTTCCAGTTATTAAGGATTATACTGAAGAAGAAATAGATGAATTAATAAAAAAGATTCCAACATTAAAAAAAGAAGATATAGCAAAAATTAAAGATGCATTAAAACCTGTTGAAAAACAATCTAATAAAGAAAAAATTATAGATTTATTAAAGACAAAAAGATCTAAATTATTAATTATTTTAGGTATTTTAATAATTATTTTAACAGTAATAAGTGTTGGAACCAGTTTTGCATTATCCTCACAAAATGAAGAGTATGAAAATTATTTTTTTGAAATAGATAAAAAGGAAAATCCTAATATGGAAATCTATAATATTCCTAAAGATAGTCCAAACTTTATAAAAGATTCTAAAGCTTCTCAAATTGTAAGTTGTATGCAAAGTAATACTCCAATAGAAAAGTTACCAGAAAGTGTTACTTCAGTTATAAATGAAATAAATGATTATTATAATAAATCAATAAATCGTTTTGCTTATAAATATGTTGATATTTATACTGGTTTTACTGTTAGTTATAATGAAAATCAACATATATTTACGGCCTCAACAATAAAAGCACCAACAGACATATATATTTATGAAAATGCAGAAAATGGTTCTATCGATTTAGAGGAAAAACTTTTATATACAAAAAAATATTATAATCCTGGTGCTGGTTATATTAAGTTAGGTGAAGAAAATACTTATTATACAGTAAGAGAACTTGTAAAAAATTCTGCATATTATAGTGATAATGTAGCTCATACAATGCTTATGGATAGATTTAATAAAGATGATATGCTTGCTTTTTGGAAAGCTAAGGGTACAAATGCTATATTTACAGGGCCAACTATATGGGGTGAAACAAGTGCTCATGATGCAGCAATTTATATGAATGAACTTTATAATTTTTATGAAAAAGGTAGTGATATAGCAAAAGAACTTATGAGTTATTTTACTGATAATGGAGGTCAGTTTTTAACTCCTCCACAGGGTTTAACCTCAGCAAATAAAAGTGGATGTGCTGGCTCTGTAATGCATGATATATCTATAGTTTTTGATGAAAATCCATATATTGTTATTGCTTTGTCAAATTTAGGTTGTTTATCTGCAGGTTCTTATTTTGAGGATGTATCTAATCTTACTTATAAACTTCATAAAGCATATTGGGATTATAAAGTATCCTCTTGTATTAATAAATAATTATTAAATTATTAATTAAATTATTATTTAGATTATTGATTTATATATTAACTTAGAAAAGCCCATATATTCGGGCTTTTTAATTGTTAAAATGTGGTAATTGGTTTACATAATTTGACGTTTTGCATATTTTATGATATAATTATTTTGTTATTCAGGGGGAAAGAATGAATAAAAATGATTATGTCCTCCATAATATATGGAGAATGAATAAAAAGGAAATCAATAATTTTAATATAAAAAAAATAACTAACTTTGGTATTGCTCTATGTATGATGTTTACAATAATTTTTGCACCTAGTGTTCAAAGAGTAAAAGAAGTTAATACTAAAGTATCTTCATTTGATAACTATAATGCAAATATTACTAAGGAAGATAAAATAGACTATATTTTAAATAAGTATAATTTAACTAAGAATGAATTTAATACTTTAACTGCTATAGTTTTATCTGAGGCACAAAGTAATTCTTATGAAGATGCCTATGCAGTAATTAATACAATTTATAATAGAACTCATGCTAAAAACTGGGTAAGAAGTTGTAGTAGTTACTTTGGTAAAAATAATGGACAAAGTTTATACTATCAAGCAATTATGCCTAACCAATTTGTTGTTTATCAACATGGTACTTTTACTAGATATTTAAATAGAACTGATTTAAATGGTTATAATGCTGTTATTGACTTTTTATACGATGAAAAAATAATGCATAATTATTTATCATTTAGGGCTAATAATATAGTAATAACTGGTTCAGAAAAATTTAGTACAATGGGTAATAACTATTTTAATACTTTAGAGGAAAGTAATAGAATTTAACTTTCCTTTTTATTTTGAAAAAAATTCATATATTTATTATAAAGTTTTTCATTTTTAGAAATATTTAATTTTTTATTACCACTTTTATATATTTTTGCTAGGTTATAGTATGCATAATAACTTCTTTCAGAAACAGGGCAGTTAATTGCTTTATTAAAGTAAAATAATGCATCTTTATAATTACCTTCATTAATGCATATTTCTCCCATTTTATTTAATGCCCAACTATTTAATAAATCAGCACTTAATTTATAGTAATTTTTAGCAAGCTTTAAATCATTATTTTTTTCATAATACATTCCTAAATTATTATAGGCATAAGCATATCCATATTCTGCAGCTTTTTTAAAATATTTAAGGGCAGTAGCATCATCAATATTTAAATAATATCTTCCTAAAGTATTAAGGGCAGCAATACTTCCTAAATCTACAGCTTTATTTAAAAACTTTAACATTATATCAACATTTTTTTCTTTAACTTTATTAGAAAATATTAAATTACCAACCATCCAAGAGGCTTTAGGATGTCCTTTTAAAGCAGCTTTCATATAATATTCATAGCACTTTTCATAATCTATTTTTCCACTTATTAAACCACTATATTCAAGTGAACCAAGTTGTGCATTAGCATACATATTATCTTTTTGTGCAAGAATTTTTAATGAGTTAATATAACTTATTCCTTCATAAAGATTTATTTTTAAATATTCTTTTAATTCATGTTCATTAATATTAATTATAACTTCATCAAATATTGGTTGTTTATTTTCAAGTACTCCATAAAATAATAATTCAATGAGAGCTTCATAATAATTGTTATTATCTAAATAATTATTTATTTTTTCTATAAAATTATTGGAAACATTTTCATCCTTTAGATGTAATATATCTAAACAAACTTTTTTAATCTTAGAATTTTCATTTATTATTTTAATATTAAGATCATCACACTTAATTATTCTTTCCTCTAAAATAGAGATTATATTAGCAAATATAGGAATAAATATTTCTTTATTATTAGAATAATTTTCTTTTAAATCTAAATATATTTTTTTATATTCTATTCCTATAGGTCTATATCCAATTAAATAATTATTTACTGTAGTAGTTTTAATATCATTTATATTAAATACTCCACAAAATACTTCTTTTTGAATACCTGAGGCCTCAACTTTAGAATGTCTTTTTATTATATTTATAATATTACCTAAAGATAAATAATTTTTACCATCATTCATTTTAATAAATTTCTTTTTCATATAACACCTATATTTATTATATCGTGGATTTATGTGGATTTCAAAATATTCTTTTTTTTATAAATTTAAAATATAATTTTAATAGAAAGGAAGTAAAATTATGAAAAAAATATTTAAAAATTACAAATCTACAATAATTATGTTTATTTCAGTTATTGTTGGAACTTTGATTGGAGTTATCTTTAAGGAAAAGGCCACTGTATTAAAACCTTTTGGGACTTTATTTATTAATTTATTACTTACAATTATAGTACCTTTAATATTTTTAACTTTAAGTACCTCTATTGGTAAAATGAAAGAACCAAAAAGACTTGGTAAAATATTAATTACTATTATTGGAATATTTGTTTTAACATCACTTATAAGTGTTTTAATTGGTATTGCTTCTACTAAAATAGCTTTGGTTAATAAAAAAGATAGTATTAAAATAAAAGAATCTTTTGATTATTCAATTACTGATAATGATGAAAAACTTGATATTTTAACAAGAACAGTTAATGCAATTTCAACTGATGATTTTGTAAAAATAATTTCTAAAGATAATATTATTGCTTTAATTGTTATATCTATTTTAACTGGTCTTGCTATTCATTTTGCAAAAGATAAAGGTAAAAAAGCTCTTGAGGTATTAGAAAGCTTTAATGATGTACTTCAAATGCTTATTAAAATTATTATGTATTATGCTCCAATTGGAATAGGGGCTTACTTTGCCTCTTTTGTTGGAGAGTTTGGTGCAGGTGTTGCTACAAGTTATTTAAAAATGCTTATTATTTATACAGTATCATGTGCATTTGTTTATTTTGTTATTTATAGTTTATATGCCTTTATTTCAGGTGGTAAAAAAGGATTAAAACTATATTGGCAAAATATAATGGTACCATCAGCTACAGCTCTTGCAACATGTTCTTCAGCAGCATCAATTCCGGTTAATACAAAAGCCGCAAAAAATATTGGGGTTTCTGATGATATAGCAGATACAATAATTCCTCTTGGTACATCATTTCATAAAGATGGTTCAATTATAGGTAGTGTATTTAAAATAATGTTCTTAGTATATTTATTTGGTATGGATGTTAGTACTTTTAAAGTTCTTGGAGTAAGTATATTAGCAACAATTTTAATTACAGCAGTACCTATTGGTGGAGGAACTATTTCAGAAATGCTTATTATTAGTTTAATGGGCTTTCCTATAGCAAGTCTTCCGATACTAACAATAATAGCCACAATAATAGATGCTCCAGCAACACTTTTAAATGTGGTCGGAGATAGTGCAAGTAGTATGCTTGTTGCGAGAATTATTGATGGTAAAAACTGGATTAGTAAAAAGCAAAAATTCTAAGATTTATTCTTAGATTTTTTTTAGAAAAATAATAAATATATAAAACTCTTACAAATCAAGGTATTACCTTGTTCGTATTTTCTTAAATCTTATACATTTGAGAAAACATACCCTCGTATTTTCGTACCTTACTACTAAATTATAGCATCAATTTATTTAAAAATCTAGTACCATATTCCGTAAAATAGACATTAAATTTTCCTATATGTATAAGATTTAAGAAAAATGACCCCAGTATTTATAAGGGATAGGAGTATAGTATGAATAGAAGTAAAATAACAAAATCGTTAGCGGTGTTCGCCTCAGTAATATTGATAATCATTATAGGCGTGGCATCATTTGCATATTTTGGAACATTTAGTGTAAATTTAAATAATAATGTAGCAGTAAATATAAATTCATCTAGTCCAGGAAATTCAACATTTATCGCAAATGCAACTCAGTTAAATTTAGTAGTCCCAGCGGCAGATATGAGTTTTACTCAGGCAAATAATACAGTAGCTGCAAAAGAAGATACAGCATATTTAGATGTAACACTTACAGGTTCACCAAATTTACTTACAACATGTACATATGATGTAGTTTATGAATATAATTCTGGAAGTAATGTATATGGACAGGGTACAACAACAAAAACAAGTGGAGCAGATAAAGAAATAACAATAGAAGTAAATGGAATGAATGGAAATAATCATTTTGCAGAAGAAACAAATTTTGATTATGCTAATATTCAAAGTTATTATGATAGTACAAATAAATATTATAAGCTAGTAGAGGGAGCTACAATAAAAAGTTTAGGAACACAGCAGTCAGTAAGATGGAAAATAATAGGAAGATATTATAATTTAGAGGCAAGTCAATCACAACTTGGAGGAAAAGCCTTTACAGGTAAGATATATGCAATAAGTAAAGGCTGTGATTCAGAAGATGGTTCAACAGTACAAAGTGGATATCAAACAATACTTGCAAATAATGGTGGCTCAGCAAGTATGACAACTCTTACATCAACAGATTTTGCAAAAGTTACTACAGCTTCAGATAAGGGAATGTATAAAGCAACAGATGACTTAGGAACATCGTATTATTTCAGAGGTGCCGTAGATAATAATTGGGTAAAATATGGTAAAGAAACTGCATGTACTTTTAATGGGTCGAAAGTAGTATATGTAGATTCAGAATTTAATTTTAGAAATGTAAAAGATGAAGAAGAATGTGTATCCACAACTTTATGCAGTGCTATGGGTGCATATGCAGTAGGATTAAGTGATGATATGTGTACTTCTGCAGAGGGAGTACCAATAGGTAAAAAAGGTACATATTCTACCCAGGATATGTATTGGCGAATAATAAGAATCAATGGCGATAATTCAATAAGAATGATATATACAGGAAACGATGCACCAAGTGCTTCAACAAGTGTAATAATGACGGGTTATAAAACTGTGAGTAGTATTAATAGATTTAATACAAATTATGATAGCACAGAATATGTAGGATATATGTATACGATAGGAGAGCAACATGGAACAAGAAAAGATAGTACAATAAAAACAGCATTGGATGATTGGTATGCAAATCATACAGATTTAAATAAAACTGGAACAAAAATAACAGATCAAATATATTGTAATGATAGAACAGCTTCAACATCTGGTGTCGCTTATTCGGAGTCAAACTATACAACACTAACAAGTTGGAATTCAACTGGAACTACTTATTATTATGGCGGATATGGAAGAATAGCTAAAGATAATAATCCAATGTTAACCTGTGCAGTTGATAGTGATAGATTTACAGTTAATAAAATAAATGGTAAAGGAAATAGTGCATTAACATATCCTGTAGGTTTGATAACAATAGATGAGTTGGAAATGGCAGGAAACAATTGGAGTGAAAGCAACACGAGCTATTATTTACATACTGGAGCTAACTATTGGGCGGGCTCCCCTGATGGATTCCGTAGTGATTATGCTTATGGGTTCTATGTGTATTATGATGGCTATTTGAGCCGCAGTTATGTCAATAACTCTTATGGCGTGCGTGGTGTAGTTTCTCTATCCTCTGATGCTAAGTTACTTGGCAGTGGTACATATGATGATGTGTATGTAGTAAGTTAAGCCAGAAAGAAGGACTACTTCTCTGAGAAAAGAAAACAGCACAATCCTCGATTGTGCGTCGGGCGAAAAATAAAACTTAGTGTGGTTGTAGTGTTGAAAAAGTAAAACATACTAAAGTTGTACGCCCCTTTATGGGGCGTATATTCCACGAAGTGGCAGAAAGGAAAGTATGCAGTCATTTAAATTAATTAATAAAGCAAATGAATTATATGATTATTCATTTACTTATATTTTAAATAAAATGCCAGGTAAGGCTAAGACTTTTAGGATTGCTTTGGAAAGTGAATTATATGAGTTAATACATAATATCTATAGAGCAAATATAAATTATGAAAGTGAAAAAATAAGAAGTAAATATCAAAAAGAAGCCTTAGTGAATTTAAGTACACTTGATTTAATAATAGGTCTTGTGGGAAAGCATAAATACATTAAAATGAAAAGAGTACATGGGTTTTTAGGAATACTTAATGATACTAAAAAAATGATGTATGGTTGGATTAAAGAAAAATGAATGATGCACTTTCTAAAATATACGATGATTTGAATGAACTTGTAATGAGAAAAATTCCTCATGATAAAGAATTATTAAGTACAAGAATTATTAAAGAACATACTAAGATATGCGAATACACTTTTAATATAATAAATTCTAATAGGGATAAAAATTATATGTTAGAATTTAAAGTTAGTGTGAAATATATATTATTTGTTCTTGAATACTTTGTTAGTAAAAAAATTATTAATGAAGAAGTTTATAAAACTTTTGAAAAAAAATACAAAAATTTATATTTTTTAGTAAACCCTTAATTTTCTAATTAAGGTAGACATATTATTTTTGGGATTTATGATAATGTGTCTACCATAGTTAAAAAGCTTTGGGAAGTAAATATTGCTGATAGGGATATGCTACTTTGGGCGGGCTCCCCTAATGAATTCAATAGTAATAATGCTAATGAGTTCAATGTGAATAATGATGGCAATTTGAACAACAATAATGTCAATAACAATAATGGCGTGCGTGGTGTATTTTCCTTACAAAATGAGTATTATTACACAAAGTATTTACTTTATGAATGTAATTACTCTTAGACAAATTATGGATAGGAAACAAGCATATTCCTTGGCATTATGCCTAAAATGAAAGTGATGAAGAGAATAGTGTTTATTATATAATCGCTTCCTAGTAATACTTTTAATAGCTGTCAGCAATATTTATAAAATTAATGAAAGGAAGGGATGTTTGTAACTGAATTTAATATTGATGAGATATTTAGTTATGAGAGTGTTGTGTGGGCTTATCATAATGTATGTAAAAATTGTCGGTCATCAATAAAAAAAACTAAGTTTACTTATTTTGCAAATTCTAATATATTTGATATTTATAATAAATTAAGGGATTTAAGTTATAAATTTTCAAAATATACAATCTTTATAATAAAAGATCCAAAATATAGAGTAATTATGAACGATACAATATATGATAAAATAGTTAACTATTTAGTGGCATATAAAGTGTTACTTCCTGTTTTATCACCAACATTAATTGAACAAAATGTTGCAACTAGGAAAGGAAAGGGTGCTAGTAAAGCTTACTATTTTTTTGAAAAATATGCAAATAAGTTAAAAGAAAATGGAAGTGTTTATGTTTTAAAAATAGATATAAAAAAATATTTTTATAATATAAATCATTCAGTGTTATTAAAAATGCTGAAAAAATATATAAGTAGTAGTATGTTAAGTAATTTTATTGTAAATATAATTAACCAGACAAATAATGATTATGTAAATAATAATATTAATTATTTAAAAAACAAAATAATACAAGATTTAAATTATAAAAGTATTTCTTTAAAAGAAAAAGAAGAATTAATAAAAAAAATATATGAAATACCATTATATGATAATGGAAAAGGGCTTTCAATTGGAAATGTTTGTTCTCAAATATTAGCGGTATTCTATTTAAATGAATTCGATCATTATATGAAAGAAAAAATTAAATGTAGATGTTATTTAAGATACATGGATGATATAGTAATTTTAAGTAATAGTAAATCATTTTTAAAAGATGTATTTTATTTAGCAAATGATAAATTAAAGGAATATAAACTAACTATTAATCCAAAAAGTAACATATATAAATTAAATAATTCTTTTACCTTTTTAGGAAGAACTTACTATTTAAAAAATAATATACTTCTATATAGATGCAGAAGCACTACATATAAAAGTATAATGAAAAAATTAAATTATTTAAGAAATAATGATTTCAAAAGTTATTATTTGAGTAAAATAAGTTACAAAGGTTATTTAAATAAGAATATATATTCTTTAAAAGAAGAGTTCGATTTTTTAAGTAATAAATATAATAATGTAATAGTTAAAGATTTTATATATGAAGTTGGGTATGTTATTAGAAGTAATGTTAGTGATGATGTTATTAATGAGGTTTTAGATAATATTGGGATAAGTGTTATAAATATTTTTAATATTAAAAGATTTATTAAATATTTTGAATCAAATAATATAAAATATATATATTTAGAAAAAACAAAAATTGTTTTTAAGTATGATTGCTAGGATAAAACCTAGCTTTTATTATGTAAATGATTTTACATATTTATATGTGTTAATTAATGTCAAATAAATTATAAAAAAAGTGTCAAAAATGTGTAAAATTTTATCTTTTTTTAAAAAATTTATCAAAAAAAGAGGAAATCAAAAATTTTTCGGTAATAAATATATATGAAGGGAGAAAAATACAAAGTTATAAAAAAAATGTAAAAATGTAAACTATTGTAAATTAGAAAGTGAGGTAAAAAATGAACGAATTAGAAAATATTAATAAAACTATATTTGAAAGTATTAAACATGTAGATGATGAAGGTAATGAATATTGGTATGCAAGGGAACTGCAAAAGGTATTACAATATAACAAATGGGAAAACTTTAAAAAAGTAATTTTAAAGGCAAAATTGTCCTGTAATGCAAGTAGTTATGAAATTTCAGAACAGTTTCTTGATATCAGGAAACCGATAATAGGTGGTAATGGAAATGTTCAATATGTATGTGATTATAAACTATCTAGATATGCTTGTTATCTTATTGCTCAAAATGGTGATAGTAGGAAGAAAGTTATAGGTCTTGCTCAAACATATTTTGCTATTCAAACAAGAAAACAGGAATTATTAGAAGAGGAATATAATAGTTTAACTGAAGATGAAAAAAGAATATATCAAAGAAATCAAGCAAGAAAAGGAAACTATAATTTAAATAAGACTGCTATTAATAGTGGAGTAAAAGATTTAGCAAGATTTCATAATGCTGGGTATAAAGGTTTATATAATGGAGAAACAGCAAACGATATTGCTAAAAGAAAGGGATTACGGTATAGGGAGGATATTTTAGATAATATGGGAAGTGATGAACTGATAGCTAATTTATTTAGAATATCTCAAACTAATCAAAGACTTAATAATGATAATATTCAAGGTGAAAAAGCAGCTTGCTTAACACATAATAAAATTGGAAAATTGTTAGAAAAGCTATAAAAGAGGCTGGTGGAACAATGCCTGAAAATTTACCAACTCCTGATAAAAGTTTAAAAGAACTAGAAAAAGAAAATAATAATCTAAAAATTAAAAATAGAAAGTGAGGTAAAAAATGAACGAATTAGAAAAAATAAATGAAACTATATTTGAAAGTATTAAACATGTAGATGATAATGGTAATGAATATTGGTATGCAAGGGAATTACAATATATTCTGGGGTATAATCAGTGGCGAAGTATAAATGATTTAATTAAAAGAGCTAAAGTTGCTTGTAAGGAAAGTGATAATAATATTCATGACCATTTTGCGGTACAACGCAAAATGGTTGATATAGGTTCAAAGACACAAAGAGAAGTTCTTGATTATAAACTATCCAGATATGCTTGTTATTTAATTGTTATGAATGGTAATCCTAAAAAAGAGATTATAGCTCTTGCCCAAACATATTTTGCTATTCAAACAAGAAAACAGGAATTATTAGAAGAGGAATATAATAGTTTAACTGAAGATGAAAAAAGATTCTATCAAAGAAATTTAACTAAAAAAGGAAATTATTCTTTAAATCAAACTGCTAAAAAAGCTGGTGTAAAAAACTTTGATAAATTTTATAATACAGGTTATAAAGGTTTATATAATGGAGAAACAGAAAATGATATTGCTAAAAGAAAAGGTCTTCATTATAGGGAAGATATACTAGACAATATGGGTAGTGAGGAATTTGCAGCGAATTTATTTAGAATAACTCAAACTGAATCTAAATTAAAAAAAGATAATGTTAGTGGTGAAGGTAATGCAATTGATACTCATTATGAGGTTGGTAAAGAAGTTCGTAATACAATAGAAAGATTAGGCGGAACTATGCCTGAGGATTTACCAACACCAGATAAAAGTTTAAAAGAATTAGAAAAAGAAAATAAAAATTTAATAATAAAAAAATAGAAAGAGAGGTAAAAAATGAATGAATTAGCAAAAATAAATGAAACGATTTTTGAAAATATCAAACATATTGATAATGACGGTAATGAATATTGGTATGCAAGGGAACTTCAACAAATACTCGGTTATAAAGAATGGAGGTATTTTTCTGCAGTCATAGAAAAAGCACAAATTGCTTGTTCTCAAAGCAATAACAATGTTAATTCCCATTTTGGTGTAAACACCAAAATCGTATCTGCTGGTAAAGCTACAAAACCAATAATTGACTATAGATTAAGTAGATATGCCTGCTACTTAATTGTCCAAAATGCAAACCCTAAATATGAAGCCGTATCTTTAGGACAGACATATTTTGCTGTACAAACGAGAAAAATGGAATTAACTGAAGAAGAATATGGCAGATTAACAGAAGATGAAAAAAGATTATATAGGAGAAGGCAAACAAGAGACGGCAATAAAATTTTATATAAAATTGCTAAAGAAAAAGGAGTTAAAAACTTTGATAAGTTTACTAATGCTGGGTATAAAGGATTATATAATGGAGAAACAGCACACGATATTGCAAAACGAAAAGGTTTAAGATATCGAGAAGATATACTAGATAATATGAGTAGTGTTGAATTAGGTGCTAATATATTTAGAATAACTCAAACAGAAGCATTACTTGAAAAACAAGAAGAGCCAAATGAAATAATTGCCACAAATACTCACTACAAAGTGGGAAAAACAGTTAGAAAAGCAATTGAAGATTTAGGCGGTACAATGCCAGAAGATTTACCAACACCAGATAAAAGTTTAAAAGAATTAGAGAAAGAAAATAAAAATTTAATAATTAAAAATTATTAATGAAATGGTATTTAAAGGGATTAAACATATTGATGAGAATGGAAATGAATGTTGATATGCAAGGGAATTACAAAAATTATTGGAGTATACTTAATGGCGTAAATTTGAAGGTGTAATTGAAAGAACAATAAATACTTGTAAAGCTAGTAATTATGCAGTGTCAAACCATTTTGTCGGTAACAACAAAATGGTTGATATTGGCTCTAATACTTTTAAAAATATAGTTGATTACAAACTGTCGAGATATGCATATCACATAATGTTTAAAACTTAAATGAGAAAAAATAAATAAAGTCACATTAATGTCACTTTACAATGTTATATTATATTTGTATAAATTTATTTTATATAATATAATTTATGTAGGAGGAAAATATGAGTAAAGATAAACCAATACTTAGTTTAAAAAAAGTTAGTAAATTCTATTATAATAAAGGTCTTGTTGCATCAGGTTTTAGTAAAATATCTTTAGATTTTTATTTAGGAGAATTTGTTGTAATAACTGGAGAAAGTGGATGTGGAAAAAGTACTCTTTTAAATGTATTATCAGGTCTTGATACATATGAAGAAGGAGAAATGTATATTAATGGCATGGAAACAAGTCATTATAGTAATGAGGAAGCAGAACATTATCGTAAAAGTTATATAGGTAATATATTTCAATCATTTAATTTAGTAAGTAGTTATACAGTGTATCAGAATATTGAGTTAGTTCTTTTGTTAAATGGTTTTAAGAAAAAAGATATTAAAAATAAAGTTATTGAATTAATTAAGGAAGTAGATTTATACAAATATAGAAATAGTAAAGTTTCTCATTTATCTGGTGGTCAAAAACAAAGAGTAGCAATTGCAAGAGCACTTGCAAAAGATGTACCTATAATAATCGCTGATGAACCAACAGGTAATTTAGATCGTAGATCTGCAGGTGCTATAATGAAACTTCTTGCAAAAGTAGCAAAAGATAAACTAGTAATTGTTGTAACTCATAATTATGAAGATGTTGAGGAACTTGCTACTCGTAAGATTGAAATGCATGATGGAAAAGTTCGTGAGGATATAACAATTAAACCTTATGAAGAAAGTAAAGCAAGTCTTCATGAATATAAAAATATTAGCTTTTTAAATAAAATTAGACTTGGAGTAAGAAATACATTTAATTTACCTATGAAGTTTATTTTACTTTTAATGGTATTCTTATTAATTACTTTTGCCTTTTTAGGAATATATTCTTCGTTTAGAAAAGCAGAGTATGAAGAAAATAAAAATGGTTATAACTATTATTTTAGTGATTTATCTGATGAAAGAATTGTAATTAAAAAAAGTGATAATAGTGTAATTACAAATGAAGAATTAGATAAAATAAGTAAACTTGATTATGTAAAATCAGTGGTGAAGGATGATATAATTTTAGATACTACATATAGTTTAACTGATGATAATACTTTTTGGTTTTATGGTAATGTAAAAAGTATACGTGAATTAAAATCTAACATTGAGGGTCAAAAACCTATTAATGATAATGAAATAATATTAGAAACTAATAAAAATAATTATTATGTTTCAACTTTAAAAGATAAGTTAAAAGAAACAAAACTTAGTTTAAGAAATACAGATAATGTATCAAGTTCAAATAAAGATTTAAAAGTAACCGGATTTGTTCTTAAAGATAATGAATATGATAATGATATTTTTTATGTAAGTGATGATGTATTAGAAAAAATTAAAATAAATAGTTATGAAAACTATAGTAAGGTTACAATTACCTTAAATAATCAAAAAGTAGATTTACTTTATAGTGCTAGTGATAAAGTACCTAAAGGAAAAGCAGTTGTTCCATATGAACTTAATGTAATGTGTAAATATAGTTGGTGTAAAAATAATATACTAAATATTAATGTTAAAAATATTTATTATGAAAATAGTATAGATTTAGAAATTAGTGATATGTATTTGAAATATAATTTTGAACATTTAACAGGTGTTAAAGATTATGAAAATAATAACTCTGTAATATATATTTCAAAAGAGGATTATTTATCTTTATTTAATATGGGAACTTATCAATCATCAATTTATTTGAAAGATGTAAAGGATATTCCTGAGGCTAAATGTTATCTTGAATCAAATGGATTTAAGCCATTATTTATTAAAGATGCCAAAATAAATTATTCAAATGGAGTTCTCGAAGTAATTAAAATATTTAAGTTGATAGTTATGACTATTATATTTATTGTACTTTTCTTTATAGCATATTTTGTTATTAGATTAATTGAAAAATCAAGAAATGTTTATTATGCAACATTAAGAATACTCGGAGCAACTAAAAAAGTATTAAAGAATTTAATTAATATTGAATTATTTTTAATATATCATATTGCTTTTGCTTTAATACTAGGATTATGTATTTTAGTTAAGAATAATATTATTGTTAATAATAATTTATATGATATGGTTAAATATCTTGGCATAAAAGACTATATTTTTGTATATGTTATATGTTTTGTAATGAGCATTCTTATATCATTTAGATATTCAAGAAAACTATTTAATTCATCAGCGATGAAAACTTATAGGGAGGAGGCAGAGTAATGATAAAATTAGAAAAAGTAAATAAATACTTTAATAAAAATAAAAAGAATGAAATTCATGTTATTGATAATACCTCTGTTAGTTTTGATTCTACTGGACTTGTATGTCTTTTGGGACCAAGTGGATGTGGAAAAACAACCCTTCTTAATGTTATTGGTGGACTTGACAAAGTAAAAAGTGGTAAGATTTATGTAAATGGTAAGAAAATTACTAAGAAAAGTACATACTATGTAGATAAAGAAAGAAATTTAAACATTGGATATATTTTTCAAAATTATAATTTATTAGAAAACTTAACTGTATTTGATAATGTTGCTATAGCTCTTAAAATGGTTGGTGTAAAAAATAAAAAGGAAATTGAAAAAAGAGTTAATTTTGTATTAGAAACCTTAAAAATTTATAGATATAGAAATAGACCAGCAGGAATGCTTTCTGGAGGAGAAAAACAAAGAGTAGCTATTGCAAGGGCAATTGTAAAAAATCCTAATATTTTATTATGTGATGAACCTACAGGAAACCTTGATAGTCAAAATACACTTGAAATAATGAATATTATTAAATCAATATCTAAAAATAGATTAGTAATTTTAGTAACACATGAAAATGATATAGCAAAATTTTATGCAGATAGAATAATTGAGGTTTCTGATGGTAAAATCGTAAAAGATTATGAGAATAGTTATGAAGGATCACTTGATTATAAAATTGATAATAAAATCTATTTAAAAGATTTTAAAACTAAAGAGGAAAATGGTAATATAACATTATATTTTGATAATAAGATTAAATCTAATATAACAATAATTGCTAAAAATAATAATATTTATATTAAAACAAATGGTAGTGAGAAAATTGAGGTTGTTGATGAAAACTCTAATATTGAACTAATAAACGATCATTATAAACAAATAGATAAATCAATTTATGAAAAATATGAATTTGATTTTAAGAATATTGAAACTACTAAACATAAGTATAGTTCTATATTTAATGTATTTAAAGTAATATTTTTAGGTTTTAAAAAGATACTTGATTATTCCTTTATAAAAAAATTATTGTTACTAGGTTTTTTAGCCTCTGGAGCATTTATTATGTATGCTGTAAGTAATACTTTAGGAATACTTAATGTAAAGGACAGTTACTTTATTGAAAAAAATAAAAATTATCTTGAAGTGAAAATGCAAAAGATAAATATAGATAATTTTGAAAAATATGAATCATTAAATGGAATAGATTATATTTTACCTGGCAGTGGAAATGCAAATTTTAAAATTACATTTGATAATTATTATCAAACTAAAAATGCTAGTTCAACTATCTCTGGTACATTGGTTAATAAAAATTATATAAATGATTCTGATATAATTTATGGTAAAAAAACAGATAATGATTTTGATATAGTTGTGGATAAATCAACACTTAATAAATTATTTACAGGTGAAGAAAAAATAGGTGTTCAAACTGGTTATTCAGTTCAAGATTTAATTGGATATAAGGTTAATTGTGGTGATTTAATATTTACTATCACAGGTATTACTGATATTGGCGATTATAGTATTTTTACAAATAAAAAATACATGATTGATATATTATATAATAGTTTAGGTACAGATGAAACTATGGTTTATGATGCTGAATCAATGGTTTATGATGCTGAAATAAGTGATAAATATTTAAATTATAAATTAATTGATAATTTGAGTATAAAAAAAGGTAGACTTCCAGAAAATGATTATGAAGTTGTTATTAACATTAATAAAGAAATTGATAATCCACTTAATAGTAAATTAGAAAATAAAATTAATAATAAAAAATTAACTGTAGTAGGTTATTATGAAGGAAAAAATATGCTTGTTAATGAAAATATGATTAAATATGAGTTAATAAGTAAATCTAAAAACTTAACTATAATGCCAAGTGATAGTGAAATTGCTATTGAAAGCTTAAATAATGAAAATTTAAATGTTGTAAAATCTTATGACACTGCTAAAGAAAAATATTTAGATTCAAGGGAAACTGTTGTAAAATCTGGTCTTATTGCATCTGGTGTTATTTTGTTTATTTCTTTTGTGGAAATTTATTTAATGATACGTTCTTCATATCTTTCAAGGATAAAGGAAATTGGTATATATAGAGCAATAGGTACTAAAAAAAGTGATATTTATAAAATGTTTTATGGAGAAATTATTGCTATTACAACTGTAGCATCACTTCCTGGTATTTTATTTACAACTTATGCTTTAAAAACACTTCAGACAATAAGTTATTTTGAAAAAAATTATTTGGTAAATCCATTTACAATTATTTTAAGTATTTTAATTGTATATTTATTTAATATAATCGTGGGACTTTTACCAATTATGAAAATTGTTTCAAAAACTCCAGCATCAATACTAGCAAGAAAAGATGTAGATTAACTATATCTTTTTTTGTGGGACACAAAGGACCTTTATTAAAGAAAAGAAATATGGTTTAATCAATGTAAGGAGATTACACAATATGAATAAAGAAAAAATTGGTAAGTATATTAAATTCTTAAGAGAGAGAAATAATTTAACGCAGGAAGAACTTGCTAAAAAAGTGCCAGTTACAAGGGAAGCAGTAAGTAAATGGGAAACAGGAAGAAGAATTCCTGATATTGAAACTTTAATAATTTTAAGTAAGATATTTAATGTGCCAATTGAAAGTTTGCTTTCTGGTGGAGAAAGTGATAATGCAATGGTAAATTTATATAAAGATAATATAAATTTACATAAAAAAGTTGGTATTCTTTTACTAGTAACAATTTTAATAATTATTACATTTTTAATTTATTATTTTTTAAATAATTATAATTCATTTAAATTTTATAATTTAACCGGAGGTAATGATAATTTTATACTAGAAAATAGTGTTATGTTCGTTTCAAAAGAAAAGTTCTTTATTAGTATTCCAAAAGTAAGTAGTATTAATAATGATGAAATTAATTATAAAAAAGTATATTATTTAGATAATAGAAATGGAAAACATTTAATTTTCGAGGGTAACTCTGATGTCCTTAATTATAGTGAAAACAATGGTTATAATGAAAGTATTAATTTTAAAAATTTAGATAATATAATTAATAACCTATATATTGATATTTACTATGAAGATAATATAGATACAGTAAAAATAAATTTATTTTTAACATATTCAAATGATAATTTCTTTACAAAAAAGGTAAAAAGTATATCGTAATGTTGATAAATGTTTGGTATAATAAATGTATACTTATATAATACTTTGAGGCACAAAAAGTGAGGCGAATATGTTAGAAATTAAAAATGTTAGTAAAAAGTTTATTGTAAATAATAATGAAATTAATGTATTAAATGATGTTAATATCATTTTCCCTAATAAGGGACTATTCGTTATTAAGGGTAAAAGTGGAAGTGGAAAATCAACTTTACTTAATTTAATCGCGGGTTATGATAAACCTACTTATGGAAAACTTTATTATAATGGAATAGATTTATGCATAGTTAATGAAAATGAATTATCTTCATATCAAAGAAATGAAATTGGATTTGTTTTCCAATCTTATAATTTATTTGATAATTTAACAGTTTATGAAAATTTACTTTTTTCAACTGATGATATAAATGAAAATGTAGTTGATGAAACCTTAACTAAGTTAGAAATTAATCATTTAAAAAAACGAAAGGTTAAACAAATTTCTGGTGGAGAAAAAGCCAGAGTAGCAATTGCAAGAGCACTTATAAAAACACCTAAAATAATTATTTGCGATGAACCAACGGGGAACCTAGATAGTAAAACCGCTGATGAAGTTTGGAATATATTAAAGAAATTAAGTAGTCAAATTCTTGTTATTGTCGCAAGCCACGATACTGAGTTAATAAAAAAATATGCAGATGTTATTTTAACTCTTGAAAATGGCTCTATTAATTACAAAGTAGAAAACATAAAAAAAGAAAATATATCTTTAAAAGAAAAGAATTCTAAAATTAAAGTTAACTTGTTTTATAAAAAAAATAGCTTTACTAATTTAATTATAGGAATAGTTTTATTTTTATTATATTCATTACTAATTATATGTTTGAATAGTTTACAAATTAATTTAAATAAATCTGAAAGTTATGTTCCTAAGGACAATAATATATTAGCAAGTCTTTGGAAACGAAATGATACTGATTTTGTTGTTTTGTCTAGATATAATGATAATGATATTAAAAATGCTTCATTATACTTAGAAAAACATAATATTAAATATGATGTAATAAATGAATATAATAATTTAAGATTACAAAGAGATATATCTTTACATTTTGATTTTGAAGACCCTTATAGATTTTATAATATACTTAATACTTCAAAAATAATTTCGAAGAGTGAAAAAAACATGGATAAAGAATATATTGGCAGATATCCAAAAAATCCTAATGAAATAATGATTTCAAATTTTTATGCAAAAATTCTTACTATGGGTGTAATGCAGGATGATAAAGTTTATAAGCCAAAATCTTTTGAGGATATAATAAATGATAATTATTACATAAAATATGATGGTAGCCCTTATTCTGATGTTTACCTTAAAGTAACGGGAATTTATATGCTTGATTACGATATAAGTGAATTTGAAAAAATTAAAGTTGAAAAAAATACGGATAATCAAGGATTGACAGGTATTAAGCCAAATAAAATTATGACTTATTTTGATAATAATTATAATACCATTTATGTAAATGAAAACTTCTTTGAAACGCTTGATACTAAACCTTGCACATCAATGGATGAATATACTTTTGAGTTTTATATTAAAGCAAATAATGAATATAAACTATTAAATTTTAAAAGTAATACATATTATGATGATAATCTTAAAGATAATGAAATTATTATTAATAAATATATTTTAGATTTATTAACTAATAATGATTTTTCTAATGAATTTAATAAACAAAAAGAGTTAAATGAATATGATTTTGCAATTAAATATATGGAAAAACATAATTTATTAAATTCTATAGTAGAAACAAAGATAAAAGATACTTTTGGTGTAAATGGAAAAGAGGGTAGTATGGAAACTTTTTCGCTTAAAATCGTGGACTTTTTACCAAGTTATAAAAAAGACTTTAGCATAACAAATCCATACTTTTATGTATCTAAAAATGTTTTAGAAAAATATGTTGAATCTCAAAGGGAAGTATATACTATAACTGTTTATGAAAATAATTCTAAAGTGCTTAATAATGCTCAAAACTATTATATTAAAAATGGTTTTGAATTGAGAACTGATTATACTCATAACTTTGAAACAATTAACAAAATTATAACAAATATTATTCCTTATATTTGGCTCGTTGGTACTATATTAGTTTTATTTATTTTCTTATTTAATTTTATGGTTAATATATTTAGAATTAATATTGATAAAAAAAGTATCGGTATTTTAAAATCATTAGGTTATAAAAATAGTGAAATTAAAAAACTTTATAATAATTTATTTTTAATTTCCTCTTTTGGGGCACTTATTTTATCAGCTATTTTAAGTATTCCTCTTAATAAAGTAATAAATATAGTTTTATCAAATTATTTTGGTTTTAAACTAAGATTAATTTTCATAAACCTATTAACTTACTTAATAATATTTATAATTTTTGCAATAGTTTATTTTTTAACAATTAGAAAACCACTTACTAAAATTACTAAAATTAATGTATGCGATATACTTAGAACTAAGGATGAATAATATGTTGGAGTTAAGAAATATTAATAAAAGTTACATAACAAAAAATGAGAGAGTTAATGTTCTTAAAAATATTAATTTTACTTTCCCAGATAAAGGATTGTTTGTTTTAATGGGACCAAGTGGATGTGGAAAATCATCACTATTAAATATTTTAACAGGTTTAGATTCAAAATATGAGGGAAGAGTTCTTTATAATAATGAAAATATAAAAGATATTTATGATAATTATAGAAATGAAATTAGTTATATGACACAAAGTTTCAACTTATTTGATAATTTGACAGTATTTGAAAATGTTAATTTATCTTTAGAACTTTTAGGTAAAAGTGATAAAACAAAAGTTGAAACTATTTTAAAAGATTTTGAAATATATGATTTGGCAAATAAAAAATGTAATACTTTATCTGGTGGTGAAAAAGCAAGAGTTTCCATAGCAAGAGCAGTTATAAAAAATCCTAAAATAATTTTTTGTGATGAGCCTACGGGAAATCTTGATGATAAAACCTCAAAATTAGTTTGGACTTTGCTAAAGAAAATTAGTGAAACTGTTTTAGTCATTATTGCTAGTCACGATGAGAAAAACTCTTATGAGTTTGGAAATGTAATAAAAATAATCGATGGACAAATTAATGAAGAAATAATAAATAATGTAGTAAGTAATAAGAACACTTTTATAAAATATAAAACTAGTAGTAATCTTTCTTTAAATCTTTTATTTAAGATATTTAATAATAAGAAGATGCTATATATTTTGTCAATTTTAGTAATGTCTATTTCATTTATTATGTTTGGATTATTTAATAAACTTTCAAGTGTTAATATAAAGAAGGCAGAAATAAATACAATTATTAATAGTGATATTAATGAAATAACTTTGTATAAAAAAGGAAATATTAATGATTATACGATATATTTTTCACAAAATGATTTAAAGACTACTCATAAACTTTTGCAAAATAGTGATAGTTATTATGCATCCTCACTACTAAGCAATAATAATATTTTTACATTTGAATTTGAAAATACTTTAGATATTACTGATTATTATAAACTTTATAATAGTAGTGCTAATGAAAATAATGTATTTATTGATGAAAGATTATGTTCATTTAAAATTTTGGGAAGAAAGCCAATTTATGAAAATGAAATAATGATATCAAACTTTTTAGCGGATTATATAATTAGATTTAGTTCTTTTGATGAAAATGGAAATCAAATAAGTTTTAATAATTATAGTGATATTTTAGAAAGTACATTAAAAGTAAGCAATGAAAAAGTGGTAATAAGTGGAATTTATATTGTAAATGAAAATATAAAAGAAAAAAACTTTATCTCTCTTGGGGATAAAGATCTTCTTCTTAAATATTTGTATACTTATTATGTTAATGAAAATTATTTTAAGATTTCTAAATTTAGTGAAAATTTTGTATCACCTGGACTATTTGACTTTAAAGTTGATGAAAAAGATGCACAAGTATATTTATCCGATGAGGTTTTAGAAAATGAAATATATATTGACAGTGATAAAAATAAAGTTAATTTAAATATTATAGATAAAAATAAACTATTTAATGGATTCAATAATTCTTATGAATTAAATGTTGTTAAAACAAATGGACTTATTTTAGTAAATAGTAATTTATTGAAAGATTATATTTTACCGCATCAATTAATTAAGGAAATTATAGTCAAAAATTTTAATAAAAATAATATTACTGAATTATTAGATTATGAAAAGGGTGGCATTTATTATAAATCACAATTAACAGAATCTTTGAAAAACTATGTTATATCTTTTGAAAATACTGTAGGAGTATTTAAAAAACTATCAATAGCATTTATTTTTCTTACAATAATAGTTATTATTTGTTATGTACATTTTTATTATAAAGAAAACGAGGAAAAGATATATTCATTAAAAGTTGCAGGTGCAAATAATAAATTTATCTATAAGATATTTGCAATAAATAATGCCACGATTTTATCTGTTTCATTATTAATTTATGTCATATTTATACTAAGCTTTACTTTTATTATGAATAGTATTATTTCTTCGAGTATTAATTATAAAATTGAGGTATTTAATTATAACTTTTTAAGTATTATAGAATATTTATGTGCTATGTTTATTTTATTAAGTTTAATAAATTATGTTAAATTAAAAAGAATTTTGAAATAAAATGTAAAGTAGTGACAAATAAGTTTGTTAATATTTAACTAGTGTTATATAATTATACTAGGTGATAAAAATATGAGAAATGTAGGAACAGTAGTAAGGGGAATAAGAACTCCCGTAATTAAAGAAAATTCTAATTTAGAGGACATTGTTGTAGATAGTCTTATGAAAGCTAGTGAAAGTGATAATTTTACTTTTCACGATAAAGATATTGTTGCAGTAACTGAAGCAGTAGTCGGTATTGCAATGGGAAACTATGTAACAGTTGATGGAATTGCAAAAGATATTAAAAATAAATTTGGTACTAACCATATAGGTGTTGTATTTCCAATTCTTTCAAGAAATAGATTTGCAGTACTTTTATCTGCAATAGCAAGAGCAATGGACAAAATAACTTTACAAATATCTTATCCATCAGATGAAGTAGGTAATGATATTTTAGATAAGAAAAGATTAAAAGAAAGTGGAATAAATCCATATACTGATGTTATTGATGAGAAAACATATTATGAAAAATTTGGCGATTTTAAACATATTTTTACTGGTGTTAATATGGTTGATTTCTATAAAGATTTAGTAAAAAAAGAAAATTGTCAAATAGAAATTATATTAGCAAATGATCCTAAAAAGATTTTAAATTATGAAAAAGATGTTCTTGTTTGTGATATTCATACAAGATTTGAAACAAAAGCTACTTTAAAGGAAAATTCAGATGGTATTATTTTAGGACTTGATGATATTTTAACTAGTCCAGTTGATGGAAGTGGATGTAATGAAAAATATGGATTACTTGGCTCTAATCGTTCTACTGAAGAAAGAGTTAAATTATTTCCAAGTAATGCACAAGGTTTAGTAGATAATATTCAAAGAAAATTATATGAAAAAACTGGTAAAAATATTGAAGTAATGATTTATGGTGATGGTGCGTTTAAAGATCCAGTTGGTGGAATATGGGAACTTGCTGATCCAGTAGTATCTCCATATTATACTAAAGGCCTTGAGGGAAGCCCTAATGAAATAAAACTTAAATATATATCTGATAATAAATTCAGTAATTTAAGTGGTGAAGAGTTAAATGAGGCTATTAAAAATGAAATTAGAACTAAAGATTCTAACCTTAAAGGAACAATTGCATCACAAGGAACAACACCTCGTAGATATGTTGATTTAATAGGTTCTTTATGTGATTTAACTTCAGGTTCAGGTGACAAAGGTACTCCAGTTGTATATATTTCAGGCTATTTTGATAATTATAGTGTAGACAACTAAAAAAAATTATGGTAATATGTTAATGGCTTAGCCCGTTGGTGAAGTGGTTTAACACACTGCGTTCTCAGCGCAGCATTCAGGGGTTCGAACCCCCTACGGGTTACCATTGTTAATATAAAATCTCTCTTGTAGAGGTTTTTTATTTTGCCTAAAATACTTTTTAACACATGAAAAAACTCAAAAATTGAGTTTGTTATTTAAATAGTTCACTATGACTTATAATAACATCATATTTCTTTCTTTTTTCTATATAAATATATAACAATGTAATGACTATGTCGATATCTAATAAAATTATTATAAATAAAAAAGATGCTATTTTCTAGCATCAAATTTCTTTCTAAGTTCTGTATTTAAAATTTTCTTTCTCATTCTTAAATGATGAGGAGTAATTTCAACAAGTTCATCTTGATTAATAAAGTCAAGTGCCGCCTCTAAAGTAAATATTCTAGGCCTTTTTAGAACTACAGTTTTATCTGCATAAGCACTTCTTGTGTTTGTAAGTTCTTTTCCTTTAACAACGTTTACAGCTAGGTCAACATCTTTATTACATTCACCAACAATCATACCTTCATAAACTTCTTCATTTGGTTCAACAAACATTGTACCACGGTCCTCAAGGCCACCAAGAGAATAAGCAGTTGCTTTTCCTTCTTCACTAGCAACAAGAACTCCAAGTTTTCTTTCACCTATATTTATATTTTCAACAGGTTTAAATTCAGTAAATGTATGGTTCATTATACCATAACCTTTAGTTAAAGTCATAAAGTTTGTAGGAAAACCAATAAGTCCACGTGATGGAATTTCATAATTAATTCTAATTAAGTTTCCTAAATGTGTCATATTTCCCATTATGGCGCCTCTTTGAGATAGTTCTTCGAAAACGCCACCCATATATTCATCAGTTATTTCAATTTGTAAGTCTTCATAAGGTTCACATTTTACACCATTAATTTCTTTAATAATAACTTTTGGTTTAGAAACCTCAAGTTCGAAACCTTCACGGCGCATATTTTCAATTAAGATAGATAAGTGTAGTTCTCCACGGCCTAATACCATAAAGTTTTCACTATCAATTTGTTCAACTTTTAAACTTACATCTCTTTGTGTTTCTTTGAATAACCTTTCACCAATTTTTCTTGATGTTAAGATTTTACCATCTTTTCCCGAAAATGGAGAAGTATTAACTCCAAAAGTCATTTGAAGTGTTGGTTCATCAATATGAAGTATTGGTAGGGCATTATGATTACCAACTTCAGTTAAAGTTTCGCCAACTGAAATGTCTTCGAGACCCGCAACAGCTACTATATCTCCGACTGTGGCACTTTCAATTTCTATTCTTTTTAATCCAACATAACCAAATAATTTTTGAACTCTAAAGCTTTTTTCAGTACCATCAAGTCTTATACAGTTAACCATTTGACCAACCTTAATTTTACCATTAAATACTTTACCAACACCAATTCTTCCTACATAATCATTGTAGTCAAGTAAAGCTGGTTGAAATTGAAGTGGAGCATTTTCATCTCCAGTAGGTTCTGGTATTTCAGAAACAATTAAATCCATAAGTGGTTTGAAACCTTTTTCTTGATCAGAAGGGTTATTTGAAAGAGAACTTGTTCCATTAGCGGCACTTGTATAAACTGTTTTAAATTCAATTTGTTCATCAGTAGCACCAAGTTCAATAAATAATTCAAGTACTTCATCAACTACAGAGGTAACTCTTTGAGTTGGTTTATCAACTTTATTAATAACAACAATTGGTTTACAACCGGCCTCTAAAGCCTTTTTTAAAACAAATCTTGTCTGAGGCATAGGTCCTTCATAAGCATCGACTACTAAAAGGACTCCATCAACCATTTTCATAATTCTTTCAACTTCACCACCAAAGTCAGCATGACCTGGAGTATCAAGAATATTAATCTTATAACCATCATAGTCAACGGAAGTAGTTTTAGCAAGTATTGTTATACCTCTTTCTTTCTCAATATCATTTGTATCCATACTTAAATTACTAATATCTTCATTTTCTCTAAATGTATGAGTATACTTAATAATTTCATCTACTAATGTAGTTTTACCATGGTCTACGTGTGCAATAATTGCAACATTTCTTTTTTTCATAAATAAATCACACCTTTTTTTCTTTTGGTATTATAGCACTAATTATTTGAAATAATCAATAGAAAGTAGTGATTTTTTATTTATAAATGCTAATTTTTGTGCTAAAATGAAATTGTTAAGAGTATTTTGTAGTATAAGAGGTTTTTATGAAAGATGTCACTAAAGAAATGATAAAGATTTTTAAATTGAAAAAATTAGGGTGTGACTTTATGGGTTATGAATTTGTCAATCCTAATGAACTTAGTTTTCATCATTTAATTGTGGCTAGAAAAGATTCTCAAGTTTTAGGTATTGGTGATGGCTATTTATTTTGGAATGGTGCTATACTTAGACAAAAAACTTCTCATGATTATCTTCATTTAATTGAAAGAATTGATCGTGATAGGTTTAATTATATTACTTGTCAAATGATTGATGAAAACACTGCAAATATGATTATGTATGAAAATTTAAAAAAGATTAATGATTGTTTAGAGGGATTTGAAAAAGAACACTGTGGACATTATAATAAAAAACATCCTAAAGATCCTCTTATAAAGGAAGCTTATACACGTAGACTTATAAAAAAATAAAAAGGAGTAATAAAATGAATCAAGATAACAATAGTGATAGTTTTAAAAGTGAAAGTGATAATTTAAATGCTACTAATGTAGAGTCACTATTTAGTAACAATAGTGAAAATACTAGTTCAAACATGCAATATACTCAAAATAATAATGCAAATGCTATTGAAACATTAGGCAATATTAATGAAGAAAATACAAGTGTGGAAAAGGTCACAATAAAAACACAATTATCCAAATGTGGTAAAGTTATGATGTATATTATTTTAGTTTGTACATTGTTAATTGTTTTTGATAATTTGATAACATCCTCCGACTGGTATACAAATCTTTATATTTATGCTTCAATAAATAGAAATGAATTAGTAAGAACTGCATTAAAAAATCTTAAGGAGTTAATTGAGGTAGTAAATTGGCTACTTATATTAGTTTTAACTATTATAAATGCTATTTTCTTTTTCAAGGATAAAAAAAGAAAGTATTATACTAATCAATATTCTTGGTATATTTTAGCGGGTATTTTAAATACTTTTGGTTTTACTGGATTAACACCGATTTTATATACAATTTCAACTTTAGTTTTTTCTATTACAAATATAAAAAGAAAAGATGTTAAAAATAAATCTGATAAAGTTTTAGTAGTAACTTCTTCAATAGTTTTTGTAGTGGTCATATTTATATTTATTGCAATGCAAACAAATTTGTTTTATAAAATTAAGACAAAATATCAAGATTATCAAGATAATAAAGAGGTTCAAGTTGATGATAAGGATAATAGCCATATCGTAACAACTTTTGATAAAATAATTAATGATTGGGGAAATGACGTTACTAAAAATAAGTCTTTTAAAATTCAAAATGTCAAATTAAGAAATGTTACGGCAGCTTTATATATAGATTATACAAATAATATGGAAAATAATAAAACTGTTTCAACTATAACAATCAAACATGGTGATAATAAATTATATTCTTACACATCAAAAGGAAAATACTTAACATTATCATATTTAAAATTATTTGATGATCTAATAATTTATGGTGCTAATTATTGTGATGATGTTACTTCAGGAAAATGTAATAAACATCAAACATTTTCACATGTACTTGCTTTAAATAATGATAGTTTTATTACTCTTTATGATGGTTCATTGATTTTAAAAAATGGAGAAAGTGAAATTTATAATGATACCTCAGTTTTCTTAGAGGATGAAAATGTTTATGCAAAACCTTATAATGACTTTAGAGTATATGATATAAAGATTAATAATGGTTATATATATTTTTATACTGTAGCGGAGAATTATGATGAAATTTTTAATTATGATTATTTAACATACGATAATAATTGTAATAATATGTTTTGGATTGCTGGAACATTTGATATGCAAAGAACATTTAAAACAAAGTTCATATATGATAAAAAGTATAGAATTTATAAACTTGATAGTATAGTAAAACAAAGCAGTATAAAATATTCAGATTATTGTACCAATAAAAATGTTTTTCAAGTAAAATCGTAACTTGAAAATAATTGTTTTTTCTTATATAATGTTATTAGAAGGTAGGTATATATGAAAAAAAGTTATATTATAGGTATTGTAGTGGCTATTATAGTAGTAATTGGTATATCACTAGGTAGTGGCTATAATAAAATGGTTAAAGAAAATGAAAATGTTGAAAGTGCAGCAGCACAAATTGATGTACAACTTAAAAGAAGAACTGATTTAATTCCAAATTTAGTAAATACTGTAAAAGGTTATATGACTCATGAACAAAAAGTTATTGATAGTATTACAACTGCTCGTGAAAATTTAGTAAATGCAAGTACTGTTGAGGATAAAGCTAGTGCTAGTGAACAGCTTACTAAAGCATTAAATAACTTATATGTAATTGTGGAAAATTATCCTGATTTAAAATCAAATACTAATTTTATAAATCTACAAGATGAACTTGCAGGAACTGAAAATCGTATTGCTGTTGCTAGAAAAGATTATAATGATGCTGTTAAAGAATATAATAATCTTGTTAAAACATTTCCTAATAATTTAACTGCTTCTTTATTTAATTTCAAAGAAAAATCTTATTTTGAGGTTAATAACTCTGATAAAGAGGTTCCAAATGTATCTTTTGAATAGAATTAAGTTTTTAATTCTATTTCTTTTATTAAGTATTTTAAATGTAAATGCAATAGTTAGTCCAACAAAAGAGTTTTATGTTAATGATTATGCAAATATTTTGTCTTCGGAAACTGAAAAATATATTATAGATAAAAGTAGTCAACTTGCAAATATTGATGGTACACAAATAGTTGTTGTTACAGTAAATAATTTAGAGGGTGATACAATTGAAAATTATGCAAATACATTATTTAGAAATTTTGGTATAGGAGACAAAACTAAAAATAATGGTTTACTTCTTTTACTTGCCCTTGAAGAAAGACAATTTAGGGTTGAAGTAGGGTATGGACTCGAAGGAATTTTACCTGATGGTAAAACCGGTAGATTTCAAGATACTTATATTATTCCTTATTTAAAAAATAATAAATGGGATGAAGGTATTAAAAATGGTTATGATGCATTTTATAAAGAAATAGTTGTTCAAAATAATTTAAATTTAAACTATAATGAACCATATGCAAATGGCTATAGTGATTCTACATTTATTATAGGAATAGGTATGTTTCTTGGATTTATATTAGGCTTAATAATTCGATATATGGGATTTAGTAAAATAGCCATTTTTACAATTGTTTATTTTTTCACAAATATTTTTATATCTCAAACTGGAATTAAAGTAATATCTGATTTATTTTCAGTTTATAATTTAATGGGTTATTTTTTTGGCTTATCAATTAATATTTTATCTGGTATAGGTTCAAGTTCTGGCTATTATGGAGGAGGTTCATCTTTTGGTGGATCATCTGGTGGTTCATCCGGAGGTTTTTCTGGAGGAGGAGGTTCTTCAGGTGGTGGAGGATCTACACGAGGATTTTAATAAAAAACACTTGCATTTTATAAAAAAATATAGTATATTATAAATGAACACGAAAGAGTGTTTTTTTATTGGAGGAATTATGACAAAAGAAAATGAAAAAACAAAAAACGTAAAAAAAGTAAATGCTATTAAGAAAAAAAATGTAAAAGCGCCTAAAGAAAGTTATTTAAAAGGCGTTAAAAAGGAAATGAAACTTGTTAAGTGGCCATCTTTTAAAGAGGTAATTAAGTATACTATTGCTACAGTTATTATGTGCCTAGTTGTATGTGGATTTTTCTTATTACTAAATTTACTTTTATCTTTAGTGAAAGGATGGATTAACTAATGGAAGAACAAAAAAAAGAATGGTATGTAGTAAATACCTATTCTGGACATGAACTTGCAGTAAAGCAAAAACTTGAAATGCGTACTGAAAGTATGGGTATGCAAGATTATATTTTTAGAGTAATAATACCAGAAACTACTGAAGTTGAAGTAAAAGATGGTGTTAAAAAAGAAAAAGTTAAAAAAATGTTTCCAGGTTATATTTTAGTGGAAATGATAATGACTGATGAAGCGTGGTATATTGTTCGTAATACACCAGGTGTAACAGGATTTATTGGTTCAAGCGGAAAAGGTGCAAAACCAACACCACTTCCACCTCAAGAAATTGATAGAGTTCTTGCTACTATGGGAATGAGTAGAGTAAATATTGATAATGAAATGAAAGTTGGTGACAATGTTAATATTATTGATGGCCCATTCAATGGTATGAGTGGTAAAATTGATAGTATTGATGCTGAAAACAATCGTCTTACAATTATTATTGATTTATTTGGTCAAGAAACTTCAGTTGATGTTGAAAATTATCAAGTTAGTAAATATTAAAATTAATCTTTATAGGTTAATTTTTTTTTTACAATAATTTTTAAATATAGTATAATATTAATGTAGAAAGGTACTTTTATGAAGAAAAATTTAATAATTGGAATAATTTGTTATGTAATTACGGGAGTATTAACAATACTTTTTTTAGCAACATCGGTTAGTGTAAAATTAATTATGCCTGAATTTAAAAAGGTAATTGCTTTATGTGTTGCATCAATATTTGCTTACTTTGGAGGAAGATTTTTAACTAAATACCATAATTCAAAGAAGTATATGAAAGCAAGTATTTGGGTAATGTTTATTCTTTATTTATTATTACTAATTAATTTTATAGTTTTAGGAAATAATTTTGGTAGAAATTTTGAATTTATTTTCACAGCCTCAAAAGATACAATTAAATCTTATTTTGATAACAACTTTAATATTATTCCATTTAATACAATTAAAAATTATTTAGATAATTCAGGAATTTATTTTGATATTAAGCTAGTTTGTATAAATTTATTAGGTAACTTACTATGTTTTATGCCATTTGCATTTTTCTTAAAATATTTATTTTTAAGAGAAAACAAATTTATTAACTTTTTATTAACAATTGTATTAATAGTTATTTCTTTTGAACTTATTCAGCTATTAACACTTTCTGGATCATTTGATGTTGATGATATTATACTAAATACTTTAGGAGCAATACTTTTTTACCTTTTCATTAGTTTAAAAGACATTGATAAACTACTTAGAAATATATTCTTTTTAGAAAAAAATAAAATTAATGGGAAAGATTTAGTTAAACCTATATTAGCTTTATTTATTTTTATTCTAATAATAATTTCTATTATATTTATATTTATTAAAAAAAGTAATGATAGTAATCAAAAATGGAATGAAATTAATAATCCTTTGATTGAGTTTAGCTATGATAAGACTTGTAGTGAAAATAATATGTTTTATGAAGATGAGCTTTTTGAATATTATTTTGATTGTTATGATAAAGATAAATTTTATTTAATTATTAATAAAAAAGATAAACTTTTAATAAATGATTTTTTAGATAATTCTAAATATGTTTATGACATAGAAAAGCTAACTTGGAAGTTAAAACAAAATAATATAGAGTACTATACTAAACATAAAAATCCTAATTATATTTTACATTTACCAAAGTTTGATGGAGATTTTGGCTATAAAGGTGTAAAAAATGATTATGTAAATATAGTTGTTAAAGGAGTAAATACTTCGATATATGATTTGGATTTAAATTTTATACCTTTAAAAGAGGGAAAAACCACTATTGATTTTAAGGTTACAAATGATGGTAAAGTTTATACATATACATTTGATATTACTATAGATAAAGATTTAAATTTAAAATATGAATTAAAAAATTAATCTTCACGGATTAATCTTTTTTCTATTTTAGAAATAATAAAATATAATAAATAAGAAAATATTAAGAGTATAAATACCCCAGATATTACTAAATCCAAATCAAATATTTGAGATCCATACATAATTAAATAACCAATTCCTTTTTGACAAGAAAGAAATTCTCCAGTTATAACACCTATTAATGTTAAAGATATATTTAGTTTTAATGATGAAATAATTGTTATGTATGATGAAGGAATGATTAGTTTAGTAAGAGTTTGAAATTTATTTGCATTAAATGTTTTAAATAATTTGATTTTTATTTTATCGGTATTTAGAAAACCATTATACATTGAAAGAGTAGTTACAATTAAATTTATTAAAAGTGCCATAATTATAATGCTTTTCATATTTGCTCCGAATATAATTAAAATTATTGGTCCTAAAGCTACTTTAGGAAGTGCATTTAAAATTACTAAAAATGGTTCAAATATTTTAGAAAAAGTAGGGTATTCATAAAAGATAATTGCAATTAATATACCAATTATTCCTCCAAGTAAAAATGAAATTAAAACTTCATATAGTGTTGTAAATATATGTGAAAATAAATTACCTTCGATACATAGTTTTTTAATAGTTAAATAAATTTTTGATGGACTTGAATATATAAATGAGTTAATTATACCTTTTCTAGTTAATAATTCCCATATAAATAATAAAAAAAATACAATTAAAATTCTAGTTAGTTTTATTAAAAAATTTTTTCTTTTTATAGATTTTAAATATACAGTTTGATTACTATATTTCATCTAAATCCCTCCATATTTTATCATAATAATCACTAAATTCTTTACATTTACGATTATTTATTGGTGTGGATTTATTTTCCATTTTAATGTCATAAATTTTTTTGACTATACTAGGTCTTTTTGAAAGAACTATTATTTTATCACTTAAACTTATAGCTTCTGCAATGTCGTGAGTAATCATAATAACTGTTTTCTTTTCTTTTTTAATTATATTATAAACATCTTCAGAAACGCTTAATCTTGATTGATAGTCAAGAGCGGAAAAAGGTTCATCTAAAAGAAGTATATCAGGTTTAATAGCAAGTGTCCTGATTAGAGCAACTCTTTGAATGCAGTGTAGACATTTTTATTATTTATTATTTATTATTTAAGAAGTTCATTACTAAATCAATTAGTATATCCTTTTCTTTGGGATTAGACTGTGCTATAAGTAGTGTAATAGCAACAAGTGTATTATTATCAATAATTTGCCTGTTTTCATTATATAAAATATTATAGAATTCTAGAAAATAAATAAATAGTGTAGCGGCTATTCTTTTATTGCCATCAATAAAGGCATGGTTTTTAGTTATTAAATATAAGAAATTTGCGGCTTTTTCTTCTATAGTAGGGTATAAGTCTTTACCATCAAAAGATTGGTATATAGTACCTATAACCTCTTTTAAACCTTCATCTCGTTCAAGGGCAAATAAGTTACTGTCACTATTAAATTTAAGTTTACTAATTACATTTATGCAGTCTTCATAAGTAATTTTTTTATTATCTTTAGTACCACTTGGTTTAATTATTCTCTTATGGTCATAATCATCAAGTAGATTTAAAGCATTTGAATAGTTATTTATTACTTTGATTATTTCCCTAGCTTCAGCTGCTTTTAATTCAGTATCCATTCTTCCTGCAATATCTATTAATTTAATTGTCTTTTCAAGATATTCTAACCTCTTTTGATTAACTACATATCCTTTTAATAAATAATCTTTTAATACTTTATTTGCCCATTTTCTAAAAATAACGCCATTTTGACTTTTAACACGATATCCAACACTAATTATCATATCTAAATTGTAATATTCTACTTGATAAGTTTTACCATCTTTTGCAGTTGTCGCAAATTTTGCGACAACTGAATTATCTAGTTCTTCATTTAAAGCATTATTAATATGTTTGCCTATTGTTTTTATATCTCTAGCAAAAAGCATAGCTAACTGCTCACGATTTAGCCATACTGTATCATCTTTCACATTAACTTCTAATTTTACATCTTGATTTTCAAATAATATAATTTCATTTTTCATATATTTTTACCTCCTTTATTAATTTTAGTTATAGATAATGTATACCCAAATGGTTTTAGTATCTTAATCAATGTATTAATTTGGGGATGCTTTGTTTGGTTTTCTATAACAGCAATCATTTCTCTTACCACATGTGCTTCATTAGCCATTTGTTTTTGGGTAAGACCAAGTTTATTTCTTAACTTAATAAAATCACATATTAAGTTATATTCTAATTCCATTACATCTTTTTCATCTTTAAATTTATTTATAATTTCTTTCATAACTTTCCTCCTTAACCTGTTAATCCAAATATTAAAATATTTTTTAAATCATTTTTTAGTGACTTTCTTATAAAATGATTTAAAAACTTTAATGTAGCTGTAATATCTTCACTATTAATTTTATTAAAATCAAAATAAAGCGGTATATGATTTAAGCTCATATAAAGGCCATTTATATTTGCCATATTGTCATTAAATTGAGCCCCATCAGCTATATCTGTACAATTTAAATAGTTTTCGTATAAAAGACTTATTTCATCATTAAGCTCTAAAACATTATCTAGATAATAATTATAATTATATTTACCATCAACTCTTTTTTCATAACTTCTTATAATTTTTAAATCAAAATTATTTTCTAAATAATCCCATACTGCTTTTTGCCTATCTTTTTGTGACATAGTATAATTGTTATTACTAATTGATTTAATATTATCATAAAAATAATTCGTGAATAAATCTAGTTCATTCAACTCTAACAATAAATTTTTAAAGTTTTTATTAAATAAATCCTCTTTTAAATATAAACATAAACAATCATCATTATCACTAATACCTTCTTCATAGTATTTTAAATTAAAAACTTTATCAATTCTTCGTAATAAATCTTTCTTGTTTTTTTGTAAACATCCTTTGCTATCAACTATAATTTGCGTTGCAATACCACAACTAATGTATCTGCCCATTTCTCTCACCTCTAAAAAGATTATATCTAATAGCAAAAATGTAGTCAATAGATTACAATATTTTTTTAATAAAAAAATATTTTTAAATTATATTATTAACGATGAACAATATTATAGTTTATAAAATTTTACATTATAAATTCCATTTAATTTTAATATTTCTATTTTTTGTTACAGTATCAAACTTACCAATATATATTTTATCTATAAATTCCTCAATTATAATTGTATTTAAATTGGATAATTTTTTGTATTTTTTAAATATTTCTTTATAATTTTGTGAAGACTGTTTCATTTGATAATAATTTATTTTTTTAGTAATAGTCTTTATTTGATCTTTATAAAAATCCTCATCTTTATGATAATTTACAACTAGTCTTTTAAATTGTTCTATGGTAATAACATTATTAACTTTATCTTCATATATATTTTTTAAATAATTATTTGTTTTAGAAATTTTATTTTGAATATCTTTAAGTTCTTTTTCTAATATATTTATTTTATTATCTAATTTATTATTAATATTCTCAAAAATTAATTTTTCTAATTCTTTCTCATCATAAAATTTTTTAATTTTTTTATTAATAGCATCTAATATTAAATCTATTAACTTATCATATCTAATTGAAGATTTGTTATCACAATCATTATATCCTTCATGATTATTATTACAAACTAGATATTCGTGTTTAGAGGAATTTTTCTTTCTCATATAATGATTACATTCTAGGCAAAATACTTTTCCAGAGAATAGGTGAGCATAACCAGTTTTTTTTATTGGTTTAGTCCTTTCTTTTATAGCAATTTGCACTTTATTAAATATTTCTTCATTAATAATTGCTTTATGAGTATTTTTTATTTTTATCCATTCACTTTTATCTTTATTTTTGATTTTATGATTTTTATAACTAATTGTGGTTCGTTTGCCTTGTACTAAATGTCCTAAATATAGTTCATTTGTTAGAATTTTTTTTATTGTATTTGCATTCCATTTTATTTCTTCACGTGGTTTATTACTTACTACATTTAATTTAAATCCTTTTCTATATTTATAAAGAGAAGGGCATGGTATATTTTTGTTATTTAGGTATTTACTAATACCTGTAAAACCTAACCCAGTTAGATATAAATCATAAATATTTTTAACAATTTCTGAGGCTTCGGGATCTATTAATAATTTATTGTTGTTATTAGGATCAATAACATAACCATATGAAGCAAAAGGCGAAATAAACTGTCCTTGTTTCATCTTTGCGTTAAAAGCACTTCTTATATTATTTGAAACATCCTCCAAAAACCATTCATTAACTAGACCATTTATTTGTCTTGATTTCTTATTGCCTAAAACCAAGGTATCAGCATTATCTGATAAACCAATAAATCTAATATTCCATTCTTTAAACTTATTATTAATATATTTCTCAACGATTTCCATGTCTCTTGAAAATCTTGATTGACTTTTGCATAATACAATATCAATTTTTTTATTTTCACAATCTTTAATTAGTCTTTCAAATTCTGGCCTATAAGTTCCAGCACCAGATAAGTCTTCATCGCAATATTCATCAATCAAAATAAATTCAGGATGTCTATTTATATAATCAATCAGCATACTTCTTTGGTTTTTTATTGACTCACTTGTCTCATCTTTATTAGATTTATCTCTATCTTCGTTTGATAATCTTAAATATATTCCAACTTTATAAGAAACTTTTACGATTTTTATTTCATTCATAATTATTAAATAGATTGTAATTAATTGTTATTTTTTCAAAAGAAGGAACATTTAATTCTGTTAATTCAATGATCTTAAATAGTTTTCTATTAATTATTTTTTTTAGCTCGTTATGATTTAAATTTTTATCAATTATATCAATAATACTATATGTCATTGTTTACTCCTTTCATACTTATTTATATTAATATTTTAATTAAAATAGACTTATGTTATAAGAAATAATAATGATTTAAAATGATTCAAAAATTAAATGAGCTAAAGATATTGTATTAATAAAAATATTTTTTAGCTAGAAATAAATATTTATATAAAAGAAAAATAAAGCATATATTGTGTCTACATTTTATTCATCCAACTCTTTGTTTCATACCACCAGAAAGTTCTTTTGGATATTTTTGGATAAAATCTTTTAAACCATATGTTTCTAAAAGTTTTTTTGTATATTCAATATTTTCTTTTGTTTTAATCTTTTTTAAAGATAAACCTAAAGTTGCATTATCTAGAATATTTAAATATGGAAGAAGTGCATCTTCTTGAAGCATATAACCAATTATAGGATTTTCTTTATAAAATTTGATAGTACCATTTGTTTTTTCAAGTAAACCAGAAATAATATTAAGCAGGGTTGATTTACCACATCCTGAGGAACCAACAATTGCAATAAACTGTTCATTATTCACATCAAAAGATATACTTTTGATAGCATTTATTTCACCATTTAAAGTGTTAAAAGTTTTAGAAATATTATTAATTTCCAATAATTTTTGCATTTTATCACCTACGATATTTTATGCATTATTTGTAATTTAATCTATTTAATAAGTTTAGAATTCAACTAATAGTTGAGTAAATTCAATGATTAGTTTATTGTTTTTTTAACTTATTTATTTTATTATGTATTTGAAAGGAGTAGAGTAAGTATGAAAAAAATAATATATTTAATAATTGGTATTTTAGTAGGGGGATTGCTTTCATATTTTATTTTTAATAAAAATGAAACCTTAGAAAAACTTCCTAAACCCGAAGTAACTGAAGGTGAAAGAGGTATGCTTGGTATTGATAAAAATATCAATGAACAGACTATTGATAAGTATCTAGAAAGAAGTGATTCAGTTTATCGTGATATGAGAATGCTTTCTGATCCTGGTAATTATGAAGCTATTGGCGGGGATTCAATGCTTTCTGGAACTATTAAAGGATTTGAAATAATTCCTTATCCATATTTAACTAAAGTAAAAGGTCTTCCTGAAGCTGTCGGAAAAACATATGAAGGAAAAACTTTATTTACAGAAAATGAAGATGGAACTTATTCACCAAATTATAAAGAATCTATTGAATTTTTAGAAATGTATTTTCCTAAAGATAAAAATATTTTCTTAATGTGTGGCGGAGGCGGTTATGCTGGCATGACAAAGAAACTTTTAGTATCACTTGGATGGGATGAAAATAAGATCTATGATATTGGTGGATATTGGTTCTATGATGGTGATAATAATGTTCAAATTAAAAAAGAAGAAAATGGCAAAACTATTTATGAATTTTGGAAAGCAACTTACCACGATATTAATTTTGATAATTTTACGGAGATTAAATAGTGAAAAAATTATTAATAGTATTTTCTTTATTATTAATATTATGTGGTTGTCAAAAAAAGGAAAATATAGAAAAATTTTATTTAGATGATAGTTACTATGGGCCCTCTGAGATAAGAGATATTAAGGCAGATGATTTAAAATCAGAGGATAGTTTTTTACTATTTACTTATAATTATTATTGTTCATTAGCAATTCCTTGTGATGAAATATTTAAAAGTTTTTCTAAAAATGAAAATATAGAAATACTTTCTATGTCAATTGATGAATTTAAAAAAACATCGTATTATAAAACTGTGAAATATGCTCCATCAGTATTAATAATTAAGAATGGTAAAATTGTGACTTTCCTTGATGCAGAAAAAAATAGTGATATTGAAAAATATCAGGATGTTGAAAAATTTACTGAATGGATAAGTAAATATATTTATTTAGCAAAAGATTAGAATTAACTTTCTAATTTTTTTTTACAATACTTATTGAAAATAAAAATAATTGTTGTTATAATTGATATGATAGATGATAGTATCAAAGGAGGATAAAAATGGGAAATATTAGTGCATTTATTAAAAAAACTATAGCAAATAAAAATACAGTTACTATTTTGCTAGTACTTGCGGGGGTTGTAGTTTTGTGGTTCTTTTATAATATGAGAGTTAAAGAAGCAACAACGCCTATTAAGGTACCTTATGCAAAAGAAGAACTTCATGCTACTGATGAAATAACAGAGGATAAAATAGGAATGGTTGAAGTTAATAGTAAACTATTAAAAACTGCAGATATAATTCAAAATCAAGGTTCATTAATAGGATATTATGTTACAACTGGAACATCTATTCCAAAGGGTGGACTATTTTATAAAACTCAAGTAGTAACTAAAGCAGAACTTCCTAATTCAGTTTTTGATGATATTCCTGATAAACATACAATTTATAGTATGTCAGTTAATAATCATACAACATTTGGAAATTCAATTTACCCAGGAGATAAAATCGACCTTTATTTAAAGGCTACAGATGATTCAGGAAAAATCATGTTTGGTAAGTTTATTGAAAGTATTTCAGTTCTTGGCGTTCGTGATAGTAGTGGTAAAGATGTTTTTGGTTCAACTGAAACAAGAACACCTGCTGAACTTTTATTCGCAGTTCCTAATGATATGTATGAACTTTTAATGAAAGCTGGCTATATATCTGGAATTACTTTAGTACCAGTTCCAAGAAATAAACACTATACAGAATTGGATGCTGATACAGTAACTGTAGAATATCTAAAGAACTTTATTTTAGCAAAAACTGCTACATTACCAACAGAATAAAAGGGAGTGATATTTTGTGAAAGATACAATATTTTCACAGTTAGATTTTGGTCCTATTACAGAGTTTTTAAATGATGATAATATTACCGATATTTCATATTCAAATGGAGGAAATGTTTGGTTAAAAACTCTAGATAAGGGTATATACATGGTCAATAGACCAGAAATAAATAATGCTTTAATGGAAAAACTAGCTTTCCAATGTTCAAATGTTATGGGAACAACATTTAATATGGCACACCCATTTTTGGATGCTGAAAGTACAGAACTTCGTCTTAACTTTGTTCATGAAAGTATTGCAACAAATGGAATAGCTTGTGTTATAAGAAAAACACCGGCAAAAATAAGGCTAAATAAAAATAAATTATTAAGTGAAAAGTATGTTACTGAAAATATTCATAATTTTTTGATTTCTTGTGTTAAAGCACATTGTAACATTTTAATTTCAGGAGAAACTGGTTCAGGTAAAACCGAACTTGCAAAGTATCTTGCTTCGAATACTGAAGAAAATGAAAAAATTATTACAATTGAGGATACTCTTGAACTTCACCTTGATAGAATTTTTCCACATAGAGATATTGTTGCAATGAAAACTAATAATATTGCATCATATTCAGATGTATTGGTTACTTGTATGAGACAGAACCCTAAATGGATTTTGCTTTCCGAGGTTCGTTCTGCAGAAGCTGTTACCGCTGTTCGTAACTCAATATCATCAGGACATAACATTATATCAACAATTCACTCAGATAGTGCAAGTCATATTCCAATGCGTATGTACTCACTGCTTGAAAGTAACCAAGATATTGAACAATTTTTAAAATCAATTCATAGATATGTACAAATTGGTATTCATGTTAAGGGTTATATGAGTGCGGAACTTCAAAGATTTCAGCGTGAAATAGTTGAGGTTGTTGAGTTTTATGTTGATGAAAATAATGAAGCAAAGGCTAATAAGATTTTTTCTAAAGGCTTAGATGGAACAATTAGTTATAATATGCCAACTAAATATTTAAAAGATTATTTTGGAGCACAAGGAAAAATTTTGGATGAATCTTTATTTAGTGAGGTAAATAATAGTGTTCCAAAAGAAACAAATAATATAAATCAAAATGTTGAATTAGATTCATTATAGAAAGGAGTTTTTATGATAGAATTTATTATATTACTATTTTTAGGAATTTTTATAATACTATATCGTAAAAATCCTGGAGAAAATGTATATAAATTTTTTATTACGACAGCATCTAATGCATATGAAAAATATGCACCTTATTCTTTTAAAACAGTTAGAGCTAAAGCAAAAGAATTGGGTCAAGAATTTACAACTAGACAATACTTATCTCAAATAGTTATTTTTGCAGGCTTTGCTGGGGTTGTTGCGTATCTATACTTTTATAATATTTTACTATCAATTTTATATGCAACACTGGCAATTTCGGTAATTCCATATTTAGCATATTTAAGATGTCAAAGAATTTATTCAGAGTTTATTTTTGAACAAATTGAAACATATACTACAAATGTTATAATGGAATTTAATACTACGCAAAGTTTTGTTAAATCCCTTGAGGGTGTTAGAGATTCTGGTATTATTGAGGATCCTGTCCTTACTGATTTAAGAAAAATGATTGATATGTCATATCAAAATGGAACAATTGATGAATCGATCGATTACTTTAATAAAAAATATCCATATTATATGGTCAAAAATATGCATCAATTATTCTTTCAAATTACAAAAGAGGGTGCTAGGGATGCAGGTCAAAGTTTGGAAAATATGTCAATGGATATCGATGCTCTTGTCGAGGGCGTTTATAGAGATCAAATGGATAGAAAACAATTTCATTCTAAATTTATTAAATTCGGTTTAGCTTTATTTTTCTTAATTTTGGCAGTTCAGTATATGTACGGTTCTGAAAGGTATATTGAACTTTTGGATTTATGGTACATACAAATAATCTTACATGCAATTATAATAGTTAACTCTTTATTCTTATTAAAGGGAGAAAAATATTACAATGAAGATGTGGGGGTAGAATAGTATGTATTATGAAATAGTTATTTTAGGAGTTATCATATATGGAATAATGTTTGCTACTGGACAAATTAGTTTTAGTAAATTAATTAGTGATAACGAAGCCATTTTTAGAAAATTAAAGGAAAGTGATTGGGATTTTTATGTTAAAGCAAGGTATGGAAATGCCGTAAACCCTGATATTTTATTTAATAAAAGAGTAAGAAATGGTTTAATTACTTTAATACTTGCATTTTTATGGTCAATTACAGGTGGATTTTCTGCAATAAAAATAGTTTTAGCCTGTGCTGCAGGGTATGGTGTATTCAAGTTGACATATATTAATTTACAGTCTTATTATAGAAAACATATTTCTCAAATTGATTCACTTTTACCACATTATTTAAAAAGTATTGAAATATTAATTCAACACTATACGGTTCCTGTGGCGATAGGTAAATCAATTACTGATGCACCAGAAATATTTAAACCAGGGTTACAAGATTTAATTAATGCTATTAATTCAGGCGATGATTCAATTCAACCATATATGGAATTTGCTAAAACATATCCAGTAAGAGATAGTATGAGAATGATGAGACTTTTATATAGATTAAGTTTAGGAAGACAAGAAAGAAAACAAGAACAATTACTAACTTTTTCTAAGTCAATTTCATCACTTCAACAAAAGGCAAGAGAGACAAGATATAAAAATAGACTTGATAAAATGGAAGGTATGACAATGAAGATGCTTATAGCCACTGGTGTTGGTGTAATGATTGTTTTAGTACTAGCCGTTTTACAAATGATTAATTTATAATGTAAATTATATTGATAAAAATAAAAAATATTGTTATAATAAAAATATAAAATAAAGGAGGAATAAATTATATGAAAGAAGCTACTGGTGAATTAAGTACAACAGTTATTACTGTAGTTGCTATAGCAGCAATCTTATCATTATTTACTGTTTTCTTATATCCATCTTTAAAAAATGCAATTAGAGCGAGAACTTATTGCACTCAAGCAGTTAATTGCACACAGAATGGTAATAAAAGAACCTGCCATTATTATTTGGATAATATGACAGAAAGTACTCAAACAATTGAATGTCCACTACAAGATAATGAAACAAGAAATGAACATTAAAAAGGAGTAAAAATGTATGAAAAGTGCTACTGGAGAGCTATCTAATCTAGTTGTTGTTACAATTTGTGTGGCTATTCTAATAGCCTTTTTTTACTTTACTATTTGGCCAATGATTAAAAATAATTATATTATGACGACAAGTTGTGAAAAGGCTAAATGTTCGCCTGAGCCAGATGACAGTGGCATGGTAAAATGCTACTTAGATGGTAAAGAATTTACGTGTACTTATAAGGGGTAGAAGATGAGAGAAGGAATAGGTGGAATACAATTATTTTTAATTGTTGTTATATTGGTTTTAACTTTTGCGGGAATTATGTCACTTACGATTAATCAATCCAATGCATTTGCAATCAAAGACCAACTTGTATCAATTCTAGAAACTGCTGGAGGACTTGATCTATCTTCAGAATGTGTAAGCGGAAATTGTAATACAAGTATAAAGGATCAGGAAACTTTACAAAAAATTATTGATTCTTTGGATAGCAACTCATATAGACAAACTGGAGATTGTGAAAAAATAGCGGAAAATTTAAGTAGTAAAGCTGTTGTAGCTGGTTATACCAGAACTGGAGAAAAAACTTTAAGTGGTAAAAAAGATTCGTTTTGTATTGCAAAAATACCAGCTCAAAAAACTAATAGTGAAGATACTTTAAAGGGATATTATTATCAAATTTATGTTTTTTATCAACTTGATATTCCAATTATGAATGCTTTATTTAATTTTAGAGCAATAGGAGAAACAAAATTATTATATAAATAGGAGAAAAGAATGAATGTAATTATTTCAAATAAAAATGAAAGTATTTTAATGAGTTTAGGAATTGATGTAATTAAAACATTAAATGGTGTTTTTACTGTGGATGATTTAGCTGCAACATTTAAAAACTTTTATTATAATAGAATGATACTTGATATTACAGCAATTGAGGATTATGAAAACATTAATACAATGCAAAATCTATCTGTTGCTTTTGATATGTCCAAAGTAATTATTCTTTTGGATGATTCAAATGTGGTGTCTTCACCAATGTATTTATCAAGCTTAGTATCTATGGGCATTTACAATTTTACTAAAAATGCTGATGCAATTCCGTTTTTAATTGATAATCCTAATTCATATAAGGATGTTGCAAATTATCAAGATTTAAATATGAGAATGGAGGAACCTAAGCTTAATGATAATGCAAAAACAAATAATGTTGGATTTATAGGCCAAAGAATTATTGGGATTAAAAATGTTACCGAGCACGCTGGAGCAACAACACTTACATATTTGTTGAAAAAACATTTAGAAAAGAATTATAAGGTTAAAGCATGTGAACTTGATAAAGGTGATTTGATATATTTTAATGACAATAACTTAGACATTAATGTTAACAGTTTTGAATTAAACAAATATTTAAGTAATTTAAATAATAATGAAACTGAAGTTATTTTGATAGATATGAATAATGCTGATGTTGAAAGTTATTTTACGGATGTTTTATATTTAATTGAACCTGGGCTTATTCAACTTAATAAATTAATAAAGTTAGATAGACAAGCATTTAGTAAATTAAAAGGGAAAAAGATTATTTTAAATAGAAGTGTACTTTCACAAAGTGATGTAACTGATTTTGAAAAAGAAAGTGGAAGTAAAGTATTTTATAATATGCCAAATGTTGATGACAAAATTGATGATAATATTGTAATAAAAAAACTTCTTAAGGAGTTAGGGTTTACGAGAATTGATGATCATGAGTCAAAAGGATTTAGTATATTTAGATAAATAATGTAAAGTGTAAACTTAATTATTGACATAATTAGGTAAAAAAGGTAAAATAAAGATATGTAAAGGAGAGTTGTATATGTCAGATATTAATAATGTTGGAAATGGTGCTTTTTGTTCTACTACTGCTGAGGTATGGCAATTCATTGGAAGAATCGTTTTAATTTTAAAGATAGTTATTCCTATTATGCTTATTGTTTTAGGAATTATAGGACTTGGAAAGGCTGTTCTTGCTGATGATGATAAAGAGATTAAAACTCAAGTTAATAAATTAATAACTAAGTTTATTGCTGCAGTGGTTATATTCTTTTTACCAAACCTTGTTACAGCATGCTTCAAACTTGTTAATGGATTTAGTGAAGTCGAAGCAGACTATATGATTTGTGTAAATTGTATAAGTAGTCCAAGTAGTTGTCAAGTTAGTAAATAGCCATTATATACAAAATAATGGTTTTTGTTTGTAATTTTTTTTAATATATGGTATAGTATTGTTACCAAAGGGGTGAAATTATGAACATTGGAACAGAAAATGGATTTTGTGCAAGTACAATAACAATTTGGCAAGGTCTTGGTTATGTACTATTAATATTTAAAATAATACTTCCCATAGTGCTTATTGTTTTAGGTATAATCACACTTGGAAAGTCTGTTATTTCGGATGATGATAAAGAGGTAAAAAAAGGTATTAAGGGACTTATAACAAAGTTTATTATAGCGGTTGTAATATTTTTCTTACCGAGCATAATGAACGGAATTTATCCACTTATAACTGGGTTTGATATGGTAGAAAAAGATTATGATGTTTGTATGGAATGTTTTACACATCCAAAAGGAAGTTATTGCTTAAAAAAAGTTGATACTTATAATGAGAATAATAGTAAATAAAACTATTATTTTTTTTATTTAAAATATATCGAACAAGTGTACTTGATTTATCTTTTTAAATATGTTATATTAATTATGCAAAAAATTTATTTTTTGTGGTAGAATAATAAAAGCAAAGAAGGTATAATATGGATAAAATTATAGTAAAGGGAGCAAGAGAAAATAATTTAAAAAATGTAAATATTGAACTTCCTAAAAATAAATTAATTGTAATGACTGGTGTGTCGGGAAGTGGTAAAAGTAGTTTAGCTTTCGATACTATTTTTGCTGAGGGACAAAGAAGATATGTTGAAAGTTTATCTGCATATGCAAGACAATTTATCGGAGGTACAGAAAAACCAGATGTTGATTCAATTGAAGGGTTATCTCCATCAATTAGTATTGATCAAAAATCCACAAACAAAAATCCTCGTTCAACTGTAGGAACTATTACAGAGATTTATGATTATTTAAGACTTTTATTTGCTAGAATAGGTGTACCTTATTGTCCAACTCATAAAATTCCTATTAAGAGTCAATCTATTGAAGAAATGACTAATAAAATTATGGAATATGATGGCAAAAAAATAAGCATTTTATCTCCAATAATTCATGGCGAAAAAGGATTGCACGAAGAAGAAATTGAAGATGTTAAAAAAAGTGGTTATACTAAACTTAGAGTGAATGGTAATTATGTTAATGTTGATGATGATTTTACTTTAGAGAAAAATAAAAAGGATAACATAGATATAGTAATTGATAAATTAACTGTTGCAAGTGATGAAAGAAGTAGAATTTTCGAAGATATCGAAGCATCTTGTAAAATGGCTAATGGAAAAGTAGTATTTTTAGTTGATGATGAAGAAATAATAATGAGTGAAAAATATGCTTGTAATAAATGTAATTATTCAATTCCTGAACTTGAACCAAGACTTTTTTCATTTAACTCTCCATATGGTGCTTGTGAAGAATGCAAAGGTATAGGAACGAAACTTAAAATAAGTGAAGATCTTATTATGCCTGATAAAGATAAAACTTTAAATCATGGGGCACTTCTTCCTATAAATAATGATAATAACTTATATTTTAGTGCTTTAAAACAAGTATGTAAAAAATATGATATAGATATGGATACTCCAGTTAAAAATATTTCAAGGAAAAAACTTGATATTATATTTTATGGTACCAAAGAAAAAATGGATTTTAAGTATGAATCAAAAACAGGAAATGTAAGGTATGTAACTGATTATTATGAAGGTGTAGTTAATTTACTTCAGCGAAGGTATATTGAAACATCTGCATCTTGGGTAAGGGATTGGCTTTCAAATTATATGGTTGAAAGTACTTGTGAAAAATGTAAGGGTACAAGACTAAAAAAAGAAGTTTTAAATATATTTATAAATAAAAAGAATATTTATGATTTAACTGATATGAATTTAACAAAGTTAAAGAATTTTTTAGAGTGTTTAAAACTTAATGAAGAAGAAAAAAATATTAGTTTACTTGTTTTAAAGGAAATTATTAATAGACTTACATTTTTAGAAAATGTTGGGCTTAATTATTTAACATTAAATCGTAGTGCAGAAACATTATCAGGTGGTGAAGCACAAAGAATTAGGTTAGCTACTCAAATAGGAAGTAAACTTTCAGGAGTATTATATGTTCTTGATGAACCCTCAATTGGACTTCATCAAAGAGATAATCAAAGACTTATAAATAGTCTTAAAGAAATGCGTGATTTAGGAAATACTTTGATTGTAGTTGAACATGATGAAGATACAATGAGACAATGTGACTTTTTAGTGGACATTGGACCTGGTGCTGGAGAAAATGGCGGTAATGTTGTGGCTTTTGGTACTCCTGAGGAAGTTATGAAAAATAAAAATAGTTTAACTGGTAAATATTTAAGTGGAGAACTTAAAATTGATGTACCTAAAACTCGTAGAAAAGGGAATGGTAAATTTTTATCTATTAAAGGAGCTAAAGAAAATAACTTAAGAGATATTGATGTAGATTTTCCTTTAGGTAAATTTGTTTGTGTAACTGGTGTTTCTGGAAGTGGTAAAAGTACTTTAGTAAATGAAATACTTTATAAAACACTTCAAAATTATGTATATAAATCAAAAGTTATTCCAGGTAAATGCGATAAAGTTGAAGGACTTTCTAATATTGATAAGGTTGTAATGATTACGCAAGATGCTATTGGTAGAACACCACGAAGTAATCCCGCAACTTATGTAGGCGTTTTCGATGATATTAGAGATTTATTTACAAATACTAAAGAGGCTAAAATTAAGGGCTATGATAAAGGTAAATTTTCTTTCAATGTAAAAGGTGGAAGATGTGAAGCGTGTCAAGGTGATGGTGTTAAGAAAATTGAAATGCATTTTTTACCTGATGTTTATGTAACTTGTGATGTATGTCATGGCAAAAGATATAATAAAGAGACTTTAAGTGTTACATATAAAGGAAAAAATATTGCTGATGTACTTGATATGCGAGTAAGTGAAGCTCTAGAGTTTTTTGAAAATGTTCCTAAAATATATAATAAATTAAAAGTTTTAAATGATGTTGGACTTTCATACATTAAACTTGGACAAAGTGCTGTAGAGCTCTCAGGAGGAGAAGCTGGTAGAGTTAAACTTTCTAAAGAACTACAAAAGAAAGCAACTGGTAAAAGTGTGTTTATTTTAGATGAACCAACAACAGGTCTTCATAGTGATGATATTAAAAAATTACTCGAAATTTTAAATAGCATTGTTGACAATGGTGATACTGTTATTGTGATTGAGCATAATTTGGATGTAATTAAAGTAGCTGATCATATTATTGATCTAGGACCTGAAGGAGGAGATGGAGGCGGTAAAATTGTTTGTACTGGTACTCCTGAAGAAATAATAAAAAATAAAAACTCTTATACAGGTTTATATCTAAAAAAATATTTAAAATAAAGAAATAGGTGGGTTATGGATATAGAAAAATATATAATATTTTAATGAATGATTATATTGCTCAAAGTATAAATGATAATTTGGATTACTTATTAAAAGTAATACCTGAACTTAAATTTATGGTTGGATTTGAACATAAACATCCGCACCATCATCTAGATGTTTAGAATCACACATTATATGCTTTATCATTTTCTTTAAAAGATTTTAAAGTTCGTATGAGTTTACTTTTACATGATATTGGTAAACCATTTTCTTTTATTGAGGGAGAAGTAAGAAATTTTCCTGATCATCCATGCGTTTCAATGCAATAGTTTTATGTTATATTAAAGAGATTAGAATTTAATGCTGAAAAAATTTGCAAATTGTGCTATTTACTTAATATGCATGATACTTCGATTAAGGATGAAGAAATAATATATAATGAGGAACTAATGAAAAAAGATTTTTGGTACAAGTATGCGATTCACTTGCACATAATCCAAATAAACTTGTCAAAAGAATAACATATTTACAAATAACTTTGAATAAATTCAAAAAACAAGACAATGAAATATTAGAACTAATTACAAGAGTCTAATATTTTTTCATTTAAAATTGCCTTTTTATATAATTTATTTTATAATTTAATTGGTGATGAAAAATGCTTATATCCAATTGGAAAGATTATAAAATTATAAAAGCTAGTAATGGAGAAAAATTAGAAAAATGGAATAATATAAAATTATTAAGACCAGATCCTATTGTTATGTGGAATTTAGGAAAAATTAGTGAAAATGAATGTGATGCTGTATATTATAGATCTAATACTGGTGGTGGTTACTGGAAAAATATTAATAATATTCCTTCATATTGGCAAATTGAATATAAAGATTTAATTTTTAATATTAAACAAATGGGATTTAAACATACTGGACTTTTTCCAGAACAAGCTGTTAACTGGGAAAGAATGATTAAAAAAATTAAAGAAAGTAATCGCGATGATATCAAAGTTTTAAATTTATTTGCTTATACTGGTGGAGCTACTTTAGCTTGTTTATCTGCAGGTGCAAGTGTTGTACATGTTGATTCATCAAAGGGAATTAATGATTGGGCAAAAGAAAATGTAAAATCATCTGGATTTGAAAATAGATCAGTTCGCTTTTTAGTTGATGATGTGAAAAAATTTGTACAAAGGGAAATTCGAAGGGGCAATAAATATGATGCGATTATTATGGATCCACCAAGTTACGGAAGAGGTAGTAATAATGAGGTCTGGTCTATAGAAAAAGACCTAGACGGTCTATTGGCGGATTGTAAAAAAATTCTTGCTCGTGATTTTTTATTTGTTTGTGTCAATACTTATACAGCAAATTTATCTCTTTTAACACTAGAAAATATTTTAAAAGTTCATTTTAATAACAAAATAAATGTCGATGAAATAGCTTTGCCTATAGAAAATACTAATTTATATTTACCTTGTGGAATAACAGGTTGGATAGATAATGACTAAACTAAGTGTATTATATGAAGATAATCATATTATTGTAGTTTTTAAGGCCGCAGGTGTTTTATCTCAAGGAGATAAAACTGGTGATGAGGACATGCTAACAATAATAAAAAAATATTTAAAAGAAAAGTATAATAAACCAGGTAATGTTTATTTAGGACTTGTTCATAGACTTGATAGACCAGTAAGCGGTATAATGGTTTTTGCTAAAACATCGAAAGCAGCCTCAAGATTATCCGATGAAATAAGAAATAACAAAATGCACAAGAAATACATGGCAATTGTACATGGGTATTTAGATGAAAAAGAGGGAACATTAAGAAATAAAATAGAAAAAATTGATAATAAAAAAGTTCTAATAGATACTTCAAATGGTAAAGAAGCAATTTTAAATTATAAAGTAATCAAAGAAAAAAATAATCTTTCTTTAGTGGACATTGATTTAGTTACAGGAAGATATCATCAAATTAGAATACAGTTTGCTAATATTAAACATCCCTTATATGGTGACTTTCTTTATAACAAAAAAGACAGCAATCCACTTGCATTAGTATCATACAGTTTATCATTTATTCATCCTGTAACTAAAGAAAATATGACTTTTACATTAAATCCGATAGAAAAATACATAAATTTATAGTTTTTTTGTAGACTTGTGGTTTCTTTTGAGACATAAGTCTTTTTTTGCGGTATAATTATATTTGGTATGAAAGATATTGATAATGAATTAGTTGGAAAGTTTATTGAGACTTTAAGAAAAGAAAAGGGATTGACTCAGCAGGATTTAGCCGACAAACTATCAGTTACAAGCCAAGCAGTATCAAAGTGGGAGATGGGGAAAAATTTACCTGATATTGCGACTCAAAGAATGATATGTAATGCGTTTAATATAACACTCGAAGAACTTCATGCTGGTGAAAGAGATTTAAAAAAGAGAAATAAATCCAAACAAATGAAAAAAGAAAATAAAATTTTTTCTATTATTTTAATTTGTATAATTCCAGTAATGGTTTTCTTCGTGGTATATTTTATAATAAATTTTAGAGCTTTAAAAATTTATTATTCCAATAGTAAAATAACTAACGAAGAAAATAGTGTTAGAGCTAATCTTTTAATATTAAAGCTTCCTAGAAAATTAATAATTTTTATAAATAATATTGAACCATCAAATTATGAAGTTAAGGATTCTGACTTGTTAGAATTAAATCTATATTCTGGTAAGAAAAAGCTTTTAACGACTAGCATGGTTAAAAATGACATTTTTGAAGTTAACACATTAACTTTTGAACCAGATAAAGTAAAATTAGTTTTGACGGTTGATAGTGCAGATGGTACTGCTAAAAATTTTGAAAGAAAATTCAAATTAGTTAAATATACTAATAAAAATAGAAATGATGACGATTATACTGATAAAGCATTAAATTATTTGTCTAGTGATGATATTGCAAAGAAACTTGAAAAAGATGGATATACATTAACAGATACAAAAGTTTATGAAAAAACTGAGGAAAATAATGGAGTAACAATAAGAGTTAAGTATGATTTAGGTCATGAAAAAATTGAAATATTACATATTCATAATAATTTTACAGAAAAAATATCAGTTGATTATCAACTAAAAATGTTTCAAACAGTAGTTTTTAACAAAAATGACATTGATAGTATATCTGAAAAATATGTTTATGATCTAAAAACTAAAAAAAATACTTGTGAAATTGGCCAGTGTACAACACTTAAAAATACCCGTAAACTCGTAGAAAAATACCTTATACAACTTCAGGTTGAATAGAACTCAACTTACAATATCTTGCATTTTTCGACCTTTTTGGGTTATGATAATCTCGAAAGGAGGTAATGTTGAAGATAAGATTTGTAATTGCTGCATTTCTTGTAATCTTATTTGTTCCATTTAGTGTTGTCAAAGCACAAAACATGAGTGAAGACATTAATTATATTACAACTCAAAGTGGTGTAAGAATAACTACGGAAGACTATAATAAATTAATTGTCATTTATAGCGATGCTTATATTCAAACAATGACAAATGAGGATTATGAAAACTTCAAAGCAAAAAATATCAATATTAACAACTTAGTAAAAACTGAAAAGTATTACAAAACAACTTATAATAATTTAACTCATGAAGTTACAAATACTGAAGTATCTAAAAATGAATTTAATAATTATAATCCGAATGCCGAAACCTTAGGTTCTAGTCATTTCGTTGAAACTCAGTATAAAAGACTTAATGTATCTTTATCAGCAAATGGTGATGGATATGGCGATATATTTGTTGGATTATTATGGAAGATGATACCAAGTACTAGATCATTTGATGTAATTGCTGCAAGATATGTTGGTATGAGTGATGTTGATGGTACTCAATCTGGAAAACAAATCTGGGGAACTAATGGAAACTATACATATGTATTATATGGATGGAACGGAACTAATATTAATAGACAAGATAATGGTTTTGGAATATCAATGAATATAACTAATGATAGTACAATTAATTATCTTGAAAATTATATGGAATCCGCTGTTAAGTTTAGTGGAAATTTCCAATGGATTGGTGCTAGTTATCAACATGCTACAAGAACAACAACACTTGCTCAATCAAAAAGTTATACTTTAGCAGAGAATGGTAAAAATGGTGTAATATTATTTACAGGTAACATTGGTGAAAGATATGATAATATGCCTGGAGTTTATGCAGAATTATAGTCTAGTGGCTTCAATAAAAGTAATGTTGTGTGTATGCCTTTTAGAATTAAATATATATTATTTACTTAGCAATTCATTAATTACAGTTAAAGAAAAAAATTATTTAGATAATTAATCAATAAAATATCATTTTATAAAACACAATTAACAATTATATTAATAATAATATTATGTGTAAATAAATCCCAATTAAACACGAATGTTGATTATAAAAAATATTATTACTAAGATGTTAAAAGTAAAAAAATATATTTAATTAAGTTCCCAAAGACATTAATTAACTATTTGATATAATTCTAAATTATTTAAAATAGTACTCTTAAGCAATGAAAATTGCTATATACTACTTAATAACTTGAAAAAAACATGTTATTGATAATGGATAGAAAATATTTTTAATAAGTTTCTCACACAACCATTATTATAATGTGTTTTTTTGTATAATACAATTAGCATCAATTTTTTCTATTATATAGTTAAAAAAATATAAAATTAACAATAATTATAAAAAAAATGTAAAAATTAATTGACATATTAAAAAATATTTACTATAATTAAAAATGTATTGAGAAGCCCAATTAGCTCAGTCGGTAGAGCGCATGGCTGTTAACCATTAGGTCGTAGGTTCGAGTCCTACATTGGGCGCCATTTAAAAAATTAAGTCGCTAATTGTGGCTTTTTTTTATGTTTAATTAATGATATAATTTTTAATGAAGGGTGATAAACTATGAATGAAAAAATTAGTATGCTTGAACGATATGGAGAAAACTTAACAGCAAAAACATATATAACAGATCCTGCTATAGCAAGAGAAAACGAAATAAAAGATTGTATGCTTATCCTTATGACACCAGAAAAAAGTGCTCTTTTAGTGGGTAAAGCTGGTATAGGTAAAACTGCTATAGTTGAGGGTATTGCTTATAGAATTCAAAAAGGGATGGTTCCAAATGCCTTAATGGGATGGACAATCATTAAAATTAATATTACAAGCTTAATTGGCGAAACTCAAAGTGAAGGACAAACAGAAAATAGAATTGATTTACTTGTTCAGGAACTTGCAAGAAGTCCAAAAACAATTCTTTTTATTGATGAAACTCATTTACTTGTAAATAGACAGGGTGGATTAGACTTTGCTAACATGTTAAAATCCGGCCTTGATAGGGGAACAATTAAAATGATTGGTGCAACCACTACTGAAGAATATGAAACATATATCTTAAGAGATAGAGCATTTTTAAGAAGATTCCAAAAAGTTGATGTCCTTGAGGCGTCTCAAGATGATTGTGTTAAGATATTAATGGGAACATATCCTAAACTTGAGAAACAAATAGGGGTAAAACTAACTTATACTCCATTTATAATTGAAAAAATAATGCGTTTTATTGTAGAAATGACTGATGAATATAAAAGAATTTATGAAATAAGTAATCGATATCCTGATATTTGCTTAACAATAATTGCTAATGCCTTTACTTATGCTCTTTTTGATAATAGTCCAGTTGTAACTATTAAACATTTTTATAAAGCAATATGTAATGCAAAAAGTATTTATCCTGATGCACTTGCAAAAGAAAAACAAAGATTTATTACAGTTTTTGCTGATATGATTAGAAATGAAAATGTTGATATAAACGATACAAAGTAGGTGCATATGAATATAGTTGTTAATAATTTTAATATTATAGAAATACTTTTAGTAACGTATTTAATAAGTTTTGTTCTTGTATTTTTAACAAAGAAAATTGCAGTTCATGTTGGAGCTCTTGATATGCCAAATGAAAGAAAAGTTCATAAAAAACCAATGCCAAGACTTGGTGGTCTTGCTATTTATGCATCTTTTCTATTTGGTTATATGGTTTATGGTACAGTAACTACTCAAATGCTATCAATTCTTATTGGTTCATTTATACTTGTAATGCTTGGAGTATTTGATGATATAAAACCGATTAGAGCAAAAGTAAAACTACTTGTACAAATTATAGTCGCAGGAATTGTAGTATTTTATGGAGGACTTTATTTTAGAGAAATATCATTTTTAGGCTTAAAACTTATATTTCCAACTTGGCTTAATGAATTTATTGCAATATTCTTTATAGTCGGAGCAATAAACGCTATTAATCTTATTGATGGGTTAGATGGTCTATGTGCTGGGATTAGTTCAATTTACTTTTTAACTATTTCAGTAATTGCCTTAATTTTAAATAAAATGGGTGGTCTTGATATAATACTATGCATTATTATGCTTGGAGCAACACTAGGATTTTTGACACATAATTTTCCCCCAGCAAAAACTTTTATGGGAGACTGTGGATCAACATTTTTAGGCTATATGATTGCTGTTATTTCTCTTTTAGGTTTTAAAGGAGCAACATTTACATCACTTGTTATACCAGTTGTTATTTTAGCAGTACCAATATTTGATACATTATTTGCAATACTTCGAAGAATTATTCATCATAGGAGCATTGATGAACCAGATATGAATCATTTACATCATCAACTTTTAAAAATGAAGTTTTCTCCAAAGGTTACAATTTTAATTATTTATGGTATTGATATTTTGTTTTCAGCTGTATCAGTTTTCTATGTTTTAGGAGATAACCAAGTATCAATGATTGTTTATTTGATTATGATGACATTACTTTTATATATTGTTGTTAACACAGACATTTTATATGATAAGAAAGATAAGGCTAAGAAATTAAAAAAATAATTCTTAGTTTTTTTGTTTTTTTAGAACTTTTGTAACATTCCTTTGCAAAAAATGCAAAAAGTGAAAATATTCCTTTGAAAAAAACGCAAAAAAACAAATTATTCCTTTGAAAAAAACGCAAAAGGTATAAAAATACATGATAATTATGGACAAATTTGCATAAAAATGGTAATATATTATCATAAGGAGTTGATAAAAATGCTTAAAAGAAAAATATTAAAGGACTTATTATATTGGAAAAACAATCATAGAAATAATTGCTTAATGGTAATTGGTGCTAGACAGGTAGGTAAAACTTATATAATAAAAAAATTTGCTGAAGAAAACTATGAAAATTTTTACGAGTTAAATTTTTTAGAAAATGAAAGTTTTACAAATATTTTTGATAAAGATTTAAGTTCAAATAATATATTAACACAAATTTCATTGTATTTCTCAAACTTTGCTATTAATCCTGGCAAAACATTAATTTTTTTAGATGAAATTCAAATTTGTCCAAATGCAATAACTGCTCTTAAGTTTTTAGCACAAGATGATCGAATTGATGTTATTGTTTCTGGTTCTACTTTAGGTATGACATATAAAAAAGTTAAATCTTTTCCAGTTGGTTATGTTGACAGAATTTATATGAATTCTTTAGACTTCGAAGAATTTTTATGGGCAAGGGGAATAAATGAAGACCAAATTGAATATATTAAAAGTTTTTATGATAAAAAGTTATCAGTTCCTGAAGCTGTACATGATAAAATGATGAATTTATTCAAAGAATTTATTATCCTTGGTGGAATGCCAGATGTAATTAACGAATTTCTATTATCAAATAATTTTAATAGTGCTAAAAATGTTCAAAAAAGAATAATTGAGGATTATAAATCTGATATTGTTAAATATGCTACTGACAATGATAAACCTAAAATTAGAGCGTGTTTTGATTCAATACCTGCACAACTTGCTAAGGAAAATAAGAAATTTAAGTATAGTCTTTCAGATAAAAATGCAAATAAAGAAAGATATTTTGGAGCTCTAGAATGGTTAAATGATGCTGGTATAACTAATTTTTGTTATAATTTAAATAATTTAGAATTACCACTTGAGGGTAATAAAGATAGAGATTCATTTAAAGTTTATATGGCCGATACAGGACTTTTAATGGCTATGCTTGAAGATGGAAGTCAAACTGAAATAATGAATGGAAATTTAGGTATTTATAAAGGTGCTATTTATGAAAATATAATTGCGGATATATTTAATAAATCAGGAAAAAAACTTTATTATTTTGAAAAAAATTCTACATTAGAAATAGATTTTATTATTAGATATAATAATGTTATAACCCCAGTAGAGGTAAAATCCGCAGATAATACAAAATCTAAATCACTATATTCGCTTATGAATAACTATAATGTTACAAGTGCAATAAAACTATCAAGTAAAAATGTTGGTGTAAGTGATAATGGCATTATTTCTTTACCATTATATATGAGTATGTTTTTATAATTTATTAACAAGATAAACTATATACAAGGAGCTTTTGCTTCTTTTTTCGTGTGTAAATGGTAATATAGAATTAAAAAATATAGATTTTTCCTAATAACTTTGATAAAATTAATTTGGTTATGAAAAAAGAAGTTAATGACAAACTTAAATATTTATTAAAACTATTGACTATGATTTTTTTAATTACTAGTCCTATTTTTGATATGACTTTTTTTCATAGTAGAATTACAACTTTAATAAGAATATTTATAATATTTGTTATTTTTATTTCAACAATATTTTTATATAAAGATAGTAGAAAAAGCCTTAAATATCTTATTATTTTTTATTTACTTAGTGCATCTTATTTAATAGTAAGTTATTATCATAATAAAAGCTTTATATCACTATTTCCAAATAATTTTAATTATAGTTTTATAAATGAACTATTTACAATATTAAAATTAATAATGCCTATAACTTTTATATATTCATTATATTATCAAAAATTATCAAAAAAAGATTTTAAGATTATATTTATATCTTGGTCTTTATTTATAAGCCTTCAGATAATAATAACAAATATATTTGAGATATCTTTATCAAGTTATTCAGAAAATATTATTAAATATAATATATTTGAATGGAATAAAAATATTTATTATATAGAAAGTGCTAGTAAAGGATATTTTACTTATGCCAATATGACTTCACTAACATTATTAATGATGTTAATATATAATTTTTACTTTTTTATTAAAGATAATTTTAAATATATATTATTAATTTTTTTAATATCTATATCAATGCTAATGCTTGGAACTAGAGTTTCCTCAATAGGGGGACTTCTTACTCTAATATGTTTAACAATTTGTTATTTATTTTTTGTTATAATAAAAAAAGAAAAATTTAATAAACATTTATTTCTTTTATTATCTGTAATAATATTATGGATTTTATTATTACCAATTAGTCCATATAAAAATAGAAATATTGAGTTAAATAAATATAATAATGTTTTAAATAATAATATGGATAGTAACGATACTTTAGAAGGTGAAGATTTAAATGATATAAAAAATAATGATACAAAACAAGAATATATTGAAAGTATAGTTAATAATGACCTTGTTCCTGAGTATTTTTATAAAGTATATTATTCTTATGAAAATGATCCTGATTTTTGGATTAATTTAATTGAAAATACTAAGGAAAAAGAATTAACGTATCGCTTTTTGGAAAGAAAAATTATTCAAAGAGTAAAAAATATTAACAACAATAAATTAGATACATTATTTGGTTTATCAAATTCTAGGGTTCAAAATATTCATAATATTGAAATGGACTTTATATGCCAATACTATTCCTTTGGGATAATTGGAAGTATTATTTTATTAGGAATTTATTTAATCATGTTAATTTTTAATGTTATTAATTTGTTAAAAAATTTCAATTTTATAAACTTTATTAATTTAACGGCAAACTTGTTATTTTGTTTTTGTGCATATTTAACTGGCAATATATTATGCTCAATGACTATGATTATAGTTTATAGTTTTTTAAGTAGTTATTTCATTAAAGAAGGTAATTCAATATGAAAAATGTTTTAAAAATAATAATTATAGGAATTATATGTTTTTTAGTATCGAAGTATATTTTTTCATTATGCGTTGTTCATGGAAACTCTATGAGTCCAACTTTAAAAGATAAGCAAATTGTTTTTGAAACTAAAATAGTAACTAAAATAAATTATAATGATATTGTTGTAATAAAAAAAGGTAATTTAAAAATAATTAAAAGAATTGTTGGAAAACCCAAAGATAAACTAATTATAAAAAATAATTATTTATATATTAATGGTAAAAAATATAATGATATATTTATAGAAAATGCTGGAAATTTAAATGAATTACTTATTTTAAATGATAATGAATATTTTGCTTTAGGAGATAACATAAATAATAGTATTGATAGTAGAGATAATAAGATAGGAGTTATTAAAATAAATGAAATTAAAGGAAAAATAATTAAATAATTAATTTTGCTTTTCTATAAGATTAAAATGTGTTATTATATTGTTGTGAGTTAAAATTAATTATTTAGGTGGTGTAAAAAATGTTAGCAAAAATCTTGGGAATTGTTATGACATTTTTCTATAAATTATGTGGAAATTATGGTGTAGCAATTATTTTATTTACTTTCTTTAGTAAAATTATTTTGTTACCAATCAGTATTTGGGTTCAAAAAAATTCTATAAAAATGGTTAAAATGCAACCAGAGTTAAATAAAATTAAAATTAATTATTTTGGAGATAAAGATAAAATTGCCGATGAAACCTCAAAACTATATAAAAAAGAAAAATATAATGCACTAGTTTCAATAATACCTCTTATTATTCAAATAGTACTTCTTTTAGGCCTTGCAAAGGTAATTAATAATCCAATGACTTATATTTTAAAGGAACCTAAAAGGGTAGTTCAAAACTATAAAAATGTATATATATCTAATCATAAAGATGTTTCTGAAGATGCATCATCACTTGAACTACAGATAGTAGAGGATATTAAAACTGGCAATATAGATGAATATAGCTCTATTAATGGTTCAGAAAAAGTAATAAAAGATATAAAGAAATTAAAACTTAAATTTTTAGGTTTAGATATGAGCTGGATAGCTGAAACTATGGGTGGAATATCATTACTTATACCTTTAATTGCAGGTTTAAGTGCTTTAATAATGTGTATAGGACAAAATAAAATGAATGTTTTACAGCAAGAACAGTCAAAGTTAAACCAATGGGGAATGTTAATTTTTTCAGTAGCATTATCACTTTATTTAGGCTACTTTGTACCAGCGGGAATCGCACTTTACTGGACATTTAGTAATTTATTTGCGGTACTACTTCAATTTTTACTTAATATATTTATAAATCCTAAAAAATATGTTGACCATGATTTACTTTTACAAACTCAAACTGAACTTAAAGAATTAACATCTCTTGATAAAAAAGTTAAAAGAACAAAAGAACAAATCAAAAAAGAAAAAGAAGATTATAAAAGGTTTTTCAAAATTGCTAATAAGCATTTAGTATTTTATTCAGAAAGTAATGGTTTCTATAAATATTATAAAGGTATAATAGAATATATTTTAAATCATACAAATATAGTAATTCATTATATAACAAGTGATTATAATGATAACATTTTTAATTTAGAAAAAGAAAATAAACAAATTAAAGCTTATTATATCGAAGAAAAGAAATTAATAACAATGATGATGAAAATGGATGCTGATGTTGTAGTAATGACAATGCCAGATCTTGAAAATTATCATATTAAAAAAAGTTATATAAGAAAAGATATAATTTATATATATATTCCACATGGAATTGATAGTATAAATCTTACTCAAAGATATAAATCAGTAAATGCTTATGATGTGTTCTTTGCAAGTGGAAAATATCAAAAAGAGGAAGCCGAAGCTACGTTTAAATTCTTTAATTTAGATAGAAAAATTTTTGAATATGGATATACATTACTTGATGATATGCTTGAAAATTATAGTAAAAAGCCTAAAAAGGAAACTAACAATAAAACAAAATCAATATTAATAGCACCATCATGGCAAAAAGATAATATTTGTGATTTATGTTTAGATGAATTATTAAATGAACTAACAAAAAATAAAAATTATGTTATAACATTAAGACCACATCCTCAGGAGGTAAGACATAAAAAAGAAAAATTTGAGGCTTTAAAGGATAAATATAAAGATAATAAAAATATTATAATTCAAACTGATTTTTCAAATAATAGTTCAATTTTAGATGCTGATTTACTCATAACTGATTGGTCTGGTATTTGTTATGAATATGCATTTACCACTAAAAAACCAGTATTATTTATTGATACACCAATGAAAGTAATGAATCCAAACTATAAAGAAATAGATGTTGAACCTTATAATATATGGACTAGAAATGTTATGGGTATATCAATTAATCCAAATAAATTAGATAAAATACTTGATAATGTTCAATATTTATTAGATAATAAAAATGAATATTCAAAAGATATAGAAAAATTATTTAAAGATACAATTTATAATATTGGTAGTTCATCTGAAAAGGGAGCAAAATGTATTATAGACTGTGTTCAAGAAAAGATAAAAGAAAGGAAAAGTAGTAATGAAAAAAATAAGTAAAATATTATTTGTAATGTTTTTCATCGTTTCATTTATGTTTTTCTATAGTGAAAATGTTAATGCTTATATTGACCCATCAGTTATGACTTATGCTATTCAAGCTGTTGCGGGAATTGCTATAGCGGTTGGTGCATTTTTAGGTATTTACTTTAGAAAAATAAAGAAAAAAGTTAGTAATAAACTTGGCATTGATGAAAATAAAAACAAAGAAATTGAATCTGACGAAATAAAAATAACAAAATAATCTGATTAATTTCAAAAGAAAGATGGTGATAGTATGCAAGCAATTATGCTAGCAGCTGGTATGGGATCACGTTTGGGTAAATATACAAAAAATAATACAAAATGTTTACTTAACGTAAATGGTAAAACTTTATTGGAAAGGGCAATAGATTCACTTTTAGAAGCAAATGTTAATAAATTGATTTTGGTTTTAGGATATAAAAAAGAAAATGTAAAAAAATTTATTGATGAAAAAAAGTTAAATAAGAAAGTCAATATTGAGTATGTAGATAATGATATCTATGATAAAACTAATAATATATATTCATTGTATTTAGCAAGAAAATATTTATTACAAGATGATACTATTTTACTAGAGTCTGATTTAATTTATGATCATAATATTATTAACGATTTGGTAAAATCTGAATATGCCGATTGTGCTGTTATTGCAAAATATGAGCAGTGGATGGATGGGACAATGGTTACTTTGCAAAAAAATATTGTTTCATCATTTGTTGAAAAAAAAGATTTTGATATAAATAATGTAGATAATTATTATAAAACTGTAAATATTTATAAATTTAGTAAAGTTTTTAGTAAAAGATTTTATGTGCCATTTTTACAAACTTATATAAAAACTTATGGCAATAATGATTATTATGAACTTGTTTTAAAAGTAATAAGTGGTCTTAAGGAAGCTAATCTTTATGGATTTGTAATTGATAAAAAATGGTATGAAATTGATGATGCTCAAGATTATAATATTGCAAAAACAATTTTTTCAAATAATTCATCTGAAAAATTAGCATCATTTCACAAACGCTTTGGTGGATACTGGCGTTTTAATGGTATGCTTGATTATTGTTATCTTGTTAATCCATATTTTCCAACTAAGCAGATGTTAGATAAAATGAAGTATTTTTATGATGAACTATTATTTAATTATCCATCTGGTCAAATGGTGCAAAGAATATGTGCATCTCGTTTATTTAATAATGTTAGTGAGAGTAATATACTGGTCGGAAATGGTGCAGCAGAATTAATAAATCAATTAAAATATGTTGTTGGAGAAAATATAGCATTGACAGTTCCAGCATTTAATGAATATATTAGATGTTTTGATAATTGTAAAATTTCATATATTTATAGTAAAGAAAATGATTTTAAACTTTCATTTGAAAAAATAAAAAAAATGTTAGATATAGTGGATAGTGTAATAATAGTATCTCCTGATAATCCAAGTGGCTCTCAATTAAGTTATACTGAGATTATTGATTTATTAAATTATGCTAAAATAAAAAATAAAAAGATAATATTAGATGAATCATTTGGCGATTTTTCAGATTTTAGATTTACATTATTTGATGATAATATACTTAATAAATACCCAAATTTAATTGCAATTAAAAGTGTAAGTAAGTCATATGGTGTTCCAGGATTAAGATTAGGAATTTTGGGATGTAGTGATCAAAATGTTATAAATCTAATAAATGCAAAATTACCTGTTTGGAATATTAATTCTTTTGCAGAATATTTTTTGCAAATAATTAGTATATATAAAAAAGATTATATAAACGCTTGTAATACAATTGCAAATGAAAGAAATATTTTTTATGAAAAATTAAATACAATCGAAGATATTTTTGTTTATAAATCACAGGCAAATTACTTTATGATTAAATTAAATAAAGGAAGCGCACAAGTATTAGCTGAATATTTGTTAAATAATTATAATATTTTAATAAAGGTTTTAACAAACAAAAATGGATTTGATAATGGTGAATATATTAGAATAGCAATTAAAAATAATAAAGAAAATAACTATTTATTCGAATGTATAAAACATTATTATGAAAGTGAGATTTTATGAAGACTAAAGAAAATAAAGAATTAATAATTTATTCGTGTGTTATTTCTTTTATAATTGCTTTTATGTTTTGCCTATATGAGCCGTTTGTAACATATGCACAAAACATAAATGATTTTTGGTTTGATCTAAATTTATTATTTCCAAAAATTATAATTTTCTTTTTTGCAACTTTTCTTATAATTTTTTTATCTTCTTTATTTTTACTTTTATTATTTAATAAAAATAAAAAAATATATAAGATTTGTCTAATTGCTGTATTTGTTGTATTTTTAGTATTATATATACAGGGCAATTATTTTATTAATAAGTTACCAGTATTAAATGGTTCAGTTATAGATTATTCAAAATTTAATTTAGAAAATATTAAAACATTAATTGTTTTTCTAACTGTCGTAATCATAGAAATTATTTTAGTAAAAAGGTTTAGCATTAATAAAACAATTAAAATAAATAATTATATTAATATAGCTGTTTTTTCAATGTTATTGGTTTCATTGATAAGTATATTTTTAACTACTGATATATTTAAAAAGAAAAATATTGTTTCTGCAACTACTAATAATATTAATACAATTTCAAATAATAAAAATATGTTTATTATAATAGCTGATTCAGTGGATTCAAGAATTTTTAAAAGTGTATTAGATAGTAATAAAGAATTTAGTAATACATTTGATGATTTTACCTATTATCCAGATACAACATCAGGATATATGTTTACAAGAGATTCAATTCCGTTTATCCTTTCTGGTATTTGGAATGAGGAAAAAGTTGATTTTGTTGATTATTATGTAAATTCATTTGATAATTCAAAACTATTTAAATTGCTTGATAAAAAAGGATATCATAAGAATTTTTACGAATACGAAATTTATTCTTCGTCTAAAGTTATAGATAGTTTTGAAAATGTTCAATTGTATTCAAATTCAATTAATGGTATAAGTCTTTTTAAACAATTTGTAAAGTATGATATGTTTAAATATTTACCATTTATATTAAAAAAGTATTCTAAAATAGAGACTGCCGATTTTAATTTATGTAAAAATAAAAATGACAGTACTTATTACTCATGGAGTAATAGTGATGTTTATCAAAATTTAGTAAATAATGAAACATTAAACACTATAGATGGAAATTATTTTCAAATTTTACATTTTGAAGGTGGACATGTACCTTTTGATAATGATGAAAATGTAAATATTATAGATAAGGGAACATATGAACAAAAGGTAACTTCAACCATAAAAATAATCGATGCATTTATAAAGAGGCTTAAGAACAATAATTCATTTGATAATTCAATTATATACATAATGGCTGATCATGGAGAAGGAAAAGATAATTATAGGCAAAATCCAATGTTATTAATAAAGGGAATTAATGAAAAACATAAATTAGAAATTTCTAATGATGCTGTTTCATATTTGGACTTGATAGATACATATGAAATTTTGTTAAACAATGGATTAACAAAAGATTTATTTAAAAATATTCCTAAAAATAGAGATAGACGTGTTTTAAATAATCTTTATACTGAAAGTAGGATGATTGAATGGATACAATCAGGAAAAGCTTGGGATTTGAATACATTTAACAAAACAGGAGTAGAATTTCATAGATAATAGTAAAATATTACTTGAATTGTCTTTTTAGAGGGAAAAAAATTTATGAAAAAAATAATTAATAATTTAAAATATGTTTACAAAAAATATTCATTTTTGCTTGAACAACTTGTTGCAAGAGATTTTAAGGTAAAATATAAAAGAAGTGTTTTAGGGGTTGTATGGAGCCTTTTATATCCACTTCTTATGATGGCAGTTATGGCTGTAGTTTTTTCTAATGTCTTTAAATTTTCTACGCCGGGAGTAAGCTATCTTGCATATTTACTTATAGGACTTACTTATTTTAACTATTTTAGCGAAGCGAGCAATCTTGCCATGAGTAGCGTGGTAGGAAACTTTAGTTTAATTAATAAAGTTTATATACCAAAGTATATTTTTCCACTTTCAAAGTGCCTTTTCGTAGGAATTAACTTTTTACTTACTTTAATACCACTTTATATTGTCATAATTGCTACAAGAACTGGACTATGCTGGCAACACATATTACTTCCTTACTCATTTATTTGTTTATTTTTGTTTACTGTTGGAATGGGTTTTATATTATCAACAATATCAGTTTTTTTAAGAGATATGTTTTATATTTATGGTATTATAATAACTATATGGACTTATTTAACACCAGTTATGTATGATATAAAAATAATTTCTAGTCCGGTATTACAATTTATTATGAAGTTTAATCCAATGTATCAATTTATTAACTTTGCAAGAAGTATAATTTTATATAAATATACTCCAACTTTAGGACAATTTGCTGGTTGTGGAGTATCTGCATTAATTATTTTCTTGCTTGGAATATTTATCTTTAAGAAAAAACAAGATAAATTCATTTATTATGTTTAAGGAGGTATTTATGGAAAAAGAAAATATGATAGAAATAGATAATGTTTCCATGAAATTTAACCTTGGAATAGAGAAAGGTTTTTCTTTAAAACAATGGTTTGTTAATATCGGCAAACATAAAAAGAAAGAAAAAAATGAATTTTGGGCGCTTAAAAATATTAAAGTAAAAATAAAAAAAGGTGAAGTTGTTGGATTTATTGGTTCAAACGGAGCAGGAAAATCTACACTTTTAAAAGTTGTGGCAGGTGTTATGAAACCCACTGAGGGAAAAGTTAATGTTTATGGTAATATTTGCCCTATGATTGAACTTGGTGCAGGATTTGATTCACAACTTACCGCAAGAGAAAATATTTATTTAAATGGTGCGGTAATGGGATATTCTAAAGAACTTATTGATTCAAAATTTGATGAAATTGTTGAATTTTCTGAGTTAAAAGATTTTTTGGATGTTCCAGTTCAAAATTTTTCATCAGGAATGGTTGCAAGGCTAGCATTTTCAATAGCAACAATAGTTGATCCAGAGATACTTATAGTAGATGAAATACTTTCAGTTGGTGATATTGCATTTCAAGCTAAAAGTGAAAAAAAGATGATGGAAATGATTGGAGGAGGAACCACAGTACTTTTTGTATCACATTCGCTTTCTCAAATAAAAAAATTATGTGATAAAGTTGTATGGATAGAACATGGGGTTGTTCAAAAAATAGGTGGTAAAGAAGTGTGTGATGAATATTTAAAGTTTATGGAAGGTAAGTAGGTGTAGTAATGAATTTAATAAATAAAAAATGGATTGTTAAGGGAAAAGCAAAAGTTAAATATTATAATAATAAATTAGAAGTTAAAAATACTAGTAACAAGCATTCCTTAGTTTTTTTACCAACATTTTTCAAAAAGACTTCCTCAAAAAATTTAATAGTAAAATTTGATGGTATTTGTAAAAAAGGTAATGCCACTTTTTTAGAATTTATAAATAGAAAAAAACAAATTATTTCAAGGTTTAATTTAGGTATTTCTTCAGTTATTGTTGAAGGTAATTTTAAATATTATATGGTTGTTTTATATGTACCGGCTCAATCCGAGACCATTATTAGTCATATTGATTTTGATTATAAAGATTATGAAATTAATTACGATGAATTTAATGGTGATACTTTAGTCGTTACACCTGGCTATCCTTCTGAAGATAATAAGTACAATTGTGCATTTATACACACTAGAGTGCAAGCTTATAGGAAATTAAATTGGAATATTGATGTAGTAAAAATTAATGCTGTTTCAAACTATGGAAAATATAATTACCATGGTATTGATGTTTATACTGGAAATTTCTATTTTTTAAGAACCTTACTTCAAAAGAAACATTATAAAAAAATACTAATCCATTTTTTTGATAATGATTATGCAAACGTTTTAGAAAGTGTTGATTTAAGTAATACACTATTATATTTCTTTTTACATGGAGCTGAAACTTTATATTGGGATTATCCGAAATACGCTAGTCATTACTTTTGTGAGCCACTTCAAATTGATGATGCAATGAGAAAAGAATTTGCTATAAAAGATTTTTATATTAAAAAATATGCCGCAATGCCTAATACAAAATGGTGTTTTGTTACAGAGTGGACAAAAAAAAGATGTGAACAACTTTTAAATATCAAATTTGATAATTATGAAATTATTCCTTGTCTAATTGATACAGATTTATTTAAGTATGAAGACAAAAATCCTGAATTAAGAAAAAAAATCTTTGTTATAAGAAAATTTGATGACTTAAATTCTTATTCACTTGATACTGTTGTTAGAATCATTTTAGAATTAAGCAGAAGATCATTTTTTAATGATTTGGAAATTGACATTTATGGTAGTGGCTCATTACATGAATTAATCTTAGAACCTTTAAGAGAATTTAAAAACATTCATATTTTTGATAAATTTTTAAGTCATGATGAAATTAGAAAAGTTCATTTAACTCACGGTATTGGGTTATTTCCAACAAGATTTGATTCACAAGCAGTTTCATCTTGTGAAGCATGTGCCTCTGGATGTGCAGTTGTTACGTCAAATATTGACGGAGTTAAACAATTTATTCCAGAAGATTTAGGCGTTTTATGTGACGTAGAAAACTACATAGAGTATGCTGATGTTATAGAAAAAATGTATTATGATTCTGATTATTTTAAAAAAGTTGCTAAAGCAGAAAGTAAATCTGTATCAGAAAAATATTGTTTTAAGCAGACTATTGAAAAAGAAATTAATATGTATTTAAAATATAAATATATACCACTTAGTTTTGAAAAAATATATAAACCCGTTTTAAGCGTTATTATTCCATCTTATAATGTTGCTCAATTTTTAAAAAATACTGTTTATTCTATTATGGACCAAAGAAATGCAAACAAAATTGAAGTATTGATAGTAAATGATGGTTCTAAAGATGACACAGCTGAAATTGCGAAAAAATTAGTAAAACAGTATACATATAACGGTCATGAACTTGTAAAATTAATTGATAAAGAAAATGGTGGACATGGCTCTACAATTAATATTGGAGTGCAAGAAGCCAAAGGAAAATATGTTAAAATAATAGATGGTGATGATACAGTTGATTCCGAACAATTTGCAAAATTGATTGACATTCTTGAAAAGGAAGATTCTGATATTATCTTAAATAACTACATTGAAGATTTTGCAAAAGATAATGTTGCTAATATAAAAAAAATATATACGCATTTAAAACCGGGAATAAAATACAAATTTGATGATTTATGTTACGAGCAATATGGTTTTACTTCTTGGGGACCAATACTATCTTGTTCAAGTTACAAAACTGAAATGTTAAAAAATAGTAAATATAAACTTTTAGAAAAAACATTCTATGTTGATATGCAACTTAATACTTATGTTGCAATTTTATGTGATACAATTACGTATTATGATTTAAATATATATAGATATTTTTTAGGAAGAGATGGACAATCTGTTTCAAGAAATTCTTATAGAAAAAATTATAAACATCACGAAAATGTATGTTTCGCAATGTTGGAAGCATACTATGATATGTATGATAAAATTTCAAAAAATAAACAAATATATATAAAAAATAAATTAATAATTCCAATGTTATATACACAATATTACATATGTATTAATTATCATAAAAGCAGTTTACCTTTCAATGAGTTTGATAATAGATTAAAAAAATATTCAGAATTTTATAACCATCCTTGGGTTGTATCTAAAACAACAAAATTCCATAGATTTACATTTGGATTATTAATATGGAGTAATCCAGCAATTGTTAAAGTGAAAAATTTAATTAAAAGAAAGTAGTGTGAAAAATATGAAGACTAAATATCTAATTATTGGTGCCGGTATATCTGGGCTAACTTTTGCAAGTTATTGTAAAGATAATTATTTAATTATCGAAAAAGAAAGTGAAGTCGGAGGTTATTGTAAGACTCATTATACTAAAGATTATATATGGGATTATGCTGGTCATTTCTTTCATTTTAAAACTGATGAATTTAAGAAAAAATTTATTGATATTTTAGATAAAAATGACTTTGTTACCCAAGATAAAAAAACATTTATTTATTTTGATGATAAGTTAATTGATTTTCCTTTTCAAACACATATTCATGAACTTTCTAAAGATAAATTTATAGACTGTCTATATGATTTATTTAATAAGGAAGAAAAAGAAGATTATGATAATTTTTTAGATATGCTTTATGGTAAATTTGGTAAATCAATTACAGAAATGTTTTTAAAACCTTATAATGAAAAGTTGTATGCCGTAGATTTAACTAAACTTGACAAGGATGCTATGGGAAGATTTTTTCCTTATGCAGATGTCAAAGCAATAATTAATAACATGAAGAAAAATGAGGTTAATTCATATAATAATACGTTCATGTATCCAAAAAAGGGTGCACAAGTTATTATTGATGTTTTAATGAAGGATATTGATAAAAGTAAAATATTATTAAATTCAAAAATAGAAAGTGTTAGTTTAGATGAAAAGAAAGTTAAACTTGCTGATGGAACAGAAATTTACTATGAGTATTTAATTAATTCAATGCCATTTGATAAATTTTTAAAACTTACAAATAATAGTGAATACATTGATTTTAGTGATAAATTAACATATAACAAAGTTTTGGTATTTAATTTAGGGTTTAATAAAAAATCAAAATATAATGATCATCATTGGTTGTATTTCCCTGATAAAAATATAAATTTTTATAGAGTTGGTTTTTATGATAATATTTTAGGTGCAGATAAATTAAGTATGTATATTGAAATTGGTTATTCAAAAGATAGTGTTATTACTGATGAAGATATAAATAAGCAATTAGGATTAACTTTAGATAATTTGAAAAAGTGTGGAATAATAGATGACTCATTTACTTTAGAGGCATATGAAAGTATTGTTATGGACCCAGCATACGTACATATTGATGCTAAAAATGATTTAAAAGTTAGAGAAATAATGAAAAATTTAGCAAATAAAAATGTTTATAGTGTTGGAAGATATGGGGCTTGGACATATTGCTCTATGGAAGACTGCATGGTTGAAGCAAAAAAATTATCAGAAAAAATATAATGAGGTGCTATGAAATTAATAAAAAATATAGATTTTATTATAGAAAAATTAAATGATTTAGATAATAATTTTAAAAATTATCATGATGAATATAATGGTTTAAAAAAAGATTTAGACAATTCAATTAAAGATATAAAAACTGAATTATTAACTTTAAAAACAGAATCTAAAAAGTATGATGACCTTAATAATAAACTAGATTTGCTACAAACGGAACTTAATAATGTAAAAAGTTTAAATGAATTATTATTTAATAATATTCAAATTGAAAAAAAATTTACGAATTTTGAAATGTTAACTTTAGATAGTAATGTTACTAAAAAAAGAGTATTATTAGCGGGGTTTTATGGTGCTCCAAATTTAGGAGATGAATTAATGCTTGAAGTTCTTGTCTCTAAATTAAAAAAATTAGATAATATTGATTTAACGGTAATGCTTTCTGAAAATAGAGATTATGATATTACAAAATATCCTAATTTTAAAATTATTCATTACCCTAAAAATATTTTAGATATAAACATTCTAGCAAATTACTTTGATACAGTTATTTTTGGCGGTGGAGCCCTTTTAGATGATCATGACTATAACTATTATAATAATCAACTTACTCTTTCAAATTTTTTAATAAATATTTGTTATAGAATGATACAATTTAATAAACAAACAATTTTATATGGACTAAGTACTAGTAATACTTTTTCAAATGAAGAGTATTTAGTTAAACTAGATTATATTTTTAAAAATTGTACATATATATCACTTCGTGATACTAATAGTTTAGAAGTATTACAAAAATATAATATTGATGTTTCAAAAGTTAAAATAGTTGATGATTTGGTTTTCTCTTGTAATTATAAAGATTTTGAACATAAAAATACTCATGAGCTATGCATTGGAGTTAATTATATTTGCACGGAAGATAGTTATAATTTAATAAAAAGTAATTTAGAAAAAATAATTGAATATTTAAATAAAAATAAAATAGAGTATAAAATATTATTACTTCCATTTTATGAATATTGCAATAATGATACTTCTTATTATAAAAAATTAATCATAGAGTTAAATGATAATAATATTACTATTGCAAATAGTATGTATTCTTTTAAGAATGTATGTGATGTTTTAAAAAATGTTGATGTTGCTATTTCAATGAGATATCATGGAACGTTATTATTTAATTTATTTGGTATACCAAATATTAATATTTTATATGATATTCACAGACATTATAATAATAAAATCAAGTATTTATATGATAATTATAAATTTGAAAAAAATCAAGTGTTGTTTTCAAACTTAAATGACGATAATTTTATTAACATATTTAATAAAGTTATTAATGAAAAACGAATTAAAGTTAACAAAGAATATTATGATAATTCAAATAAGAATTTATATGAAATATTAAATATTATAAAAGCGGAAAAAAATGATTAAAGTAATAAGTATATTTGGAACAAGACCTGAGGCTATTAAAATGGCTCCCCTTGTTAAAAAATTAGAAAAAAGAAAAGAAATTGAAAGTATAGTTGTAGTAACTGCGCAACATAGACAAATGCTTGATAGCGTTTTAGAAACATTTAATATTAAACCAGATTATGATTTAAATATTATGAAACAAGGTCAAACTTTAGGAGATATTACCACAAGAGCATTAACTGGTCTTGAAGAAGTTATTAAAAAAGAAAACCCAGATATTGTACTTGTTCATGGAGATACTACAACAACTTTTGCAGGTGCTTTAGCGGCATTTTATAATAGCACTTCAATAGGACATGTAGAGGCAGGACTAAGAACATATGATAAATATTCTCCATATCCTGAAGAAATGAATAGACAAATGGTAGACTGTATGAGTGATATGTATTTTGCTCCAACACTATTGTGTAAAGAAAACCTTTTAAAAGAGGGTAAAGATGAAAAAAAAATATATGTTACAGGAAATACCGCTATTGATGCAATGGCTGCAACAGTGAATGAAAATTATACACATAAAGAACTTGAGTGGATTAAACCTAATGAAAAAATGATACTTCTTACAGCTCATCGTAGAGAAAATTTAGGAGAGCCTATGAGAAATATTTTTAAGGCTGTAAAAAAAATAACTGATGAATTTAATGATGTAAAAGTAATATATCCAATACATTTAAATCCAAAGGTGCGAGAAATAGCAAATGAAGTATTTAAAGGTGATGATAAAGTCCATTTAATAGAACCTCTTGAGGTATTTGATTTTCATAATTTTCAAAATAAAAGTTATATAATTTTAACAGATAGTGGTGGTATTCAAGAAGAGGCTCCATCACTTGGAAAACCAGTTTTAGTTTTAAGGGATACAACAGAGCGTCCCGAAGGAATTAAAGCAGGTACTTTAAAACTTGTTGGAACAGATGAAGAAACAATATATAATGAAACTAAAAAATTATTAACAGATAAAAAAGAATATGAAAAAATGAGTAAAGCATCAAATCCTTATGGAGATGGACATGCATCAGAAAAAATAGTTGATGCAATTATAGAAAAGTTTAAAAATTAGTATCAAATTATTGGTACTTTTTTTTTATCATGTTATAATTGTGTTAGCAGTATATAAGGAGATAAAATGAAAGAAAAAATAAGTAAACTTGTAAATGTATATAAAAAATATGGATTTATTGGATTTTGTAAAAAATTAAGAGCATATATAATTGCAAATTATTTAGATAAAATAAGTTTTAAAACTATATTTAATAAGAAAAAATATACTAAAGAAATAGAAAAAATATTAAGTGACAATAAATATGATAGGATTATTTTATGGAGAAGTAGTTTCGGTTATAATGTACCTTTATTTCAAAGACCACAACATATTGCAAATAATTTATCTAAAAATAAATGTTTAGTATTTTATGAAGTAACTACAATGACAGATAAAGTAAAAATATATAAAAAGTTTAGTAATAATTTATATTTATTTAATTATAATAATAAAGCATTAAATAAAATTCTTATGAATTGCTTAAAGGATATTAATAAGCCAAAATATATACAGCTTTATTCTACGGATTGGAAATTATCTGTAGAAAATATTGAAAATTATATTGCTAATGGTTTTAAATTTATTTATGAATATATAGATCATATTTCTCCAGTATTATCTGGAACAAAAGATTTGCCTAAAAATATTTCTGATAAGTATGAATATATATTAAATCATAAAAAAAATGTTTATGTAGTTGTAACCGCAGATAATTTAGAAAAAGATATAATAGAAAAAAGAGGTAAAGAAAATTTAATTTTTTCCTCGAATGGTGTTGATTATAACTTTTTTCAAACAATTGATAAAGACTATAAATTTGAAAGTGAATTTACTAAAGTATTAAATAAACCATGTATTTGTTATTATGGTGCTCTTGCTAGTTGGTTTGATTATGATTTAATAAAGAAAATTAATGATACAAATAAATATAACATAGTTTTATTTGGTATAAAATATGATGAAAGTTTTGATTTATCTGGTATAAATGAACTTAAAAATGTTTATTTTTTTGGACCTAGGGATTATAAAGTATTAAAAAACTATGCCATTAAAATGGATGTAATGATTATTCCTTTTGTACTTAATGATATAACATCATCTACAAGTCCTGTAAAACTCTTTGAATATATGGCTATGAAAAAACCTATAGTTACTACAGATATGCTTGAATGTAGAAAATATAAATCTGTTTTAATTGGTAAAAATTATGAAGACTTTATAAAAAAATTAGACGAAGCAATGAAATTAAAAAATGATAAAAAATATTTGGATTTACTAACTAAAGAAGCAAAGGATAATGATTGGTCTCATAAAGCAAAAGTAATTATTGATTATATAAAAAAGGATGAAAAATGAAAGATATATTAGAAAAAATATATAATGAGGAAGAAAACATATTTTATAGTATACTCGAAGATTTACTTATTACAAATAAAAAAAAATTTATAATTACGGTTAATCCTGAAATAATTATGAAATCCTATAAAAATATAGAGATAAAAGAAATGCTTTTAAATGATAATAATATTTTAGTTCCTGATGGTATATCAATAATAAAAAAAGCAAAACAGTATAATATAAATATTAAAAAAAGAATTACTGGAGTTGATATATCTAGTAAAGCACTTGAAATATGTAATAAAAATAAAAAGAGTATATATTTATTTGGTTCTAAAAAAGAAGTTTTAGATAAGTTGATTATAAATATTAATCAAAAATATCCAAATATTAATATTGTTGGATTTAGTGATGGTTATGTAGAAGATAAAGATAAAATTATGCAAGAAATAATTTCTTTATCTCCAGATCTAATATTAATTGCTTTAGGAGTTCCTAATCAAGAATTATTAATAAACAAGTATATTGAAAAAGCCAAAAAAGGAATTTTTATTGGTGTAGGGGGTACATTTGATGTATTAAGTGGATGCAAAAAAAGAGCTCCAAAATTATTTATTAAACTTAATTTAGAGTGGCTATATAGAATTATATGTGAACCAACAAGATTAAAAAGATTTATTCAAAATAATATTGTATTTATGTTTAAGAAATAGTACCAGAGCATTGGTGCTTTTTTATAATTTAAATATAATTTAAATATAATTTTGGTGGTGCACAAAGTGGTGCTAAAAGTGGACAACAAATTTACTAATAAAAAATTGACTATACTGCTATAGCCAATTTTTTAATTTCCTCATTGGTATTATCAATTTCAATTAATGGTATTCGTGTATATGGATTATTTCTTAATAATAAACATGCTTTAATTGCCTTTTCTTTATTAATAATATTATTTGAATTCATTAATTTTATAATCTTTAACGTTCTTAATACTTCAACACCATTTTTTTCTGAAAATGTTTTTAATCTATTATCTCCAGTTGCTAAAATATAATTGTTTTCTTTAGCGACAACATAATTAATTAAATCTTGTGGTGATAATTTTTTGTTTTCTATTGCAAGTTTTTCCATTTCTAAAATCTGATTTGAAGTAGCCTGAATTACTTTAATCTTATCTATTAATTCCATGTTACATGTTTTATGATTTATTTCACTTTCTTTAATAATATCCAAAATATAAACATTATCAAGTAAAGAGAACTTTTCTAATAAATTAGCATTAAATAAATCAGTTATTATATTAGTATCAGTAATTATAATCTTCTCTGTTAAATTCATCAGCAGTTTCTCCGAGTAATTCACAAGCTTTATTTAATGATATAATATCTTCATTTTCTAACTTATGAACAATTTTTTTATATTGATAGGTTATTTCTGGTTTAATTGGTTTTGGGTCACTTGTTCCAATATGAGTACTTATATAAATACTCATTTTTTTATATAAATAGTCATTAATAATATTTAAATCTTTTAATCTATAATTAATTGCAGCATAACTAACTTTATATTCTGCTTTAACGGCTATATATTCATAAAAACTAATGGTTTTTCTATAGTTTCCAATTTCATTAATAATTGCTTTTTTAGGCATTAATAGGGCACTAGCAAATCTATTACAAAGGGTTTCTTCATTATCTTTATCACAATTAATTAATAGATGTCCAAGTTCATGAGCAATGGTAAATCTTTGTCTTGCTCCATCTTTTATATCATCTAAAATAATTATAAATGGAATACCTTCGACAATTTCACTTAGTCCATCAAAATCTTTGAATCTATTGTTTGAATTTTTAATTTGGATTATGTATATACCTAAATTTTCCAAAATATTAATTAAATTAACTATTGGCTGTAATTCTGATATTTCAATAAAATTTCTAAACTTTTGCGCTGCAATTTCTGCATCTTCAATACAGTTACATTTATATTTAGGTAGTTTTATAGTATTATTATTATCATTATAACTTAATACTTCAACATAGTTTCCAACTTCGTTCATTATTATGTCCTTTAATAAATCTAGATTTTGACCAGTTAATCTTTTCTTTTTTCTAAATGCAATAAATTTCATTTGAGGTTTATTATAAACTTTTAATAAATCTAATACGTTAACATTATATGCTCTAGAAAACTCAATTAACTTTTGTGAATCAGGAATAATATCTCCTTTTTCATACTTAGCAACAGCAGTACTACTCATATTAAGTAAATCTCCAGCCTGTTTTAATGATAATTTTTTTAGTAAACGGGTTCTTTTTAAATTGTTTCCAATCTCATTCATTTTTATTTTCCTTTCAGTTTATATTTTATCATCTAAAAGAAGAAATGTAAACTATAATATTTATTTATTTTTTAATAATAAATTGGTATAATAGAAATATATGGAGAATAGATGAAAAATAGAAAAATTGTGATACCACTTTTTATAATATTAATTATTTCATTCGTAACAATGATATTCTTTTATGTTTATAAAAAACATAATGATAAAGTTAAACTACAGGAAGAAAAAAAATTAAATGAAAAAATAATTAAAGAAAAGATTTATTTAATTAATAAAAACTATGGAATATTTGTTGATGGAGAAAAGATTCAAAGTGATGATGAAATAGCAACTTTTTTTAATAATATAATTGATATTAAAAGTGAAATTAATTCATTAAAAGTAAATGGTGTTACAATAACTAATATAACTAATCCTAAAAAGAGTATTGAAAAAAATAATGATTTATATAATAAAATAAATGATTTAAAATATCCGAAATTTAATAGTTTTACTAACTTATCTAAAGAGGAAAATAAAGAACTTGAAAGAATATATAACGAAAGTGAAATAATAAAAAGCATTAAAAATGATGAAGATATTAAAGAAAAACTATTAAATACAATAAAAGATAATAATGAATTTTTAACATTTTTAGATAATAATAAAAATAAATATTATGTTAATGGATTTGATATTATTTATAAAGATGAAAATTTTGCAAATGATTTTAGAAAGTATAATACTAAATATAATTTATTAAATGAGAATAATCTAGGAAAAAAAGTACCTGTTCTTATGTATCATGCTGTTTCAGATAATCCATGGGGAGATACAACACTTTTTGTTAGCATTAAAAATTTTGAATTACAAATGAAGTATTTATATGATAATGGCTATACACCATTATTCTTAAGTGAAATTGATAGTGCTAAAAATTATGATAAACCAATAGTTGTTACTTTTGATGATGGATATAAAAATATTTATGATTATGCATATCCAATACTTAAAAAATATAATATAAAATCATCATTTTATTTAATAACTGATTGGATGGATGGTGATACATATATTAGTCCAGAAATGGCAGTTGAACTAGATAAATCTAAACTTTTTGAAATTGGAGTTCATACTAAAACTCATGTTAAATTAGGAACCCTTGATTACGATACACAATATAATGAAATAATTGAAAGTAAAAATACTTTAGAAAAATTACTTAATAAAAAAATAACAACTATTGCATATCCATATGGTAGTTATAATACAAATACAATAAATATAACCAAAAGTGCATTTGACTATGCCGTTACTGTAGAAAGTGGATTTAATTACTCCAATAAATTAGATAGACTAAGACTTAAGAGATTTAAAATACCAAGAAGTATGGATATTAATACTTTTATAAATGTTATTGAAGGAAAGTAGATATGTATATTTTCAGTGCAAAAATGCACTGAAGTATAATAAATAATTAAAAACTAACAAATTTGTGATATACTTAATGTAGTAGGAGGAATAGAATGAAAACAATATTAGTAACCGGAGGAGCAGGTTATATTGGCTCTCATACAGTAGTGGATTTACTTGAAAATAACTATAATGTAGTTATAATAGATAATTTTTCTAACTCAAAGCCTAAAGTATTAGAAAATATTAAAAAGATTACTAACAAAGATTTTAAATTCTACGAAGGAGATGTTCAAGATAAAAAGCTTCTTGAAAAAATATTTAATGAAAATAAAATAGAGGGGGTTATTCATTTTGCAGCATTAAAAGCAGTAGGTGAATCAGTTGAAAAACCACTTGAATATTATCATAATAACTTATTTTCCACAATTACACTTCTTGAGGTAATGAAAAAATATAATTCTAAAAACTTTATTTTTTCATCAAGTGCGACAGTTTATGGTGTACCAAAATCATTACCTTTAAAAGAGGATGCTCCACTTTCAGTATCAAATCCATATGGTGCAACAAAACTTATGATTGAGGATATTTTAAAAGATTTATATGCATCAGATAATTCTTGGAATATAGTAATTTTAAGATATTTTAATCCAGTTGGATGTCATAGCTCACATTTAATTGGAGAAGATCCAAATGGTATTCCAAATAATTTAATGCCATATATCGTTAAAGTTGCTACAGGAAAACTAGAACAATTAAGTATTTTTGGAGATGATTATGATACTGTAGATGGAACTGGAGTAAGAGATTATATTCATGTAGTAGATTTAGCAAATGGACATGTAAAAGCATTAGATAGATTATTTAATGGATACGGTTTAACAATTTGTAATTTAGGAACTGGTAAAGGAGTAAGTGTTCTTGAAATGGTTAAAACATTTGAAAAAGTTAATAATGTAAAAGTAAATTATAAAATCACTGCAAGAAGAAAAGGTGATGTTGCCTCATGTTATGCCTCTTGTGACTATGCTAAAAAGATTTTAAACTGGAGTGCAGAAAAGGATTTAACTGACATGTGCCGTGATTCATACCTTTTCGAGGTAAATAATCAAGATTAAGACTTTTTACTCTTGTAAAACGTAAAATTAAATGCTAAAATAAATTTGTAAATCAGTGATGAAAGATTAGTAGTAAGTATTATGTTTTATAGAGAGTTGGCGTTAGGTGTAAGCCAATAAATAAAAACTTATGAATCTACTTTCTAGAAAGTCTAATAAACTTCGGGTAATTTCCGTTAAAGAATAATTAAGTTATATAAAGGATGGCACCGCAGCATTGCTCCTTAAAAGAGTTTATGTGTGTGCTTTTTTTAATGAAAGGATGGTAAAAATGATTGATATTAATTTAATTAGAGAAAATGCTGACTTAGTAAAGGAAAATATTAAAAAGAAATTTCAAGATGAAAAACTACCTTTAGTGGATGAAATTAAAGAAATGGATGAAAGATATAGAAATGCTAAGTTTAAAGCAGATGAACTAAGATGTGAAAAAAATAAAGTTAGTGCTAAAATTGGTGAATATGTAAGAAATAAAGAATTTGATAAAGTTGAGGAAACTAAAAAAAGAGTAAATGAAATAAATACTGAAATTGCAAATTTAACTGTTGAGGAAGAAAGACTTCAGAGTTTTGTTCATGATAAAATGCTTTTGATTCCTAACATTATTGATCCTAGTGTACCAATTGGTAAAGATGATAGTCAAAATGTTGAAGTTCAAAGATTCGGTGAACCATATGTTCCAACATATGAAATTCCATATCATGCTGATATTATGGAAAGATTAAATGGACTTGACAAAGAAAGTGCTGGAAGAACTTCAGGAGAAGGTTTCTATTATCTTACTGGTGATATAGCAAGAATTCATAGTGCAATGCTTTCATATGCTAGAGATTTTATGATTGATAAAGGATTTACATATTGCATTCCACCATTTATGATTCATGCATCAGTTGTCGAAGGAGTTATGTCATTTCCTGAAATGGAAGCAATGATGTATAAAATAGAGGGTGAAGATTTATATTTAATTGGTACAAGTGAACACTCAATGATAGGAAGGTTTTTAGGACAAATTGTTGATGAAAAATCACTTCCTATTGCACTTACTTCATATTCTCCATGTTTTAGAAAAGAGGGTGGTGCTCACGGTCTTGAGGAAAAAGGAGTTTATAGAGTTCATCAATTTGAAAAACAAGAAATGATTGTATTATGTAAACCAGAAGAAGCCTTTACTTGGTATGAAAAAATGTGGAAAGCTACTGTAGAACTTTTCAGAAGTTTAGATATTCCCGTTAGACAACTTGAATGTTGCAGTGGAGATCTTGCTGATCTTAAAGTTAAATCTTGTGATATAGAGGCTTGGAGTCCTAGACAACAAAAATACTTTGAGGTAGGTTCTTGTTCTAATTTATCTGATGCCCAAGCACGTAGACTTCAGATAAGAACTAAAGGAGAAAACGGAACATATTTTGTTCATACATTAAATAATACAGTACTTGCTTCTCCAAGAGCATTAATTGCCTTTGTAGAAAACAATTATAATGAAGATGGAAGCATTTCTATACCTGAGGTTTTAAGACCTTATATGGGTGGAAAAACTAAAATAGAGCCTACAAAATAGGCTTTTTTTAAGTGCATAAAATGTCGAATTTTGACAAAATAACACTAGTTTTGACATGTTTTGTCGAAGTGCTTGCAATTGGATTTTAAATGGTGTAAATTACTACTTGAAAGCGGGTTTTGGTGGATATATTTCATATTAATGCGTCCCAACCAAACTTTCATATTATAGATGAAGAGTTAAAAATATACTACTAAAAATTGAAAATCAAAAATAATAAATCATAACTCATACATACTTTACATTTCCATCAAAATCCCTTTCAAAATTTTTAATAATTTGTTATAATATCTAGGAAGTTGGGAGTGTTAATATGTTAAAACCAGATTATAAAGTTGCAAAAGATAGAACAAAAGTTGAAATAAAGTATCAAAATGTTGATGAAAAAATAAAAAATATTTATAAAGGTAAAAAATATTTTTTAAGAACTTATGGTTGTCAAATGAATGTTCACGATTCAGAGGCTATTGCATCATATCTAGAAAAATTAGGATTTACTAAAACTGATGTTTTAGAACAGTCTGATATAGTTGTTTTAAATACTTGTGCTATAAGAGAAAATGCTCACGATAAAGTATTTGGCTATTTAGGTAGATGTAAACATTTAAAAAAGGAAAAGAAGGATTTAATAATTGTTTTAATGGGTTGTATGGCAGGTCAAGAAGACGTAGTCGAGGAAATTGAAAAAAATCACAAATATGTTGATATAGTTGTGGGCCCTAACAATTTATTTGATTTACCACATTTACTAATAGAAAAGTTAGATAAACAAAATATATTAGTTCATTCAAATAGTGATGTTGTACCTGAAGGTTTTGATTATAAGAGAGATTCTAAAGTATCAGCTTGGGTAAATGTTATGTTTGGTTGTGATAAATTTTGTACATACTGCATAGTCCCATTTACAAGAGGAAGAGAAAGAAGTAGAAAAATGGAAGCTATAGTCGAGGAATGTAAATGTTTAGTGGACTCTGGCTATAAAGAAATAACTTTATTAGGTCAAAATGTTAATGCCTATGGTAATGATTTAAATTTAGGTTATGATTTTGCAGATCTTCTTGAAAATGTTGCTAAACTTGGGATACCAAGACTTAGATTTGTTACATCACATCCTTGGAATTTTACTGATAAAATGATTGATGTTATAGCAAAATATGAAAATGTTATGCCATATATTCATCTTCCTATTCAATCAGGAAGTGATAAAATACTTAAGAAAATGAATCGTAAATATACAAAAGAAGAGTACATCACACTATTTAATAAAATGAAAGAAAAAATACCTAATGTATGTATAACCACCGATATAATCGTAGGTTTTCCTGGTGAAACAAATGAAGACTTCGAAGAAACACTTGATATAGTTAATAAACTTAAATATGATGGTGCTTATACATTTATTTATTCAGAAAGAAAAGGGACTGCTTCATCATTTATGAAAGATGATGTTTCTATAGAAGAAAAAGAAGATAGACTTCATAGACTAAATGAAATTGTTAATAAGTATTCAAAAGAAAGTAATGAGAAAATGCTTGATAAAGTAGTTCCAGTACTTTTAATTGGTGAAAGTGAAAAAGATAAAACTAAATGTTATGGTTATACAGATACAATGAAACTTGTAAATGTTGAATGTGATAAAAAAGAAATTGGCAATATTGTAAATGTTAAAATAACTGATGCTAAAAGTTTTAGTTTAGATGGTAAGATTGTAAAGTAGGGATGTTCCTTACTTTTTTATTTGGTTTTCTTTTTGCGGTCGGTCGTTTAAGAAAAAAAAAACTTATGAATTTAATCATAAGTAATTTTTAATTGGTATCCCCGATTGGATTCGAACCAACGACCGACCGCTTAGAAGGCGGTTGCTCTATCCAGCTGAGCTACGGAGACAACACAATTAAATTATATATCAAAGTGTTATTATAATCAAGTAAAATTTTATGATTTTTGCATAAAATTAGTCGTTTTTAGTAATTTCTTCGATTTCTGAGGCGTAAAATATGCATTTTTCGTATTTTGTTTCGTATTTTATAGAAAAAATATTAGGAATTTTATCTAAAAAATATTTTGAAAGAGCTAAAAGTTCAACATTGTAGTTAGTCATATACATATTAAATTCTTCTTCATTAAAATTCTTAATTACCTTTTTAATAATATCTTTTTCTGAAGTTAAATATTCATCAGAAGTCTTAATTTTTAATTTAAAATCTTTTGTGTAGGTTGTATTAAAGGCAAAACTAATATCATAACCTAAAAGTTTGGCTTTGTATGCAATTATTGGCATTAAATCATCTCCATAATTAGTATGCTTATTTAATTAATATTTATACTTACATCTTTACCCAAAGTATCTCTAATTGAAAGGGCTAGGGTATATTTTACTTTCTCGGTAATACTTTCATCACTTAAGTTTAAAAGCATTTTATTGTCAAATGACATATTAACACTATTTTCCATTATTTCATAATTTTTAAGCTCATAAGAAGCATTTAAAAAACTAATCAAATTACTTTCGTAGATAGGGGAAGTTTTAAGCTCATTTACAATTATTTCAACAGCATTTTCATCATCATTTGTAATTTTTGTAATAGGAATGTAGTATATTATATTCTCTGTTTTACTGGTATAATATATGATAGTTTTGGTAATATTTTTAAAGCTTTTAATGTCATAAACTTTATTAATACCATAGCTTTTATCTAGTGAAACGGGTAGTTTAACTTTTGAATTAGGAAGTTCATTTAGTTTCTCATTTTCTACATAGATTAAAATTTTATCAACGCTTTCAAGTTCACATAGTGAGTAAATGAGGCTTTCAATCATTTTTTCTTCATCATTTTCTTTAACGAGCAAAAATTCTTTAGAAAAGTTAAGTTTTAAAACTTTTTCATTTAATGAATAATCTAAAAGTTTCGTATTCGCAGGAATTAATGCTTCAAAGTTTGAAGGAATATAGTTTTCATTTTTTGAATTTTTTGTTAAAATATCTATAATATATTCAATATCGCTATTTTCTTTTTTTATAATATTTGTTCTAGCAACATAACCATTTTGATCTTTAATATAAATTGGTATCGTAAGTTCGTTAACACTTATAATTTCTTCGGGAAATGAATTTTCCTTTTGAGGAAATAAACATAATAAAAGAACTATTAAAAGTGAAAAGGTTGAAATACATATTCTTCTTATGGCGTTTCTTTTTAACATTTACATCACCTAATAAAATATATTAAAAACCTTTTTATTTATTCAAAAAACCCCGAGGGGTTTAATTAATCAAGAGAAATTGCATTAAGTCTAAGTAGCTCTAAAATGGCATTACATCGGCCTTTTACTCCCAACTTTTGCATTGTATTTGATATATGATTTCTTACTGTTTTTTGACTTATTCCAAGTATATCTGCAATTTCTTTTGTCGTTTTGTTTTTTGCTAAAAGATCAAATATTTCTTGTTCTCTTCTTGTTAGTATCCTTTTCATAGGCCATCCTTTCTTAATATTCTCATAATAATATATGAAAAAACAAAAAAAAGGCAAGTAAATATGCCTATTTATTTTGGAATTTTACAGTAATGTACATTTGCGTTTCATAAATTGATTGGACTGCTTTAATTATATTATTTGCTTTTTCAGTATTTGCATCATTGTCATCAACAGTTATGTTTATTTTATCGCCCTCGATTTTTACACAGGAATTCAAATTAAATTTTTCTTTAATTAAATTTTCTATTTGATTTGTTTTACCTTTCTTATAATTTAAATCTTTTAAAGTATTATATGCTTCATTTTTCTTTTCTTTAGAGGATGATTTATCAATTAATATTTTTTGAGCATCTTCCATTTCTTTTAAAATTTTTTCTTCTTCGGATAATTTTAAAGCAATAATTACATCAGAATCGGTTACTTTAATTGCATTGTCGAGCTTGGTTTCTGTATTTTCAAATACAGGTAATGTACCCTCAGGAAGTGAAATATAGTAAATACCTAATATCAATATTAAAGCGAAAAGAGTAATGAACCATAAGTTTTGTTTATTTATCAAAATCTGCCTCCCTTAATACTAAATTATATTTTTTCCTTAAGAAAATATTCACTAAGATAATAAAATTTTTAATAATCACAAATTGTAAACTACTTTACACAAAAATAAGTGTCAAGTAGGTGTAACCAAAATATTGAAAAAGTGTCAAAATTGTGTAAAATTTTAATTTTTTTTAAGAAATTTATCAAAAAAAGGAGGAAATCAGAAATTTTCCGGTAATAAATATAGTGAAAGGAGAAAAAAGAATGAAAAATAAAATTATTGTAGAGTGTCAAAAAGATGTAAAGGACTGCGGACCATGTTCTTTGTCTTCGATAATTAAATTTTATGGTGGATATGTTCCTCTTGAAAAAATTCGAATTGATACATTTACTACACTTCAGGGCGTAAGTGCATATCATCTACTTAAAGCTGCAGAAAAGTACGGATTTGATGGTTTTGTCAAAAAAAGTGAAAATAAAAATTTAAATAATGTTATTCTACCTTGTATAGTACATGTTGTTTACAAAAATGGGTTAACACATTTTATGTGCCTTTATGAAATAAAGGGTAACACTTATACTTTAATGGATCCAAGCAAGGGAAAAATTAAAATGAATAAATCTAATTTTGATGAAATCTTTTCAGGAGTATTTATTGAACTTTATCCTAAAAATAAGATTATTTTATTAAAGAAAAACGCAAATATATACTTACTATTCTTAAATATTATTAAAAGTAATAAAAAACTTTGCTTAAAAACTTTATTATGTAGTATTTTACTTACATTTTTTACAATTAGTTCAGGTTTTTATTTTAAAGTCATCAATGAGGCACTTATAAATGATTATTATGAAAATAATCTTAAAGTTATTATATTCATATTTTTAATGTTAATATTGTTTAAAATATTATTTGATTATTTTAAAAACTATTATGAAAATCATATTAATAAAAATATAGATGTAACCATATATGATAATTTTATATCTCATATATTTAAACTTCCTTTCAATATTATATCTTCACGAACTACAGGAGAAATAATGACGAGAATAAATGAGTTATCAAGTGTAAAAGATTTATTTTCAGAAATATTTATATCTTGTTTTTTAGATTTATTTATAACTATGGGTGCGTTTTGTATTTTATGCTTTATAAATGCTAAACTTACATTTGTACTATGTTTATCGATGATTATTTATATAATATATAGTTTGATTATAAATCCTTATTTATATAAAAGAATTAGAAAAAATATTGAATATCAAACGGAATTTAATAGTGATTTAATAGAAAGTATTAATATGATGTCAACAATAAAAAATCTTGATAAGGTAGAGCATTCATTAAATCATATAGAGAAAAAAATATCCGAACTTATATATGATAATTATGATTTAACTAATAATTTTAATTTTTTGTCTAATATAAGAAATTCGTTTGTTGAAGTTTCAACATTTGTTGTCAATATCATTGGAGTATATTTAATTATTAATAACAAGTTAACAATCATTGATTTAATTACATTCAATACTATAATGAGTTATTTTTATGAACCAATAAAAAGAATTGTGAATCTTTTTCCAAAATTTAATTTTTTTCGAGCAGCATTTGGAAAACTAGTTGATTTTTTAAATATTGAGAAAGAACAAGTTGGTAACATCGAACCATTTTATAATGGTGACATAATTATTAAAAATATATGTTTTTCATATAACAATTATAAACTTATTTTAGATAACTATTCTTTAGTTATAAAAAAAGGAGAAAAAGTAATGATTAGGGGTAAAAGTGGACTAGGAAAATCTACTCTATGCAAATTGTTAAATCGTTCATTAAAACTTGATAGTGGTGCAATCTATATTGGTAGTAAAAATATTGAGGATTATAGTTTAAAAACAATAAGAAATAATATTGTATATGTTGGTCAAAAAGAATTTTTATATACGGATACAATTAAAAATAATATTTTGTTTTATAATGACAATTTAAAGCAGTTTGATAAAGTATGTAAAATGTGCTTAATCGATAATATAGTTCAAAATAGATTATTTAGATATGATTTTGGAGTATGTAATGATTCATCGAATATTTCTGGTGGCGAAAAACAACGAATTATTTTAGCAAGGGCTCTTATGAATGATTTTGAAATATTAATTTTAGATGAGGCTTTAAGTGAGACTGATTATGATACTGAAAAAATCATAATTCAAAACATAATTAATAATTATCCGAACAAAACTATTATTTATGTATCACATAAAAAACAAGATAGTTTATTTGAAAGGACTATTATTGTGGGAGTTAATAATGAATTATTATAAATTAAAAAATATTAAATATAAAAATCCTATTATCATTATTATAATACCATTTTTAATATTAATTTTATTAGTTTTACTTATTATAATGAGTGGGTATAATCATTTAACATTATATGGAAGCTTTACTGGTAATAGTTTCATCGTTCCTGTAAAACTTGAAAACTCTGATAAAATAAATGAAAATACCTTATTAAAAGTCGATGATGAAATTTGTGATTATAAAATTAAGAGCATATCTGAAATATATAACGATAATTATATTAATTACCAAGATTATGAATTATTGATTAATAAAAAATTTAAAAAAAATGAGGTTAAGAAGATAGTAATTTATTATAAAAAAGAAAGAATGATTAAGAAAATTCTTGATTTAATTCTTTAGAAAGGAGAAAGCAATGCAAAATTTAAACGCAAATGAATCAATAAAATATGTTGGTGGAGCAAAGCTTACAATTGGTTTTGTTAGTGCTATAGCATTTATTACATCATTTATTTTCGGCGTAATTGATGGATATTTTAATCCAAAGGCTTGCAATAAGAGATAAAATGGTGTTAAATAAGAATGAAAGCATTTTATATGTTGGTGGTGCAGGTGTTTCTGCAGCATTAATATCTGCCATTGGAAGGTTTGCAATAGCAATTTATGGTTGGGGTCAAAACTTTGGTTCAACCCTAAGAAGATATTTTAACCATACAAGTTGCTAAAATTCTTGTCAAAGAATGTGGTAAGTGTTATAATATGTGTAGCTATTGAAGGGAGGGATATGATGACAAAGGTAGTAGTTCAAAATGGTAATGTTGATCTTGCTTTAAAAAAGTTTAAGGCAAAATTTGCTCGTAGTGGCGTCCCTTCAGAACTTAAGAAGAGAAAATGCTATGAAAAGCCAGGCGTTAAAAGAAGAAATGAAAAGAAAGAAAACATTAAAAATTCACGCCGTAGAAACCATAACTAAGGAGGCTATGTATGGAAAATCAAATTGATAACGATTTAAAATTAGCTTTAAAAAGTGGTGACAAATTTACTTTATCAGTATTAAGAATGTTAAAAAGTGAGATTATAAATGAAAGCCGTAAAGGTTCACTTCATACCCTTACTGATGATGAAGTCCTTAAAGTAATCAAAAAAGGTGTAAAAACTAGAAAAGATTCAATCGAGGAATATAAAAAATATGGCAAACTTGATACTGCAAATGAACTTGCCAAAGAGGTAGATATATTAAATAAATACTTACCACAGGAAATGAGTGAGGAAGAAATAATAAGGGTTGTTGATGAAGTTTTCGAAGAACTTAAACCAAGTTCAATGAAAGATATGGGCAATCTTATGAAAGTTATTTCTTCGAAGATAACAAATGCAGATATGTCACTTGTTAGTAAAATTGTTAAGGATAAATTATTAGGTTAGTTTATCCTTTTTGTTTACAAATAAAATATCAAGTGATACAATATAATTATTATGGAGGAAATATGATAGAAATTAAAAATGTAAGTAAATCTTACAATGGAAAAACTAAAGCACTAGATAATGTATCATTTAAAGTACCTAATGGAAAAATCTTTGCTTTTATAGGTCATAATGGAGCAGGTAAAACAACACTTATTAAAATGATAATGGGTATTTTAGACTTTGATGAGGGAGATATTTTAGTCGAGGGTAAAAGTATAAAAGATAGTCCTATTGAATGTAAAAAAGTTATGGCATATTTACCAGATAATCCAGATCTTTATGAAAATATGAAAGCCATAGATTATATAAATTTTGTTTGTGATATGTATGATGTAAGTAGTGAAATTAGAGAAAAAAATATTTTGAAATATTCTCGCCTTTTAGAAATGAACAAAAATTTGAATGATGAAATATCTTCGTTTTCTCACGGAATGAAACAAAAAATTGCTTTAATATCAGCACTTTGTCACGAACCTAAAATTTTAGTAATGGATGAACCTTTTGTTGGTCTTGATCCAAAAGCTGTTTTTGATATGAAAAAGATAATGAAAGATATGGTAAATGAGGGAAAGATAGTTTTTTATTCAACCCATATTCTTGATGTAGCGGAAAAACTTTGTGATGAAGTTGCAATTATTAAAAAAGGTAAACTTATAAAATGTGGAACTATGAAAGAAATTAAGGGCGATGAATCACTCGAAGAAGTATTCTTAGAACTAGGTGAATGATGAAAAAAATATATTCTTTAATTAAGGCATCATTAAGTGAGGGAATGAGTTTATTTAAATTAAAACAAATTGATAAACAAAGTAATATAAGAAAAAAATTATTTCCAGTTTTTCTATTTTTAATAGTTATGTATGGTATAGGAACATATGCCTATTTAATTGCTAAACCTCTTTCTAAAATAGGACTTACTCATATAATGCTTTCGATGATGATTATGTTTGTTTCACTTTATACAATAATCGAAGGTTTTTATAAAGCACAAGGTATGCTTTTTGATTGCAAAGATAATGATATGTTACTTTCAATGCCACTAAATAAAAAAACAATTTTCTTTGTAAGAATGTTTAAATTTTATTTATTTCAACTTATGTATGATAGTTTATTTATTTTACCAGCATTTATAATTTATGCTTATTTTGAAAGCCCAGGAATAAACTTTTATTTAATGTCTTTAGTAATGCTTATATTACTTCCTATTATTCCCTTAATAGTTGCATCTTTTATAGGCTATATAATAAAACTTATTTCTGTAAATTTTAAAAAATCTAAAAATGTTCAAACAATAATTTCAATGTTACTTCTTATAAGTATATTTTATTTTTCATTTAATATGGAAAGTTTAGTAAATAATATAGTTAATAAAGCAAATATAATTAATGATGTAATTACTAAGATATATTATCCAATAAATTTGTATTTGTCATTGATTAATAAATTTGATATTTTAAATTTACTAAAATTAATTTTAATTAATATTGTGCCTTTTGTGATTTTTATTTATTTAGGAGCAATATACTATTTTAAAATTATCTTTAAATCTAAGAAAAGTGATATAAAAAAAAGTAATAGGGCATTAACTTTCAAAAGAAAAAATGTAATATTTTCACTTACAAAAAAAGAAATGAAAACTTATTTTGGTATTCCAGTTTACATAGTAAATACATTATTTGGAATGGTATTAATGATTATATTAACTATATTACTTTGTACAAATGTAGATAAATTAATTTTACTTTTACAATCTAGTTCAGATATAGTTATAACACCAAATCTTATTAATAAATATGCACCAATATTTTTTATGGAAATGATTTTATTTACGGGCTTTATGACACAAATTACTTGTTCATCAATTTCCCTTGAGGGTAAAACATTTAATATTTTAAAAAGTTATCCAATAAATGAAAAAAAGATTTTTATATCAAAAGTTTTATTTAGTTTATTTTTAACTATTCCAATTATTCTTTTATGTAGTTTAATCTTTTTAATAAACTATAAAGTTAAATCAATCTATATAATTTATATATTACTATTTTCTTTTTTAACACCACTTTTTTCTGCACTATTAGGTCTATTTATTAATTTAAAGTATCCTAAACTTAAATGGAATAATGAAACTGAAGTAGTTAAACAAAGTACAAGTACTATGATTTGTACATTTACTGGAATGGGACTTTTCTTTATAAGTTTATTTATAACTATAAAATTTATAAATAATATAAATATTGTTATGTTAATTCAAATTATTATTTTAATTATTACTAATATAATATTATGGTTATTATTATCAACTGTAGGTGTAAAAGAGTTTCGTAAGTTAAATTATTAATGTAAACAAAATGTGAATATAGAAAAATATATTTACATTTTTTTAATATTTGATAAAATTAAAATGGGAAAGAGGTTTGTGATATGGAAAAAGAAACAAAAAAAGGTAAGATTATATTTATAACAGCACTAGTATGTATAGTATTATGTATACCAATTGGGGTGCTTTTGGGAAGAACATTGCTAGGTAAAAATGAAAGTAATAAAACAAATAATAATGTTGTTAATAAACAAAATAATTTAACAAATAAAATAGATAATGTAATAGATAATACCTTGGATATAATAAATAACACTATAAATAATACGCAAAATATAGATAGTGATGATTTATATGAAGTGGAAAATTTTGATGAAAAAACAAAACAAATTTATAATTTATTTAATAGGTATATTTATAGTAGTGGTGCTTCAGGTCTTGATAATAGTGCCATTGATGTAATGACTTATGAAAAAAAAGTAATTACGTATGATGACATAAAAGAACATGATAAGATTAATATCATTAAAGGAGGAATAGGCAAAGAAGACCGAATTGATACGGGAACAAATAGTGAAGGTTATGAAACTTTTGAAATAAGTGCTAATGTAATTACAAATTTATCTTATGAATTTTTTGGAAAATATATTTCATTACCTAAATATTTTTTCTTATTTCCAGCGAGTTGTAAATTATCAAATAATAAATATATTTGTTCATCTATTCCTACAGGTGCTTTAGCAAGTCCTTGTTGGAAATACGTACCTATTAGTTATGAAGAAACAGAAGAATTATTAAAAATTACCGGTATAGCGGCTTATTGGTCTGTTACTAAATTTTATACAAATTTTGATAAGGTAGATATAACTAATGGTTATTGTGAAAATATTTCTTATGAAAAAGAAAATAATTGTTTAAGAAATTATGCAAATGATTTTCAAAAATTGACTTTAACTTTAAAATTAAATGGTGATAATCATTATGTTTTTGATAAAATTGAACTTAATTAAAAATATAAAAAATTATATTTATATTTTTTTATATATTTGATAAGATTAAAATAGAAAAGAGGTTTGTGATATGGAAAAAGAAACAAATAAAAGTAAGATAATATTTATAACAGCACTAATATGTATAGTATTATGTATACCAATTGGAGTTCTTTTAGGAAGGACATTACTTGGTAAAAATGAAAGTAATAAAACAAATAATAATGTTGTTAATAAACAAAATATTCTTGATAAAAATTCTAATGAATATAAAGAAGCTGAAAAAGTATTAAATTCTTTTGAAAAGGAATTTAAAATATCTTATAAAAACTTATATAATGGTAACTATAATATAAAAAATATTTCTGATGAAGATAAATTAAAATCAGTAATTAAACTTATGGAAAATGATGGTTTAATTAAAAGTTCATGTGAAAAAGATAGAGATATAATAACTTATGATAAACTTAATGAATATTTAAATAGTTTTAATTCAAAAGTATTAAATATAGAGTCAAATGAAAAATATAATGAAGATAAAATTAAAGGATTAACTAAACGATATATAAATAATGAAGTAATTTCATTGGATTATTATAGTATTACATTGAAAAATAATGGACTAGATATATCTATGCCTTGCACAGAAACTGATAAAATAAAAGCTAGTGATAGGATAATAAAGGTAGAAAAAGAAAATAATAATTATATAGTTTATGCAAAAATATTTTTTAATAATGCTAATTTTATATACAAAGATTATGCTGGAAAAGATGTAATTTATGAAGCCACTATAGAAAATAACTTTATAGTCGATGATAATTTAGATAAATTTGATACTTATAAATATACTTTTAAAATAGATAATGGAAATTATTCATTTGTATCTTTAGAAAAAATTAAATAGTGCATAAAAACACTATTTTTTTTATTATTTTTTTTGTATAATAATGGTATGAAAGAATATAAAAGAAAAAGCGTATTTATAATTTATTTTTTATCATTTTTGTATATGGAATTTGTCTATAGATTTTTATTATACAAAAAAGTTTTTGTGTTATCTAATATTAATATGATTATTTTTACACTAGGATATAGTATTTTAATGTATGTTTTAACAAGAATTTTTAGTGAAAAACTTAATAAATTTATATTTTATTTTACATTTGTGTTCTGGTCTTTATGGTTTTCTGCACAATATGTTGTAAAGGGTTTTTTTGACTTTTATATTTCTTTTTCTGTACTTCAAATTGCTGATCAAGTTACTTCATTTTTAGGTAAAGCAGTTATTGAAACTGCCAAAAGACTTCCAGGAATAATTCTTTTATGCATACCATTAATTTTAGTAATTATTTTTAAAAGAAAAATTTATTTTAAAAGAACTAATGGTTATAAAATTGGTATGGCTTTAATAATGTTAATATTTTCTGGTATTGGATATGTTTATTCACTTAATATTGGTAAAGAAAAATCATTTAGTCCTTATGAACTATTTTATCATGTAAATAATCCTGCGCTTAATATTGAAAAAGAGGGTATTATTAATACATTTTTTATTGATAGTTATCGTTTTATATTTGGTTTCGAAGAAAAAATATATGATAGTAATGGCGTCACAAATAATGTAGAAACAAATTATGAACCCAATACATTAGACATAGATTTTGATTCATTACTTAATGATTATGCTGGTAATAATAAGGTTACAACACTTACAAATTATATTAAAGATAAATATACTTACCAAAATGAATATACTGGAAAATTTAAAGGTAAAAATTTAATCTTATTTATGGGAGAAAGTTTTAATGAAATAGCTGTAAGAAAGGATATTACTCCAACTTTATATCAATTAGCAAATAATGGTTTTGTATTTTCTAATTATTATACTCCAACAATATATTCGACTATAGGTGGAGAATTTCAAGAATTAACTGGACTATATGCAAATTTTTCTTCATTAAAATCATTTAGAAATGGTACTAATTCATTTCCATATGGAATAGGTAATTTATTTAAAAATGAAGGCTATAATGTTTATGCATATCATAATAATTCTTATGCTTTTCAAGATAGAAATGTTTATTTAAAAACTTTAGGTTTTGATAATTTTTTAGCATGTTATAATGGCCTTGAAAAAAGAATTAATTGTCGCATTTGGCCTCAAAGTGATGTAGAAATGATTGATTCAACCACGAATGATTATATTAATAGTGATAAACCTTTTATGGTATTTTATGCAACTGTATCTGGTCATGCAGGTTATAGTTTTTCAGAAAATGCAATGGCTAGAAAACATAAAGAGGAAATTGAAAAATATAATTTAGGTTATAGTGAAGGACCACTTTCTTATTTAGCCGCGAATATGGAACTTGATGATGCTTTAGAAAGTTTAATAAATAAATTAAAAGATGCTGGTAAACTAGAGGATACAGTAATTGCTTTAGTCGGAGATCACTATCCATATGAACTATCAATTGATGAAATAAACGAAATTTCTAGTTATAAAAAGGATGCTAAAATTGAGGTAAATCATAGTAAATTTATTTTATATAATAGTGCTATGGAAAATGTCAATATATCAAAAGTAGGTAGTTCAATTGATGTACTTCCTACAATATATAATTTATTTAATTTAAAATATGATTCAAGACTTATTATTGGTACAGATTTATTAAGTACTAGTGATGGTCTTGCAATGTTTGATAATCGTTCTTGGGTTACTGATAAAGGAACGTATTTTACCGCTACCGGAGAGTTTATTAAAAAAGATGATGTAAGTGATGACTATGTTAATAAACAAATGCAAATAGTTAATAATAAAATTAATTTAAGTAGTTATTTTATGGATACAAACTATTATAACATTGTAAGTAATTATGTTAAATGACTTGTAAAAATACTATAAATTTGATAAGATTAATTAAGAATAGAGAGGATTATCTATGAGTGAAAAAGATAAATTAAAATCACAAGTTTATTTAATAATTTTCATATTTATATTTTTAATGATTGTGGTAACTGGTGTTTATGCATACTACATAACAAAAGACTTTAAATATGGTTCATTTGATGTTGAAGTTAAAACAAAAGGTGTTGATACTTTAAAAATTAAAAGTGGAAATGATATAAATATTAATGTAAATGATCATAACTTTATTAAGGATGTTGGACATTCAATTACTGGAGAAACTTCAATAGATGTAAATCTTGATACTACTAAAGAAAAAATAAAATATTGTTATGATGTGTATTATGAAGCACCAGAATATGAAGTGTTTAAGTATAGTAATTATCCAAATAGTGAACTTACTTTAAATGTATATTCAAAAGTAAATGATGAAGAAGAAAAACTTCTTATAGAAAATATGGATATAACAACAATAACAGGAAAAGTAAATATTCCAATAAATTTAAATATAGATAATTATGAACATAGTATAGATACAGTAAAAAGGGTAAATAAGAACATTAAATATATAGCAAGAGTTACTTATAACTATTTTGAAGATATTGATCAAGGCATTAATGATGGAGCAAATTATAAAGCTAAATTTAATATTGATAATGTAAGAGAGTGTAAATAACACTTTCTTTTTCTCTATGTGGACTTTTTATAAGAAATTTTGTATAATTTTATTGGTGATAGAAATGAAAGCATTATTATTAACATTATTAACAGGAATATTTTTCTTAATTGGTATTTTTATTAATAAATTATTTAAATCAAATAAATTAGTCGAGGCTTTTTCTATTGGAATGTCTTTTATAGTTCTTTTTAATATTATCTTTTTTGATATAGTTCCTGAAATAAAAGAATTTTTTGATTTTAAATATTTTTTGATAGTAATTCTTGGCTTTTCACTTCTTAAAATTCTTGACTTTTTTGTGCCGGATCATAATCATCATCATAAAGAAAAACTTGATAATATAAAAGAACATAATAATCATCAAACTCATTTAGGTGTTATAACAATTCTTGCTTTACTATTACATAATATAATTGAAAATATGGTTTTATATAATATAACTTTAGGAAGTTTTAAAACTGGTTTAGTTTTATGTTTGGGAATAGGACTACATAATATTCCCTTAGGATTTCAAATTGAAAGTGGTTTAAAAGGTAAAAATAAATTTAAAGTTTTCATTCTTACAATGTCTGGATTTATCGGTGGACTAATATGTTATTTCTTTAAAAGTATTCCACTTTATATAACAAATTATTTATTATCATTCACACTAGGAATGCTTATCTATTTATGCTTTTTTGAACTTCTTAAGGAGTTATTTGTTAATAGAAAAAATAAAGGTACTTATTTTGGTATAGGACTTGGAATAATACTTGTTATTATTTTACACATTTTATAAAGGAGAATTATGAAGAAGGTTGTAATATTTGGTGGAGCAGGAAGTATTGGCTTATCATTAATTAAATATTTACTTTCCGAAGGTAAATATGAGATTACTGTTGTGGATTTAAAAAATAAAGATACAATTAAAAGATTAAAAAGATATAAAAAAAGAGTTAATATTATTTATTCTGACTGTTTTGATCGTGGTTTAATTGACTTTCTAATAAAAACTCACGATTATGTTATTAATTTAGCATCATGTGTATTACCTCTTGCAAATTATAAAGAGGATCTTGCTAATAAAATAGAGTTTGGTGTTACTGAAAATATTATTAAAGCAATTACTTATTATAATCCTAATTGCACTTTAATTTATGGTAGTAGTACAAGTATTTTTGAAAATTTAGATACATATTATAACAAAGCAAAGATTAAAACAGAAAAGCTTGTTACAAGTAAATGTAAAAATTATGTTATTGTAAGATTTCCCTTGGTACTTTGTGATTTAACATGTGAACCATTTATTTATACAGTTAAAAAGGATAATTTAGTATCATGTATTACTAAAGAAGATGGTGCATATGCAGTATGTAAAATTTTAGATAATTTAGATAAAGTGAATAAAAAAGAAATTAATTTAGGTAATATTGAGTGTAAATATGAAGACATACTCAATAATATTTTAAAATATCATGGACTTTCATTTAACTATATTTTATCAAGAATATTTTTAAGTAAAGATATGTCTTTTCCAACACTTAATGATTCAAAAAAATATGAAAAGATTTTAGAGTATTCAAGTGATTCATTAGATAGCTATTTTATGAGACAAAAACGAAGAAGTAGACATAGAAAAATTAATATTTTATTAGGTAAATTCATACTTTTAATTAAGAAAGGAAGGTAGTATGGTAGGACTTGCATTAGCTGGAGGGGGAGTTAAAGGTAGTTATCAAATTGGTGCTTATATGGCCTTTAAAAAATGTCATATTAAATTTGATGGTGTATGTGGAACCTCAATTGGTTCATTTAATGCTGCAATGATTGCTGCAGGAAGAGAAGAAGAACTTCTTGATTTTTGGCTTAATGCAGATATTGGTAAAATACTTGGTTATGAAAAAAAATATGTTGATTTAGTTAATAGTGATAATATAGATGAATTAGAACTTTTAAAATCAAGTTTTGATAATTTTGTAAATATTATAAAAAATAAAGGCATAAGTATCGAAGGACTTCAGTCTACTTTAAAAGATTTTAATTTAGAACCTGATATTAGAAATAGTAAAATGGATTTTGGACTTATTACTTATAGACTTAAGGATTTTAAACCTTTAGAACTTTTTAAAGAGGATATGAAAAAAGGTTCTATAAATAACTATATTATTTCAAGTTGCTATTTACCAGTATTTAAAATGGAAAAACTCGAAGAGGATAGTTATTATTTTGATGGTGGTATTTATGATAATTGTCCTGCGAATATGATGCTTAAAAAAGGTTATGATAAAGTATATCGTGTTGAACTTAAAGGCATGGGTTTTAAAAAGAAACTAATTGATAAAGATAAAGTTATAACAATAGTTCCCACAAGAAAACTATCTTCAACATTAACAGTTAATAAAAAAGCAATTACTGAAAATATTCAAATAGGTTATTTTGATACAATAAAAGTTCTTAAAAATTATCCTGGAGAAAGATATATATTTAAAAAATGTCCTAATTGGTATTATGATTTTGTACTTAAAAATGTTTCTGATAAAGACATATTAAAATATAAAACATTATTTAATGTTAAAGATAATAAGTCACTTGTTATTAAACTTATAGAGTATGCTATGGAAAAAGATGAAGTAACTTACTTTAATATATATAGTTTAAATAAAATGATTAAAAAATACAAAAATAGTAATCAAAAATATGGTATTTATAGAGTAATTAAGGATTTTAAATCTTTTTAAAGATGAACTTACAAAGTTTGTCTTTTTTATTTTTATTAATTCGACATAATTTGACATGAGTTCATATTGTTTTGACGTATAATAAAATTAAAATAATATTTATTTTAAGATTAAAATCTTAATAAAGTAATTTAGTGTAAATGTTAAATTGATTTTTGATGTATAAAAATATATTTTTATAAACTTATAATTTACTTAAAAATACCTATACTAAATATAGGTGTTTTTAAATGGATTATAATAAAATATATATAAATAGTTCAAATATAATAGATAATTTAGAAAGTATGTATTATAAAACAAATAATATAAAATTAAAAAATAAGATATTATATGAAATTAATAAATATAAAAAACTTAATGAAATATGTTTAATTAAAAATCCAAATATTAAAGAAAATATAATTCATAAATTATCTAATGATTTCTTATTTATTATAAAATTAAATTTTATAAATGATGAAAATATTGTAAAAAATATTATAGATTTATTTGATGATAATATTAAAAAATTTTCTAGTAGAAAGTATTTATTTTATAAAAATTTACTTGAAAAAAGTAAAATTAATTTTAAATATATTAAATAAAAATTTTTTATTCATTTGGAACAAGTGGTAAAAGTGGCAAAATTTCTCAATGGTTATTCGTAGTATTCATTAATATAATATTGGCTAAAATAAGAGTGGTAAAGTTAAAATGAAATTATAATTTTATATATAAAATATTTTTAGTTCATAATTATTTTATGAAAAAAATATTGTCGAAAAAAGCAAAATTAATTTTAAATATATTGTTTAGAAATATTTTTTGTGATATTATTTATAATAGGTGAGGGTATGAAGAAAGATACTAATGTGATTATAGTAGTTATTTTAGTTGTTACTTCTTTTGCGTGTCTTTCTGTAGGCACTTCTTATGCATACCTATCAACTGTCTCGGTTGGGGGGACCCAAAATATTACTACGGGGAATTTAAGTGCTAATTTAACTATAAATGGTATGGAAAATGTTGAGATATCTCCGATGAGTGATGAAGAAGGTGTAAATCAAACTACTTATGCAAAAGTAGCTATAGATAAAAATAATCAATATACAGTATTTTATTCTTTAAGTTTAGCATATTCAATGACTAGTTTACCAAATACAATTACAAAAGATGGTTTATTACCACTTGATTTTATTAAAGTGGCGGTTTTTGCAAGTGATACAGATTCAATAGCAAGTGCTGTTCAAATAAGTGATCCAGTTAAAATTACTGAACTTCCTATGCAAAGTGTAGATACAACTGATCATTATAATGATGAATATATGCTTACATTTAATACTTTTAAAGTGCAATCAGATAAAAAATATTATTTTATTAAAGCATGGCTTGTTCAGGAAACACCATCTGATTTGGATGGAAAATATATTTATTTAGATGCAAATGTTAATCAAGAACCACTTGTTAGTAAATCTTTATATAATTTCACTAATATAAGTGTAATTAATGGAAGCACTACTTTAAGTAGTGGGTATACTATAAAATTACAAAAGGGTGCTATAACTGGAACAGCCTCACTTTCTAATGTTCCTACAGGTACTTATCTTTTAGAAGTAGTTTATAATGGAAATACTTATAGTACTACAGTAAAAATAAAGGAAATAGATGATGTAAATACCACTGAGGGAGTATCTACTTTAAGTGGAAAAACTTGTGGTGCAAATGAACCTTTACAAAATTGTGCATATACATATTACACAACCGTAGATAAATTAATTAGAAAAAATGATATTACTACATATAGCAATGTAAATCCAATAGCATCCTATAATGTACCTAATTCTTATGTTATAGTTGGTAAAGACTCTTTAGGTGTATCAGAAATAAGTGGGTTAAAATTAACACTTAATTCTAGTGATTATTCTATTACTTTGAGTAAATAGTAAGTGATTTATTCACTTTTTTATTTGTATAAAAGTTTTATTAGACAAATAATATATACAATTACTATATATTTTTTGCCGCTTTTTTGCTGCTTTTTTGCCACTTTTCACAATCTTTTTGCTGCTTTTAACTTTTTTTATTTTTTTATAAAATGGTTAGATTTTATATATAAAAATGTATTGAAAACACAATATTAACTATTTTAAGAGAAAAAATCTCCTAAAAAGTATTATTATGTATAAATTTGTGATATAATAATATCAGAAGAGGAGGAATAAATATGTTATTACAATTTAAATTTAAGAATCATAAATGCTTTTATGATGAAACTATTTTAGACTTAATGGCTACACAAGAAAAAAGACATCTTGAATCAACAATTAATGTTAATGGTAATAATATTTTACCAATTATTGCAATTCACGGTGCTAATGCCTCTGGGAAAAGTAGTGCTCTTGAGACTCTTGATTTTATGTTCAATTTTGTGAAATATTCTAATAGGATGGATATTAATAATGATTTACCAACAATTCCTTTTGCATTTAGTGAAAAAAGTTTAAATGAAAATAGTGAGTATGAAATATCAGTTTGTTTGAATGATTTTGAATATCGCTACGGTTTTTCACTTAACAAAAATCAAATTAGTGAAGAATGGCTTTATACAAAGAAGTTTACTGCAAATACTAAAGCAAGTCAAAAAATTATTTTTGAAAGAATTAATAATAAAGTTTTATTTGGAAAATCATATACAAAATATAAAAAAACTTGGAATTTATTTGGAAAGGAAATAAATGTTAGTAAATTATTAATTTTAAGTAATTTAGCATTAAAAGAAGAATCTGGAATTTTAAGGGATTTGTATAATTATATTTGTAAATTTGATTTTAAGATTGAAAGTGAATTTAAAAATGCAAGTATCGATATACTTTGTAAAGATAATTTAATTTATAATAAATTTCAAAAATTTATTAATGATTTTGACCCTTGCTTAATGGGAATTAATATTGAAACAATTGATACTCCAGAAGGAAAAAAATATAATATAAGTGGTATTCACAAAAATGTTGATGACTTAAAATCTAAAGTTTTAATCCCTTTGTATAATGAGTCCAATGGAACAATCCGTATGTTTAACATAATGCCTTCGATTCTAAAAAATCTTGAAATCGGAGGACTTCTTTGCATTGATGAAATCGATGTTAAACTTCATCCATTATTATTTAGAAAAATAGTTCAAATGTATATGGATAAAACTATTAATAAGAATAATGCACAATTAATTTATACAGCACATTCAACATTTTTATTTAATAGTGAAAATCTAAGAAGGGATGAACTTTATTTAGTAGACAAAGACGAATTTGGTAAATCAAATTTATATTCTTTATCCGAATTTAGAAATTTAAGAACTGATGCTGATTATGAAAAAAAATATCTATCGGGTCAATTTGGGGCTATTCCATATGAAAAATAGGAGTTATTATGGGAAGTGATAATTTACATATAAGAAGATCAGCAGAAAGAAAATCAAGAAAAGAAAATATTTTAAAGCAAAGATCAAGTAATTGGTTAATTGTTTGTGAGGGTACCAAGACAGAACCTAATTATTTCGAAAAAGCAATTCAAGATATAAATACCAATATAGAGGATAAGTATAGATTGAAGGTTAAAGTTGTTGGCAAAGGTGTAAGTACAAAATCATTAGTTAAAGCCACTGATTTACAAATTAAAATTGATAAATATTCTAATTCAGTTATACCATATGGAAAAATATTCGTAGTATTTGATAAAGATAGTTTTAGTGATGATGATTTTGATGATACTATAAAAATGTGCGAAGATAATGGGTATATTCCTTTATGGTCTAATCAAGCGATTGAGTATTGGTTTTTACTACACTTTCATTATGTTAATTCAAAAATGGATAGAAAAGATTATGCAAAAAAATTAAATGAATATTTTAAAAATAGTGGAATAAATTACGAATATAAGAAAAATGATGAAAATATTTATAATCTTTTGTGTAAATATGGCTCTTTAGATAAAGCAAGAAATAATTCAAAAAAAATTAATGAGGAACATAAAAAAGATGAACCATCATTATCAGAAAGTTGTACAGTAGTACATAAATTATTTGATGAAATAGATGAAAGATTAAAAGAGTTAGAATAGATTATAAATTATATTATTATTTTAAAAATTAAAAAAATCTTCGGAATACTATTATTTTAGAAATTATATAAATAAGGATTTAAGAATGGGGTTTTCTACAGAAAATAGTATGTATCCTAAAGGTATGTTAGAAGATTTACTAAAATATATTCGTAACGAAGATATTGCTTCAGAGGATAACTGTAAAAGATTTGGGTTTTAGATACAGATTTAAATGATAAACGAATAAATGAGATAAAAGAAATTAAATCTATATGTACTGATAACAATATAGAAATAATTATATCTTTTAAGCTTTTGAAATATGGTATGTAATGCATTATCGTAGTAATGAATTAAAGTTTCAAACAAGTAAAGATGTGAAAAGAGAACTAGAAAAGTTAAATGGTACATATAGTGAAAATTTAGATATGTATAAAGTAATTAAAGATTCAACTGAAAGTGTAAGAAAGAAAAACAATTTATTAAAGACAATAATGATTTACTAAATGATAATCCTCACACAAGTATATATAAAATTTTAGATACTACTAACGAATTTAATAATTTAAATAAATCAAAATAATGTTCTATCTTTTCTATAAAATTTATTACATAAATTGTAAATAGTAAAAAAACTTTTACAAATTTACAAAAAGGACTTGATTTATGATTATGATTTGTGATAAATTTATAATAGAAAGGAGATAGGAAAACAAGATGGAAAAGAAAAATACTTTATTGTTAACTGTTATCGCAGTAGCTACATTATTAGTAGCAGTAGTAGGAGCTACATTCGCATACTTTGGTTCATTTAGCGTAAATAACCAATCAAGAGCTAATGTTAATGTTAAAACTGATGAAGCAATAGGTTCATCTTTAATATCTACAGGAGCTGATATTAGTATACATGTTACAGGTCAACAAATGACTTATGATCCAACTAAAACTGAAACAGATAAAGTTGATGTAAGTGGCGCAACTGACAATGGCACTTTAACTGTTACTCTTGATGCTAACAGTGCAGCAACAATAACTACTTGTACTTATGATATAGTTTTCCAATATGATTCAGGTGCTACTGTTTATGGTCCTGGTGGTAAAGGACCTACTAAGTATGGTGCAGATAATGCTAATTCTTTAGATGGAAAAGAATTTACTTATCAATATGCAGTTGTTGCACCTACTGGACCTGCTACACCTGCTGATGATGAAAAGATAACTATGGTAAAAGATGAAAATACAGAGCATTCTTTTTCTGATTTCAGTGGAGCAACAAGTCTAGAAAATGCTGTTAAAGTTGGAAGTGGTAAAATTTCTACTTCTCAAGGTGCTACTACAGATACTAAATATGTACAACAAGTAAAATTTACTGTTAAATTCTATAATTTCCCTTCAATTGCACAGGATGCAGTTGCTAATGGAAACTATAAAGGTGCATTCTTCATTAAAAATGAAGCATGTAGTTCAGTACCTAGAAGTTAGTAACAAGTTAACAATTTAATAATATAAATTACGGCCTTAGTGGTCGTTTTTTTGTGGCTAGTATGATAAAATACTATTGAGGTAGTTATGAGTAAAGTAAAAGAGTTTGTTAAGAATAATAAGTTGCTAATATTTTGTATATTATTCTTAAATTTTATATTAATGAATTTAAAATATACAAAAGGATTACAAACTGTAGATTTATATTATATAATACCTCAAGGTAAGTATATATTGAATAATGGTATATATCATATAGATCCATTTTCTATTCACAGTGGACTTCATGTAGTTGTGCAAAATTATTTATCTTCAGTATTATTGTTTTTAATATATAAAGTGTTTTCTTGGAATGGCCTTGTAATATATACCTGTTTATGTAATGCTTTTATTTGTTATTTAATATATAAAATTTGTTTGTTAATAAGTTCAAATAACAAAGGTTTGTCAATTATAATAATGATAATTAATGATATTTTATTATATTATTTTTTAACACCTAGACCGCAACTTTTAAGTTATATAAATTTATTGTTAGTTATATATTTATTAGAGTTATATGTTCATAAAAATAATAAAAAGTATTTATATTTTATACCATTAATATCTATATTACAGGTAAATTTACATGCATCTTTATGGATAATGATATTTTTGTTTATGCTTCCTTATATAGTAGATGGTTTTAATATTAAATGGTGTAGCAAATATAATGTAAAACCAATTATTATAATATTTTTAATATCTTTAGTCTGTGGACTTATTAATCCATATGGAATAGAAAATATTACTTTTATATTTGGTTCATTTCATAATAAATATATGACAAGTTTAATACCAGAACTTTATAGAACTGGATTTAATACAATATGGGGATTTAGATTTTTAGCAATTTTAATTATTACTAGTTTGGTATATGTTATATTTGTTAATAAAAAATTTAATGTTAGATATCTATGTTTATATTTAGGTACTATGATATTAGGCTTATCTAGTATAAAAGGGTTTAGTAATTTCTTATTGTGTGGTATATTTCCTTTTGCTTATTATTTTAAAAATAAGAAGATTTATTTAAATTATTATAACGATACAGTAAATAAGCTATGCAATGTATTCATAATTATTATATTATCTATTTCAACATTGTTGGTTATTTTAAAACACGATGAAGTACAAAGGTATTATGCCGAAAGTTCTTTCTCTTTTTTACTTGAACATTATGATAAAAAAGATATTAGACTATATTCTATTATGGAAGATGGTGGCTATGGTATGTTTTTAGGAGTTAAATCATATTTAGATTGTAGAGCAGAGTACTTTATCAAATATAATAATAAGAAATATGATATTTTAAAGGAGTACTCTTTATTACAATCTGGTAAAATAGATATTAATGAATTTCTAGATAAATACAAATTTACACATTTATTGCTTCCAAGTGGAGATATAATGTTTAAACTTTCTGAAATAAAGGGGTATAAATTGATTTATCTTGATAAAAAATACGGATTTAAATTATATGTAAGAAGTGATTTAATTAAGAAAGATACTCTAGAAATAAAGGAATTATATGTTGAAATATGATATATGGTAATAAACTATAAAAATATTTTATATACGGTTGAGCGTACAAAATTGACAATTAATTTGTAAAAATACTTATATTTTTGTATAATATTATTGTAGGTGATATAAATTGAATATAATAGTGAGTGCTGGAGGTACTGGGGGACATATTAATCCTGCAATAGCTCTTATAAATGAATTTAAAAAACAAGAGAAAGATTTAAATGTATTATATATTGGTACCCATAATAGAATGGAAAAAAACATAGTTCCTAAATTAGGAATTAAGTATATGCCTCTTGAAATATATGGATTCAGTAAAACTCAAATAATTCGTGATTTTAAAGATTTATTTTTAATAAGAAAAGCTATAAATAAATGTAATAAAACAATTGATGAATTTAAACCAGATGTTGTAATTGGTGCTGGAGGATATGTAACAATGCCAGTTATCTATAGTGCAAAGAAAAAGAAAATTCCTACGGTAATATTAGAACAAAATAGTATACCAGGTAAAACAAATAAAGCATTATCTAAAAACTGTGATTTAGTTTGCACTTCTTATGAAAATAGTAATAAATATTTTTCTAAAGCTAAAAAATGTGTTTGTACTGGAAATCCAGTTGATTTAAAATTTGATGGAATGAAAAAAGAATCTTTAGGATTTCATAAAAATAAAAAATTACTTTTAATAGTGTCAGGTTCTTTAGGAAGTGAAACCTTAAATAACTTTTTTATATCGCTACTTTCTAAAATAAATGAAGAAGATAATTATGAAGTTTTATATATAACTGGTAAAAGTTATTATGATGAATTCATAAATAATAAAACTTTTTCAAAAAATATCAAGATATTACCATTTCTTGATAACATGTCTTCTTTATTTGGAGATGTTGATTTAATTATAAGTAGGGCAGGTGCCTCAACTTTAGCGGAGATAATGAATGCTAATTTACCTTCGATAATAATTCCATCTCCTTATGTTACTGGTAATCATCAGTATTATAATGCACTTGATTTGGTTCAAAGAGGACTTGCTAAAATGTACGAAGAAAAAGATTTGAATGTACAGACTATTTATAATGATATAAATAATCTACTTACAAATGATAGTATGGAATATAAAACTCTTAAAAAAAATCTTTCTAATTTAAATAAAGTCAAATCATCAGAAATAATATATAATGAAATAAGGAAAATAATAAAATGAATGAGTATGGAAATGTTTATGAAAATATTGATTTAAAAAAATATACGACATTTGGTATTGGTGGAAATGCAAAATATTTAATTGAGGTAACAAATGAAAATAATTTTGTTAGTCTTATTAAATATTTAAAAAAACAAAATATCAAATATTTTATACTTGGGAATGGTTCTAATGTCATTTTAGATGATAATTTTTTTGATGGTGTTATAATAAAACTTGATAAATTAAATAAAATAGAGGTTAATGATAATATAATAACAGCTTCATGTGGAGTAAAACTTGGTTTTCTAAATAATATTGCTTTGCAAAATGGACTTGTATCACTATATTTTGCTTCATTAATTCCAGGTCAAGTTGGTGCTTCAGTAATGGGAAATGCTGGATGCTATAATCATGATTTAATGGAATATGTTAAAAGTGTAAAAGTATTAGATGAAAATGAAAATATTCGGATTATTCCTAAGTCAGAGATTAAATATGGATATAGATATACATCTTTAACTGGAAATATAATACTATCTGTAACATTTGAACTTGAAAAGGGTGATCCAATCAAAATTTTAAAGTTAATTAAAGAAAATAATGATAAAAGACTTGCAAGCCAACCACTAGAGGAAAAGAATGTTGGAAGTATATTTAAAAATCCCAATGGTTTTGCGGCAGGTAAATTAATTGATGATTTAGGTTTAAAGGGCTATCATATAGGTGGAGCGTATGTAAGTGAAAAACATGCAAATTTTATTGTTAATAAAAATAATGCTACAACTGCTGATGTTTTAAATCTAATAAATTTTATTAAATTAAAAGTTTATGAAAATTATAAAATCAATTTAGAGGTCGAACCAAAGATAATTTTATGGAGTAATCTATGAAAAAAACTAAAAAAAAGGTAAGAATTTCTGGACTTATATTTATCATATTAACAATTTATTTAATTGGAATGTTAGTGTATTATTTTATTACTTTGCCTATTAAAAGTATTAATATCAAGGGAAATAATCTTTTGACTGATAGTCAAATAATAAGTGATAGTGGGCTTAGCTATAATGATTCAATGTTGAAAATTAGTACAAATAAAATAAAGAAAAATTTATTACAAAATCTCCTTATAGAGGATGTGACAATATCAAGAAATTTAAAGGGAACTATAAATATTAATATTAAAGAATGCAGAATACTTTTTTATAATATTCTCAATAAAAAGTTAGTGCTTTCTAATGGAAAGGAAATGGATGATACAGAAGTTTATGTAGGGTATCCTGTACTAGTTAATTATGTTCCTAGTAATATTTATAAAACGCTAATTAAATCTCTTGCCAAAGTAAATGAAAGTAATTATAAAATGATATCTGAAATAGAATATTCAGTTGAAAAATATAATGACAAAATAGTGGATGAAGAAAGATTTTTATTAAGAATGACAGATGGCAATACGATTTATGTTAATCTTGTTAATATAGAAAAATTAAATAAGTATCAAGAAATATACTCTGCTTTAGAGGATAAAGGTACATTATATTTAGATAGTTCTAGTAAAAATTATGTATTTAAAAAATATGGTGAAGAAACAAGTGAAAATTAATATGATAATAAAAGGAAAAACTTTAAAGTAGTTTGTCCTTTTTTATAATAAAATTATTATAAATAATTGCAAATAAAAAGAAAAATTGGTATTATATAAATGATTATTGGAGGAAATTATGAGAATATTTTTAATTGCTGGAAAAGCAGGAAGTGGAAAAAATGTAGTTGCAAAATTAATAAAGGAATATTATATTTATAAAGTTGAGGAATGTGCTATAACAAGTTATAGTAAGTATATTAAAAATTTTGCATTAGAACTAACTGATTGGGATGGTACTGATGTAAATAAACCAAGAGATTTCATGCAACATTTAGGCGATGTAATGAGGGAAGTTGATTCGGATTTTCTTGTTTCAAATATGATTAAAGATATAACTATTTATGAAAAATATGTAGAAAATTTAGTTATAAGTGATGTTAGAATGCCAAATGAAATAGATAAAATAAAAGAGTCATTTGATAATGTATACTCAATTTATGTTGTTAATCAATTTGGTTCAAGTAAATTAACTATAGAGCAACAATCACATATTACAGAAAACGCTTTAGAGGAATATACTGATTTTGACTATACAATCGCTAATGATGAGCTTGATAAATTAAGAGAAAAAATATTTGCAATATTAGATAAGGTGAAATAATGAAAAATATTAATTTAAGAGATTTATATATAGATTTTTTTGTATCAAAAGGACATAAAGAAATTCCTTCAGCACCTGTAGTGCCAGAAAATGATCCGAGTGTTTTATTTAATACAGCTGGAATGCAACCACTTATTCCATATTTAATGGGTAAGGAACACCCTTATGGAACAAGACTTTGTGATGCTCAAAAATGTATTCGTACTAATGATTTAGATGCTATTGGTGACACTTATCATCATACTTTTTTTGAGATGCTTGGTAATTGGTCATTAGGCGACTACTTTAAAAAAGAAGCCATTTCTTGGAGTTTTGAATTTTTAACACAAGTTTTAAATATTCCAGTTAAGCGCCTTGCTGTAACAGTTTTTGCGGGGAATGATACAATTCCATTTGATAAAGAAAGTCATGATTTATGGCTTAGTTTAGGCATTCCCGAAGAAAGAATTGCAAGAACAGTTGATGATAATTTTTGGATAGCTGGTGAAACTGGACCTTGTGGACCAGATAGTGAAATGTTTTATTTTAGAAGTAATAATGAAATTCCAGAAAAGTTTGATCCAGAGGATGAAAGATGGGTTGAAATATGGAATGATGTATTTATGCAGTTTAATAAAAATAGTGATGGAACAGTGGATAATCTTCCTAAGAAAAATGTTGATACTGGGATGGGACTTGAAAGAGTAACTGCTGTACTCGAAGGAGTAAATGATAATTATCTTTCTTCGGTATGGAAAGATGTTATTGATTTAATTTGTGAAATATCTGGAAAAACATATGAAGAAAATTCAAAATCAATAAGAATTATTGCCGATCATATTCGTACATCAGTTTTCATTGCTGCAGACAATGCTGGAGTTAAGCCATCAAATGTAGGTCAAGGGTATATTTTAAGAAGATTAATTCGTAGGACTATTCGTCATGCTAAAAAACTAGGTATCGATATAAATAGTGATTGGGAAAGAAAAATTGCTTCATTAATAATATCTAAATACGCAAAATATTATAAAGAACTTACTGAAAATGAGAATGTAGTTTATGAAGTTTTAAAAACAGAGAAAGAAAAATTTAATAGAACTCTAGAAAAAGGATTGAGAGAATTTAATAAAGTTATTGCTAAAAATGATAAAATTGATGGTATTACAGCATTTCATTTATATGATACATATGGATTTCCAATTGAACTTACCATGGAACTTGCTAGTGAAAATAATGTGCTTGTAGATGAAAATGGGTTTAATGAAAAATTTAAAGAACATCAAAATTTATCAAGAACTGCTTCAGCAGGACAATTCAAGGGTGGCCTTGCAGGTGACTCTGAAACTGAAACAAAATATCACACAGCAACACATTTACTTAATGCAGCATTAAAAATAACAGTAAACGAAGATGTTCATCAAAAGGGAAGTAATATTACTGATGAAAGAATGCGTTTTGATTTTAGTTGTGATCATAAACTTTCTGCTGAAGAAATTAAAAATACTGAGGATTTAGTAAATAAATGGATCAAGGATAGTTTACCAGTAACAGTAGAAGAAATGCCAAAAGAAAAAGCCGTTGAAATTGGTGCAGAGCATATGTTTATTGAAAAATATCCGGATATAGTAACAGTTTATTTCATTGGTGATGTTTCCAAAGAAATTTGCATGGGACCTCATGTTAAGAATACAAGTGAGTTAGGAAAATTTAAAATTGTTAAAGAGGAATCTTCCTCAGCGGGAGTTCGTAGAATTAAAGCAGTACTTGAAAGCGAGGAGTAATTATGTTTGAAAATAAAAAAATATTTATTCTAGGTATGGCCAAAAGTGGCTATAATGTTGCTAAACTTTTATGTAAAAATAATGAAATAATTGTAACTGATAAAAATGATCAAGATGAAGAAAAAGTTAAAGAACTTGAAAGTTTAGGAGTAAAATTTATAAAAAGTGATAATCCTTTAGAACTTTTTGATGATTCATTTGATATGGTTATTAAAAACCCTGGCGTTATGCCTACTCATCCACTTTTGCTTTTAGCACAAAGCAAAAATATACCAATTTATAATGAAATGGAAGTAGCTTATCATTTTCTTCCTAAAAATATTACTATTATTGGTGTAACTGGTTCAAATGGTAAAACTACGACTACGACAATGATTTATGAATTATTAAAACTTATGAAAAGATGCGTAGTTCTCGGAGGTAATATTGGCTATCCTTTAAGTGAAGTAATTCCTCTTATTCATGAAGGTGATATACTACTTTTAGAAATATCAGATCATCAATTATTAAATTTTAAAGATTTTAAAACAAATATAAGCGTTTTAACTAACCTTTGTCAGACACATTTGGATTTTCATGGAAATTATGAAAACTACAAAAAAGTTAAACACAATATATTTAATCATCATACTAAAGAAGATATTGCTATTATTAATGCCCATAATGAAGATAGTATGATTTTGACTAATGATATAAATAGTACAAAAGAGTATTTTAATGGTAAAGATGCCTTTGTAAAAGATAATGCTATTTACATTGAAAATGAAAAAATTATCGAAACAAAAGATATTTTAGTAAAGGGTATGCATAATTATGAAAATATTATGGCTACTTTGTTAGTTATTAAAGAGTTTGGAATAGATAAGAAAATTGTAAAAGAATTTTTTAAAACTTTTAAGGGAGTAGAACATCGTATAGAATTTGTTTGTGAAAAGAATGGTGTTAAATATTATAATGATTCTAAAGCTACAAATCCAACAAGTACTGTGGTTGCTCTTAATGCCTTTGATGAAGATACTTACCTTATTTTAGGAGGTATGCAAAGAAACCAAGATTTTCATGAACTTGATGGTGCAATAAAAAATGTTAAAAAGATATTTGCAATCGGAGAAACTACTGATGAAGTTTATGATTATGCGCAAAGTATGAATATTTTATGCGAAAAATGCTATACTTTAAATGTAGCAATGGAAAAAATTAAAAATGATAATATTTCTTCGGGAGTAGTTCTTTTATCTCCGGCAAGTGCAAGTTGGGATCAATATGATAAATTTGAAACTCGCGGATATGAATTTGCTGGTCTTGCAAAAAGTTTATAAAAATTATATAATTTATTTATAAGAATAAAGGGTGATTAATGTGAAAAATGAAATTGGAACTGATCCAACAATGGTTGATGTTATTGAAACTTTAGATGTACCCGAAGTAAAAAAAGTTGAAACCAAAAGGTCAGAACCTAAAAAAGAAAGTAATGATAAAAAGCCTCAGAAAAAAGGAGGATTCATTAAAAATTTACTATTTATTGTTTTAGTTCTTGCTCTTATGGGCGGAGTCGCATTCGGAGTTTATTATTATTTAAAACTTGCTAGAGAAAAGAATAATAATGTAAATGTTACGCCAGCATTTAATATAAATAAAATGGAAATAATCGAGGGTGAATCAATACCAGAAAGCTTAAATGAATATGGTGATTTTTCTAAGATTGATGTATCTGGTTGTAAATTGGATACTTCTGAAGTTAAGGCAAATGTACCTGGTAATTACACTTATTATGTAATTTGTAATGGTTCAAAATATTCTGAAAGTTTTGTGGTAAAAAATAAAGATGGTAGTGAGGTTATTGATAATCCAACTGTTACAAAAAGACTTAATGTGACAACATATTTCAATTACACTATAAAAGGTGAACAGCTTAATATAGAAAGACTTATTTCTTCGGATGACAATTTAACATTTACTTTTGCAGATAAAGAAAAATATAAAGAAGACATGTATAATATAGGAATTCAAAAAGTTGAAATTAAAGCTACAGATGCAGAAAATAATGAAAATACATATTATGCTTATATTTATGTTATAAACGAAGAGCCCAAAATGAAATTTAAATGTGTTAGTCCAGATAGTTCTTTAGTAGATGAAATAATATTTAATAAAAGCAAAGAGAATATGAATAATTCTGTAAGAATGTATGAATATACTTTTGATGATACTGAATATTCAAATATGATTGAAACAGTTATTGATGGTAATATTAAAATTAATGACAATGAGGGGTATGCAATATTAGATTATACAAACAAAAAAATTACCATCTTAAAGGATTTAACTAATGAAACTTTAGATAATGAGTTTAATGGAACTTTCCCATCATCATATAGTGATGTTAGTAATTATTATCGAAATAGTTTAAAGTATACTTGTTCATTTAATTAGTATAAGAAATTTTATCTTATACTTTTTATTTGATTTAAAATATGACATGATGTTTTCATGGTAGAGGAAGTTATAAAAATTTATACTGATTCATATAAAAATTAAGTGGAAAACATTAAAAGAAATTTAAAAAACATGAAAATGTTGCCTTATTATTAAACTCCATCATTTCTGCTAAAAAAGGCTGGATATATTTTAAAATGTGCTTCAAAATAAACTAGTAATATACCTAAAGATTTATATAATAACATGATGGCTTTTCTTAATGAGTATCCACCTTACGATGAGTTTTATCAAGAGACTTTTCTTTATTATGCTGAAAAATATAATTTTCCTTTAATTTATTTTGGTATAAGAGAAAAAAGTTTATATATTTAAATAAATATAAAAAACTAACATATAATTTAGTATGAAAAAAATATTGCTAGTTATATTTAGTTTTTTTATTATGATTAAAAGTGCTAATGCATCTTATATAGTCTACGATATGGATAGTGAAAGAATGCTTTATGGAAGTAATGTAAATGATAAGTTTTTGGTGGCATCAACCTCGAAAATTATGACTGCTATAGTCGCAATAGAGAATGGTAATATAGATAGTGAGGTAGTTGTTACAAAGGATATTTTGTCTGCGGTTGGCAGTAGTATTTATCTCGAAGTTGGTGAAAAAATTAGTTTAAAGAATTTACTTTATGGAATGATGCTTCGAAGCGGTAATGATGCCGCTACGATGATTGCTATACATATTTCTGGGTCAATGGAAAAATTTACTGAAAAAATGAATGAGTATGCAAAAAATATTGGGATGAATGATACTTTATTTTATAATTCTCATGGCCTTGAAAATAATGAAGGATTAGGAAATACTTCAACTGCATATGATATGGCTATTCTTACTAGCTATGCAATGAGAAATCCTAAATTTAGAAAAATTGTTGGTACAAAAAGTTATAGTTGTAAATCAAATAAAAAAAGTTATTCATGGCAAAATAAAAACAAACTTTTAAGTTATGATTACATAACAGGAGGAAAAACAGGTTATACTAAAAAGGCTAAAAGAACGCTTGTAACAACGGGAGTTATAAATAATACAAATATAGTTGTAGTGACTTTGAAAGAATCTAATGACTGGGAGATACATAAAAATAATTACTCATTTGTCAAAAAGAATTATCAAAATGTAAAAATATTAAATAAAAATAAATTTACTTTAGATACTAAAAATCTATTTATTGAGGATACTTTATATATAAAAAACAATCTTAGTTTACTTTTAAAATCCGAAGAAAAAGATAATATTAGTATTAAATATTATTTGAATAATAACTATAATTATGTTGATAATGATATAGTCGGTTATGCTAAAGTTTATTTACAAGATAAAGAAATAGGTAGTGATAACATTTATATTAAAAAAGGTAAAAGAAAAAACAAAATAAAAAGTTTTTTAAAAAAACTATTTAAAAAAGATATAGATTAGGTTATAATTAATTTATGGAAAAGAATAAAAGTGGAATATTATTAGTTATTATTGTTATTTTAATTGGTGTTTTACTTGCTTGTTCAATTCTTGCAAATAGAGATAAGATAAGTGACAAGACATTTAATTATAAAAAAGGTGATGTTATTACCATTGAAGATAAGGAAATAACAGTTTTAAATGTATCTGAAATTAAATGTGGAAGAAAAGAAAAATGTGATACAGAAGTTGAAACAAGCATTAAAATTAAATACCACGATGTTTCAACATATTATACATTACAATCTTTTCATAAACCAAGTGATACTATTAAAGAAACTAATTTAAAAGTATATTTAAATTATGTTGATGATAAAATATCTTTTGAAATTAAATAGGCTGATGTCTATTTTTTTTTATATATCATAAACTTTATTATGATTTCAATATTATGGACATTTTTAATTGTTATAGGAATTTTATATAGTTTTTTAACTGGAAATATAAATGTTATTAATGAAAGTATATTAACTAATGCTGATAAGGCATTAAAGTTGATATTAAGTTTATTTCCAACGATTGTTTTATGGTCTGGAATAATGAAAATTGCCGAAAATGCTGGAATGCTTACGAGGTTTGCTAAATTTTTAAGGCCAATTTTGACTAAACTTTTTCCATCCGTTCCAAAAGATAATCCCTCACTTGGATATATTGCATCGAATATTGCTGCGAATATGTTAGGTCTGGGTAGTGCTGCAACACCTTTTGGACTTAAGGCAATGAGTGAGCTTCAGAAAATAAATGATAAAAAAGATACTGCCTCAACGCCAATGATAACATTTTTAGTTTTAAATACCGCAGGAGTTACCATAATTCCAACAACAATAATTGCAATAAGACTTGCTTACAATAGTTTAAATCCCACGGAAATAATTGCTCCAGCATTAATATCAACATCTTGCTCATGTTTATCAGCAGTTATAATTGATTATTTTATAAGGAGGAAACGAAGATGAAACTTTTTTCTATTATAGTTATTCCTTTATTTATTTTGTTTGTAGTTTTCTATGGTTATATCAAGAAACTTGATGTGTATTCCTCTTTTTTAGAGGGTACTAAAGAGGGAATGAAAATAGTTTATAATATTTTTCCTGCGGTACTTGCAATGGTTTTTGCAGTTAATATTTTTTTAGATAGTAATATACTTCCATTTTTATTAAAACCAGTAACAACTCTTTTTAATTTGCCTCCGGAAGTACTTCCAATGGCTTTTTTAAGACCAATATCTGGTACCGCCTCTATGAGCATAATGACTAAAATATTTGAAATATATGGACCAGATACATATCCAGGAAGACTTGCAAGCGTACTTCAAGGTTGCACTGATACCACAATTTATGTGATTGCGCTTTATTATAGTAGTGTAAAAATAAGTAAAAGTAGATATACTGTAGTAGTAGGCCTTTTAGCGGATTTAGTCGGGCTTATTATGGCATTTATTTTAACTAGGATTTTCTTTTGATGTATGATATAATTTTTGTGGTGAAAAGTGTATGGAAAAAATTCAAAAAGTTATAGCAAATAGGGGATATACATCAAGAAGAAAAGCTGAAGAGTTAATTATGCAAGGAAAAGTGTATGTTGATGGTAAAAAAGCCTCTATTGGAGATAGAATAGATGAAAATGCTAATATTTCTATTGATGGAAAAGAAATAGTTGGTACAAATAATAAAGTATATTTTCTTCTAAATAAACCAAGAGGAGTAGTTTCTACAGTAAGTGATGAAAAAGGTAGAAAAACTGTTGTTGATTTTATTGATACTGATGAAAGAATTTATCCAGTTGGAAGACTTGATTATGATACAACAGGGCTTTTAATACTTACAAATGATGGTGATCTTGCAAATAAGTTAACTCATCCTAAAAATAAAATAATTAAAACATATTTAGCAAAATGTGCTGGAATTATTACAAAAGAGCAAATTGATAAATTAAAAAAAGGTATTTATATTGATGATAGGAAAGTAGATATTATTGATTTTAAAGTTAAAAAAATAGATAAAGAAAAAAATGCAACATTTATTTTAATATCTATTATTGAAGGTAGAAACCATATTGTAAAAAGATTATTTGAAAGTATTGGCCTTTTAGTGGACAAACTTACAAGAACTCATTACGATTTTTTAGATTTAGGTAATTTAAAATCTGGTGAATATAGAACATTATCAATTAAAGAAGTAAAAAAACTTTATCGAAATTAAAAAATAACCCCATGGGTTATTTTTTTAGTTACATTCTTCGCAGTGACATCCTTCATCATCACAATGACAATCATGACAGTGACATTCTTCACAAGAACATTTATTTTCTCCTTCAGTAATTTTGATTGCATTTACAGGACAAGAAGAAATAGCATTTTGTAAGTTTTCACTTTCAATATTTTCTTGTGAAATAGCCTCAGAAAGGCCATCTTCATTAAAGTCGAAATGCTCACTATCAATAGCTACGCAAGCACCACAACCAATACATTTTTCATCATCAACAATTATTTTTTTCATTTATTCCTCCTTTTTCATTATAACATGTATTTTGAAAAAATATGTAAAAAATTTGACAAATATCAAAAATATGATAAAATATAACCTCGTCAAAAGGGGAAAGACTATGAAAGTATATAGAATTGCAAATAGATTAGAAATAGATAAATTTTTAGAAAATAAATCATTTAGTAATGTTGGAAGTACATTTAATGAGACTTGTAAAAATAATTCTCATCATTATCAGAAAAATACTTTTTATATGCATTTTTTTGATAGTAAAGATGATATATTTTATTTTAATAGTCCTTTGAAAAGATTTTTATGTACATATAATATTCCTGATGAAGTAACTCATGGATTTTTAGGACTTGGAAAATATATTTCTAAATATGATTCAAGTAAAGAAGATTATGTTTTAGAATATGCTATTCCAAGTAAATTAATTAAATTAGAATATTTAGAAAGTATTGAGGTTTTACCTGTTAATTATACATTTAAAGAATTTTTACAAAGTGGAGAATATAATAGTCAGATAGTTTATAGTAAAGAAGACACAAATTTATTAAAAATGTAATAATTTAACTTTAATAAGTTAAAAAATTATGGTATCATTAAATAGTAGAGGTGTTTTAGTATGGATGAATATGGACAAAAAATTCCGAGTAGAGCTTCGAGAAATCAAGAACTATACAAAGAAATTAGTAAAACAGAACTTGATAATTACGAAGTTAGAAGTAATGAGGCCGTAATTGGAGATAATAAAGGTAGTATTGATGTAGAAAAAATTAAAAGTATATTAGATACTCATTATAAAGATGCTCCGAAAAGAAGAAGTATTGCTATTGAAGATGAAGAAATTGTTAAGACTAAAGCCGAAGAAACTAAAGAATATGATATTAATGTAATTTTGGATAAAGCTAGAGAAGTTAAAGAAGATGATTATGAAAAAGAAAGAAATAAAAAACTTCGTAATACAGGATTTGATATATTAAAAAGTTTAGACTTTAATGAAGAAAAAGAGGAAAGTAGTCATAAAGTAAGCGATAAAACTGCTGAAGAACTAGCAAATTTAATTAACACAATTTCAATAAATGAAAAAGCTATTAAAAAAGCAAGCGAAGAAAGTGATCCACTTTCTTTACTCGAAGATTTAAAAGGCAGCGATAATACAGATGTTATCGAAGGTATTCATGATGATAATGAAAAAACAAAAGAAACTGTTTTCGAAGAAATTAATAGTAATGAAGTAAAAGAAAATACAACATCATTAGATAAGTCATTTTTTACAGAATCTACAAAGTTTAAGAAAGAAGATTTTGATGACTTTTCTGATATTGAAGATAGTAAATCATCAGTATTTGTAAAAATAATCATAGTTTTATTAATACTTGCTTTTGTAGCAGGAATAGTTATTTTAGTAAAATCATTTTTATAACATATAATTTAGTATGAAATTAAAAGAAAGACTTAAAAGAAAATATTATATTTTGATAACCTTTTTAATAAGTCTTTTTTTGTTTATTATAATTTTTAGTTTATATAGTAAAAAACTAAATCCTAAATTAAATGATTATATTGATTTTTTAGTTAAGGATGAAATATATAAGAAAGTTATTAAAAGTAATAATTTTATAACTAATGAAGAAGTTAATGATATTTTATATATTGATAAAAATAAAAGTAATGAAATAGTTTATTTAGATTATGATATAGATAAAACATATAAATTATTAAATAAATATATTGATAGTTTAAAAAAAGATAATTCTAAAAGTAAAATTTTAACAGTACCTTTTTTTATAGCAAGTGATAATATTATTATTTCTTCGTTAGGTCCAAAGGTAAAATTTAAATATGAAATAATAGATAATGTAAAAGGGAAAATTAAAACTAAAGTTACTGATTTTGGAGTTAATAATGCCCTTGTAGAAATGTATTTTGAACTTGAAATAGGGTATTTAGTTGTTATCCCTATGAATAAAAAAGAAAGTGTTTTAAAAACAGAAATCTTAATTTCTTCGAAAATTATTAATGGAAAAGTACCAACATTTTATGGAAAAAATATCTTTAAAGAAAGTGGTGTAAGTACTTCCAATTAAAAAAAAACTATGCTATACTTAATAATAGGTGAGAGTATGAAAAATGGTGTGTTTATTAGCGAAGCATTTACTAGTGTAATTAATGATTATTTAAAGGGTAAGTCACATCCTGAGGGCGTAACATATAATACTTTTTTAGTTGTTGTAATAAGACTTCTTACACTAATTTATGATGAACTAGATATATTAAATCCTTTTTATTTAAATAATGAGCAAGCTTTAAATGATAACTTAGAAAAGTATGGATATTCATATAATAATATTTGTACATTTAAAAGAGCCTTTAACCATTTTTATGAAAAAGAAAATTCAGAAGACTTCATTAATTTACAAAAAATGCTTATAGATATGTTTGCTCTTAAGAAAAAAAGTATGGATTTAAAAGAAAGTGAAATTGAAAATTTTAAAAACTTACTTTATACAGTAAAGTCACCTAATCCATTAATAACCTCTTATAACTTCTTAATGGCTAAAGATGTTAATGAAATAGAAAATTATTTTGAAAAAATAGTTAAAGAAAATGTTTATAAAAAGAAAGAAAGAGAAAAGAAAAAATTAAATATTGATGCATATGAAATTTTAAAATATTCTTTAGAGGATATTAATAAAATGGATGCTGACCAGCTTGATGAAGTAAACAAAAAGGTATATAATTATTTTGATATTAATGAAAATGCAATTAATAAGGATTATTTACTTGATAAGGCAGTATTTGATTTTAATAATCCAAAACCATCACTTTCAACGGGAAATGGTTATGTAGATATTTTATTAATACTTTCTATAGTGGTAACACTAGGACTAGTAATATTTTTACTAACAATATTTGTTTTTTAGGGGGATAAATGAAAATAACAATTAATGATAAAACATACGAAGTAATAAAAAATGAAAAAGATGGAGTAGATGAAGAAGTTTTAAAAGAGGCAATTACTGAATATTTTGAAAACTTTGATTATATAGTGGGTGATTGGGCTTATGGAAAACTTCGCTTAAAAGGTTTTAACGATAAATCAAATAAAAATTTTAAACCAATTAATGATATAAAAAATGTTGATAATTATATTGAAAAATATTGTGCATATGGTTGTAGATATTTTATTTTAAAAGTTATTGAAAAAAATTAATGATTTTGTTATAATTTAATTATCATATGAAGGGATTGATATAGATGAGTAAGATTAGGGTAAATTTAACAAGTGGAAATGTTTTTGAAAAACCATTAGTAACTTGTTTTCAAGGGACAAGTGCAAACTATGTTGTTTTTGATAATGAAATGAATGGTTCAATGGGACTTCCAATTATTTGTATAAGTAAATTAAATGGAGATAGATTAGAGAAGATTTTTGATCAAAGTGAATGGGCTAGTGTAAAGGAAAATTTGAAATCAATTATAAGTGGGACAACACTTATGTATTTAGCAGTACCAGAAAATTTAAGTGCACAAGATGATTTCTTTACACAACTTACTTTGCCTGTTGCATCATTTGATGTATTAAAAAGAAGTTATAATCCTCCACAACCTGAACCGGAAGTAATGCCTGCACCACAGCCTGAAGTAGCTCCAGCACCTGCTCCAACTCCAGAGGTTATGGAAACGCCAGCTCCTCCAGTAATGGATGGACCAATATCATTTGGTGGTATGAATACTGTAAATACTGCTCCAGTTATGTCTAATATGGGTGCTCCAGTAATGAATAGTAATCCTGCTACAAACCCAGCACCACAAATGATGGGAATGAATGATATGTTAGGTCAAACTAATAATATGGCAATGCAAAATGGAATGGCTCCGATGAATAATTCAATGCCAAATGTTAATAATCAAATGCCAAATCCATCACCCGTTTCAAATATAAATTATGCAGATTTAAAAGAAACTTTTATGAAATCTTGTGAAAATATGTTTGATGCTTTAGTAAAAAGATTTGAAAATAAATAACTTTCATAAAATTGAAAGTTTTTTTATATATTATAATATGAAAGATTTAATAGAGTATTATTATAATTTAGTAATTGATAAACTTTTTATCGAGGATGATAAGTATCATTTTATTTTAAATAACCATGATTTTTATTTTGTATATTTTTCTAGAACTAAAGAGGATCTCGAAGATATTTTATTTGTTTCAAATGAATTGAAACAAAAGGGTATAAATGTTCATAATATTAAGTTAAATATTAATAATAGTTATTTAACAAAGGTTGATGGAATTGATTATGTTTTACTCGAAGTATTTAATAAAGATGAAATAATAGATATATTTAGTATAAATAATTATAATAAGAAGCTTTCATTAAATGGTATAAAAAGTAATCTTTATCGTAATAATTGGGCTTATTTATGGAGTGTAAAAGTAGATTATATAGAAAGCCAATTAAATGAGATTCAGTATGATAAAATAATTGATAATTCAATAGATTATTATATTGGTCTTTCAGAAAATGCTATATACTATGTTAATAATGTAAATTCAAAATATAGTATGTCATCTTTAGATAAAATAGTTTTATCAAGAAAAAGGATTATTAGTCCAAATTATAGTTTAAATTATTTTAATCCACTTTCATTTATATTTGATTTAGAGGTTCGCGATATAACGGAGTATATAAAATCAACTTTTTTTGATAATGGTGATGCTTATCTTGATTTAGAGTCTTATTTAAAAAGTACTAAACTTACAATATATTCATATAATATGCTTTTTGCAAGACTACTTTTTCCATCATACTATTTTGATATTTATGAAAAGGTTGTTAATAAAGATACATCATCAGAAAATCTGCTTAAAATTATTGACAAAGCAAATGACTATGAAAATTTTCTAAAAAAAGCATATGTTTTAATATCAACATATGCTCCCTTAGAAAATATTGAGTGGCTTAAAAATTAACATTTATGATACCTTTAATATCAGGTATTTCTTCCTTAAAAAAGGTAAGTAAATTCTCATTAATTGTGTTATCCTGATATAAACAATTTGCACAAGCACCATAAAGTTTAATATAGATATAACCATCTTCATATTTAACAAATTCAATATCGCCACCATCCATATTTAAATAGGGACGAACTTTTTCAATAACATTTAAAATCTTTTCTTCCATATAAATCACTATATTATTATAGCATTTTTTTGGAAAATATGGTAGAATTTTGTTTGTGAGGAATAGTTTATGGCAGAATACAGAACGGGTAGTATCGTTAAATGCCAAGTAACTGGAATAGAGAAGTATGGAGCTTTTGTAAATATTGATGGTATTTACAGTGGTCTTATTCATATTTCGGAAATATCAAATGGTTTTGTAAAAGATATTAATGACTTTTTACAAATTGGTGAAATTATTTATACACAAATACTAGATGTAGATGAGGAAAATAATAGGCTTAAATTATCTATAAAAAATATAAATTATAAATCAAATACAAAAAGTAAAGTTAAGGAATCTAGACTTGGATTTTTACCTTTAAAAAATCATTTAAATACTTGGATTAGTGAAAAACTATCCGAAATAAATGAGAATAATCAAAAGTAGGTTATTCTTTTTTAATTTATAACATAAAAAAAACTTCCATAAGGAAGTAATTTTTAAATGGTGCCCGAGGCCGGACTTGAACCGGCACGGGTTTTAATGCCCGCAGGATTTTCGTACCACTATAACTTTCGTTACCAAACAATTTGTTTGTAGTCTGGACTTTCTCTTTACCATATTACAAAGTAATTTAGGTATTGCCCATAAAGTCTCTACACCTTGCTTATTTACATAAACCTTGGCTCGGGATTGCCATCAGCGTTATCTGTAAGGTTTCCCCGAATTTGAGCAAATTCACTTATCGGATTTCTCACGATAGTGCTCAAGGCCTTCCAACTAAGTAAGAGGCCCTAAGTCCTGTGCGTCTACCTATTCCGCCACTCGGGCAGGCACTGTCTTAATTAATAAGACTTCTTAATTATAACTTTTTTTTTAAGTAAGTGCAATACTTTTTTGTTAAAAATCTGAATAATATGTGAAAATGTATCTATTTTTTTACTGAAATTATGGATTTATAGTAAAAAGTTATAAAATATATTAATTTTTTTCAAAAGTTAATTGACATTTGAAAATAGTTTATGCTATAATCAAATTGCGCTTGAAGAAATGGAGGAATACCCAAGTCCGGTTGAAGGGACTGGTCTTGAAAACCAGGAGGTCGGGTGACCGGCGCAGGGGTTCGAATCCCTTTTCCTCCGCCAATTTAAAATTTATATCGCGGGATGGTAGCAGTCTGGTAGCTCGTCGGGCTCATAACCCGAAGGTCGTAGGTTCAAATCCTTCTCCCGCAACCAATGGTTCCATAGTGTAGCGGCCTATCACGCTTGCCTGTCACGCAAGAGATCACGGGTTCAAATCCCGTTGGAACCGCCATTTGGCTTCATAGCTCAGTCGGTAGAGCAGAGGACTGAAAATCCTTGTGTCGCTGGTTCAATTCCCGCTGGAGCCACCAGAAAAACAAATAATTCCCCAATGATGGGGTTTTTTATTTTGTTAAACATATTTTAAAACATACTTTTAAATGATTTTTCCTGATTCAATACAAAAAACTTTGAATAACAAAATTTATATAGTATAATAGTAATTATTAATTGGAGGGTTTAGTAATGAATTTAGAAAATGCAAAAGGGGAATTAGTAAAAAGATATAAATACTTATATGGTAATGCTTTTTAAATTTTAGCTCCATATATGTATGAAGAAACTAGCGAAGAACTTTTAAAAAGATTAAAAGAGCAACAAATAAAGTTTGGTACTATTTTTGCAGATAAACCACTAATATATTTAAATATAAGTAGATTAGATGGAATAAATTCATTATTCGAAGAATTTTTATTATCTGATATACCTATGGAAGAAAGCAAACTTTATCAATTATTACAAAGTAAAAAAAATAATAAAGAATATTTAGAACAAGTAAGCTATGGTCTAGCGTTATTAGAAAAAGAAAATGCTGATAAAAGATCATTTCCTTATACAATAGATATATTTAAAATATTAAGTAAAACTTGTGATTATATTGAAGAACAATCTGGTGATTTAAATAATAAAAAAAATAAATTAAATGTACTTGATGAATATTATAGAATAGGAAGATACAAAAATAATGGAAAAATATATACAAGCGGAAGAAATTTAGACTTACACGATTGTGATTCACTTTCATTTATAATTGATAAAAATCCAAGAAAGCCATTAAGAGATAAAAATGATGTTGGTGTAAAAAATAATTCGTTTATATCCGCAATAGTAACTGCACCTCATTATGAAGATAATTTATCAATTTTTACTGAAAATGAAAAACAACAAGTATATTTAACTTATCATGATGAATTACCTTGCAATTTAGAAATAGCTTGTGCTTTAGAGGAAGAGTATATTCATGCATCATCTGATACTAGATTACAAAGACCAAAAAATACTGAACCTTGTGGAGAATATTTTACTATTAATGAAAATGAAATATTTGTTGATCCTAATGATAGTTTATATAGATATTATCAAATGTGTCCTCATTGTGGTTATATAGTAAATATACCTAAAGAGATTTTATCTGATGGAATAAAAGAAAGAATAGAAGATAGATGCAGCAAAGATAATAAATTATTTAGAAAAATGTATCTTTATTCAGAACTATATAGTTTAGATAAGTCTTCCACAAAAGGACAAAAAAGAATATTACAAAAATAAAAGTAAAAATTTATAAAAAACCGTTTCTTGAACATATGAGAAACGAGTTTTTTTATATTAAAAGTAAGACAAAATTAATGGTGCCGAATACAAGAATTGAACTTGTAGCTGATGCTTACCATGCATCTGTTTTGCCATTAAACTAATCCGGCATTAATATTATTTTATCATAAGTAATAGATTTATTCTACAAAAAATGTTATACTTATTATAATAAGAGGTGGATATATGAGAGATTCAGTTGGTTCAACATGGTTATTTTTAATAGCAATAACTTTTACATTAATTTTCGCAGGCTTTTTGGTGGTTGCTTTAAGTTATTCAAGAACTTATAAAGAAAAAAATGAATTAACATCAATTATAGAAAAATATGAAGGCCTAACAACAAAAACTACATATGGCAAAAAGGTGGATGGATCAATCAATGTAATGAATACTTACCTTAGAAATAACAATTATAATAGAAAAGGTTTTTGCCAAAAAGTAGATTCAGTATATGAAGCAACAGATACAGTAAATAAAATGTACGGCTTTGATATTGATGGTACTCCGGAAATTGCACAAGACAATAAAAAATACGATTATTGTGTTCTTGCAATGACAAATAATGAAACATGTAATACAATTTTTAGAGTAACTTTATTTTTTGATTTTAATTTGCCAGTATTCGGAGATTTAGTTAAATTTAGAGTTTCAGGGCAAACAAATGATATAATGGAAGCTTATATAATGGACACACAAACAAAGTGTAAAAAGAAATAATTTGTAATAAAGTTATAAATAAGATATAATACTTTGGGGATGAAATATGGAAAATAAATTAAAACATATTGCAATTATAATGGATGGTAATGGTAGATGGGCTCAAAAAAGAGGACTAAAAAGAAGTTTTGGTCATAAAAAGGGTGCAAATACATTAGAAAAAATAGCAACCCATATTAATAAAATTGGTGTTGATGTTTTAAGTGTATATGCTTTTTCTACGGACAATTTTAAAAGAAGTAAAGAAGAAGTAGACTATCTTATGAATCTATTTATTGAAATGTTTAATAAAAAGTTTACTAAATTAAAAGAAAAAGGAATTAAAGTAGTTTTTAGTGGTTCTAAAGATAATCTTCGAGAGGATGTCATATCATCGATGAATAACATTGTAAAGGAAACTCAAAATAATAAAGGAACAATACTTAATGTATGTCTTAATTATGGTGCTCAAGAAGAAATAATTAGAGCAAGTGAAAGATATCATGAGGATTTAGTAAATAATAAAGTAACAAAAGATAAAATTAATAGAGATAATTTTTATAAATATTTAGATAATGATTTACCTGCAATTGATATTTTAATCCGCACAGGAGGAGAACATCGTTTAAGTAATTTTATGTTATATCAAATGACTTATGCAGAAATATTTTTTATAGATACATTATTTCCAGATTTAAAAACTAAAGAAATTGATGATATTATAAAATCATTTTTACATACTGATCGAAGATTCGGAGGACTAAATGAAAAGAAAACAAATAATTGATTTAATAACTGCAATAATACTTATTGTACTTGGAAGTATAATTTTACTTTTTCCCTTACTAAAAATAGTTAATGTAAAATATATTTTTATGGGTGTACTTGCTTTTTATGGAATAATGAACCTTTTAAAGTTTATTCTAACTAATGAATCAAAAGATTATGAAGGATTATTTACCTGCATTGCAAGTATGATTACTTTAATTTTAATAGGCTTAATTGATACAAATATACCACTTAACTTAGCCTTAACTTTATTTGTATGGATAACAATGATGAGTTTAGTTAAATTAAAAAAATGTGATTATTATCACGATAGACATAAAGAAATCTATATTTTAAAAATAATAACTTTAGTTTTATTTATTTTATCTGGACTTCTTTGTACAATTAACTTATATTACGAAAAAAGTGTTCAAATACTTGTTCTAGGGTTCTTTTATTTTATAAATGGTATCTTGGAAGCAATTGATCCAATTACATATTATTTAATAGAAAAACAAAAGTAATAAAATAAAAATATTTTCATATTATGTATTACGGAGGAAATATGGAAATATTAAAAGTAGGAGCAAAGTCAAATCCAAGTAAAGTTGCCGGCGCAATCGCAAATATTTTTAGAGAAAATAAAAGTGCCACAATTCAAACTGTTGGAGCGGCAAGTTTAAATCAAGCAATTAAAGCTATTGCTATTGCAAGAGGTTTTGTAGCGCCAATGGGGGATAATTTGGTAACTATTCCAGCATTTTCTGATATAGAAATTGATGGTGAAAAGAAAACTGCCATTAAATTAATAATCGAGTCAAAATAGGCTCGATTTTTTTATAAAAAAATGATAAAATTAATATGTGATGTATGATGAAGAAAAAGAAATTTTTTAAGAGTAAAACTCAAATGATAATTTATATAATATTATTTATAATATTTATAGCTTTATTTATTTATTTTGGTACACTTGAAAATACCACGAAAAAGACTAGTGATAGTGATAAGTTCAAGAATGAATATAAAGAGGTAAATGAAGATAATGTTTTTGTATATTTAAATGGCGCTGAAACCCTTGATTATATCAAAAGAGATAATATATTAATTCTTTTTGGTATGAAAAATAATTCCTTTGTGGGTAATTATGCAAATATTTTAAATGAGGTTGCTAAAACAGTAGGTATAGATAAAATTTATTATTATGATTTAACTGAGGATCGTAAAATAAAAAATGGAACTTATCAAAGTATTGTCAACTATTTAAAAGATTATGCTGTATCACTTGATGATGGTAGTAAAAATATTTATGCGCCATCACTTCTTGTAAAAAATGATGGAATTATAACTTACTTTGATGATGAAGATGCAATTGTTCATGGAGAAACCAATGCTAATGATTATTTTGATAATTATAGAACAAACTTAAAAAAGATTACCTTAAAGAGTGTGTTGGAGGATTATAAGAAAAATGAAAACAAATCAAATTAAAGTATATTTCTTCATCTTTGTAATATTAGTATTTATCTTCGGAGGATTTTATTTAATGAAAAAAAGTGAAAAACTTAAAAATGTAGTAGATAAAAAAGTTACTGAAGTAAAAGATACTGATATTAGATTAGATAAAACTAAAGATTATATTTATTATTCTGATGTAAATGTTGTCGAAGGAGAACTTGATATTGAATATAAAAACATTAATATTAATTTCGAAGATAAAGAGGGTGTTGCCGCTATAGTTAATAAAGAAAATGAAGAAATGAGTAAAACTCCTGTTTATGATGAAACTAATGAAGAAGCAAATTACAATCATTTAATAAGTGCAAAATTTGCTAAATATGAAATTATTCATTATACAAATTATATTACTTTAGTGGTAAACAAATATAGTTTTGATTATAAAACAATTATCACGACACTTGGAAGTGATGTATATGTATTTGATAAAACAACTGGAAAGCTTTATAATAATGATGAACTTTTAAGTAAGTTTAGTGTTAATAAAGATGATATAAATGAAAAAGTGAAAACTTACTTAAATGATAAGAATTTATTAAGCGAAGAAAATAAAATTGATGTTGAGCAAACTATTAGTAATAATACAAAAAATAATCTTTATGTCGATAAACTTGGTAGACTTGTAATAAGTATTCTTGTCAAAGCTGAGAAAAGCGATTATAATGATATTATAGTTTTAAGTTAGAAAGGAAAAAATATGGACACTGAAAACAAAATGAAAAATGCTTTAGAAAGCGTTAAAAGTAGATTAGGAAGTATAAGAGCAGGAAGGGCTAATCCAGCACTTTTAAATGGAATAATGGTTTCTTATTATGGAACTCCAACTCCAATTCAAAGTATTGCTAATATAATGGTTCCTGAGGCAAGACAACTTCTTATTAAACCATTTGATAAAACAGCGGTTAAAGATATTGAAAAAGCTATTAATGAGGCTAATTTAGGTATTAACCCAACAAATAATGGCGAAATGGTTATTTTAACTATTCCAGAGCTTACTATGGATAGAAGAAAAGAATATGTTAAACAAGCAAAAGCAATAGGTGAGGAAGGTAAAGTTGCTTTAAGAAATATTAGACAAGATGCTAAAGATGAAATTACTAAAGCAAAATACCCTGAAGATGAAGAAAAACTTTATATGGAGGATCTTCAAGAGTTAATAGACAAATATAATAAATTAATTGATGAAGAAATTAAAGTAAAAGAAAGTGAGTTAATGCAAATTTAATATGAATAAATTATCTAAAATATTTTTAGGAATATCTATATCATTTTTAGTAATTATCTTCATTTTAAGTTATGTATTAATTAAAAAGAGTAATGAATTTGATACTTCCTTTATGAGGGAGGTTACTGTAAAAGAGGTTTTAACCTTATTTGAAAGTGATAATTATCATGTAATTTATGTAGGAAGAAAAACTTGTCCTTTATGTGAAAAGTTTTTGCCTAATTTAAAAAATGCAAGTATTGAATATAATTTTACACCTTTATATTTAGATATTTCTAAAGTAGATAGAACCTCTGAAGATTGGATAAAATTAATTAAAAAACTTACAATGAAATCAACTCAGACATTAAATGAAAGTGATGAAGGGGAAACTGTTGCTGAAACTTATGGATATTTTCTTGATAATTATGGATTTACACCAACTATTATAGTTAGTAAATCAGGTAAACAAGAAGCAGGATTTATTGGTTATAAATCTGAAACCGATTTAAAAAAATTTATAAAAGAAAAAGGCATAGATTAAGTTCTATGTCTTTTTTAACTTTCTTCGATAAAATGATCACTTTTATGAGGTTCATCTCGAAGAAGTCCAGGATAACCTTGTTGCCTTAAGGCTTCATAAGTCATTATTGCTACTGTATTGGAAAGATTTAAAGCTCTAACATTATTAGTCATTGGAATCCTAATGCACTTATCAATATGTGGTTTTAATAGCTTAGGTGGTATACCAGTAGATTCTTTACCAAACATAAAATAGATATTTTCATCTTTATTGGAATAATCAAAGGCATCACCGGTTTTATGACCATATCTTGTTAAATAATAAAATGTTCCTTTATTTTTGCTATAAAAATCATCAATATTTTCATATACGAAGTATTTACACTTATCAATATAATTAACACCACTTCTTTTAATGTGAACATCATCTAAGATAAAACCAAATGGTTTAATAAGATGTAATGTGCTACCAGTTGCAACACAAGTTCTCATTATATTACCAGTATTTTGTGGTATTTCAGGTTCAAACAATACTATATTTATCATTATTCTTTATCAAACTCGTTTTCCTTTAAAAGATTTTCAAAATTTGTATAAGTTTTATTTAAATCTTTATTATATACTACTTTGTTTAGTTCATTATTTTTAAAGTGTAAAATACATGGAATATTACTAATTAATTTTGTATTAAATGTATCATTTATTTCACTATTGAAGTTTTCATCATCCTTTATATTTGTTACATTTACAAAGTAAAATTCATCTTTTAAATTGTAATTATCAATTAATTTTTTTAATTTCTTTTCAAAACTATAAACTTTTTCATCATTTGTATAACTTATATAAACAAAATACTCAGATGGTGACTCCTTTAAAACTTGAACAGTTTCACTTAAATCTTTAATTTCAACACTTAATGTGTTCGAAGTAATAAGATAACTATTCATAAGTTTTTCCTCTTGTTTAACATTTTTCCAACTAATTATATACCATATTAGAAATATTATTAAAAGGAAACCTATGATGAAATAAAATAGTTTTTTAAAATTAATATTATTTTTTTTACTTTTCTTTTTTGCCATATTATCACCATCCTTATTGTAGCAAAATTTCTTTTTTTAGTAAATTATTCATTATCATTTTTTTCTAACTTTACAAGAACTTCACGCGGTTTAGAACCATTTTGTGGTCCCACAATACCTCTTGATTCAAGAAGGTCAACCATTCTTGCTGCTCTATTATAACCAAATCTAAATCTTCGTTGTATAAGTGATGCAGATATTTTACCAGTTTCAATAGCAAACTCTACAACTTCATTATACATCGGATCATCGCCACCATCAGTATCTGAATTACTGCTTCCCGAAGATGATGTATGAGGACTTTCTTGATTAGTAAATTCTTCATTATATTTAACTTGCGCTTGCGCTTTACAATATTCAATTAACTTACTAATTTCATTATCTGAAATAAAGCATCCTTGAATACGAGTAGTGTGACTTTCTCCCATTGGAAGATATAACATATCACCTTTACCAAGAAGGCTTTCAGCACCTGAAGCATCAAGTATTGTTCTTGAGTCAATTGCACTAGATACAGAGAAGGCAATTCTTGATGGAATATTATTTTTAATTACACCTGTAATAATATCAGTTGAAGGTCTTTGAGTAGCTACGATTAAATGAATACCAGCGGCTCTAGCCATTTGAGTAATTCTCATAATAGAGTCTTGAACTTCTTTAGAGGCTACGAGCATAAGGTCCGCAAGTTCATCTATTATTACTACAATATATGGCATTCTTGCAGTATTTATATCAGGATTTTTCTTTCTTTCTTTTTCAATTAAATCATTATAACCCGCAATATTTTTAACTTCTTTTTCAGCAAAGATATCGTATCTTTTTTCCATTTCTGCAACTACTTTTTGTAAAACAACTGAGGCTTTTTTAGGGTCTGATACAACAGGACATAATAAATGAGGTATTCCATTATAATTTGTAAGTTCAACTTTTTTAGGATCTACTAGAACAAGTTTTACTTCATCAGGTTTATATCTCATTAATATTGAACAAATAATGGTATTAATACATACCGATTTACCAGAACCAGTAGAACCAGCGACTAATAGGTGGGGCATTTTAGATAGGTCCGCAAGAATAGATGTTCCCATAATATCTTTACCAAGTGCCACAAGGATTTTATTTGCTCCATTATTTTGCCAAGTTGCTTCGAGTACCTCTCTAAAACCTACTGAAGATATTTCACGATTTGGTATTTCAATACCAATAGTATTTTTACCTGGAATAGGGGCTTGTATACGAACTTCTTTTGCAGCCATTGCTAAAGCAATTTCTTTATTAATTCCTACAATTCTACTTACTTTTGTACCACTTGGAACAATTATTTCATATTCCGTAACTGCAGGTCCAATATGAATTTCAACAACTTTACCTTTAATATCAAAATCATTTAATACTTTTTCTAATTTAATTTGATTTTCTTTAATAAATGGTTCCTCACTATTTTTCTTATTTTTTGGAGTAGGTGTAAGTAAATCAAATTTTGGAAGTCTATATACACTTGGATTTGAGGCTCCTTCATCAGTTTCAATAGGGTTAGCATCAAAACTTTCTTTTATATTTTTTTCTGGTGTATTAATACTTTTTAAATCATCAATACTTGTAATAACAATTTTTTCTTTCTCTGGTGGCTCCTCTTTATCTTTAACATTTTTGATACCTACAAGTTCATCACCTTCGATGATATATTCTTTCTTATTTTTAACATTTTCTTTTTCATCATCATCGTTATCTTTTTTAAATAAACTTACAAACTTATTTAAAATATCTGATAAGGTAATATTAAATATAAGGATAAATGAAAATATTCCTAATACCACTAAAACGATTTTTGTTCCAGTTAAACTAAATGCTGCTTTAAGTCCTCCGGCAAGTAAGGAACCAATTAAGCCACCACCAATAACAATTGAGGAAGAACCACTTGATAAAATAGAACTACTTTCTTCCATAGTACCAATTCTAGTCATATAATTATTGTAAGTAACATCCATTAAATCTGAAAAACCATTAGTCTTTTTTAATAGTTCAAAATGTCCTAAAACTAAGATTATTGCAAATAAAATATAAACACCAATTAATCTTGAGGAAAAAAACTTTGGTAGTTTTCTTTTAAATAACATTGATATTCCTAGTATTAAAACACCAAATAATATTACAAACCAAAATTCTCCGGCTAAAAACATCATAAATTGTTTTATAAAATTACCAATTATACCAAATCCCATACCTATAATTCCTATAAGTATTAAAATTAATCCTGTAAGTTCTACACTATAAGTAGGTGAACTTTTACTTTCTTTACTTTTTTTTCTCTTTGCCATACGCTTCACCATAATAATTATACCTAATTTGTAACATTTTTACAATTAAATTAATAGACAAATTCATTAAATATCTTTATAATATTTAGTGGTGATGAAAAAAATGGATATTAATGAATTTGATTATAATTTACCAGAAAATTTAATAGCTCAAACTCCTATAGAAAATAGAAGTGAGTCAAAACTATTAGTTATGGATAGAAAAACTGGTGCCTTAGAGGATAAAATTTTTAAGGATATTACTTCTTATTTTCATAAAGGAGATGTTTTAGTATTAAATGATACTAAAGTTTTACCTGCAAGAATATTTGGCATTAAAGAGAAAACTCTTGCTCATATAGAACTACTACTTTTAAAAGATTTAGGTAGTGATACTTGGGAATGCCTTTCAAGACCTTTTAAAAGATTAAGTGTAGGAACTATTATTAATTTTTCAGATACTTTAAAATGTGAGGTTATAGAAAAGGATGAAGAGGGAATAGTTAAAGTTAAATTTTCTTATGAAGGAATTTTTATAGAGCAAATTGAAAAAATTGGTTTAATGCCACTTCCACCTTATATTCATGAGTCTTTAAAAGATCAAACGAGATATCAAACTGTTTATGCAAAATATTTAGGTAGTGCTGCGGCTCCGACTGCGGGACTTCATTTTACAAAAGAACTTTTAAATGAATTAAAGGAAAAAGGTGTTGAGATTTTATATGTTACACTTCACGTTGGTCTTGGTACATTTAGACCAGTAAACGAGGAAGATATTACTAAACATCATATGCATAGTGAAAGATATATTATGACTAAGGATGTTGCTGATAAACTTAATAAAGCTAAAGAAGAAGGAAGAAAAATTTATGCTGTTGGTACAACCTCAACAAGGACACTTGAGTCAATTATGAATAAATATCATAAATTTGTAGAGTGTGATGAAAATACAAATATATTTATTTACCCAGGCTATAAATTTTTAGCAATTGATGGTTTAATAACTAATTTTCATTTACCAAAAAGTACACTTGTAATGCTTGTTAGTGCTTTTTCAACAAGAGAAAATATCTTAAATGCCTATAATCATGCAATTAAAAATAATTATCATTTCTTTTCATTTGGCGATGCAATGTTTATTAAATAAGTGTAGTTTTGTAAAATATATGTTATAATTTTTGAAGGAAGAGGTAGTCTATGAAAGTACAATATAATTTAAAATATACTGATGAAAAAACTGGTGCTAGACTTGGAGAAATAGTTTTTAATGGTAAGACTTATGAAACTCCAATGTTTATGCCTGTTGGAACAAATGGTACAGTTAAAACTTTATCACCCGAAGAAGTTAAAGCAACTGGTGCTGGAATAGTTTTGGCAAATACTTATCATTTATGGTTAAGACCAGGTGAAGATATAGTTCATAAAGCAGGTGGACTTCATAAATTTATGAATTATGATGGACCTATTTTAACAGACAGTGGGGGATTTCAAGTTTTTTCTCTTGCTAAACCTAAAGATATTACTGAAGAAGGAGTAAGTTTTAAAAATCATTTAAATGGAGATAAACTTTTTCTTACACCAGAAAAATCAATTGGTATTCAAGAAAAACTTGGTAGTGATATTGTAATGAGTTTTGATGAATGTATTGGTTATCCCGCAACATATGATTATTGTAAAAATTCCGTTGAAAGAACACTTCGATGGGCAAAAAGAGGAAAAGATGTTTTTAAAGGTGAAAATCAAATACTTTTTGGTATAGTTCAAGGTGGTGAGTACCCTGATTTAAGAAAGTATTGTGCTGAAAAATTAACTGAAATGAACTTTGATGGCTATTCTATTGGAGGTACAAGTGTGGGTGAAGATAAACCCACTATGTATAAAATGGTTAAAATGAGTACTGATTATTTACCTAAAGAAAAAGCCCGTTATTTAATGGGAGTAGGCGATCCAATAGATTTAATTGAAAACTCACTTCGTGGAATAGATTTATTTGATTGTGTAAGTCCAACAAGACTTGCAAGACACGGACATGCTTATACAAAAAATGGTAAGATTAATTTAAAAAATAGTAAGTATAAAGAGGATTTTACGCCAGTCGAAGAGGGCTGTAAATGTTATGCTTGTCAAAGTTATACAAAAGCTTATATAAAACATTTAATTAATGCTGATGAAACTTTTGGAGCAAGACTTTTATCAATTCATAATATTTATTTTTTAGAAAATTTAATGAAAGAAATTAGAGAAAATATTAAAGCTGGTACCCTTGAACAGTATCGAGATAAATTTATTCTTTCTTATTATGGAGAAGGTTATGAATACAAATAAGATAGTAATATATGTAACAATTATTGCTATTACTTTAATAATTTTTGTTCCAACACTTTATAAAGTAATAAATATTAATCAGCAAAGACTTAATGAAGTAAATGAAAAGTTAGTAACTGAAAGTGCTTTTAGATGTTATTATGAAGGAAAATGTCAAAATAAGATTGTTACTTTAAATGAACTATATAATTTAGGTTATATTACACAAGATATAGTTAATCCAAAAACTAAGGAAATATATAGTAAAGACTCATTCGTTGAAATAAGTCTTAATGAAATGAAACTTACTTATAAATAAAAAGATTTGGGAAAATTCCTAAATCTTTTATTTTTATTTAAAATATATTGTTAATCCAGCAATTAAAATACCTAGTAAAATTGTGGCTATAATTATTATAAATGATTTTGCAAAACCACTTTCATCATTATATAATTTAATTCCCTTTATAGCTGAGGCAGGAAGTAAATCTCTTGAAAATCCCTTACTTTGACTATTACCATTATTTTGACTATTTTTATTTACGCTATTAAGTTCAACATAAAATCTTGCTAATCTTTCTTTTATAAGGTCAATAGCCGGATGTGGTCTACCATCATTTAATGAAAGGTTATAAGGATTATCAATTTCGTTTACTGGTCCTCCCAAAATATTAAATATTTTAGTTAAATCATCATCTTTTTGTTCTAGGTTTGAATATTTTTTATATGCATCAAAATAGACATCTAGATAACTTATGATAGCATTTTTTAAATTATCATTAATTTCATTTAAATATAAACAACGATAAATAACATTTGCTTTTTTAGTTAGATTTTCAAAATAAGCATCATCATATTTAGCCATACCTTATACTCCTATACTAAATAAAGTGTATCAAATTTTTTTATAATTTTCAATTGTTTTTAATTATGTTTTATTGTATTATATTTTTGGGAGAAAAAAATGGAAAAGTTAAATGAAGATTTTATAATAAATTTATCAAATAATAAGGGTGAACCACTTTGGATGAAAAACTTTAGATTAAATTCTTATAAGAAGTTTTTAGAACTTGATAATCCTTCGTTTGGTCCTAAAATAAATATTGATTTTGATAATTTAGTTTATCATAAAGGTCTTTTTGCTCCACCAAGTTGTTCTTGGGAAAATGTTGATAAAAAAGTCAAAAATACTTTTAATGACCTAGGCGTAATTGATGCTGAAAATAAATATTTAAAAGGTGTATCTAATCAATATGAAAGTGAAGTTATTTATCATAAAATGGAGGAAAGTGATGGAATAATCTTTTTATCCACTGATGAAGCTTTAAAAAAATATCCAGAATTATTTGAAAAATATTTTAATAATTTAGTAAAATATGATGAAAATAAATATACTGCTTTAAATGGTGCTTTATGGTCAGGTGGTTCTTTTATATATATTCCACCTTATACTAAAGTTGATAGACCACTTCAAAGTTATTTTCGTATTGATACTAAAAATTTAGGACAATTTGAAAGAACAATTATTATTGTGGATCACGACTCATCACTTCATTATATCGAAGGATGCACTGCCAAAAACTATAGTACTACATCACTTCATGCTGGTGTTGTAGAAATATATGTAGGTAAAAATAGTACTTGTAAATATTCCACTATTCAAAATTGGAGTAAAGATGTTTATAATCTTGTTACCAAAAGAGCAATTCTCGAAAAGGGTGCTTATATGCAGTGGGTTGATGGCAACATTGGTAGTGGTGTAACTATGAAATATCCATCTTGTGTACTGAAGGGAGATAATTCAAAAGCAAGTTCAATTAGTATTGCTTATGCTAAAGAAGGTCAACATCTTGATGCTGGTGCTAAGATGATTCATTTAGGTAAGAATACAAAAAGTACTATTATTAGTAAATCAATCGCGGGTTTTGGTGGTACAAGTGATTACAGGGGAACAGTTAAAATTGCCAAAGATGCAACTGGTTCATTTGCTACAATAAAATGTGATAACATCATACTTGATAATATTTCTAGTTCAAATACATACCCTAAAAATATTGTTGAAAATAATGAAAGTACTTTAGAACACGAAGCTACAATATCTAAAATTAATGAAGAAAAATTAAATTATTTAATGGGTCTAGGTATTAGTGAAGATGCTGCTAAAGATTTATATGTCCTTGGATTTATGTCTGACTTTAAAAAAAGTTTGCCAATGGAGTACGCAGTTGAATTAAATAGATTAATTAAGGAGTAGAGATACTTCTTTTTTTATTATATTAAAAAGTGTAAAATTTGTGTAAAGTGTAAAAAATACTAAATTTTCATAATTTAATCTAAAAATATAATTTTGAAAGCAAATAAAAATTTTTTTTTAAAAAAATGCTTCCAAAAATGTTAATTTGAAACAAAAAGTGAATTTTTTGGGTTTTTGGATTTTTTATTTATTTTTGTTAATATGCATTTGAAAGGAGGTAAATAATTTGAACACCGTTGTTTTAGTTGGAAGACTTACCGGAAATCCAGAAGTTACAGTTACTGAAAATGGTAAACATATTACGAAAATCTTGCTAGCGGTTAATCGTAATTATAAAAATGCTGATGGTATTTATGAAACTGACTTTATAAGATGTGTACTATGGAATGGTATTGCCGGTGCAACAAGTGAATTTTGTAAAGTTGGCGATGTTGTTGGTATAAAAGGAAGACTTCAAACTAGTGTCTACGAAACTGAAGATAAAAAGAAAAATTATTCAACTGAGGTAATTGCGGAAAGAGTAACCTTTTTATCCTCAGGAAAAAAACATGTCGATGAAAAATCATTTGATGAAAATGATGAAGTAAAAGATAAAGAAAAGCCTAAGAAAAGTTCTAAAAAGAACGAATAACCTTATATTTATCTACATATGGTAAACATTCGACAAAATTATTTTATCTTGAATTATACTTTTTTATGTAAAGTGTGTGATAAAGTGCAAAATAATCACATAAGCGGTAGGAACTATCGTCTACATAAAAAGTAGAAATCTTATTTAAGAAGTTCAAGAAGGAGTAGTAGTATGTTGATAGGAAAAAGGCTAAGAGAAGCAAGAAAAGCACATAACTTAAGTGCAGAACAATTAGGTAATATGATTGGTGTTACGAAAGCAGCAGTTAGTTTATACGAAAATGAAAAACGTAATCCTAAAATTGAAACACTAATTGAAATTATGTATGCCCTAGGTGTTAGCAGCGATTACCTTTTAGGAGCGGATAAGTTTGTTGAACTAAAGGACCCAACTATTCATTATGAAACTTTAACTAACGAAGAAATGATGTTTATCAATGAACTTAGAAAGGATAAAATTTTGCAAGAAAGACTTTTGTCAGATCCTAAAGAGGGCATAAAGATAATTAAAAACAAAATATAAAAACTGGTTATTTTAATCAGTTTTTTTCATATTATTTAGTAATGAAAAAATATGTAAGTTTTATATTAATTTTAATCCTTTTAATAGGAAGTTTCTATTATGCTGATAAAGTATCAAATTTTATTATAAATAAAAGTCCTCTTATGAAAACATTAAAAAGTAATAAAGATAAATATGAAATTAAAAGTATTGATGCAGTAGTTTCCGAAGAATATATCATTCCAGGTATCGAAGGAAAAAAAGTAAGTGAAATAGAAAGCTACTATAATATGAAAAAATATAATACTTTTGTTTCTGATAAATTAATTTATAAAAGCATTTTACCAAGTATCAGTCTTGAGAAAAATAAAGATTTAATAATTAATAAAGCAAATCCTCTTAAAAATGGAGTAAGTATTCTAGTTTCAAATAATAAGGGTGTTATAACATATTCAAAAAATTTAGATATAACCATTTTAGTAAATGATAAAACTTTTAAGGGAAATATTTTAAATGAACAAATTAATGATGGACAAAATTTTAATAAAACTAATGATATTTTAAATAAATATAATAAAAATAAAAAAATATGTATAGTAAATAAATATCAAAATGATGAATGCTATAAAAAAGGTTATTATCTTGTTAAACCTACTTATGAAATAAATAATAATAACATTTATATTAAAGATAAAATTACCTCCGGAGATATTATTTTAATAAGTGATGATTTAAAAGTAGAGTATTATAAAGAAATATTAAAAACTTTAAATTATAAAGATTTAAAAGTATATAAATTAAGTTATTTAATTAGTGAAAAAAGAGATTAATTTCGACAATTTTTTCACTATTTTTTTGATACATTATAGTTGGTGAAATTATGAAAAGATTTAAAAGTGTTTCAAAAAAGAAAAAGATTCAAAGAAAAATAATTATATTTTTACTTGAAATAATAATAAGTTTATTGATAGTTATATTTATCAAAAATAATTTTAAATTAAGTGAAGACAAAATTAAATATTTAACTTATTCATACTTAGGTAAAATGGAACGAAAAAAAGAAATGATTAAAAATGAAATAAAAGTTTTTAATGAAAGAGCACCAAATGTTTATATCTATAATACTCATCAAACTGAAAAGTATGCTTATAACAAAGTAAATAGTTATAATTTAGATTATGATGTATATTTTGCAAGCTATATTTTAAAAAGTTATTTAACAGACTTTGGCATTTTAAGTACTGTTGAAGATGAAAAGGTAAGTAAAGTGTTAAGTGATAAAGGACTTACTTATAAAGATAGTTATATTGCAAGTAGATATTTACTTGAAAAGGCTAAAGAAAATAATAATGATTTAAAATATTTTATTGATTTACATAGGGATTCGGCTACTTATGAAATGACCACCTGTAAATATGACGGTAAAAGTTATGCAAAAATATTATTTGTTTTAGGAATGGAGTTTGAAGGTTATGGAGAAAATGAAAAAATGATAAATTATTTAAATGAAAAACTAAAAAGTATTAATCCTTGTTTATCAAGAGGGGTATCTAAAAAAAGTGGTAAAGGTGTAAATGGAATTTATAATGAAGATTTTGATAAAAATTTAATTCTAATTGAAGTTGGAGGTCAATATAATAATATTATAGAGGTATCTAATACTTTAGAAATTTTTGCTAAGATACTTTCTTTATATATAAATGAGGATAGTAATGAAAAAACATAATTTTTTTAAAACATTATTTATTTTAGTATTTTTACTTTTTCTAGCACTTTTTATTGCAAGTAAAACAGGTTATTATGAAAAAAGTGTCAAAGATAAAACTTTTTTAACAAATAAAAAGTTAAAGGAATTTGAAAAAGATATTAGTGAAGGAAAAAATGTAGATGCCAAAGATTATTTTCCTAAAGAAGTAGACTACTCAAATGTGTTTACTAAATCTGCAAATAATATTTCTAATAAAATTGGTTTAGTCGTTAATTCTAAAGCAAAAAATGTTTGGGATTTTATAAAGACTTTATTTATTTCTTAACATCTTGTATAATAATATTTGGTGATTAAATGAAATCAAATATTAGAAATTTTTCGATTATTGCTCATATAGACCACGGTAAATCTACTTTAGCAGATCGTTTTTTGGAACTTACAAATACATTTGATAATAGGTCAAATGTTTCACAAGTACTTGATAATATGGAACTTGAAAAAGAAAGAGGTATTACAATTAAACTAAATGCAGTATCACTTGATTATAAAGGATATACTTTAAATTTAATAGATACTCCAGGTCATGTAGATTTTTCTTATGAAGTTTCAAGGAGTTTAGCAGCTTGTGAGGGAGCTATTTTGGTAGTTGATGCCTCTCAAGGTATTGAAGCGCAAACTCTTGCTAATCTTTATCTTGCCCTTGAAAATGATTTAACAATTATTCCGGTTATAAATAAAATTGATCTTCCAAATGCAAATGTTCCTAAAGTAAAAGAGGAACTTGTTAAAACTTTAGGTTTTAAGGAAGAAGAAATTCTTCTTTGTAGCGCTAAAACAGGAATTGGTGTTAAAGAAATTCTTGATGCCGTTATAGAAAGAATTAATCCTCCGGTTATAAAAGAGGATGCTCCTTTAAAAGCATTAATATTTGATTCACATTTTGATTCATATAAAGGTGTTGTTCTTTTAGTTAAAGTTACCGAGGGCTCTATCAAAGTTAAAGATAAAATATATATGATGCAAAAGGGTTCCTCTTTTGAAGTAACTGAAGTAGGAGTTAATAAAATAACTAATAAAGCTCTTGAAAAACTTTCTAGTGGTATGGTAGGTTATGTAGCTGCGGCAATTAAAGATATTACAAAAGTTGCAGTGGGTGATACAATCACTTTGGAGGATAATCCTGCGTTAAAGCCACTTCATGGATATAAACCAATGAAACCAATGGTATTTTCTGGTATATTTCCAATTGAGGCAAGTAAATATGATGATTTAAAAGAGGCCCTAGAAAAATTAAAACTTAATGATGCATCTTTAGAGTTTACTCCAGAAAATTCAGTTGCTTTAGGCTTTGGCTTTAGAACAGGATTTTTAGGATTATTACATATGGATATAATCTTAGAAAGATTAGAAAGAGAATTTAATCTTGAAACTATTGCCACAACTCCCTCAGTTGTTTATAAAGTAGGACTTACAAGTGGCGAAGAAATTGAAGTATCTAGTCCAAATGAAATGCCAGAAAAGGTTAAAATATCATATATTAAAGAACCTTATATTTATACAAATATTATTTCACCAACAGAGTTTATCGGACCAATTATGACACTTTGTCAAAATAAAAGAGGTATTTACGATACTACTGAATATATTGATGAAACAAGAGTTAATATTCATTATTATATCCCTTTAGGAGAAATTATTTATGATTTTTATGATAAACTTAAAAGTTATACTAAAGGTTATGCTTCATTTGATTATGAAGTAAGTGATTATAGAGTAAGTAAACTTGTTAAAATGGATATTTTATTAAATGGTGATATTGTTGATGCCTTGTCTGTTATTGTTCACGAAGATTTTGCCTATAATAAGGGTAGAGAAATTGTAACTAAACTTCGTAAAACAATTCCAAGACAAATGTTTGAGGTACCAATTCAAGCAAGTATTGGTTCAAAAGTTATTGATAGAGAAAATGTTAGTGCAATGAAGAAAAATGTACTTGCTAAATGTTATGGTGGAGATGTTTCAAGAAAAAGAAAACTATTAGAGAAACAAAAAGAAGGTAAAAAGAAAATGAAAATGATTGGTTCTGTTGAAGTTCCAAAAGAAGCCTTTTTAAAACTATTAAGTGATGAGGAGTAGTATGAGAAGTAAAAAGCAAGAAGAAGAAATGAAAGTTAAAATATTATTTTTAAGTAAACTATTTTTAGAAAGTAATTATTCAGATATAGAGCTTTCAAATATTACTGGTATAAGTTCTTCGAGTGTAGGAAGATATCTTACTAGTGATTTAGCAAAAGAAGTTTTGGATGAAAAAACTTATAATGATATATCTAAAAAAAGACAAGAAAATTTATATAATGCAAAAATTAAAGGTGGACAAAATTTTATTAAACAAAATGTTCCTTTTAAAGATAATGAAGGAAAGTTTATAGGTAGTTATAAAAAGGAAAATTATTTAAATGATTAAAAGTGCTTATATTCATATTCCTTTTTGTAATAATATTTGCTTTTACTGCGCATTTTGTAAAATGCTAAAAAATGATGCATTTGTAGATAAATATTTAAATTCATTAGAAAAGGAAATTAAAAAAAACTATAAAGGTGATATATTAGATACTCTTTATATAGGTGGTGGAACGCCAACATCCTTAAATGAAAAAGAGCTTACTAAACTATTTTCTATTTTAAAAATCTTTAAATTAAATGAAGAATATGAATATACTTTCGAAGCAAATATTTTAGATATTAATGAAAAATTATTATCAATTTTAAAAAGTAATAGAGTAAATAGGTTAAGTATAGGTATAGAAAGCTTTGATGAAAATAATCAAAAGTTATTAAATAGAAAGGTTTCTTATGAAGAAGCAAAATCTAAAATAGATTTATGTAAAAAATATTTTAATAATATAAATGTAGATTTAATTTATGCTATTCCTAATGAAAGTATTAAAACATTAAAAAGTGATTTAGATAAAATTATTTCTTTAAATGTTAACCATATAAGTACGTATTCCCTTATGATTGAACCTAATACAGTTTTAAGTATAAATGGGACTTTACCAATTAGTGATAGTCTTGATAAAAAAATGTATGATGTTATTTGTGGTGCTTTAAAGAAAGAAGGCTATATTCATTATGAAGTAAGTAACTTTGCAAAAGAGGGCTTTTATTCAAAACATAATAGTGCTTACTGGCTTAATGATAATTATTATGGATTTGGTCTTGGTGCATCAGGTTATATTGATAACTTAAGATATACAAATACTAAAAATTTATCTTTATATCTAAAAGGTAATTATATTTCTCAAAAAGAAATTCTAACTAAAGATGATGAAATTACCTATGCTTTAATTCTTGGATTTCGTTTTATAAAAGGAATAGATATAGAAAAATTTAAAAAAAGATATAATGTAGATTTACTTACTAATGAAAAAGTAAAAAAATTATTAAGAAATAAAAAACTTGTTTTAAATAATGGAAGTATTAGTATTAACAAAAAATATATTTATGTAGAAAATGAAGTATTAATAGAATTTATTTAAAAAAGGAGAGAGAAATGCTTTATAACTTAGAAGTTTTAAATGGAGAAATGACTCCAGACTTTAGTAGTGAAGTATTTGATTATGATGTAAATGTAGATTCAAGTGCACTTACATTAGTATTTAATTATGATACTTGTGATAATTGTAAAGTAACAGTATATGGTAATAGCAATTTAACATCCGGAGAAAATCATGTTTTAATTGAGGTCTATGATAAAAAAGTTACTACTTATACATTAACTGTTTATAAAGAAAAAAAAGAATCACAAGTGTTTAGTGAAGTAAAAACGGTAGTTAATACCGAAGATAAACCAAAGGAATTTTTAATTCCGATAATATCAGTAATATGTTTTTTAACAATTTTGGTATTATTTTATGTAATATTTCATAAGAAAAAAGTATGAGAGAATATAAATTAATTGCCCACAGAGGTAGTCATAAGTTTGCAAAAGAAAACTCACTTTTTTCTTTTTTTAATGCCATAAATGAAAATTATTATGGATTTGAATGTGATGTAAGACAGTCAAAAGATAAAAAGTTTTATATTTACCACGATATGCTTTATGATGGAAAATTATTTAAAAATTTTAATTCAAATGAAATAATATGTGATACTTTAGAAAGTGTTCTTAAATTAAATACAAATAAAATAATTCTTTTGGAAATAAAAGATCCTTTTATAGATATAGATAATTTAGTTAAAACTTTAATTAAATATAGTGATAAAAACATTTATGTTATGTCATTTTATAATACAGTTATTGATAAATTAAATATTAAGAATAAAACTTATAAAGTTGGTATTTTAAATTATGTATTAAATACTACTGAAAAACATTTTAAGTATGATTTTATATGCATTTTAAGACCTTTTTTAAATGATAAGATAATAGAGTTTGTTAAGAAAAATAATAAGGAACTTTTTGTTTATGGTAATTATAATAATAATTTTAAATATGATTTTCCATATTATATTGTTGATTAATCTTTACAAGTTCCATTATAAAGGCTATATACATCTTCAATATAATTTATTAGTTTATCATAATCATATTTTCTTTTTTCATAGTTATAAATATACCTGTTTAAATTATTAAACCAATCTTCATATGTATCTTTATCAGTATAATAATAAGATGTAACATTTTTTACTTTGCCTTTTTTATTATATTCAATAAAATATTCATATTTTTCATTGTTATAAAAGCACGTTACTCCTTTGCTACCATAAAAAATATTTCTTTCATAAATCATTTTAAAGATTAATAATCCTAATAATGCAAGTATAATTATAATAGCATTTATTATTAAATATATTTTTAATACTTTTTTGAAAAGATTATTGGAACTTTTTCCTTTTTTGCAAAAGTAGTTTAATTCAATATTAAATACTTTACATATTTTTTCTATATCATTTAGATTCGGAGTAGTTATATTTTGCTCCCAGTTAGAAACTGTTTGTCTAGATACTCCAAGTTTATTTGCAAATTCTTCTTGAGTTAAAAAGTTATCTTTTCTTAAAATTTTTACATACTTTCCAAAATTCATAGTGTACCTCCATATAAATATAATAATATATTTTCTAAAAAATTAATATCAAATTTATTTGACATTTTGATAAAGTGATTTATATTTTTAATATTCAAAACCTTTTAATCTATTGTGAAAGTTGTGGTTCCTTAATGACTTTAAAGCCTTATTATAGTATAATATATACATAAATAAATAAGAAAGGAATTTTATGGAGATAATCGAAATTAAAAAAGCATTAACCCTGCAAAAAAATTTGAATTTACCTGGAAATTTATATCATAAAACACAAATCGATTTTGCATATAATTCCAATTTTATTGAAGGCTTGACAATTACACCTGATGAAACAGCAAGTATATATAATATATCTTAATGTCAAATGATAAGGTCATTGTTTTAAAAGATGCTATAGAAACTAAAAATCATTTTACTTTGTTTAAATATATGCTTGATACTGTAGATGAACCACTAACTGAAAATATGATTAAAAAGTATCATTTTATATTAAAAAATGGTACATTAACGGATGAAGAAAGTAAATGGTTTAATGTAGGAGAATATAAAAAGAAAAAGAATTTCGTAGGGAATATTACTACATCTTCACCCGAAAATGTGGCAAATGATATGAAAAAGTTATTAAATTGGTACAATGATATAAAAGCAAAAACTTTTGAAGATATAATAGAGTTTCACGTTAGATTTGAAAAAATTCATCCTTTTCAAGATGGCAACGGAAGGGTTGGAAGAATGATTATATTTAAAGAATGCCTTTGTTATAATATAATGCCTTTTTATATAGAGGATAGAAATAAAGAGTTTTATATAAGAGGAATAAAAGAATACCAAAATAATAATATAAAAGGTTATTTAATTGATACTTGTTTAAATAGCCAAGATAATTATGAAAAAATGGTTCATTTCTTTTTAGATAATGATTAATATAAAGTGAAAAATTTTACTTAAACATGAAAAATCTTTCACTTTCTTTTTTTTTATTATCTAAAATATATAGAAAAACTACTATTTTTTTTAGTGAAAGATTTTATTGACTTTAGCAAAATCTTTCACTATAATTAGTGTAGGAGAGATAATATGATAAATAGAGAACATTATATAGAAAAAATTAGAGAGTTTTATGATGATGATTTAATCAAGATTATTACTGGAATAAGAAGATGTGGAAAGTCTGTAATATTAAATCAAATTATGGAAGAAATAAAAAAGAAAACTTCGAATATTATTTATTTAACTTTTGAGGACAAAAACATTTTATCTAAAATTAACACTTCAGAAAAATTGATAGCTTATATAGAAAAGAATAGAAAAAAAGGGAAATGTTATATTTTTTTAGATGAGATTCAAGAAATAGATGATTGGTATGATGCTTGTAAAACTCTAAGATTATATGATAATTCTATTTTTATTACTGGTTCAAATTCAAAATTACTATCTAAGGAATTTACAAAAAAATTAAGTGGAAGATATGTGGCTTTTAGAGTTAGACCATTTATTTATAAAGAAATAATGGAATATTCCAAAGAATTAAATAAGGAATGTAGCATTTCTGATTACCTTGTTTGGGGAGGATTTCCTAAGAGGTTTGAATATAATTCTGAAAGTGCTATAAAAACTTATTTAAGTGATTTATATGATACTATAGTTATTAATGATTTAATAAATAGATATAATATTAAAAAAACTGCTTTATTTAAAAATCTAGTTAATTATGTTCTTAAATCTAATAGTAGAATACTTTCTACGAATTCAATATATTCATTTGTAAAAAATAATCATGAAAATTGTTCGATTAATACCATAATTAAATATATTGAATATTTAAAAGAGGCATATATCATTGATGAAATAAAACCGTATTCTACAAAAACAAAATCTGAATTAAAATATTATTATAAGATATATAATGAAGATGTTGCATTAAACTCACTTCAGTGTGTTGACAATAGGTTCGATCTTACCCATAATTTAGAAAATATTGTTTATAATGAGCTAATTTATATGGGGTATAATTTAAATGTTTTTTATAATGTTAATAATGAAATAGATTTTTTAGCACAAAAAGATGGTAAAAAATACTATATTCAAGTAGCATATAGTGTTGAAAACGATAAAGCTTATGAAAGAGAGTTTAGGGCTTTTAATAACCTAGATTATACTTATAAAAAGGTACTTATAACAAATGATGAAATAGATTATACAACAAGTACTGTTATTCATATTAAATTAAAAGATTTTCTTTTAATGAATAATTTAGATAATATTTAACAAAGTGAAAAATTTTATTCAAAAATGAAAAATCTTTCACTTTGTTTTTTTAAACTTATATAGATTATATGAAAATATGGGTTTCTTTCTAGTGAAAAATTTTATCAAATAATGAAAAATCTTTCAGTTGGATTAGTTATAAAATACATTTAATACTAAAGAAAAAATTGATTTTATTAATTTAATATGAAAATTTCTTGAAAGAAATTAATAGTTAAGGTATAATAAGACTAGAAAAAATAGGTGAGGGTATGAGAAAGATAATAGCATGTTTAGATATTGGTTCCTTTAGTATTAAACTTGTTGTCGGAGAAATAACTAAAAATAAAGTTAATATTTTAGCGTGTGCTGAAAGTCCCTCTCAAGGAATAAAGAAAGGTTATATAGTAAATCCAGAAAGTGCTAGTATAGCAATTAAAGATGTTTTTTCTAAATGTGAAAATATGTTAGGGCTTCCTATAAAAAGTGTACTTCTTTGTGTACCCACTGATAATCTTGAATGTTTTGTTTCTAGTGCTTCAGTTAATATTACAAATGAAGATAATGTTATAACTCATGATGATATTACAAAAGCAATGCAAAAAAGTATTTATAAAAAAATTGATGATAATAAAGAATTAGTTACAATTTTACCAACAAAATTTATTATAAATGATGATGAAGTTGTATCTAATCCAGTTAAATGTGTTGCAGGTAAATTAACTGTTAATGTAGTTGCGGTAGTTGTACCTAAAATAAATACAGATAATATAATAAAATTTTTAAATAAACTTAATATAAAAGTTTTAGATATATGTATTGAACCAATAAATGATTATTATGAATTTAAAAGACCGGAATATGCTAAAAGTGTTGGTGCTGTAGTAAATATTGGTTATAGTAATTTAACAGTATCAATTATTAATAAAGGAATCCTTACATCTAGTGAAATAATTGATATAGCATCTTCCTCAATAGATAAAGATATTGCTTATGTGTTTAAAACAAATAAGAAAGATGCAAATTATATAAAAGAAAATTTTACTTGTGCTGATATACATATGGCAAGACCTAGTGAAAGTATTGTAATCAAAGATATTAATGGTGATGATAGAAAAATTTCAGAGTATGAAGCCACTAATGTAGCAATATCGAGGTTAAAAGAACTAGCTGGGTTAATAAAAAAACAAATTAACCTCTTAACAAAAAAAGAAATAAGTTATATAATAATTACAGGGGGAGTTACAAACTTACCTTATTTTGAACATTTTATACAAGATAACTTTAAAGATTTAGCCAATTATGAAGTTGTTAAAGAACTTGGAGTTAGAGATAATAGATATTCAAATGTAGTAGGTGCTATAAAATATTATAATAGTAGATTAAAATTAAGAAATGTTGAGATATCAATATTTGATTTAGAACAGCAAGAAGAACTTGGGGGAACTTCAAAAAAAGTAAACATATCCGAAAATTCTCTTCTTGGCAAAATATATGGATATTTTTTTGATAATTAAGGAGGAAAGTAGATGTCAAATTTAGTAATGGATCAAGTAGCAAAAATAAAAGTTGTTGGTGTAGGTGGAGGCGGTTGTAATGCCGTTAACCGAATGATTGAAGAAGGAGTACAAAGTGTAGAGTTTTATGTAGTTAATACAGATTTACAAGTACTTAATGCTTCATTATGTCCTAATAAAATTCAAATAGGTAAAAATATTACTGGTGGTAGAGGTGCTGGTGCAAATCCAGAAGTTGGTAGAGCTGCTGCTTTAGAGAGTAAAAGTGAACTTGAGGAAGCTTTATCTGGTGCTGATATGGTTTTTGTTGCTTGTGGTATGGGAGGCGGAACTGGTACTGGTGCTGCTCCAATTATTGCAGAAATTGCTCAAGAACTTGGATCACTTACTGTTGGTATAGTTACAAAACCATTTAAGTTCGAAGGCAAAAGAAGAATGGAAAATGCTCTTTTAGGTCTTGATGATTTAAAAAAACATGTAGATACTTTAATTGTAATTCCTAATGATCGTTTAAGAGATATTATAGATAAAACTACTTCATTTGATGATGCATTTAAAGAAGTTGATAATGTACTTCATAGAGGTGTACAATCAATTTCTGACCTTATTGCGGTTACTGGAGTTATCAACCTTGACTTTGCAGATGTTAAAACAGTTATGGAAAAAAGTGGTACAGCAATTATTGGTATTGGTTGTGCTGCTGGAGAAAATAGAGCAATCGAGGCTGCAAAACAAGCAGTATCAAATTCTCTTCTTGAGGAAACTATTGATGGAGCAAGAAATGCTATTGTCAATGTAACAGGTGGTAATAACCTTACATTATTTGAAATTGAGGATGCAGTTGAAACTGTTAGAGAGGCTGCAAATAATGATGTTAATATTATCTTTGGTGCAATTAAAAATGAAAATCTTCAAGATGAAGTTATTGTTACTGTAATTGCAACAGGTTTTGACGAAGAAATTAGTAATGAAACATTATTTGATGGACAACTTCCTAAAAGAAAAACACCAGAGATTTTAGATAATGATTATGAAATTCCTCCATTCTTAAGAAGTCAAGACTAATTGACTAACTAAATAAAATATGCTATATTAGGTATGTAAGAACAAAACTTACATAAAATAAAAAAAGGAAGCAATCGTTTTTTGGATGACGAGCGCTACCAATTTACTTGTGTTGCGCTTACGCTACATTACTGTAACATAGGCGCTTTTTTATTTGGAAATAAGTATTATTAAAGCAAAAGTTTGAATTAACAATATAATACCTATTAGAAATATTATCATATAGTAGAAAATTTCTCTGTAGCATTGTCTCATATGACCACCTCACTTTCTAATAAAATAATAGTGTTGAGGTAGCGCCCGCCTAACGGTTACTTCCTATATTAATGATACCACTGGTCAGAATTTATGAGGGGTAACAAATGTTTGTAAAAATTATATTTTTTACTTTGAAAAAGGTTGAAATTCATTATATTTTTTGTTATATTTAATTTGTAAGATAAATGTCTTACAATTAGTGGAGCCACTCGTAATTGCTGTGCGAGCGCTACCGTTAATAGGGAACTTTAATTTATTTGCAAAAATGAATTAAGGCGCTTTTTAATTAATTTAGTAGTGGTAAAAGGAAATGGCGTTGTCATTTCTTTTTACTTGTTACAAAATATATTGTCATTTTGAAAACTATAAAAATATTTCTTTTTTTCGAAATGAAATATAAAATAACTTTTAGACATTATTTGACATAATTTTTATTTCCTTTTTTATAAAATAGTGTTGGTGATGATATGACAGTTTATATTGATTTAGTATGTATAATTAATTTTATATATGATTTTTTAATACTTCTTACTGTATCATTTACTTTAAAAAGAAATAGAAAAATTTATTATTATATCTTATCTTCTTTAATAGGGGTGTTATCTATATTTTTATTATTTTTAAAAATTAATAATATAGTTTTATTTTTATTAAAAATATTAATAAGTGTAATTATGGTAATAGTGGCTTTTGGTTATAAATCAATAAAATATACGATATCAAATATTATATATTTTTATATGACTTCGATAATCCTTGCAGGTTTTCTATACTTAATAAAGGGAAATAGTTCTAACTTTAATTTAAATTATATTGTGCTTTTAATAATAGGACCAATAATACTTTTTATATATTATAAGAGTAATAAAAAATTAAAAAATACATATAGTGATTATTATAAAATTAAAATAGTATTTGATAATATAGAGTATAATTTAGTATCTTTTTATGATAATGGTAATAATTTAAAAGACCCTATAAGTAGAAAAAGTATTATTATTGTAGAAAATAGTAGATTAGAAAAAATATATAATATTAGATCACCAGTCTATGTACCAGTTATTACTGTTAAGGGAACGCATCTTATGAAATGCTTTAAACCTAGTTATATAATTTTAAATGATAAAAAAATATATAATTATTTAATTGGCGAAAGCTCTATTAAATTTAGTGATGGAGTAGAGTGTTTATTAAATAAAAGTTTAAAGGAGGATGGTTATGTTTAAAAGACTTTTATTAAAATTATTTTTAAAGTATGAAGAAGTTTTTTTCGTGGGAGCCACAGATAAACTTCCACCACCACTTTCTAAAGAGGAAGAACTTAAATATTTAGTTCTTGCTAAATCCGGAGATAATTATGCAAAAGATAAACTTATTGAACATAATTTAAGATTAGTCGTATTTCTTGCTAAAAAATATGAAACAACTGGTTATGATATCGAAGATTTAGTATCAATTGGTTCTATTGGTTTAATCAAAGGTATTAATACATATAAAATAGATAAGAATATTAAACTTGCTACTTATGCCTCAAGGTGTATTTCTAATGAAATACTTATGCATATTCGCAAAAATAAAAAAAGTAAAAATGATGTTTCTTTAGATGATACATTAAATTATGATGCTGAAGGTAATGAACTAAAACTTTCTGATGTAGTAGGCACCGAAGAAGACATTGTTGATAGACAGTTCCAAGATAAAATGAATAGAGAGTTTTTAGCTAATGAAATTAATAATCTTTCAAAAAGAGATAAAGAAATTATGATGCTTAGGTATGGCTTAAATAATACAAAGGAATATACTCAAAAAGAAGTTGCTAATATGCTTGGTATATCTCAAAGTTATATCTCAAGAATCGAAAAGAAAGTAATAAATGAAATTTCTAAAGTAATAAATTAACTTAAAACTAATTGAAAATATAATAAAAATATGCTATATTAAGTATGTAAGAAAAAAACTTACATAAAATAAAAAAGGAAGCTTACTCGTAAATTGCTATGCGAGCGCTACCAGTTTAGTGATAGTCGCTTTAATCTATAAGCAAATATAGATTAAGGCGCTTTTAAATTAATTTTGCAATGATATATACCAAGATGAGTATAATTATAATAAGTAAATCATTTTTAAATCTTGTTGTCATTATACCACCTCACTTTCTAATTAAATATGAGTTTAGTGGCAGCGCCCGCTTTACTTTGGCTTCCTATGATAATGATACCATCAGTTAGAATTTATATCAATAATAAATGTTTGTATAAAATTAAAATTTATTTCATTAGATAAAATAAATTGACAAAAATTCTAATCTTTGATATCTTTTAATTATGAGCACTGGAATTGACCAAGGTCGTCCAGTCTTTTTTTGAATATTTAATTTAAAGAAACACAAAAATAATAATATAATTCAAAGTAAAAAGGATTTATTTGCCATATTAATAACTATTAAATTCTTTTCAAGTAAAAAAAGTAATATTAAAAATTTACATAATAAGTAATTTATAAAAAATATTACTTTTTTTTTGCCTCTAAATGTGGTATTCTATTTATAGAATAGAGGGAAACAATGAAAAAGAAAATTATATATTTATCAATTGTTTTAGTATTAGTTATATCTGTTGTAACACTTTCAAGTATTTATAAATCAAAAGATAATAAATATAAAAAAGAATATAATACTATTCCAAAAGAAATGGCTATTATGATTAAAGAAGAAGGTGCTACAGATTATATTAAATCTACATCAAAAGATATACCTAAAGGTAACTATGTATTAAACAGAGATAAAAGTTATTGTAAAAATAATGGCAAAATAGGTAATTATGATAGTTCTTTAGGTAAGGTTAGTTTTTCATTTATAGGTACTGATAGCTGCTATTTATATTTTGATTATGAAGTGCCTTCAAGAATAGGATATGAGGCAATACTTCTTGATAATAGTAGTGGTGTAACAACAGTTGAAGAGGCTAAATCACAAATAGAAAGTAAACCAGCACCTGATTTTAGTACTGTAACAACAGCAAGTGATAAGGGAATGTATTCAGCACCTGATGATTTAGGAACATCTTATTATTTCAGAGGAGCAGTAGATAATAACTGGGTAAAATATGGTAAGTATACTAAAGATATGTATAATTGTAATGATGGTACTATATCTGCTACGGATACAGGTAATTCATGTACAAAAATAGCATCAAGTGGTGATGCTATATACTGGCGAATAATAAGAATAAATGGTGATAATTCAATAAGAATGATTTATAGCGGGGTAACACCACCAACAGAAAGTACTAAAGTAGTAATGATCGGAACAGGTACTCAAATAGGTGAAAGCGCCTTTAATAGTAGTTCTGATAAAGCAGAATATGTAGGTTATATGTATACTTTAGGACAGCAAAATGGAAATAGTACAGATAGTACAATAAAAACAACAATAGATAATTGGTATAAAACAACAACATTAGAAACAGATAGTGCAACAAAAGCATTAGTATCACAAAATCAAATATTCTGTAATGACCGAAGTGCATCATCAATCCAAACTGATGCATGGACATCAACTGCAAATTTTTATTATGGAGCATATGGAAGATTAAATGTTAATAAAATGCCATTATTAACATGTCCAACAGAAAGTGATAAATTTACATCAAAAAATAGTAGTATAGGAAATAAAGCTTTGGATTACCCAGTAGGATTAATAACAGCAGACGAAGTAGCAATGGCGGGAGGAGCATATAATACAAGCAACAGTTCATATTATTTGTGTACAAACCAATATTATTGGTCCGGTTCGCCTTTTCATTTCGTTGATGAACTTTTTTCTTCTGAGTTTCAGGTAATTTCTTATAATGATTTGCTTCAAGGTAGTGTGAAAGGCTCTATTGGCGTCCGTCCTGTTATAAGTTTATCCTCTAAAGTCAAGTTATTGGGCAATGGAACATATAATCATGTTTACACGGTTGTAGGAGGCAATTCTACAGAGGATACTTCTTCTGGAAAATCTTTTGATACAGTCTTTGCGGCAAATGATACTGATATTTTTAATGAAAATGGTTTAAGATATGAAGGAGCAGATCCAAATAATTATATATGTTTAGATAATAAAAAAAGTGGTACTTGTTCTTCATCTTCATTATTATTTAGAATAATAGGATTATTTGATGAAGACACATCAAATGATGGAACAACTAGTGCAGGTACAAAAAAATTGTTAAAAATACTTGATACAAATAATTATGGAGGAACAAGTGGAAAGTATTGGAATTCAGCAGGAACAAATAATTGGAGTAATGCATCACTAAAAGCAGAATTAATTGAAACATATTTACCTACTTTATTAGGTACTTCAAATGTTAATAGTAAATTATCTAGTGCTATTGCAAATGCAAAATGGCATTTAGGTGGCGGAAGTTATTCAAATTCTAATACTTTGACAGCGGATGGTATATATACAGAGGAAAGAAATACAAGTGCAATATATAGCGGTAATCCAAGTAGTATATATGCAAAGGTAGGATTGATGTATCCAAGTGATTATGGATATGCAACAGTTGGAGGTAGTACAACTAGTAAGGCAAATTGTAGAGCAAAAGAATTATATAATTGGGATAGCTCATTATATAGTGATTGTAAAAATAATGATTGGTTATTTACATCACAAGTAACAAGTTGGGGTTCAAACAAGAGTGAATGGTTACTTTCCCCTTTTTCTTCGAGTTCAAGTAATGCTGCTAATTTGCTCAGTGCAGGGTATGTGAGCCTCGTCAGCAGCTACGGCGTCGACGGCAACCAGTTGGCGGTGCGCCCAGCATTTTATCTAGATTCTAGTATCCTAAAAATTGTGGGTACAGGAGATGGAACTAAGGATAACGCATATCGCGTTGGGTAAGGTAAGAACTATTGTAATTTGCGTGGTGGCAGTATCCGCCCCGCACTGCCGATTTTGAGAATTCAACAAAGAACTTGTAAAGTTTAAAAAATATTGAAAGGAAATTATGAATAAAAAAGGGCAAGCATTAATTGAATTTATAATTATATTACCAATATTTATAATGATGATGTTGGCCGTTTTTGATTGTGTTAGAATATATAGTGAAAAAAGTAAATTGGAGGGTATACTCGAAGATGTTATACTTGATGATACTACTTACTCTGATGTAAATGTAACTAAAAATAGTGTTAATAAAGGGACTGAATATGTTGTAAGTAAAGATATAGAAATATATAGTCCAGTAGTAAGTGTAGTAACTGGAACAAAATATAATGTTACTGTAAAAAGGATTGTTTATGAATAAAAAAGGACAAGTATTAGTGCTATTTATAATATGTATACCGATTATGATAACACTATTTTCTTATTTAATTGAGGTAAGTTATATAGCATATAATAAACATAAAATATATTCAGTTACTAAAACTATTATTGCAAAAAACTATTCAAATGATAATTTATTTGATATAATAAATATGTATAAAGATAATGATATTGATGTTAAAGATTTAAAGATTGATAATTCTTTAGGCTATAATATTTCGTTTAAAACAAGTATTCCTAGTTTACTTGGAAAATTAATTAATAAATCTTCTTATGATATTGATATTAATATAACAGGGGTTAAGGAAAATGGTAAAATAAAATACCAAAGAGGCTAGTATGGGAAAAAAGGGTAAAAGTATATGTTTATTTTCTTCGAAAGGTGGAACTGGTAAAAGCAGTATTGCTACTTTATTAAGTGGTTTTTTTGCTATGCAAGAGAAAAAAGTTTTAATAATAGATTTTGATTTATCTTTTGGAAGTATTGGTCTTTTATTAAATAAAGAAAGTAATAAAAATATATATGATCTTTATAGTGATTATAGTAATAATAAATTTACTGATATAAATGATTATGTAACTAAATATAATGATAATATACTTTTTTTAGCAAGTTCTAGTGATCCAAGACAAGGAGTTAAAATAAATGATGCTTTTATTAAATTTATTTTAGAAAAAAGTATATATTCATATGATTATATAATAATTGATACAAATAGTGATTGTTCTAATGTAAATATTGATTTACTTGATAATGTAGATAATGTTTTATTTATAATGAATAATGATTTACTTAATATTAAAAATATGCGTAGTATGATTAGTATCTTTAAAGTTGCGGGTAAAACAAATTATAAAGTATTATTAAATGAAAGTACAAATCCTTATAAAAATTATTATAGTTTATATGATATTAAGAAAATGATTGGAACTGGAGTAGATTATAATTTAACTAGTAAATTCTTTATGAAAAATTATGATTCACTTGTATTTGATGGAAGTATTATTACACTAGATAAAAAATTTAGTAAATATTATCCTAAAGCAAATAAAGTTTTTATGAGTATTTATAATGATATGGAGGAAAATAATGAGTAGTTTAAAAGAGGTATTTAAATATGATGATACTGAAAATAATAATAATAATAATGTGGTGGACTATGATGTATTTTCCAATAAAGATTTACTTGATAGTTTAAGAACTAAAATTGTAGAAAATATAATTGATTTAAATCTTAAAAATGAAGACAATATAACTTCATTTATCTCAAGGGAAATTGATAAAGCTGTTGTAGGTATAGAACTTACCTCAATGGAAAGAAATTATTTATATAATTTAATTGAAAATGAAATAAATGGTTATGGACCTTTAACAGAACTTTTAAAGGATGAAAATATAACTGAAATAATGGTTAATTCTCCAAGTGAAATATATATTGAACTTGATGGTAATTTAATTAAGGATGAAAGTGTTTCCTTTATTAATGATGAACATATTATTAGAACAATTCAAAAGTTAATAGAGCCAATGGGCAGAACTATTGATTCATCATCACCAATGGTAGACTCTCGTTTAAAAGATGGATCACGTATTAATGCAGTTATTCCACCTCTTGCTACAAAAGGACCAGTTATTACAATAAGAAAGTTTAAAGCAAGTATTTCTTCAGCAGATGAACTAATAAGACTTGGAACTATTACACCAGATATGGCAACATTTTTGGAAGCGTGTGTTAAATCAAAACTTAATATTTTAGTATGTGGAGGAACTGGTAGTGGTAAAACAACACTTTTAAATATTTTAAGTAGTTTTATACCAGAAAAAGAAAGAATTATAACTATTGAAGATGCTGCAGAACTAAGACTTTCTCAACCTCATGTTATTACACTTGAAACAAGAACTACAAACTATGAAAAAAGTGGAGAAGTAACAATTAGAGATTTAGTAAGAAATTCACTTCGTATGAGACCAGATAGAATTATTGTTGGTGAAGTAAGAGGAAAAGAAGCTTTTGATATGTTACAAGCAATGAATACAGGTCATGAAGGAAGTTTAACAACCTTGCACGCAAATGGTAATTTAGATGCACTTCATAGACTTGAAACAATGGTTTTAATGGCAAATATTGATTTACCAGTAAGAGCAGTAAGAGAGTATATTTATAATGCAATTAATATTACTATAAATATCGAAAGACTTTCTGATGGTAAAAGAAAAGTAAGTGGAATATCTGAAATTATAGGTTTTAATGGTGATGAAATAGAGCTTAATGATATATTTACATTTAACCAAGAGGGTATTACAGATATTGGTGAAGTAAATGGAAGTTTTAAAGTAAGTAAAAAAGTACCTAACTGTATAAAAAGACTTGAAAGTTATGGTTTTAAGGATATAAGAAAAATATTTAAATAGAAAGGATTTGTATGAAAGAAATGCTACCAAAAATAATTGTAATACTTGGTATATGCATAATATTTATAATATGTGCATTTCTTTTTGTGCAATTATATTTTTCTATAAAACTAGAAAATAAACTAAAAAAATTTACAGTTAATGTAAGTGAAAATAATACTATAAGTTTTGTTGATAGATTAATGATATTCTTTTTAAAAATAATTAAAAAGATTTCTAAATTAAATAGTAAGTCAGTAATACTTAAAAAATATTCTGTTAGGCTTTCAAAATATTTAATTTATAATAAAAGTAATAATTTAAGTTCAATTGATTATGTTTCTATTAAAATATTATATATGATATTTATTGATATTCTTTATGTAATAATGTCTATTTTAAAGGGTGTTAAAACAGATTTATCACTTTTTATAATACTTTCATTTGTAAGTTTTTTTATGATAGATATAATTTTAATAATAGTTTATAAAAAGAAAAGAAATACTATTGAATCTGGTCTTTTACAAGCAATTGTTATTATGAATAGTGCCTTTAAAAGTGGAAAGAATATTTGGCAAGCAATTAATATTGTTAAAACCTCTACAGAAAGTCCTATAAAAGAGGAATTTGAAATTATTTCTAAAGATATTGATTATGGACTTGATCTTCTTACAGTATTTGAAAGATTTTATAATAGAGTAAAGGTTGAGGAAGTTAAATATATTACATCATCATTATCACTTTTAAATAAAACTGGTGGTAATATAGTTTCAGTATTTAATATGATTGAAAAACACTTTTATGATAAATTAAAAATAAAAAATGAACTTAATTCATTAACAAGTTCAAGTAAAATGCTTTATCGTATTTTGGTCGTTATACCATTTGTATTTATAATTGTTATTACTATGCTTAATAAAGATTATTTTAAAGTATTAATAACTACAAAAATAGGTATTATAATTGATTTCTTTATTCTACTTATATATGTAATTTATATTATAACAATTAAGAAAATAACGAAGGTGGAGAAAATATGAAGGTAAATGATTTTTATAAAAATATATATTCAACATCTTCGATTAAAGCCTTAGAAAGTAAATTTAATTATTTGTCCTATGATAAAAAAATTAATATTAATGAATTTCTAACAGTTAGAATTATCTTATCTTTACTTGTATTTATAGTTTCAATATACTATTTTAATTCAGGATATTTTATTGCTCCAATACTAACATTTTTATTCTATATATTTTTTGAATATATTTGTATTGATGTCAAAATTAAAAAAAGAGCAAAAAAACTAGAAAGTGATGCAATATTCTTTTTTGAGGTATTGAATTTAACTATTCAAAGTGAAAGAAATTTAAAATTATGTATAAGTATTACCTCTAAAAGTATTGATAGTGATTTAAGTACTGAGTTTAAAAGAATGCTTGATGAAGTAGGTTATGGAAAATCTTTAACCGAGGGCTTAAGGGATTTAATGAAAAGAATACCTTCGAAAAGTGTTTGTAATGTAATACTAAATATTATTGAAGCTAATGAATTTGGTAATAGTATCGAAGGAGCTTTAACTAATCAAATAAACTACTTAACTGATAAGAGAATCCTTGATATTAAAGAAAGTATTAATAAAATGCCTATGAAAATATCTATAGTATCAGTACTTTTATTTCTACCACTTATGATGCTTTTGATATTAGGCCCAATATTTATAAATTATATTTTAAAATAACTAGAAAAAAAATCTAGTTATTTTTTAATGGTTAAATGTAAATTGCTTTACATAAAAATGTATGTAAATTATATGTTAAAAATTTTATTGAAAAATGTCAAAAATATGTAAAATTTTAACTTTTTTTAAGAAATTTATCAAAAAAAGGAGGAAATCAGAAATTTTCCGGTAATAAGTATAGTGAAAGGAGAAATTTAAGATAACATAGTAAAATTTTAAAAATGTAAAATAAGTGTAAAGTAAAAAGAAAGGAGAAAAATTATGACTTAGTATTAAGTTAAATGTTTGATTAATTTAATTCAAAATAGTGAAAAAGAATATGCTAAATAGTTTATACAATATAAGAAATGAAAATATGAAATATTATTTTAAATCTAAATTAAGACATCTTTCAAAAAAATCTAATATTTATAAAGATGTTACAGAAAATTTTCTATTATTTACAGTTCCCAATAATCATAATATATCATTTGCTAAAGAAATTATTGTTAATGGAAAAACTTATAAGCTAAATAATCAAAATAAGTTTAATTTTAGAAATAATGAATTAAATGTAGCATTTTGGTTAATTAACACTATTGGAGGTAAAGTTGAGTTAAGATTTGAAATTTGTGAGGACAATTATATATTAAGTGCAGATTATAATTTCTTATCTGAACCTTTAGATTTAAAAGAAATAAAAAGGGGAGCTAGTAAATATTCATTTGGTCACAATGTTACTAAACAAGCAAAATCATTTATAATGGATGTTACAAATAATAGTAATATGACTGATGAGTTAATTAATGCTAATTTAGAAAATGCTTTTAACTATAAACAAGATTTAAATTATATAATTGTTAAAAGAGATAATAATTTACTAGGTATCTATAAAAGAAAATAGTGCATTAAGACATAAAAAAGAAGCGATACCCTCTGCACAAGCAGTGGGACCGCTTCCCTAAATTTATTTTATCATATATGTTTACTATCTGTCAAATAAAAAAAGAAGCGACACCCTCTGCATACAGCAGTGGGATCGCTTCCATAAGAACATTTTACCATATATGTTTACCAACTGTCAAACTGAAAATGTAAAAAAGAAAGGAGGGATTAGAAATGGTTGAAATTAATTTAAATATATCAGGTACACTTGCGGATTTTGAATATGCATCAAAAGTATACTGTGTTACATCAAAAGATGAAGAATATGTTTTAACACTTGCATGCAGCGTTTTAAATAGAGATGAAAAATATAAAAAATATTCTGTAATAAAGGATGAAAATGAAAAACCACTTTATGTTTTAAATAGTGAAACTGGTAAAAAAATATATTTTAAAGATATTAAAATGAACTTAAATTTTACTCGTATAGATTTGTAAATTGATTTATGTCATATTATGTAGTATAATTAAATTGCATTTGAGGTGAGAAATGAAAAAATTATGGAAGAATAATAGGGTGGTTTTTGTTCTTGTAATAATACTTATTATATGTTTTGTTGCAATTTGTAGTGTTGCCCTAACTTTCTTTTATTCAAAAGATACAAATGAGTATGGTAATAGACTAGATGGTATTGAAAAACATCAAATATCTAATGAATTCAAGTCTAGTTACAAAGAAAAAATTTTAGAAAGTGAAAATGTAAAAAGTGTAGATTTTAATATTAAAGGTAGAATAATTTATGTTGAAATAAAATTTGATGAAAATATAACTTTAGATAATGCTAAGAAATTGGTAGAAAATTCTATGAGTCTTTTTGAGGAAGATACGCTTTCATACTATGATGTTCAATTTATAATTCAAAGTGAGAATTTTACAATTATGGCATCAAAAAATAGTGCCGCTGAAAATATTTCATGGAATAATAATACTCCAATAGAAGAGGAAACAGATGAAGAAAAATAAAAAAATAGTGCTTATATGCACTTTTATTTGTCTATTAGTAGTAGGCATAGTCATAGGAATTATAATGTATTTGAAAGCAAATACACTTACAGTAAATGAGAAAAAATGGATTGATGAAAATAGTCAAAAGCAAACACTTTTAAGTGTAAATGTTTTAAATAATTCATCAGTGTTTGGAAGTGATGGAACTGGAGTGTTCTATGATTTTCTAGATGCATTTGCTGAAAAATATAATTTGAATATTAATAAAGTTACATTTAATTATGGCTCTGTAAATGGGGCAGTTTCTTTGAATTTAAAACAATCTTTAACAGACAATGATGAAGTTTTTTATGAAGATCATTATGTTTTAGTGGCAAATAATAGTGAGATAGTTAATAGTTTATTTGAAATTTCTAATAAAGATATTGCTATTTTAGGCAATGATTTACCATATGTATCAAAATATTTGACAGGATATAATTTTAATTATAAAACATATGACGACATAGATAGTTTGCTTACTTCGATGAGTGAAAATAAATATGCAATTGTACCACTACATTTATATTTAAAAAATATTTTTGATAGTAATAAAGAAATTGTATATCATTTTAGTGATATAAGTATTTATTATGTTTTGAATACAAATGATGATTTATTTAGTTCTATATTAAAAAAATATTTTGAAGATTGGAAGGCAAATTTTGAGGAAAGTTATGATAAAAATTTATTTGATTTAATTTCAAATAAATTAGGTTTAACTGAATATGAAATAGAGCAAATGCGTTCCGTAAATTATAAATATGGTTATGTTAATAATTCACCTTATGAAGTAATTTCAGGTGGCAACTATGGTGGAATAGTAGCGGTTTATTTACAAAGATTTATGACTTTCTCTGGTGTGGATTTTACATTTAAAAAGTATAGTAATTTTGTAAAATTTAATAAAGCTGTTACAAATAGTGAAATAGACGCTTACTTTGGTTATTACAATTTGAATAGTTTTAATAAAACTTCGAGTGGTGTTGATATTAATTATGTAGTAATTGCTAATATGAAAAATGATGTTGTTATTAATAGCATAAATGCTTTATCAGGAAAAGAAGTCTATGTCCAAAATAATTCTCTTTTATATTCTTATTTAAGTAATATTTCTGGAGTACATGTAAAGACTTACAAAAATGCCAAAGAACTTACTAAGCTAAATAATAAGGACTGTATTATTTTAGTGGATAGCAATATTTATGAGTATTATAAGAATCATGGACTTGGAAATTATACTATTAGAACAAGTGGTAGTTTGAAGGAAGTTTATAACTTTAGAATTAAGGATAATGGAGCTTTATATAAACTTCTTAATAAATACATTACAGTTTTAGATAGTCATAAAATTTTAAACGAGGGTATTAATAATCACAGTGAAACAGTAAAACATGGAGCTATAATATCACTTCTTGCAAAATATTTTATATACTTCTTAATTATATTTTTAATTGTAGCTTATTTGGTTATTAGAAAGACAAGAAAAATAACTATAGCTAAAAAGATTAAAAAAGATGACAAAATGAGATTTATAGATCAATTAACATTATTAAAGAATCGTAATTATTTGTCAGAAAATATTAATGTATGGAATAATAATACAATATATCCTCAGACAATACTTATTGTAGATTTAAATAGACTTCAGGAAATTAATGATACAAAAGGATATGAAGAGGGAGACAAACAAATTAAGGCTGCCGCAAATATATTAATTAGAACTCAACTTGATAATTCAGATATAATTAGAACCGACGGTAATGAGTTTGTTGTATATCTTGTAGGTTATAATCAAAAGCAAATAACAAATTATATCCATAAACTAAATAAAGAATTTAAAAATCTTCCTTATGATTATGGTGCAGAATTTGGTTATTCAATGAAGATTGATGAAATTAAAACTATTGAGGATGCTTTAAATGAGGCAACAAAAGTATTAAAAAAGCAAAAGGAAGTAAATGAAAACAAGAATTAAAAGGTTTTATAAAAGATTTATTAAGGTCATAAGAAGAAGTGACATGAAATTGCTTCCAGGGCAACTAGCATTTTTTATGGTACTTGCTATCGTTCCAACTCTAACACTTCTTACTTATGGTGCTTCAATACTTAACCTTTCAATGGATTTTATTTATAGTTTTCTAGAAAAGGCATTTTCTAATGAAGTCGCAAAATTACTATTAAGTACAAGTTCAGAAAGTACAGGTTTAAAGTTAACAATACTTTTGTTAACATGCTACTATTTATCAAGTAATGGTATGGACTCAGTAATTCTTTGTTCAAATACAATTTATAATATAGAAAATAAAGGTTGGTTTAAACGAAGATTTAAAGCTATTGTTTTATCAATTATTTTAATATTTCTATTAATATTCTTATTACTTGTTCCTGTATTTGGTGGAGTAGTGGTAAATTTAATAACAAAAGTAAACTTAAATCCAGGCATTACTAACATAGTTATAAAAGTATTTGAATATTTACGAAGCCCAATTATGATAGTATTACTATTTTTCCTAATAAAAATAATTTATACACTAGCCCCGGATAAAAAAATTAAATCACATAATACAAATTATGGAGCACTTTTTACAACAATACTTTGGACAATTGTTACAGAGATATATTCAGCTTATATTCAAAATTATGCATCTTATACATCATTTTATGGAGGACTTGCTAATATTTGTATATTAATGATTTGGTTTTATTTTCTTGCATATGTTTTTGCTATTGGAATGGCACTTAATTATCAAAGAGAAAATGATAATTACCAAAAACTACCATAATAAATTGGTAGTACTTGTATATAATAATAATATGTACACAGGTATTACTTAGTACATTTTAAAAGTTTTAATATCAATATAGCAAATATAGCTAACGATATTGAAAAGTAATATTCTAAAAAAGATGGACGATTAATTTTCCATCTTTTTTATATTGTACTTGTTCTTTTATTTTGATTTAATTTATTAAATAATTCGGTTTCTATCTCGGGAGCAATTTCCATAGAAAGCTCTATGTTTTTAGGAATATCTCTTTTTCCAATTGTTTTATAAGATTTTACATCATTATCACTTTTTTTATTAAACATACCAAGTATACAATAGATATTATCTTTAACTTGTTTGAATAATATTCTAGTTTGGTAACCTTTTATTTCAAATAAATCTTTTAAATTTTCATTATTTTTAAGCATTTTTATACTTCCATTTGGAAGAGTACCATATTTAAAACCATTAATAAGGTTAATAATATTTTCATAATATTCTTCGGGAATATCCTTTAGATCAGAAATGATTTTTGCATTAAGAGGATTTACTTTAGACGTAGAGTATATAAGCAATTTTTCCTCTTTTAAGGGAAGAAGAGCATCTTCGATTATAATTTCTTTATTAAATGTTTTTTCATAATAATCTCTAACATTTGTATAAATATTAAGTACTTTAAAGTAATCTTCGGTTAACATTTTTCTTTCATCATTTGAACGTGACATACTTGTATCTAAAATAAATGAATAATAAGTAAGTAGTTCCTCTTGAAGTATTTCCATTAGTTTTTGATATAAATAACTCTTTTCTTTTTCATCTTCGAAATCTTTACTATATTCTATTATAAAAGAAATAATTTCTTCTTTATCTAGTCTATCTATCTGATCTTTTAAATAATCAGCACATGAATCTAAAATATTTTTTCTATTTGGATTTATATCTTCGAGGGTAATAACCTCAAAACCCATATTTACAATTGTAGGTATTTTTAAATATAATTCATTTATAAAATTAATTTGTTTTTCATCAAATGCTTTAATTTTTTGACTATAGAAATTAAGTTCATTAAAATATATTGCTAAATCTTTATCAGATATATGATATTCATTTTTTATAAGAATTAATATTTGCTTTATATCTTCGGTAACTTTTTTAGATACGGCAGTATTTCTTTTCAAAGATAGTAAAAATATTTTACAAGAATTATAAAATTTTGAATATATTGTTATATTTTCTTTTAAAATAGCACTTTTTTGTAAATCATTTTGCATTTGTTCATATAAAATATTTTTAAAATCATTTATTGATTTAATATCTTTACTATAAAGTCTATTTATAAAAATATTTACATAACTATCATTTTGAAATATTTCTTGGAGTAATAATTCAATTTTAAGTCTATTTTCAAAAATTATATCATAATCTTCATTTAAATAACTTAATACCTCTTTTAAAAGGGTAATATGTACATTTAAACTTTCATTTTCATTCATATCTTTTTTAGAGTTTTCAATATAAAGTTTAATATAATAATTAATTTTATCTAACTGGTTCATAATAATTTTTAATCAATTTAATATATAATTGATTTCCTTTCTATCTATATTAATTATAAATTACTTTAATAAAACTTTCAATAAATATGAATAAATTACATTTTCATTTAACATAATTATAATGTATGAAAAATATTTATGATGAAAATATATGTAGATTATTTAGAAGTGCTGAAGAAGAAAGACAAAGATTAGAGTCAGAATATGTAAGTACAGAACATTTACTTTTGGCAATTTTAAAATATGATAACAAAGTAAGTAAATATTTGAAAAGTTTAAATGTTACTTATGATACTTTTTCAGATACTTTAAATAAATATATACCTTCAGAGAAAAATGAAAGTAATGTTAATATTTATACACCTCTTTTAAAAAAAATAATATCTCAAACTGAAAATTTAAGTGAAGAAAGTTTATTTTTTAATATTTTAAATGAAGGTGAAGGCGTAGCAATCAGAATACTTATGAATATGGATGTTGATGTTGATAATCTTTATAATTATTTTAAAAATGATACCGCCATTAGTAATTTAAAGTGTCTTAAATATGGTGAAATTTTAAATGAAACAGCTTTATTTAATGAAAAGGTTGTTGGTAGAGAAAAAGAAATTGATTTAATACTTGAAACTTTAATGCGAAAGAAAAAATGTAATCCACTTTTAATTGGAGATGCGGGAGTAGGCAAAAGTGCTATAGTCGAAGAAATTGCTCGAAGAATAAAACTTAATAAAGTTCCTTTTAAGTTTAAAGATTTTATAATTGTTTCACTTTCAATGTCATCACTTATTGCAGGTACTAAATACCGTGGTGAGTTTGAAGAAAGACTTAATAATATTTTAGATCAAATAAAAGGTAATGATAACGTAATCTTATTTATTGATGAAATGCATACAATGGTTAATGCTGGTGCTGCAGAAGGTGCTATAAGTGCAGGTGATATTTTAAAACCAACACTTGCCAGAGGAAATATTAAATGTATTGGTGCAACAACTAAAGAAGAATATGAAAAATATTTCATTAAAGATAAAGCTTTAGCCAGAAGATTTGAAACAATATTTATTAAAGAGCCTACTGAAAATGAAACAATTGATATTTTAAAAAGTGTAAAAGAGGAATATACAACTTTTCATAAAGTAAATATTTCTAATGAAGATATTGAAGTGTTAGTTCATCTTGCTAATGTTTATTTTCCAAATAAGAAAAATCCAGATAAAGCAATAGAACTTTTAGATAGCACTCTTTCATATGTAAAATATAACTATTCAAATGGTATTATTAAAGAAAAAGAACTTAAATTAAAGGGTTTACAAACTAAAAAAATATATAATATAGAACTTGGTAATTTTAAAGAGGCTCTTATTAAAAGTAAAGAAGAAAAAAATCTTTTAAAAGATTTAACTTTACTTAAAAGTGGTAAAAATGTAGTAGCCACTAAAGAAGATATATTAAATGTTTTAGAACTTAAAAATAATATTATAGATAACTCTAAAAAAGTTAAAAGAATAAAGAATTTAAAAAATGACTATCATAAAAATATAATTAATAAAATAATTAATAAACTTGAAAATAATAGGGTAAGTGTTTTAACTTTTGTAGGTGATTATAAAAATCTAATAAATGATTTAGCATCGTCAATTAATTATGATATTTTAAAAGTAAATAACAATATGGAAAAAATATTTGATAAACTTAAATATAATCCAAGTACCATATTTGTAGTAAACAGTTTAGATAATTATAATTTTAATAATATTATTAAAAAAGCTAAAGAAAATAATTTAGTGGAATATAATAATGAATATGTTTCCTTTAACAGTGCAATTGTTATTTATACTTTAAAAGAAAATAATATTGGATTTATTAATAGTGCAAGTGATGATGTTATTTATTTTGATACTGCTACTTTACAGTAATTTGACATAAAAATTAAAATATGTTATAATCACTGTAGTTGAGGGGGATTGTTATGAATAATGAAAATTTAAGTGAAATAATCGAGTATTTAGAAAAAATGCATAAGTATGTATTAATAAGCCGTTTAGATATGAATACTTTTAAAGAATATGTTGATTCATTAGTGACTTTATATGAAAAAAAGATTTTAAATGATTACGTTATACTAAAATATGCTAATATTCTTTCAAGCGCAGAGGTGCTTTTAGGTAGTGAAAAAATATTTGTTGAAAGTGCTGAAAGACTTGAAGAACTTATAAATCAAATTAAATACAAAAAAGAAAGCATTCATAGATAGAGGCAAAACATGAATAATAAAGAATATCCATTACATATGGTAAAAATTGCAATTAAAGCTTGCAAGACACTTGAACATATGCAAAGTTATGTACTTGAATATAGAATAAGCCAAACAAGTTTTATAGAATATTCAAGTTTATTAAAGATTCTTTATAATGAACATTTTATTGACAATGAAGATATTTTATCTTATGCAAATAGTTTATTAAATGCAAGAGTAATTATTAAACAAGAGGATATATATAATCAAACTATGGAGGAACTTAGTGAACTTGTTTTAAGTATAAAAGGTAACTTAGAAAGATAAAATTTCTAAGTTTTTTTATGAAATGGTAAAAGATAAATATATTAATTTATTGATAAAATTTTATTGGAGTTTATATTTTTAATTAATTAGAAGTGTGGTATACTAATTATATGGATAGTATAAAAAGTTTATGTTCACAAATTAGTAAAGAAAGTAAATGTCCTTTATGTAAAGGGAGTTTTCATATGGATGAATGTCAAAAATGTGGATATAAATCTGTTTTGATAAAAGAATGTATAGATAAACTTTTACCAATGTTAGATCAAAATGTAAGTAGTGAGGAACTTCTTAGTTTATATACTATTAAATCACTTGGTTATGATAAAATTAATATGTTATTATCCTTAAGTGGAGTGGAGGAATATCTAAAAAGTAAAGAAGAAAAAATTCTAAATCAATCAAGATATGAATTATCTGATGAAAGAGTAATGTTATATTTTATTGAAAATAATTTTCCTAATAAAAATGAAATGATAAATAGACTCATAAAAGAGATGCTTTCTGATAATTTAGATATAACTGATGATGAAAAACTATCTTTATTTAAATATTTTGTAGAATATGTTACTTCTAATAAATTTGAATGTGTATTTACAAGTCCTAGTGGTAGTAAAGAAATTACATTTAATGAAAATGATATTAAAGAATTATTTTATCAAAGAAAATATTTAGAATTACTTGAAACTGCATTTTATAAATGCAATTATGCATATCAAAGTTTTATGCTTGAAAATGGTAATGGTACACTTAAAGAATTTAAAGATCAAGTATTATCTGAAAATTTACCTGGTTATGCTGAAGAAAATCATAATACTTTAATAGTAGTGGTTAACTCTAGATATAATGCAAATATTTTGCTTAGAGAGTATATATCATCTTTAGGTTTTAAAATGAGTGATATACTTTTAAGAACTTATGAAGAAAGAGCTAAAAATGATCTTGCTTTATTAAATAGTGATTATAGAGTATACCAAGGAAAAAGTTCAAATATTGATACCTTATTTTACTGGGTAGTTTCTAGAATACATAATAAAGAGGAGATATTAGCAAAGTATCCAATATTAAATACTGAATATTCATTTCAAAATGGTGGTATTATTAAATAATATTCAAAAAAAAATTACTAACTATTTAGTAACTTTTTTATTTTGTGCAAATTCTTTGTTCATATTATAAACAATAATTTCATTTGAATTAATTTTGTTTAAGTAATAATTATTTGTGCTAATATCTTTACCATACACATAAAGTGCTCCTGAAATTAAACAAATTAGAATGCTCATAATAGTAACTGTAATAAAATATGTACTTTTTTTCATTATTTTTCCCCCTTAAGTAATTTAATTATAGCATACTTTTTTTAAAATGTAAAGTCTGTGTCAAATAGTCATTATATTTTACTTTCTTTAATATACTTAAATGGAGGTATTTTACTTTGGGACTAAATGATAAAGAGGTTTTGGAGTTAAGAAAAAAATATGGTAGTAATGAAATAACGAGAAAGAAAAGTAGTACATTTTTTAAGATATTATTGGAGGCATTATCTGATCCGATAATAAAAATACTTTTAATAGCGCTTTCAATTAAAATAGTTTTTTTATTTAAAAATTTTGATTGGTATGAAACATTAGGGATTGTTATTGCAATTTTTTTAGCTTCATTTATTTCATCAATAAGTGAATATGGCTCTAATAAAGCATTTGAAAGATTATTCGAAGAAAGTAGTAAAACATCCGCTAAAGTATACCGAAATGGAAAACTTACTATTGTTCCATCAAAAGAAATAGTTATAAATGATTTACTCGAAGGAGCATCTGGAGATAAAATATGTGCCGATGGTATTATTAAAGAGGGAAGCCTTCAGGTGGATGAATCTTTTATTACAGGAGAAAGTAAAGAAGTTCATAAAAAAATAGGCGATAAAGTTTACAGTGGAAGTACAATATACAAAGGTAATGCTAAGATTAAAGTAACTGAAATTGGTGATAAAACATTTATGGGAAGTATTTCCTCCGGTGTTCAAGAGGAAAAGGGTGAAAGTCCTCTTAAAACAAGACTTAGAGTGCTTGCAAAAAGTATCAGTAAACTTGGTTATGTTGGTGCATTTTTAGCAAGTTTTGCCTATCTTTTTATGCAAATTGTTGTAAAAAATAATTTTAATTTAGAACTTATCATTGAAACAGTTAAAAATATACCACTTATGCTTAACTATTTATTTTATGTTCTTACTTTAACTGTAACTATCATTATTGTGGCAGTCCCTGAGGGACTTCCTATGATGATTACTTTAGTTCTTTCTTCGAATATGAAAAAAATGTTAAAAGATAATGTTTTAGTTCGTAAACTTGTAGGTATTGAAACAAGCGGAAGTCTAAATGTACTTCTTTGTGATAAAACTGGAACTCTTACAATGGGAAAATTAAATGTAAAATATATTATGACTAAAGAGGGTAAGTGTTTTCAAAATAAAAATGAATTAAAGTGTTATGGAAAGTATTATGATATTTTAACAAAGTCATTATATTTAAATAGTGAAAGTGTTTTTGATAATGATAAAATTATTGGTGGAAATACGACTGATAGGGCAATTAAAAATTTTACTGGTAACATGAAAATAACTGATGAAATAATAAATAAGAAGTTATTTTCTTCGGAAGATAAATATAGTATGGTTCAAACTAAAGATTATTATTTTTATAAAGGTGCTAGTGAAGTTTTACTTGATAAATGCCAAAAATATTTGAGTTTATCTGGAAGTGAAGAAAAATTTATTTCAAAAAGTTTTATTCAAAGTATGATTAAAAATTATACTTCCAAAGGATATCGTGTTTTGGTTAATGCATATGGCAACAATAAGGATGACTTAGTTTTTATTAACCTTATTGTTATCTCGGATACTTTAAGACCTGAGGCAAAACCAAGTTTAGATTTAATAAAAAATGCTGGAATAAAGGTTATTATGATAACTGGAGATGCTAAAGAAACAGCCGTAAGTATTGGTAAAGAATTAGGACTTTATAATGAAAAATCAGTTGCTTTAACCCATAATGAACTTTCAGTACTTACTGATGAACAAATAATTAATTTATATCCTAATTTATGTATTATTGCTAGGGCTTTACCACAAGATAAAAGTAGACTTGTAAGTGTACTTCAGTCTTATAAGCAAGTTGTTGGTATGACTGGTGATGGAGTAAATGATGCACTTGCTCTTAAAAAAAGTGATGTTGGTTTTGCTTTAGGTAGTGGTTCTGAAGTTGCTAAAGATGCTAGCGATATAGTAATTTTAGATGACAACATTTCTTCGATTTGTAAGGCTATTTTGTACGGAAGAACGATATTTAAAAGTATAAGAAAGTTTATTATTTATCAGCTTACGGTTAATATTTGCGCTTTAATACTTTCAATAGTTGGTGTCCTTGTGGGAATATCAACACCAATTACTATAATTCAAATGTTATGGCTTAATATGATTATGGATACTTTTGCAGGACTTGCTTTTTCTTATGAACCACCGCTTAAGGAATATTTGAGTGAAAAACCTAAAAATAAGGATGAAGTTATTTTAAATAAATATATGTTAAATCAAATTGTCGTTAATGGTGCATATTGTGCAGTAGTTTGTTTACTATTTTTAAAACTACCAATTATTAGACATTTTATCAGATTTTCCGAGGGAGATAAATTTTTATATACGGCTTATTTCGCACTTTTCATTTTTATGGGTATTTGTAATTCATTTGCCTCCCGTACTCACAGATTAAATATTTTTGCTCATATACTTCAAAATAAAGTGTTCTTAATTATCAATGCATTTATCTTCTTTGCTCAAATTTATATTATCTATTATGGAGGTAATTTATTTAGAACTTATGGATTAACTTTTAAAGAATTATTATTCTGCCTTATTTTATCTTTAACAGTTTTCCCAGTAGATTATCTTCGTAAATGTATTCTAAAAAAAAGAAATATTAAAATTGGTGTATAAAGGTACTTTTTAGTATCTTTTTTTGATTTGCAAATAGGGATTTTGGATGATATAATTATTTATGAAATAAACTTTTTATTAAGGAGGAGTTTTTATGAAATGTATATTGATGAATAAAAATCAAAAAATATTGTTAATTGAATACAATTCATATAATGTAATAAGTCAAATATATGAAATATATAATATTGAATATGCTCCATTAGCAGTTTTTAATGCCTCAAAAAATAAGAGTTTTAGTTTAACTAAAGCTGTAAATGATTGGTTTAGAGGTAGAGGTATTCCTTCTTGGAGAAAAGATTTAGAAAAGTTACTAGATAAGTTAGGAGTTTCCTCAAGTGATGAACTTCTTAATAAATCTTATGGTTTATCTTTGTCAGATCAATATTGGTTAAAAGAAATAAATAGTGATGTAAAATGGGAAGATATTAATTTCTTTACCAATGACTTTGAATATGAAGCATATCTTGATGCCAGTCTTGATAGTAGTTCAAAAAGCAAAATTAGTTTAGATAAAAATATTTTTAGATCTCCAAATAATACGACGGATGGAATGCTTCAAAAGGGATGGATTATTGAAAATGGTAAAAGGGTTTTAGTAAAAGGAACTTATACCTCTAATAAAGAGGAACCAATTAATGAATATCTTGCTTCACAAATATGTAAAAGATTAGATTTTGATTATTGCAATTATGAGGTAGAGTGGTCTGATAAAACAAAATTAATCTCTAAATGTAATGATTTTATAAATGAGAATGAGGAGCTAATATCAGCATATGATATATATAATTCTGAAAAAAAGCCAAATAATATAAATGATTATGAATTTTACATACAAATATTAGAAAAACATAATGTTCCTAATGCAAGAGAAAATATGGAAAATTTATTTGTTCTTGATTATTTAATGCTTAATAATGATAGACATCTTAAAAATTTTGGCGTCATTCGTAATGTAAATACTTTAAAATGGGAAAGGGTAGCACCGATATTTGATACTGGAGAAAGTATGCAATGTGATAAATATACAGATGAAATATATTTTTCCTCAGGCAAAGGAAAATTCTTTAGTAATACCGATAAAGATTATGAAGATATACTAAAAACCATAGGTAAAGACATTTTAAGAATCGATTTATCTAAATTAAAGGGAATTTGTGATGACTATAGATTGATACTTGAAAAATATCAAGATAAATTAGACATGTCTGACAAAAGAAAAGAAAAACTTGTCAGTGGTCTTGATAAAAGAATTACTAAATTATCAGAATTTATGAATAGTATTAATAAATAAGGAGTTTAATTCCTTTTTTATTTTTGTAGAATTATATAATTAGTGTATTTTTTTGATCTTAAATAATGTAAATTATTCTACGCAGAAAATATATAAATATAATGTAAAATCCATTTTTAAAAAATGTCAAAACCGTGTAAAATTTTAGACTTTTTTTAAGAAATTTTTCAAAAAAAGGAGGAAATCAGAAATTTTCCGGTAATAAATATATATGAAGGGAGAATTTCAAAATGACATAGAAATATTTTTGAAAATTAAAAAATAAATGAAAAAATTTTTGATAGAAAATACATTACATTTGCACGAAAGTGTAAAAGAAAATAGGCTGACTTCATATGATGATGTTAATTTGATAAATAGTAGTAATAACAATAATAATAATTATAAATTGACTTGTATTGATAAAAATATCAAAAGGCTTGATAGATTAGAAAGAGGCTTAATATTACCTTTGAATATTCAAAAATTTGCTCAAAGAAAAGAATTATTAAATAAAAGAGATACGGTAATATCTGAATTTAATTTAACACAATATGAAGATATTACATACGATGCAATAAAAAATGAAAAAGTAAAAATCATAGAACCTGAGTTTGTTTGTAATTTTAATACACTTGATGAAAAAGGGAATAAAATTACATATACCAAAAATAATGCTAAATTTAGAAAAGCCAATTTAACAAAGGATGAAAGAAAAGTTATAAACAGATTAAGAGAAGAATTAGGTTGGAATATGAATTTGTTAAGAGAAATTGAAAAACCCACTAGTATTAATGTCCCTGATATCGAAAGAATCGGTAAAACTTCAAATGATTATTATGAAATTAAAAGTGTTTATAAAAGTGAAAGTAGGAATAGTCAAAGGAAAAAAATACAAAGATGATTTGATGAAGCTAGAAAACAATCTAATAAAATTATTGTAAATATTGATACTGATAATTGTGATTTGACTAATGAAATGGCAATGGAACAGATAGAAAAATTATTAAATAGAGAAAAGTATAATTCTGTATATAAAGAAGTTATTTTTATGGGAAAAGAAAGATATTTAAAGTATTTTAAAAGCAAAAAAAAGAACCGAAAGCGTCAGTAAGTCCAACTAGATCAGTTCTTTTATAGGTTCAATTATAACATAAGAACCATATTGTGTCAATCAAAGTAGCTTAATTTCGTAGTGCAATAGTTTTAAAAACTTAACTGCGAATCTTCCTACTTTGACCATTAATATTATAATCAGAAATGAAGAAAAAATGAATAACAAGGTGTTATTTTATTTATACAATAGTACCAATATTGGGACTAGGGGTTTAGACAATAAAAAAAACTAGGTTTCCCTAGTAAATTTTAAATGGTCGAGAAGACAGGATTTGAACCTGCGACCCCTACGTCCCAAGCGTAGTGCACTACCAAGCTGTGCTACTTCTCGAAAACAAATTAATTATATCACAAATTTTAAGCTTTGCAAATAAAAAATGCACTACGCTTATAAAAATGTGAAATTTTTAAAATTGGTACGCCCAAAGGGATTCGAACCCCCAACCTTTTGATCCGTAGTCAAATGCTCTATCCAGTTGAGCTATGGGCGCAGGATGAATGCTTTTTCGTAAAGCAAATTAATTATAATATAAATATTAAAAAAAATCAATAAAATCATATTCTTTTTTTTATACATTTATGATAAAATAAAATATATGTAAAGGAAAAAAATGGATGACTAGAGAAATGTTTATGTTATTTGCTATTGGTTACTATTTTCTTACAATGATAATAATTGTAATTGTTTTACTAGTGATTTCAAATAAAACTAAGAAGAAATATTTAGCTCAAATAAATGAACTAGAAAGACAAAAAAATTTAGTAATTTCTGCGGGAATACTTTCTGAACTTAATAAAGTTGAAAGCTTAATTAATAATGATGATTTAAGAAAAAAATACGAATTATGGCAAAAAAAATTTAATGAAATTAAAAATGAAGATATACCAAAGATAACAGATTTAATAAATGAAGTACAAGGATACTTTGAAACAAAGGATTATGCAAATTTAAAAGCCTCAATTATAAAGACAGAAATGGATTTGAACTATTTACAAACTAAATCTGGGATTTTACTTGATGAAATTAAAGAAATTACTTTAAGTGAGGAAAGAAATAGAGATAAAATTACTAAATTAAAAGCGGAGTATAGAACTGTACTTACGGCTTATAAAGAAGATCCTGAAAGTTATAGTAAGATTAAAACTCCTTTAGAATTACAATTTGAAAATGTTGACAAATTATTTGCAAGTTTTGAAAATGCTATGGATAAAAATGCTTATACTGAAGCACCTAAAATTGTTAAGGCTATTGATGATATTGTTTCAAATTTAAATGAAATAATAAATGAAACAAAAACTATTTGTTTATATGGAGAAAATCTTATTCCTAAGAAAATCGAAGATATAAAATTGATTTATAAAAAAATGGTTCAAAGTGGTTATAATTTAGATTATTTAAATATTGAATATAATATCGAAGAGGCAAATAAAAAGATAATTGATATATTTCAAAGATTAAATGTTTTAGATGTTGAGGATTCAATCTTTGAACTTAAAACGATGCATGATTATTTTGATTCATTATATAATGATTTTGAAAATGAAAAAGTATGTAAAAGACTTTTTGATGATTATATGCGTAGTATTGGTATAAAACTTTCTAAGCTTGAAAAAATAAGTCAAGAATTATTTAAGAAAGTTGATGAACTTAAATATAGTTATGATTTAACTGATGAAGAAGTTGCAAGTATTATTGAAATCAAAGATAATATAATTGATAACCATAATAGTTATGATCATATAATTGATATATTTAGAAATAAAACATTAGCATATTCAAAACTTGCTAGTGAGATGGAAAATATAAATAATAAACTTCTTAAAAATGAAGAGAAATTAAATCATACTTTAGAAACTTTAAGTAGTTTAAAGGATGATGAATTAAGAGCAAAAGAACAACTTACAGAAATCGAAGAAATTTTAAAAGATTGTAAATTAAAAGCAAGAGAATATAAACTTCCAGTTGTACCTAAAAATTATTATGTAGAGTTTGCCGAGGCTTCCCTTGCTATAAAAGAAATGGTTGCGGAACTTGAAAAAAGGCCAATTTCAATTAAAGTTTTAAATATGCGTGTGGATACAGCAAGAGATTTAGTTTTAAAAGTTTATAATACAATTAATGAAACAACAAAAACTGCAAAAATGGCAGAAATGGCAATAGTTTATGGAAATAGATATAGAGTAGTTAATAAAGATGTTGATTTTGGTTTAACTAAAGCAGAAAACTCTTTTTATAAAGGAAATTATAAGATTTGTTTAGAGCAAGCAATTAGTGCAATAAATATAGTTGAACCAGGTATACATCATAAGTTACTTGAAAATTTCAAGGACTAAGGGGGATTTATGATTTATTTAGATTATAGTGCTACAACTCCAGTTGCTTTAGAGGTACAAGATACAATGAATAAAGTAACTAGAGAGTTTATTGGTAATGCTAATTCCTTAAATGGACTAGGCATTAAATCAAGAAATTTACTTAATAGTGCAACAAAACAAATTGCAAATTGTTTTAATATTTTAGAAAGTGAAATTACTTATACATCATCCTCAACAGAGAGTAATAATTTAGCAATAATTGGAATTGCTTTAGCTTATTTTAAAAAAGGTAAACATATTATAGTTTCAAAACTTGAACATGCTGATGTATATGATATTTGTGATTATTTAAAAAGTATAGGGTTTGAAATTAGTTATGTAAGTTCAAATGCTGATGGACTTGTAGATTTTGAGGAGTTAAAAAGATTAATTAGACCTGATACAATTTTGGTTAGTATTGCAGCTGTTAATAGTGAACTTGGTATAAGACAACCTCTTAAAATGATTAGACAAATAATAAAGAAAGAAAATCCTAATACTTTGTTTCATAGTGATATGACTCAAGCTGTAGGAAAAATTTCTGTTTCTCTTTTAGATACTGATTTAGCTACAATATCCTCACATAAAATATATGGTCCAAAAGGAATAGCAATGCTTTATAAAAATAGTACAGTAAAAATTAAACCAATTATTTATGGCAGTGGACAGTCTAATGATTTAAAACCAGGTACACCACCACTTCCTTTGATTGTGGGATTTGCTAAGGCTTTAAGACTTGCACTCGAAGGTATTGAAAAAAAAGAAAAATATGTAAATTTATTAAATGAAAGAATATGTAATAAACTTAGTAAATATCCAGATATTCTAATTAATAAAACTAAGTATTCTATTCCACATATTTTAAATATTTCACTTATGAATATTAAACCAGAAACATTTATTCATGCAATGGATAATGAAGAAATATATTTATCTACGAATACTGCTTGTTCTTCAGGAGAAACATCGAATGCAGTAATGGCATTATATAATGATATAAAAAGGGCTTCACATACAATAAGGATTAGTTTATCTAGCATAACTACAAGTGATGAAATTGATAAATTTCTTAAGGCTTTCGATAGAAATTTTGAATCACTTAATAGTTTAGTAAGGAAGGATTAAATGGAAAAAGTTATTATTATAAAATATGCAGAACTTTCTACGAAAAGTGATAATATTAATTTTTTTATTAAAACATTAAAGCATAATATTGAATCTTTATTACAAAAAGAAACTTTCAGTATATCATCTGATGTTGGTAGAATGATTATATATACAGAAAATATACCTAAAGTTATGGAAAAACTAAAAACTGTATTTGGTATTCATGAAATAATGATAGGTTATATTTTTAAAGAAAAAAATCTTGATACAATTAAAGAAAATGTTCTATCTTTGATTAAAGATAAAGAGTTTAATACATTTAGAGTTACCACAAAAAGAAGTGATAAACATTATGAAATACCTTCAGTAGAAGTTTCTAAACTCGTTGGAGCTCATATTTTAAAAAATATTCCTAATAAAAAAGTATTACTTGAAAATTTTGATTTAGAGGTTTGTATTGAAATTAGAATTAATGAAGTACTTATTTATTTTGGAGGTATTAAAGGTTTAGGAGGTTACCCGGTTTCAACTTTAGGTAAAGGCCTTCTTATGCTTTCTGGAGGAATTGATTCTCCTGTTGCGGGCTATCTTGCTATGAAAAGAGGTATCAGACTTGAGGTAATTTATTTTGATTCTCCACCTCATACATCTGATATGGCAAGAGAAAAAGTATTTGATTTAGCAAGAAAATTATCAGTTTATAATGGTAATGTTAAAGTTCATATTATAAATTTTACTCATATTCAAGAGGAAATAATTAAAAATATTCCTAATTATTATTTAATAACAATTATGCGTAGATTTATGTATGAAATTTCCGCTTTAGTGGCTAATAGATGTAATGCTCATGTTATTATAAATGGTGAAAGTGTAGGTCAAGTTGCCTCTCAAACTCTTAAGAGTATGGAAGTTATTAATGAAGCCATAAAAAAACCAGTTTTAAGACCAGTATGCTGTTTTGATAAACTTGAAATTATTGATTTAGCAAAGAAAATAGGCACTTATGATATTTCAATTAGACCTTATGAAGATTGCTGTACAATATTTGTTCCTAAACATCCAGTTATTCATCCAGATTTAAAACTTGCTAAGGAATATGAAAAATTAATTGATAAAGAAAACCTTATTTATGAGGCAATAAAAAATCAAAAGATAATAACACTTAATAATGATGACAAAGATTATAGTGATTTACTATAGTCTTTTTTTGTTATATTTTAACTATTTATGAGTAAACTAATAATATGAAAGAAAATGTTAATCCTAAAGATGAATATAAGTTATCATTTTCCCGAAGAAATTTAAATAATTATGATAACTATTCAAGAACAAGTGGTAACACAAATAAAAAGTAATAAGAAATTATTATTTTTTTTAGTTTCAAATTCACTTGCATAAATATATAAAAAAATGATATATTATAAATAGGTGAATGTGAAGGAAGTTCGCGTTACCTGAGTATTCAAATAGCGCTATCTGTCTATAATAGATTTCAAAACATGGTATAACCACATAATGATTTCTATCATAATCTGGACGGCGCGTTTTATATATTCTGGATAGCTATTTCAGAATAATAAGACAATAATCAAAATTACTACTCTTTCGAGTTTCTTTTTGCTCATTTACATTCCTCCTTTCATCTAGTTTAAATCTTGGTGCACCAAAACCCCTAGAAAAAATTAAGAAGGTAACGCCATTTCCAGCACATTCGAGTAGTTATTATACATATTTATTTTAGTATTGCAAGCACCTCGACATATAGTGACAAAACAAGACATAAGATTAACATAAAATTGTTAATTTTTTTTAGTTTCAATATAAAATACTAAGATAAGTGATAATCCTAGTATTTACCTTGTTCGTATTTTCTTAAATTATATAGATATAGGAAAAATCATCCCCGTATTTATGTTACTTTCAATATAATTTAACCATTTTTTGGTATTTTTTTCAAGTCCTTTTTACCGAAAAATCAAAGCAATATTTTCTTATATCTATATAATATAAGAAAGTTAATGCCTTTATTTATCTGACTTTGAAAGGTGTAGAGTATGAAAAGGTTTATAGCTAATTTTAAAGGTTATTATAATAGTAATAAAGAGAGGTGTTTAACAATTTTAACAATAATTATTTTATCAATACTTTCAAGTGTAATTTTAATATCATATTCATTTTATCAAAATAAAAGTTCAAAATTAATTATCTCTGGAGTAGCATTAATAGATTCATCAGATGTATCAATAAAAGTGTATAGAGAAAATAAAAATGATAATGGTGTAGGAATTGGAACATATTCATTATCTTATTATGTACCAAGTGCATCATCTTATAGTTATGTAGAAAGTAAATCTATATGTGATACAGGAATTACGATAGAAAAATATGAAAATCAAAAGTTTTATGTAGATGCAACTAAAAAAGGAAAATGCAAAGTATATTTTGATGCTATAGATGGTTATATAGATGATTATGAAGTAAATTTATTTGTTCAAAATGAATTGGGTAATACTGATGATAAAAACTATAATCAAATGGGGCAACTACCACTTTATGAAACAGGATATTATTATACAGTTAATACTAGTAAAACAAACTGTACAAATGGAGCAACAGTTTCAATAGTAGGAAGAAATATAGTAGTATTAACAACTCAAAAAGCAGTATGTAATGTTTATGCTGATAAAAATAGTGATAGCGAAGCACCAATAATTTCTTCGTTAAGTGTTAATGACACAACAGTTACATTTACCGCTACAGACAACATATCACTTGCACATTATGGAGTAAGTGAAAACAGTATTATAGAACCCGAAGAATATAATAGTTTTTCTGGAACAAGTCAAACAATATCATTTACACAAGATGTGGAAGGAACATATTATTTATGGGTAAAAGATAGTGCTGGAAATATTACTACAAAAGAATTTACAATATCACTTGGAACATCATTTGAAGCATTAATGGTAGCAAATAATACTGATATATTTGATGAGAATGGACTTAGATATGAAGGAGCAAATCCAAATAACTATATTTGTTTAGATAATCAAAAAAGTGGAAGTTGTTCAAGTAGTTCTTTACTATTTAGAATAATAGGACTTTTTGACGAAGATACATCAAGTGATGGAACAAATAGTAGTGGTACTAAAAAACTACTTAAGGTAATAGATACAAATAATTATGGAGGAACAAGTGGAAAGTATTGGAATTCAGCAGGAGATAACGATTGGAGCACAGCATCACTTAAAACAGAATTAAATGGAACATATTTAACCACTTTAACTAATATTTTGAGTGTAAATAGTAAATTATCAGATGCAATTACAATTACAAAATGGCATTTAGGAGGAGCAAGTTCAAGAAATTATAGTACTTTAACAGTTGAAAATATTTATACACAAGAAAGAAATACAAGTGCAATAAACATTGGAAATCCATCAAGTATCTATGCAAAGGTTGGGTTAATATACCCCAGTGATTATGGATATGCAACAGTTGGTGGTTCATCGACAAATAAGTCAAGTTGTAGAGAATATGCGTTACAATCGTGGTCTTCATATGCTGATTGTAAAAATAATGATTGGTTATATACATCACAAGTAGCAAGTTGGGGTTCAAACAAAAATGAATGGTTACTTTCTCCAACATCCTCACCTTCGTATTATGCTTCTGCAGTTCTATTTTCAAGAGGGTATGTGTATATGGGTGTCGGTAACAGCAACTATGTCAGCAACAACAAGCATGCAGTTCGTCCAACATTTTATCTAGATTCTAGTATCCTAAAAATAGTTGGTGGAGATGGTAGCTCTTCAAATCCATATAGAATAGGGTAAAAATTGGGAGAAAAAGCAATATTTGCTTTTTTTTTTTGACTATCCGTAGTATAATTTATTTAAGGAGGTAGAATATGGGAATAGTAATCGGTATTGTTTTAATACTTGCTGTTGCAGCATTTTTTGCAGTAATGACTTGCAAAAGTAAACATAGTGATTTATTTAGATGGCTTTTAATTGCTATTTTCGTAGCAATATGCATTACATGGGTAGTTCCTTATGGATATTTTAATGGTTCTACATATGGCGAAGTAGCAATGAAAAGAATAGGTCTTGCTGATCTTCCATCACTTTTATATTACGCTGCTTACTTTGGATTAACAACTTTAATTTACTTATTTATTCTTGGCGGTTTTTATGGAATTTTATCTAAAACTAAATCATATAGTGCTTTAGTTAGTAAGATTTCTAAAAAACTAAAAGGTAAAGAAACTATTTTTATGGTTGTTACTTCAAGTGTGATAATTATTTTATCATCACTACTTAAAAGTACATTTGCATTATTAGTATTCGTTCCATTTATAGTATCAATTTTACTTAATATGGGACAAAGTAAACTTACTACATTTGCTGTAACATTTGGTTCAATTTTAGCTGGACTTTGCGGTGCTACATACGGAAGTGATGGACTATATTTCTTAAATTACTATATGTCTACAGAAGTAACTAGTGGTTTAGGTTATCGTGCTATCATTGCAGCTTGTGCACTTGTAGCTTACGAAGGTTTATTAATCTTTAAACTTACAAGAAAGTCAAATAAAAAAGCTAAAGAAGAAAACACTTCAGAAATTGATCCATATAATGCTGTTGAGGTTAAAGGTAAAGTTAGTACTTGGCCAATTATCGTAGTATTTAGTATTTTATTTATATACTTAGTTCTAGGATATACTGCTTGGATGACTAACTGGAAAATTGAAATATTTGCAAATTTCCATAAGTGGTTAACAGAACTTAAAATAGGTAAAGAATTTACATTATTTAGTTATATTTTAGGTTCAGGTGCTGTAGAATTTGGTAAATTTGAAATTACTGCTTTAGTAAGCATGTTAATGGTTTTATCAGCAGTAGTGGCATTTATGTCAAAATTCAAATTTCAAGAATTTCTAACATCATTTGGTGAAGGTGCAAAGAAAATGCTTAAACCTGTATGCCTATTTGTTTTAGTATATGTAGTATTTATTGTTGCATATACATCTCCATTTATTCCAGCTTTATCTAACTGGACATTTGGACTAACAAAAACATTTAATCCATACATTACAACAGTAACAGCATTTATTACATCTATTTTCCATGCTGACTTAGGATATACAGGATATGCTGTTGGTGGCTTTATAAATGCAAGTTATGCAAGTGATGTTACACTTGTTCAAACTATTTATGTTGTTACTTATGGTCTTGCACAAATTCTTATGCCAGTTAGTGGTATGCTTATGGTTGGTTTATCTTATCTAAAAATTGATTATAAATCATGGTTTAAGTATATTTGGATGTTTGCAGTAATAATGCTTGCAGTTTTATTAATACTTGCAACAATTGTATATTATTAATAAAAAGATAAAAAAAGAATATTTTTTATAATTTATTCTTTTTTTTATTGCTAAAATATAGTAAAATTATTTTATAAGGATATGATGAATATGGAAAATAAAAATAAATTAACTGTTTCAAGTTTGATAGCAATTTTATTACTTCTTATTATGATAGCTGGTGCTTCTTTTGCATATTTTGGTACATTTAGAGCAAATGTAAATGGTACATCTAATATAAATGTTACCACTAGTAAGGGTTTTAACACTACATTTACTTCAACTTCAGCGCCTCTTGAACTTCATGCTACACTTGCAAATATGATTGCTTCGTCTCCAGGCGATGTTGTTGCAAATAGTAATGTTAATTTAAATGTTTCACTTGCACTCGGAGGTACAGGAACAAATTATACTTGTTTATATGATATAGTGTATGAATATGATTCAGGTAGTGATATTTATGGAAGTAGTAATATTCCGGTTACAAATGCTGATAAAAAAGAATTAACATTAACTGTTTCTTCAGGTGATCCTAGTGGTACAAATGATTTTGCTGATGAAAAGAATTTCGCATATGACAGTACATGGATAACTAAAAATGAAAAAGTTAGAAAAACCATTGTAAAAGATGCCACAATTAGTGATAGTTCAGTAACAGGAACAACAAAGACTTGGAATTTAAATTTAAAATTTTATTTACTTTCAGAATCACAGGCAAATGTTCAAGGTAAAACTTTTACTGGTTCATTTTTTATAGATAATATAAGATGTGGTGCAAAATGAAAATCAATAATTATTATGATAATTTTCATTATGTTTTTTTTGGAATTTACTTTATAACATGTCTTGCTTTAATAACAATAATACTTGTTTTAAAAGTAAATACAATGTATGTGATACTTGGAATATTAGAGTTATTTGTTGTATTTTTATTAATGCTTTTCTTTTATGTAAAAATATATTTTTTACAAAAGGATAAAATTGTTATAAGATCAGGCTTTATTAGAAAAGAAATACCATATAAAGATATAAAAAAATGCTATGTAGTAAAAAATATTAACCCATTTTATTCAACATCTATAAAAAGACTTGCAATAAAACTTAAAAATGGGAAAGAAGTATATATTAGCCCAGTTAAGATGGACAATGTTTTAATGAAAATAATAAGAAAGGTAGAATTATGACAGATTATATAATTATTGGACTTCTTGTAGTTAATTTGATTTGCTTATTAATTTTTTTATCTAAGAAAAATAATAATAGTGAAATGGTTGAAAGACTCGGAAGATTTGAGACAAATATTACTAAATCGATAGGAGATTTTAAATTTGATTTTTCAAAAGTACTTACAAATGATTTTGAAGTATTAAATGAAAGAATAGAAAGAAAGCTTACATTAATAAATGATATGGTTAATGAAAGACTTGATAAAAATTTTGAAAAAAGTAATAAAACATTTAATAATGTACTTGAAAGGCTTTCTAAAATTGATGAAGCACAAAGAAAAATTGATGATTTAGGAGCAGATATTGTATCACTTCAGGGTGTGCTTACTGATAAAAAAACAAGGGGAACTTTTGGCGAAGTTAATCTTGAATATATATTAAATAATGCTTTTGGACCTGCAAGTGGGGGAATATATAACACACAAGTTAAATTTGATAATGGATATATTGTGGATGCCCTTTTATATGCACCATCACCACTTGGTACAATATCAATTGATAGTAAGTTTCCTTTAGAAAACTATCAAAAAATGGTTAATAGATCATTTACTAAAGAGCAAAGACTTGCATATGAAAAGTTATTTGTGCAAGATGTAAAAAAACATATTAATGATATTAAAAATAAATATATTGTTCCAGGTGTAACAACTGATGAGGCGATTATGTTCTTACCTGCTGAGGCTATTTTTGCAGAAATAAACGCATATCATCCAGAACTTATTACATATGCCTATAATAATAAAGTTTGGATTACTGGACCAACTACTTTAATATCAACTCTTTCGACAATATCAATGATTATAAAAAATATTGAAAGAGATAAATATGCAAAAGTTATTCATGAAGAATTAAATAAACTTTCTGTAGAATTTTCTAGATACAAAGATAGATGGGATAAACTATCTAAGAATATTAAGGCAGTTAATAATAGTGTTGATGAACTTACTACAACTACAGATAAAATAACTAAAAAGTTTGATGCAATTAATAAAGTTGAAATAAAGGAAATTGAGGTTAAAAATGACAAAAACTAAAAAAGACAATTTATTTATTACATTTTTGCAAGGATTTGTAATTGGCTTTGGAATTATTTTCCCAATAAGTTCCTCAGTTCTTGCAATGACAATGGGAATTTATGAAAGACTTTTAAAAATAATTAATAATTTATTTACTTCTTTTAAAAATGAAAAAGGATTTTTAATAAGTTTTATTTTAGGAGTTGTAGCATCTGCCATAGTATGCTGTCTTATTTTAAATATTACATTAAATAAATTTCCAGTAGCAACATTATTATTTTTTGTAGGCTTAATTATTGGAGGAATCCAGATGATAGTTAAGAAGACTGAAAAGCAAATAACATTTTCAAATATTTTGTGTTCTATAATTGGCGCAGCAATTTTACTTTCACTTTCATTTATAGGAAGTGGAAACGATGCTGTTATTACTACAAATTTAATAGGCTATTTAAAAGTTTTTGGTGTAGGTATTGTTGCCGCTGGCTCTATGATTATTCCGGGAGTTTCAGGAAGTGCTATTCTTATCATACTTGGCTATTATGCACCACTTCTTGCAATTATTTCAGATACTATGCATTTTAATAATTTAGGAACTAATATTCTTATTATATTAGTGTTTGGAATAGGAATGTTAATCGGAATATTTGGTATGAGTAAACTTATGGAATATCTTTTAGATAAACATAAGATTAAAACATATTTTGCAATTGTAGGGTTTGTGTTTGCTTCAATAGTTAATATTATTATTTTGATATTTGGCTATAAATTTAAATTAATAGAATTTATATTTGGAATGATTTTATTTGCCGTTGGGTATATACTAAGTGCTAAATATTTAAAGGGTGAGTAATGGAAATTATTGTTATATGCAATAATATTATAGAAAATAATTTAATATATAATGATTTAAATTTACCAGAAAGCAAAATAAGATTACCTATAATAAATAAAATAAAAGATTATGCTAAAAATGTTTCTTTACTTTCTTTATTAAACGATGTTAATGCAATTTATTCATCCACCAATGCGAGTAATATGCTTTTTGCTAAAACTCTTGCTAAAAGGATTAATAAAGATGTTTATGCATCTGATAAGTTTGCTGATGAAAGAATTGGTAATTTAAAAAAACAAAATATTAAGGATGTATATTTTATGCAAGAACATGACTTTAATATTAAACTTACGGATGGTGAAAGTTTAAATGAAGTTGGGAAAAGAGTAAAGAGTGAGATAGAGCATATTGCTAATTTAAGTAATTTAAAAAAAGTTGTTATTTTTACTCATAAAAGATCTTTTTTAGGGTATTTAATTAATGTTTTTTCTCCATCATATACTCTTGAGGATAATTTGGTAATTGAGTATGATGATAACATTATATATGATAATAGTAAAAATGATATTGATATTTATAGATTATCCTTTTATAACGGTAGTTTAGAAAATATTAAAAAAATATATTTTTAAAGGGTGATATTTATGAGAAGTGATGTTTTAAAAAAAGAAATATTTAAAGTATCTCTTGGCGCAAGTCTTGGTGTTTTACTTTTTACTGAAATAGGAATTATGATTAAGTTTTTTAAAGGTTTTAATTGGATTATGTTTATAATTATGTTACTTACGATGTTTATAGGAATATTTATTATATATGAATTATCAAAAAAACTAAAATAAATTAATTAAAGAAAGGCTAACTATTAAAAGTCAATAGTTTTTCTAAAAAAAATTTAATATGGAA
>CABUPU010000002.1 GCA_902493595.1 uncultured Mycoplasma sp.
ATTAACAATTAATAGTTGGGATGGTTCAGGAGCAAATAAAACGGTATATGCATTTACAAAAGATAATGTAGATAATATTCAAACAAAAACAGCATCATATAAAGTTTATGCGGTGTGTACAGAAACCGTATTTAAAAGTTATGGTTCATGTTCAAGCGTTTGTGGTGGCGGTCAACTATACGAATATCGTAATGATAAGTATTTAAATACATCATGCGATGGATATTATGGTTCACCATGTAATACACAAGATTGTTGTTCATCGACATATTTAAGTTATTCAAGAGAAACAGGCTGTTCAACAAGCTGTGGAAGTGGAACAACAACTATATATTATGATAAAATATCTAACTACGACGGATCATATTGTGGAACTCAAACATCATATGGTTCTTGCTATGATGATTCAGGATGTTATTACCCAGAACCTGATCCAGACCCAACACCTAATCCAAATCCAGGTGGCGGTGGTGGCGGTAGCAGTAATTGCGATACCATAAACGGTAATAGGTGTGATAGATCGGCAGATATATTATACTGGATTTCAGATTGTTGTGATGGAGTATGTAACTATGCTGCAAAAGCTGGTTCAACGGCTTATGGTACAATATCAAGAAGTAGATTATCAGCAGCATCAAATTGTTCATCATATGGCCCAGGAACAGGTGGTGGCGGTTCATCAGGTGGAGGATCTTCCGGAGGAACATGCAGATGTACATCAGATAGTCAATGTGGTTCTAATATGTATTGTAGTAATCAATATTGTTGTAGAAAAAATTCTTTAAGTAATGGAAGGGCGGATTGTTGCGCATAATGAAAAATAAAGTATTAATGATTATTATGGTAGCTGGTACATTGTTTCTTACTGGCTGCCATAGTAATAAAAATAATATTTCAAGTAATGATTTAGTTTTAAAAAAAGCTATAACAAAAGAGGAATTAATTGGTTGTTATGAAAAAAACGGAGCATTTATTTATAATGATGAAAAAGTATTAGATAACTCATATTTTGAAAGTACAGTAAAAATTGATGATGCTTTTGTAGAGGTTTGTTTTAAAGAAACAAATGAATGTGTAAAAATGAATTATATATATAATAATTCAAGAATAAGCCTTAATAGCGATACTACTGTGTTTGCTAAGTACTACGATGTTATATACTTTGATCCAAACGATGCAAAATATAATTTAATTTTAAAAAGTAAAATAGATGATTATATGAGAACATATTCATATTTTAAGAAAGTAGAGTGTGCAAATGAAGATTAAAATAATTTCTTTGTTAACAGTATTACTATTAATTTGTTCTTGTCAAAGTAAAGAAAGTAAATTAGAAAGAGTTAAATTAGAGAGTAAGGATAATATTACTTTAGTAAAACAGAATTTATACGGAACATGGAGTATATTAGAAACTAGTATTTATGATAAAGATGTTTTAGTTCATTATTATTCAACAAAAGGTTCAATTACATTTGATGCTGAAAATATGAATTTTTGCATCGATGATAAATGTTCAAAAGCCCATTATGAGATTGAAGATAATAGTATTAAAATTGCAGATGGTGAGGATTTTCCTTTAACTAATATAAGTGTTATGTTAATGGAAGCGGAAGACCCTATGCTATATTTATTCTACCCAATGGATGGATTAAAATATAAAATAACATGTAATTTAAACGAAAATTAGAGAATTCTCTAATTTTTTTAGGTAAAAAATCATATAATTTTTACTACTTGACAAATATAATAGATATGATATAATTTTTATCGACAAATTAAATTAGCAAGGAGAGATAGAAAAAATGAAAAAAGATAGTTTTATAATTACAGCTGAGGGATATTTAAAACTTGAGGAAGAGTTAAATGAACTAAAAAATGTCAGAAGACCTCAAATAATTAAAGCGTTAAAGGATGCTAGAGCTCAAGGCGATTTATCAGAAAATTCTGATTATGATGCTGCAAGAGATGCTCAAGGTAAAGTTGAATCAAGAATTAAAGAACTTGAATATAGACTTGAACATAGTGAAATAGCTAAAATTGAAAAGGGTGGTAAAGTAAGTGTTGGATCCACTGTTACAATTGATGATGATGGAGATGAAGATACTTATAAAATCGTAGGTTCTGCAGAAGCTGATGCATTTAATAACTTGATTAGTAATGTTTCACCTTTAGGACAGGCTTTAATGTCTCATAAAGAGGGAGATATTGTTACTGTTGAATCACCAAATGGAGAATATTCTGTTAAAATTCTAAAAGTATGTTAATTGCATACTTTTTTGTATATTTCAGTATATTTTTATATATATAAAAATTATAAATAAATATAGAAAAATAAATATGTATATAAAATGTAATTTTTGTGATAAATATGTTATAATATATTTATTAAGGAGGTCCATATGGAAAAAGTTGAAAATATTGCTAAATACATTTTATCTTTAGATAAAAATAATGATATATTTATTAATAAATTAATCCACTTACAAGGAAGAGATTGTTATGAAGGTAATGTTAGATTAAATAAATATTTACATATTATGCAAATGGTTTACTTTGCTATGACAGATAATAAACTATTCAATGAGGATATGTATGCTTCCCCCAATGGAGTAGTAGTTAATACTGTTATGAATAATTATGCATATTTGAAATCAAATAGAGATTCTTATACTATATCAGATGAAAATGTTAAATCATATATTGAAAAAATGTTTAATATTTTGAAGTATGCTCCTTTACAAGATTTAATAGAAATATCTCATCAAGATGAAGAATGGAAGAAAAAACATAGTTTTTACAAAAAAAATGATCAATTAATAGATGTAGATAGTCAAAAAGAAAATTATAAAATTATGTGTGCAGATTTTATAGATATGTTAAATAATGATTGAAATTGGACAAGTTTTATCATTAAAAATAAGGTTTAATAATTCCGGAGCGGTTGCAAGCGTATCGCATCCTGTTCTTGTTATAGGGATAGATAAAGAGAAAAATATTTTAGAAGTAGCACACATCGATTCTATTACCGAAGAGAAAAAATGGAAAGCATTGTTAAAATCTAATGTAAGAATAAGAAAGTCTAATCCACCTGAAACTGTTATAGATAAAGATAGTTTTGTTCAAATTGACAACATTATTCAATTAGAAAACTTTGCTGAATTAGAAAACAAAAGAAGACAAACAGATAAGTTGAGTAGTGAAAAATTTAGTAAAGTATTACGAAGTTATAATGAGTATAAGGATAATGAGTGGATAGATGATAATAAAAAAGTCTTTATGACTAAAGAAGAAATTATATCTTTAAATGAAGATTTAAAATATCTATTAAAAGTTAAAATTTTTAATAGCTATTTTTTAATTAAAATATAAAAAAACTAGTCAAATTGACTAGTATAGTAAATGTGTCCTAGACACTTGATCCTGTACTATAAAAATAGTACTGAATGAAGAATTTCTACTTCAGGCTTTCGCCTTTGTGATTTAATTATACTATATATAATATGCATAATTCAAGTAAAAGTATACATTTTTAACTATAATTTATAGTTCGTATATTCTTTTAGTATGCTTCTATCTATCTCATTTAAAAAAGAATCAGGAACAATTATTTCATTTAAATAGTCATATTTGTTTATTGGGTTAATTATTATTAATTTACTTATAGTTTTTATATGTTTAATACATGCATACGATATTATGTTTTTACATTTTTTATAATATGTTAAACATACATTTATATTTCTTTTTAATTCTTTATCTGTCTCATTTTCTAATAAAGTTTTTAAATTATTAACTTTGTTTTCATCATATATAATATTTCCAAGATTAATATTATATTTATTTGATATAGATGTAATAGGTATTACATTTAACACAGGATTATATATATTATCCTCTTTGTTTAAGATGGTAGTGTAATGATTACTAGAAAATTCACTTTCTAGATTTGCATCAAGTCTAACTTTAATAATACTTTTTCGTTTGTACTTTTTAAAAATTTCAGGCTTATTTTAAATTATTCTTATGTGTATTTATTAATTTTAAATATTTTATTATTACCTTCTTTATAACAAAATAATATTACAAATATATGTTTGCTATTTGCATATTAAAAATATAACTCTAAATTTACTATTTGTCAATATTAAATTACAAAAAAATGTTTGCTTTAAATATTGATATAAAATAATTATTGTTAAAATATTTAAATTTATTTGGTAATAAAAGAAGTTATAATAAAATATCTTTTATTTGTATTAATTTAATATTAGTATATTAAATTAATTATATGAAGATTTAGCTAATAATTGGATAGATTTATATAGACATTGATGTTTTAAATAAAAAAATATTATATTTGATTTATCATTAAATAAAATAAAAAACTCCATCCTTCCTACATAAACCTTTCACGTACTAAACGTAAAGCTTCGAATTGAACAGAGTTCTTATAGAGTAATAGTATCAATTTTAATGATAATTGTCAATGCTAGTATACTTACACTTCAATATATTTTATAACAAAAACATGTTTGTATTTTAAACTTAGATGTAAAAAAATAATTTTTTTGTAAAAAATACTTTTAGAAACTATTAAAATGTGGTATCATTTTGATAGATAGTAGAAAGGTATTTTTATTATGAAATTAAAAGATAAAATAATTAAAAATAGAGTAGGAATATTAATATTTATTGGTGTTTTATTAGTAGTAACAATTATTATAGGTATTTCTTATGCATATTTCTTTAATATAGAAATTAAAAATAATAATACTATATCCGGTAATATTAATACTAAATATTATACATTTGAAAGTAGTGGTAATAGCACTTTATCATTAACTATAAATCAAAGTGATTTAGATATGGCAAATGCTAGTAATGATTATAGTTCTTTTGTAAGTGGAAATGGTGGTAATATTAATGTTTCTCTTAATACAAATGGACTTAAAAAAGTTTATTGTAGTTATGATTTAGTATATGTTCCAAGTACAGCATATACTCCAAGTAGTGGAGCAACAAATGCAGGTTTAAAAGAATTTACTTTAAGTGGTACTTCAGATAAAGGAAATTCATTTAGTGAAATAGATGTATCTGGTTCTAGTGAAGTTACATTAATAAGTGGTATAAAAATTTCTACAGATACAAATATTTTAGAAAAATGGTCTTTTACTGCTAAATATTATAATTTAGATGTTATACAAGATAATGTAGTCGGTAAAACTTTTAAAGGTAATATTAAAGTAGCTAATACTGATTGTTCATTTAGTAATCCAAATGATTCTCTTGGTGGGGATTATGTTTTATTAAAAAGTACGGGATCAGTTTCTTTAAATACAGCAAAAAATAAAATTGTTAAAAAAGGTATTCCTGATTTTTCAACGACTGCTACAACAAATGAAGGTATGTATTCAGCAAAAGATGATTTAGGAACATCTTATTATTTCAGAGGAGCAGTAGATAATAATTGGGTACAATTTGGTTCTATAGTTGCTGGAAAATGCCAATATAAATATTCTGATACCCATTATATGGACGTATATTCTTATGAACCAGCTGGTCTTGTTACTACAAAAGATGAATGTTTGTCTACTCAAGTTTGCTATAATTCTACGGATGCTGTTGTAGGTTTAAATGAAACAGAATGCAATAACTTTGGCGGAAATTTTAGCGGTATGGCAGAGTGGGTTGAAAATGAAAAAAACTTATATTGGAGAATAATAAGAGTAAATGGTGATGGCAGTATAAGAATGATATATACAGGAACAACCGCTCCAAAAGAAAGTACTAAAGTAGTAATGACAGGAACAGGTACTCAAATCAATGAAAAAACATATCCATTTAATGTTAGCAAAGATAAAGCAGAATATGTAGGTTATATGTATACCTTAGGACAACAACATGGAACAAGTCAAAGTAGTTATATAAAAACATGTTTAGAAGATTGGTATAAAACAACATCATTAGAAACAGATAGTGCAACAAAAGAGTTAGTATCACAAGATCAAATATTCTGTAATGATAGAAGTGCTTCAACTTCAGATGTTACTTATTCAAATACAAACTATACAACATTACCAAGTTGGAATTCTACTGGAACACAGTATTATTATGGAGCATATGGAAGATTATATAAAAGTAAAAGCCCAGTATTAACTTGTACAACAGCAAGTGATAAATTTACATCAAAGAAAAGTAGTATAGGAAATAAAGCGTTAGATTACCCAGTAGGATTAATAACGGCGGATGAAATAGCGATGGCCGGAGGAGTATATGAAACAAGCAACAGTACATATTATTTGTATACAAACCAAATGTATTGGTCCGGTTCGCCTGGTACTTTCGGTTCAAGTGGAAATGCTAATGGGTTTAAAGTAGATTTTTCAGGTTATTTGAATAATTATACTGTTTTTTATGATATTGGCGCCCGTCCCGTCGTTTCTCTATCCTCTAAAGCCAAGTTATCAGGCAGTGGAACATATAATGATGTTTACAGAGTAAATTAAGCTATAGAGAAATACCTAAAAATCTAAATAATCGAGGCTCGACTCTTCGAACCTCGGCGAATAAAAATTGATGTGATTGAGATACTTCATACGAAGGTTAAAAATGAATAATTTGTTACACCCCTTTATGGGGGTGTATAGTAAAAATATGAAAGAAGGTTTATATGAATAGTAATAAAAAAACATTAACAGCAATTTTAATATTACTTGTAATGTGTACAGGAATATCTATTTCTTACGCATTTTTTAAGGTTGCTAGTTCTAATAATAATGCAAATACTAATGTTACAATAAATGGGGCAGCACTTTGTATGTCACTTCAGTTATCCTCAAATAATATTACAATATCTAATGAATATGCTGTACCTATATCTGATAGTAAAGCACTAAGTTCTAATACATATAAAACTTCGGTTACTATAACAAATAATTGTAATACTAGTCAATCATTTAATTTACTTCTTGTACCAAATAGTTCTAATACAATGCCAATTAAAGCATTAAAATATGCTTTAGTTGAGGAAGGAACTACTCCAACAAGTGGAACACTTATATCAAATGAATATATTTTAGATAGTACTATTCAAAAACAATTATTAGCAATTAAAAATGAAACATTACAAAATGGATTTAGTGTAGGAAGTGGAACAGTTAGTTCTGGAACTAAAACATATAATTTATATTTATGGATTGATAAAGATGAAGGAAGTTTAGGTAATGGCTCAACTATGAACAAATCTTTAAATGCTTATTTAACATTAGGAAGTGGTTCTACTATTGGAGATTTAAAATTAGATTTATATCATACTATTGAAAATAGATATAATCAAGATAAAACATACATTGGATTATATAATGGAGAAGGAAAAGATACTTATGCAAATCCAGTATATTACTATAAAGGAAATGTACAAAACAATAATGTTTTATTTGGAGGTTTTTGTTGGAAGATAGTAAGAACTACAGAAACAGGTGGAGTAAAAATAGTTTATAATGGTGTACAAAAAGCTGGTTCTTGTAATAATACTGGAACGGATTCACAAATAGGAAGCACAAAAGCATTTAATAGTAGATCTAATTCACCAGCATATGTAGGCTATATGTATAATACAGTATATCCAGTTTCAAGTAAATCAATGTCATCGCAATCAAATATAGTGTTTGGTAATTCATTTGATTATGATAATAATAATAATAATGGTATATATACATTAACTGATACAAAAACTGTAGCTACATGGAGTAGTGGATATGATACAATAAATAATAATCATTATACATGTATGACCACAGGTACTACTTGTACATCTATTTATTATGTTTATTACACTACTTCTGCAGCTGCATATTATATAACCTTAACAGGAGGAAAATCAGTAAATGATGCCTTAAATGAAATGTTATATGCAGATGATGTAAATAAAAATGATAGTACAATAAAAGCATATATAGATAATTGGTATGAAAATAATTTAGCAAGTTATGAAGATAAATTAGAAGATACAATATTCTGCAATGATAGGTCAATGAGTAATGAATCTTCCAATGGTTGGAATCCAAATGGAGGAAGTACATCACCTTCTTTTCCATCAACTACTTTACAATTTAAAAATTATTATACAAGTAATCAAAGTTTAGTATGTGCAAATGAAACAGACAGTTTCAGTATGAGTAATCCTAAAGCACAATTAAGTTATCCCATAGGACTTTTGTCAGTACCAGAATTAAGTTTAGCAGGATATGAAAGCAGTCATTACTTTAATAACGGAAATTTTGTTTGGCTTGCTTCTCCCTACCACTTCAGCAACGGCAACGCCGTCGTCAGGAGGGTCAATTCTGGAGGCTTAACGAACAGCGTTGTGAACGTCTCGGGGGGTGTGCGTCCTTCTGTATCATTAAAACCAAAAACTTATTTTTCTTCAGGAGATGGGTCTTTTACAAATCCTTTTGTGATTGGAGATGCCGTAGAGGAACCTAGTGGAAAATCTTTTGATACAGTTTTTGCAGCTAATAATACTGATATATTTCCTGAAAATGGTTTAAGATATGAAGGAGCAGATCCAAATAATTACATATGTTTAGATAATAAAACAAGTGGTACTTGTTCAGATAGTTCATTACTATTTAGAATAATAGGACTTTTTGACGAAGATACATCAACTGATGGAACAACTAGTAGTGGTACTAAAAAACTATTAAAAGTAATAGATACAAATAATTATGGTGGAACAAGTGGAAAATATTGGAATTCAGCAGGTACAAATAATTGGAGTACGGCATCACTTAAAACAGAATTAAATGGAACATACTTGACTACTTTATTAGGCACATCTAATGTAAATAGTAAACTATCTAGTGCAATAGCAAATGCAAAATGGCATTTAGGGGGAGGAAATAATACTTCATCAAGTAATTATTATTATCAAAAAATAACAACAGAAAATTTGCATAAAGCGGAAAGAAGCCCGTATGCTACAAGTGGGACACTTCAAAATTTATATAGTGGTAATCCAAGTAGTATATATGCAAAAGTTGGTTTAATGTACCCAAGTGATTATGGATATGCAACAGTGGGAGGTACAACAACAAATAGAGCAGGATGTAGAGAGAAAGCCGTATTTGATTATGATACAGCAGATTGTAAAAATAATGATTGGTTATTTACATCACAAGTAACAAGTTGGGGATCAAATAAAAATGAGTGGTTACTTTCCCCTTATTCTTCGAATTCGAATGGTGCTGCGGGTTTGTCCTCGTCTGGGTATGTTAACCTCAACTCCGTCAGCGTTAGCGGCCTCAAGCATGCTGTGCGCCCAGCATTTTATCTAGATTCTAGTGTCCTAAAAATTGTGGGTACAGGAGATGGAACTAAGGATAACGCATATCGCGTTGGGTAAGGACTATGGTAATGTGCGTGGCGGCAGTATCCGCCCCGCACTGCCGATTTTGATAATTTAACAAAATTTTTGGAAGGAATGAAGTTTAAATGGATAATAAAAACATTAACAGCAATTTTAATATTACTTGTAATGTGTACAGGAATATCTATTTCTTACGCATTTTTTAAGGTTGCTAGTTCTAATAATAATGCAAATACTAATGTTACAATAAATGGGGCAGCACTTTGTATGTCACTTCAGCTGATTGACGGACACTTTTGATAAAGCCTAGGTAAACACTGGGATTGTAAGGTGAAAATTTCGCCCAACAATATATAAATTTTACTTGAAATACCTCATATTTGAGATTAAAAAATATAAAAAATGCAAATAAATTTTAAAATCTAAAAATTTTTTGCATTTTTTTATACGCTAAAAAGTGTTAAGATTTATTCTTAACAAAATTTTAATAAATATTGATTTAATTTTTCTTAAAGATATAATTGCATATTAGTTTTTATTTTGAAATTTATAAAAGAGTTATAACACATTTTAAAAATAGTTAATCCTAGATTAAATAAAGATAGTATTCGTATAGGCTTTTTGTTTTTATCATATTTTACAAATCTTATATTTAAGTTTTTCTTAATATGTGTATAATTTTTAGTATAATCAATACCAATAATTGTAAGCCATAGTCCAGCAAAACAAACTAAACTATATAAATTTTCATAAGCATGTAAATTTCTAGTTTTAGTTTTTTCTAAATTGAAACCATTAGTTTTCTGCGACTTAAAAAACATTTCTATTGCTCCAAATCTATGACAATATTCTCTTAAAGCTAAATTAGGTTCAATATTAGATAAAATAAACCAAGGATCATCACTTAATTTTCCACGAGCAATGGATAAATTACATTTAAAATGAAAATCACCTAATTCTATATCTTCATAATAAAGTGAAGTATGTTTTCTAACTGGAAAATCAGTAAATTTTTTATAAATTTTATGTTTTTCTTTTTTATCATAAATATAAACTCTAATATTAGAATTTACTTTTGCTCTAATACAAAAATAATGACCTTTATCGTGAATGAATTTCATCAATTTTAAATTACAAAACCATCTATCCGCTAAAAAAGTAATTTTAGCATTTAATGGAGAGAGTAATTTAATAACTTCCTTAATAGCATTAAAATAACTTTCTCACTAAATAAACATTTTTTAGTAAGTTCATCAATTTCATAGTGCCTATTAGATTTAGTTTTATCACATTTAAACCAAATAGGAATAGACTGTTTTCCCACTTTTAAAGTAAACATTAGAGTAACAAAATTATTTTTCATATACATATGATCAAAACCTACAACAAGTTTGTTGAGTCTCATACATCCAATATTATTATTAATAATATACCTAATTGAACTATTAAAAAATTCTATACCATTAAATTTATTATTATTGAAAAATCTCCATAGTTTCTTTTCAATAGAAGATTTGTTAGAAAGAAAAGGATCGTCAATATAATATTTAGAAATGTCTAAAGTAGTAACATTTTCTGCATTTATAATCGAAGTTATAATATGAGGAACCTTTTTTGCTTGAGGTTTAGAAAACTTAAAGTTGATATTTTTAAAAAAGTGTCCGGTAATGATGAAGTCTATGATTTATATAAAAAGCTTTCAAGTTATTACTATGATAAATATAAAAAGAAAGAAAAATTAACTAATTTACTTGATAAAGATTTAGAAATTATGATAAGATATTTAACTTTTTTGAAAGTATAAATATAAATACGTAACTAAAAAAATTGAAAAAGTATTATTTCTATGTAAAAAGGTTTGGGCTATTTTATTTTTTATTTTTTACTATTGATTAATTTAGAAAATATTGATATTATTAATTCGTGAGTTATTAATTTTTTAGTTTTAATTTATTTTATAATTGAAAGTTTTGTTGGGATGCGAAAGCATCTTTTTTTGCGGTTTTAAAAATAGAAAGGAAGTGTTTAAACGGTAAATTATTATGATGAAATCAAAGAAAAATTATTAAAAAATGAGATTTATACAAAGGTAAAGGATTATTCTAAAGAAAAAAATAAAGTTCTTACTTATTTTGAAGTAGGTAAACTTTTAAGTGAAGCAGGAAAAGAATATGGCAATGATATAATTGGTAGTTATGCCGAAAAATTAGCTATTGAAGTAGGTAAAAAATATAATGTTAGAATACTCCGTAGAATTAGACAGTTTTATAATGTTTTTAAAGATGAAAAATGGTCGCCATCGGCGACCGTTTTGACCTGGAGTCACTATACAGAACTTTTGGCGTTAAATGATATTAATAAAATAAATTATTACATTGATATTTGTAAAAAACAAAGCTTAAGTAGAAATGATTTAAGAAATAAAATCAAATCCAATGAATATGAAAGACTAAGCGAGGAAACTAAAAATAAACTAGTTACAAATGAAGAATTAAAACTACCTGATTTAGTACCAGATCCTTTATTAATTAAAAGTGAATTTGATAAGGAAAAAATAAATGAATATGTACTTAAAGAGGCGATACTTAATAATTTAGATAACTTTATAAAACAGTTAGGTAATGGTTTTCTTTATGCAGGAAACGAATATAAAATAACAAGTTAGAAAGGAAGTGTTAAAATGATAAATTATTATGATGAAATTAAAGAGAAATTATTAAAAAATGAAATCTATGCAAAGGTAAAAGATTATTCAAAAGAAAGAAATAAAGTTCTTACTTATTTTGAAGTAGGTAAACTTTTAAACGATGCTGGTAAAGAATATGGTAAAAACATTATTGGCCAATATGCAGAAAAATTAGTTAACGAAGTGGGCAAAAAATATAATCGTAGAACTTTATTTAGAATGAAGCAATTTTATAACTTGCTTGAAAAGCAAAATAGCGAACAAAAAGTGTCACCATTGGTGACACAATTGACGTGGAGCCATTATATTGTTCTTTTACCTTTAAAAAATGTAGATGAAATAAAATATTATATTGATGTTTGTGAAAAAAGAAATCTTACAAAAAGAGAGCTACAATCATTGATAAAATCCAAAGAATATGAAAGACTAAGCGAGAAAACTAAGAATAAATTAATAACTAATGAAGAATTAAAACTACCTGATTTAGTACCAGATCCTTTATTAATTAAGAGTGAATTTAATATAGAACAATTAACTGAATATGCACTAAAACAGTCAATACTAAATAATTTAGATAACTTTCTAACTCAGTTAGGAAATGGCTTTAGTTATATTGGAAATGAATACAAAATGAAAGTTGGTAATAATTATAATTATATCGATTTACTTTTGTATAACTTTAAATATAAGTGCTTTGTAGTTATTGAACTTAAGGTGACTGAACTTAAAAAAGAACATATAGGCCAAGTACAAGTTTATATGAACTATATTGATAAGAACATTAAAGATATATCTGATAATAAAACCATTGGCATAATTATATGTGCAAGAAATAATAAATGCATAATTGAGTATTGCTCTGATGAAAGAATATTTGCAAGAGAATTTAAAATAACAAGTTAGAAAGGAAGTGATTAAATGAATTATTATGATGAAATCAAAGAAAAATTATTAAAAAATGAAGTTTATGCAAAGGTAAAGGATTATTCTAAAGAAAGAAATAAAGTTCTTACTTATTTTGAGGTAGGTAAACTTTTAAGCGAGGCTGGCAAAGAATATGGTAATGATATTATCGGTAAATATGCTGATAAATTAACAATTGAAGTAGGTAAAAAGTATAACACTAGAACACTTCGAAGCATTAGGCAATTTTATAATGTTTTTAGGGATAAAAAATGGCCCACATTGTGGAGCAAATTGCCTTGGAGCCATATAAGGGAATTATTACCATTAAAAAATGAGAATGCTATTAGCTATTATTTAAATAGTGCTATTAATCTGTCATTAACTCAACGTGAATTAAACGAAAAAATCAAATCCAAAGAATATGAAAGACTTGGTGAGGAAACAAAAAATAAATTAGTTACAAATGAAGAACTAAAATTACCTGATTTAGTACCAGATCCTTTATTAATTAAGAGTGAATTTAATATAGAACAATTAACTGAATATGCACTTAAAGAGACGATACTTAATAATTTAGATAACTTTTTAAAACAATTAGGTAATGGTTTTCTTTATGCAGGAAACGAATATAAAATAACAAGTTAGAAAGGAAGTGTTAAAATGATAAATTATTATGATGAAATTAAAGAGAAATTATTAAAAAATGAAATCTATGCAAAAGTTAAAGATTATTCAAAGGAAAGGAATAAAGTTCTTACTTATTTTGAAGTAGGTAAACTTTTAAGTGAAGCTGGTAAAGAATATGGTAAAAATATTATAGGTCAATATGCTGATAAATTAGTTAATGAAGTAGGCAAAAAATATAATTTAAGAACTTTATATAATATGAGAAAATTTTATGAATTATTTAGTAACGAAAAATTGTACACACTGTGTTCAATTTTGACCTGGAGTCACTATAGAGAACTTTTATCATTAAAAAATATTGATGAGATTAATTATTATATTAAAATATGTGAACAACGAAATTTTGGTGTAAGAGAACTAAAAAAAATTATTAAATCCAATGAATATGAAAGACTTAGCGAAGATACTAAAAATAAATTAGTTACTAATGAAGAACTTAAACTACGTGATTTAGTACCAGATCCTTTATTAATTAAGAGTGAATTTAATATAGAACAATTAACTGAATATGCACTAAAACAGTCAATACTAAATAATTTAGATAACTTTTTAACTCAGTTAGGAAATGGTTTTAGTTATATTGGAAATGAATATAAAATTAAAATAGGAAATAATTATAATTATATTGATTTACTTTTATTTAATATAGAGTACAGCTGTTATGTTGTTATTGAGTTAAAGGTCACTGAACTAAAAAAAGAACATATAGGTCAAACTGAAGTTTATATGAACTATGTAGATAAAAATGTTAAGAAACCTTATCATGATAATACTATTGGCATAATTATATGTGCAAGAAATAATAAATGTATAATTGAATATTGCTCTGATGAAAGAATCTTTGTAAGAGAATTTAAAATAGAAGGAAGTGTTTAAATGATAAATTATTATGATGAAATTAAAGAAAAGTTATTAAAAAATGAAATCTATGCAAAGGTAAAGGATTATTCTAAAGAAAGAAATAAAGTTCTTACATATTTTGAAGTAGGTAAACTTTTAAGTGAGGCAGGAAAAGAGTATGGTAAAAACATTATTGGACAATATGCAGAAAAGTTAGTTAACGAAGTGGGCATAAAATATAATTTAAGAACTTTATATAATATGAGAAAATTTTATGAATTATTTAGTAACGAAAAATTGTACACACTGTGTTCAATTTTGACCTGGAGTCACTATAGAGAACTTTTACCTTTAAAAAATATAAACGAAGTACCTTATTTAGAATGAAACAATTTCATAATATTTTTTCCAATAAAAAAGTTGCAGTCATTACATAGAGTTTTTACCTAAATGATTAGAAATACTTGATTAAATTAAAATTTATTTATCATACTAAAACTCGAAGACTCTTAGTTTCTTTTTGTTTATCACTAAAAAACTTTAATAAAATTAAATTTAATGATATAATTTTTTATATGAAAGTATTTAGAAAAATATTATTAATATTACTTACTTTAATTGTGATATTTTTACTATTCATCACAATTTCTTTTGCATATCAAAAAATAGTTTTAAAAAAAGTTCCTTATGTATTTGGTTATACAAGTTTTATAAATACAGGGTCAAGTATGCTTCCCTATATAAATGTTGGTGATTTAGTAATAGTTAAAAAAGAAGATAGTTATAAAGTTAATGATGTAATATCCTTTAAAACGAATGAGAACTTTGTTAATACTCATAGAATTATCTCTATAAAATCTGGCTTTTATAAAACTAAAGGTGATAGTAATAAATTTAATGATGGTGAAGAAATTGATAAAAGTAAAGTATTTGGTAAAGTGGTACTTGTTATAAGCAATTTTGGTGCTATTTATGCGTTTTTACTAAATAATTATTTATATATTTTTATAGGTATAATAGTGTTTTCTTTACTAGTGTTTTTAATTCATATATGGAGGAAAAATGAAGGCAGATGTAATAATTGAATATCCAGTTAAAACTTTAGATAAAATATTTTCATATATAATTCCAAGTAAATTTAAGAATACTTTGCGTGTTGGTATGAAAGTAGTTGTTCCCTTTAACAAAGGGGTAATTAATGGAATAGTTATTGGGATAAACTCTAATAAATGCGATTATGAAATGAAAGAAATTCTTTCCATAAATGATAATTTTATTGTAAATGAACAGCAACTTAAAATGGCTTATTATTTAAAAAAAACCACTTTGTGTCCCCTTATAAGTGCAATTGAGGTGATGATGCCTCCCTCTCTTAAAATAAAAAGTGATAATAAAGATTATAAGAAATATGATACATTTATTACTTTAAATAAAGATAAAAATATTATAAATAAATATATTTTAGAAAATGAAAGATATCAAAATCAAGTAATTATATTAGATAAACTTTTAAATAGTGAATTTATAAATAAAAAAGAGGTAGTAGGTAGTAGTTTAAATACTCTTATTAAAAAAGGTTTAGTAAAGGAAGTTAAAAAAGAAAAATATCGTATTAATGTTGATGATGAAAAAAGCATACCTGTTACATTAAATGAAGAGCAAGCTAAAGCTTTTGAAATAATGAATAAAGGACTAAATTCTTATAATGTATATTTACTTCAGGGGGTTACAGGATGTGGTAAAACTGAAACTTATATGGCTCTTATTGATGAAGTATTAAAAAATGGTAAAACAGTTATTGTACTTGTTCCTGAAATATGTTTAACTACGCAAACTGTTCAAAGATTTTATAAAAGATTTGGATCACTTGTAGCTATTTTCCATAGTGGACTTTCTACTGGGGAAAAGTATGATGAATATATGAAAATATATAAAGGAGAAGTTAAAATAGTTGTAGGAACTCGAAGTAGTATATTTGTACCAATTAAAAACTTAGGTTTAATAATTATTGATGAAGAACATTCAGATAGTTATAAACAAGATAGCTCTCCACGATATGATGCAATTGATGTAGCAAATTTTAGAGCAAAGGAACTTGGGATACCTTTAGTACTTGCTAGTGCAACTCCTAGTCTTGAATCAAAAGCAAGAACTTTAAAAGATGTATATCATCTTGTTACAATTAACAAAAGAGCAAATAATGCACCACTTCCTAAAACTTATTTAATTGATATGAAATATGAAGGTGGAAAATTCTTATCAAAAGAATTAATCTCTAAAATTAATGATAGGTTAGCAAAAAAAGAGCAAGTAATACTTCTTTTAAACAGGAGAGGTTTTTCTACATTTGTAACTTGTTCAAATTGTGGTTATACATATAAATGTCCAAACTGTGATATAACCTTAACATATCATAAGACCAGTAATAGTTTAAGATGTCATTATTGTTCATATAATATTAAAAAGGATGAAATGTGTCCAAACTGTAATGAAGATGCTCTTAATTATTTAGGTCTTGGTACTCAAAAAGTTGAGGAAGAACTAAAAACCCTTTTTAAAGAGGCAAATATTATCAGAATGGATCAAGATACTACATCGAAAAAGGGAAGTTATCAAAGAATTATTGATGATTTTTCTGCACATAAATATGATATACTTTTAGGTACGCAAATGATTAGTAAAGGTCTTGATTTTTCACTTGTTACTTTAGTGGGTATTATTAACGCTGATACATCCTTAAATATACCAGATTTTAGAGCTAATGAAAAAACATTTTCTCTTTTATATCAAACATCAGGAAGAGCAGGAAGAGGAAATGCCCCTGGAGAAGTTTTAATTCAAACATTTAATCCTGATAATAAAGTTTTAGAGTATGTTAAAAATAATGATTATGAAAGCTTCTTTAAATATGAACTTGATATTCGTCATAAACTTTTTTATCCACCATTTTGCTATATTGCTCATATTATGATAATTAGTAAAAGTTATGAAATTGCTAGTAAAGAATCTAATTTAATAAAGGGTTATTTAAACAAAGAAATTAAAAATAAAATTATTTTAGGACCAACACCTGCGGGTATGTTTAGAATAAATAATTTATATCATTTTGGAATTATTATTAAATATAAAACAATTGATAATCTTTTTGATGTTCTTTCAAATATTGATAAAAAATATATTTTAAATAAAGATGTTGATGTACAAATTACTATTAATCCCTCAAGGTTTTAAGTGCTTCGGCACTTTTTTTATTTTGGTGGTAAAAGTTGGGGTAAAAAAATAAAACTTCCCTTAAATTAAGGAAAGTTATTCATATATTTGGTTACCCAGATAGGATTCGAACCCATGGAATGTCAGGACCAGAACCTGATGCCTTACCGCTTGGCTACTGGGTAATTACTTAATTACTATATCATAAATTCTATTTAAATTAAAGTAGTAAAATAAAATAAAATGTGATATTATATGTTTGTGATGAAATATGAAAAAAGTTGTTATTGGATTAAGTGGAGGAGTAGATAGTGCAGTTGGTGCTTATTTACTTAAAAAGGAAGGCTATGAAGTAATAGGTCTTTTTATGCGTAATTGGGATAGTAATATTAATAATGATATATTAGGAAATCCTAATGATACAAATGATATTTGTCCACAGGAAAAAGATTATAATGATGCTAAAAAAGTATGTGAATTTTTAGGTATAGAGCTTCATAGAATAGATTTTATTAAAGAATATTGGGACTATGTATTTACTTATTTTTTAGAGGAATTAAAAAAAGGTAGAACGCCAAACCCAGATATGCTTTGTAATAAATATATTAAATTTGATTTATTTGTAAAAGAAGCAAGAAGACTTGGAGCAGACTTTATAGCAACAGGTCATTATGCTAGAATCGAGGGTAACAAACTTCTTCGTGCAAAAGATTTAAATAAAGATCAAACTTATTTTTTAGCGGATGTAAATGTAAATAATTTTAAAGATGTACTTTTTCCAATTGGAGATTATACAAAACCTGAAATAAGACAAATTGCTAAAGAAGTAGGAATTCCGGTATTTGATAAAAAAGATTCTACTGGAATATGTTTTATAGGAGAAAGAAACTTTCAAAAATTTATGGCAAACTATTTAAAACCTAATCCTGGTGATATTATTAATGTAGAAACAGGTGAAAAAATAGGAACTCATATGGGACTTATGAATTATACAATTGGTCAAAGAAAAAATGTTGGACTTTCTGGTGATGAACAAAGACATTATGTATGTGGTAAAGATACAAAGAAAAATATATTATATGTTGCATTTGGTGAAAGTGAATATTTATATTCTGATGAATGCATAGTAGATAATGTAAACTTTATTTCTAGTAAAAGGCCTTCATTTTGTACTTGTAAATTCCGTTATAGGGGTGAAGATCATCCATGCGCTTTAGAATATCTTGAAAATAATAAAATTAAAGTTATTTATAAAGGTAAAGCTAAAAGTGTAACTCCTGGTCAAGCTTGTGTATTTTATGATGGCGAAGAGTGCCTTGGATGTGGTTTTATCGATGAAGTTTTCAAAGATGGCGAAAAACTTTGGTATTTAAATTAAGAGCATTTGCTCTTTTTTTATGAAAAACTATGGTACAAAATAAAAAATTATGATATTATATTTTTAGTATAAAATAATAAAGAGGTTAGATATGAAAAATATATTTAAAAACATAAAAAATTATTTTAATGAGAATAAAACAAAAAGTATTACTATTTTAGTCGTATTAATATTAACAATTATTTCAAGTATTACTTTAATAGCATACTCATTTTATCAAAATAAAAGTACTAAACTTATTATATCTGGACTTGCTTTAATAGATTCATCAGATGTATCAATAAAGGTTTATAGAGAAAATAAAAATGATAATGGGACTGGTTTAAATACATATGCACTTTCTTATTATGTACCTAGTGCTTCTTCATACACATATCAAAGTTCTAAAACAGTATGTGATGCAGGTATAACAATAGAGAAGTATGAAAATCAAAAGTTTTATGTAGATGCAACTAAAAAAGGAAAATGTAAAGTATATTTTGATGCTATAGATGGATATATTGATGATTATGAAGTAAATCTTTTTGTTCAAAATGAAGTAGGTAATACTAATGATAATAATTATAATAAAATGGGTCAGTTACCACTTTATGAAACGGGATATTATTATACGATAAATACAAGTAAAACAAGTTGTACTAATGGTGCAACAGTAAGCATCGAAGGAAGAAATATAGTAGTACTTGCAACTAAAAAATCAGTATGTAATGTTTATGCTGATAAAAATAGTGATAGTGTTGGACCAACGGTAAGTAATTTATCTGTTGATGGTAAAGCAGTAACATTTACTGCTTCGGATAATATTGGTCTTGCAATGTATGGCCTTAGTTCATCTAACACTATAGCACCTGATGATTGGTATTATTTTAGTGGAACAAGTCAAACAACCACTTTTGAATATGCTACTGAAGGAACATATTATTTATGGGTTAAAGATACTGCAGGAAATAATGCTATTTCTGAAGCAATAACTATAACACTTGATGCTGCTTCACCAGTTGTTGAAAATATTGATGCTTATACTAAAAATGCTGTAATTGCACTTTCTGATGATAATAATTTAGCAGGTTATGCAGTTACAACAACCTTAACTACACCTACAAGTTGGACTGCTGTTTCCGGAAAAACTGCAAGTGTAACATATCCTACTTCAGTAAATGGTACTTATTATGTACATGTAAAAGATGCCGCAGGTAAAACATCATTTAAATCATTTAACATGGCATGTGCTACCTCAACTACTACAAATTTTGCTTATACTGGTGCTGTTAAAAATTATACTACAGTGTGTCGTGGAAAACATACTTTAACTGTTTGGGGTGCTCAAGGTGGAAATAATGGTGGAAAAGGTGGTTATTCAACAGGAGTAGTTAATTTGAATGAAAATATGAAATTATATATTTATGTAGGTGGTCAAGGTTCAACAGGTTCTTCTGGAGGATTTAATGGCGGTGGTACTACCGGTACTGCTAGTGGTGGATCAGGTGGAGGTGCTTCTGACATAAGAATAGGAACTGATTCATTATATGCAAGAGTAATTGTTGCTGGTGGTGGCGGTGGAAAAGGACAAGATAGCTGTGCTGCTGGTGGCGTCGGAGGAGGTACTACTGGTGGTGGTAGTGCTAATCAAAATAATTGTGGTACTCAGGCCGGCGGTGGAACTCAAACTGCTGGAGGTGCTAAAGGAATATATAGTGGTACATATGGAGCTAATACAGGAGCGTTTGGTAAAGGTGGAAATGCAAGTAGTGGAAATTATGTTGGCGGTGGCGGTGGCGGTGGCTGGTACGGCGGTGGAGCCGGAGCTACAGCAGGCTGGTCAAATGGTGGCGGCGGTGGGTCTGGATATGTTTATACTTCGTCAACAGCATCAAGCTGTCCATCTGGTTGTAAACTTACATCGTCATATTACCTAACAAACGCATCAACTACTGCAGGAAGTTCTTCATTTACAGGAACATCTGGTTCATCTGAAACCGGTCATTCTGGTAATGGTTATGCAAGAATTGTTTATAATCCATAAAATTCATTAAAAAATAATGAGTTTTTTTGTGGATTATGATATCATATATATACGAGGTAATATATGAGAAAATTAATTAAATTAGATAAAATATATGATATAAAATTTGATAGTAAAATTCATTCTTTTTTATCACCTGAACATATTTATATACCAATTGAAACTGGTTTTGATCTATTAAAAAAACAAAATTCTAAAGTCTTAATGGGCGAAGCAATTTTAGAAAACAAACTTAAAAAAATTAAAAGTAGTATATCTGGAAAAGTTATTGGTACAAGTAAACTTATATGTGATGGAGTAGAAAAAGAATGTATAGTAATTGAAAATAATTATGAAGAAAATGTTAAGGAAACTAAGAATAAGATAAAAAATATTACTACGGATGACATTATAAATGTGTTAAATATGTTGAATCTAGATAAATATTTACATGCTTTTCAAACGCAAAAAATATCTAATTTAATAATAAATGGCATGGAGGATGAACCCTATATAGAAAATAATCCATTTATACTAAAAAGTTATTCTAATGAAATACTAAAAATAACAGATTTAATAAGTAGTACTTTTAAAATAAATAATAATTATATTGCTGTAAAAAGTAATGATACTGAAAATATTAATTTATATTTAAGTAAAATAGGTACTTATACAAATATTAACTTAAGTTTAATCGAAGATAAATATCTTTTGGGACAGGATTTCTTTTTGCTCGAAAATATGGGGCTATCTGAAAATAGTTTAGTAATAAGTGCTAAAGATATTATAAATATATATAATGGTTTATTATATAATGATTTTATAGATACTAATTATATTACAATTGCTAGTCCAAATATTTACAAAAGCTATGTTGTGAATGTAAAAATAGGTACGCTTCTTATTGATGTACTTAATAAACTTAATATAAAAAGTTTTGATGGTTTATATATTTACAATGGACTTATGACTGGATATGAAATTGATTATAAAAAATGTGTTGTAACAAGTAATATGAAAGGATTAATTATAATTCCAAAAACATTAGAAAAAGAATCTCCATGCAATTTATGTGGAATGTGCTATAAAGTATGTCCTGTTAAGGTAAATCCTAAAAATGTGATGGATACTGGTAAAAAAAGTAAAAATTGTATTGACTGTGGACTATGTACTTATATTTGCCCATGTAAGATAAATCTAAGAAAATATTTAAGAGGTCAAAAATGAATGTTTATTTAAAATCTAAAAATAATGAAAATAAAATATTATTAAAATATATTTTACTTTTAATACCTTTTTTAATATATGGTTTTTATAAGAATGGAATATTATTATATAAAGGGGAATATGTTAATATATTTTATATGTTTAAACCACTTATTTTAACTATTATTTCTATTTTAATAAGTTATTTATTTACAAAATATAAAAAAGAAGATTTTATTTCATATAGATTGTATTTAAATATATTAAGTAGTTTAATAGCTTTACCTAATACAAATATATTTATTTACTTAATTATTTTATTTTTAGTTAATATTTTATATACTTTTAAAAAGGTTAATATAAGTTTAATTACTGTTTTATTACTAATTATAGTTTCTATGATATTTTCTAAGCATTTATTTTTAAATGTTTATGAAGAAAGTGTAAATCATAGTTATAGTATTACTAATTATTTATTTGGTAATGGTTCTGGGGGAATTTCAAATACATTATTTATTTATAGTATTTTAGTTTTTATTTATTTAATATGTGATTTTTCCTATAAAAAGCATATAGTTTTAACCTCTTTAACGGTATACTATATATTACTTGCATTAAGTTTTGTAATTCTTAAAAAATTTGATTATAACATTGCATTAAATAATAATCTGATATTTGCTTTTATATTTTTAAATACAATAAGTATTTTCACACCATACACTAAAGGTGGTTGTTATTTATATGGCTTTATTTTAGGACTTTTTAGCTTCATTTTTAGTTTTATAGATATTAATTTAGGTGTTTATTTAGTAAGTTTAATATTATCACTTGTATTTCCATATTTTGATAAATTTATTTTAAAAATTAGTTCCAAATAAAAAAAGAGTTTAGGCTCTTTTTTAGTTTTTAAGGCTTCCGATAGGTACTATATATACACCATCTTCATTTTTATATGCATAATCTCCGATTGCGGTAAGTACCATTAAAAAAGATGGATTTTTCATTTTAGTAGTATCTATTTTACTATTAAGCTCTTTTAAATTTTTAATTCCTTCGTTGATAAGGTCATCACCACCAAGTTTAATTTCTATTAAACCATAATCCCCATTTCGTAAATGCATTACGGCATCACATTCAAGTCCAGATGAATCACGATAGTGATAAATATTTCCATCTAAACTTTCAGCATATACTTTTAAATCACGCATACAAAGAGTTTCAAATATAAGTCCAAATGTTTTTAAATCATTTATTAAATCATTTGGTCCAAGCCCTAATGCTGCAGTTGCGATAGATGGATCTATAAAATATCTACTGTCAGATGTTCTAATTGCTGTTTTACTTCGTAAATTTGGATTCCAAGCTGATACATCTTCGATAACAAATATTTTTTTTAAGGCATTAATATATGAATATATTGTATCCTCACTTAAAGATTCTGTATCATTTGCAACTATATCATCTTTGATTGATGAAAGAGAAATTTGTGTACCTTGATTTCTTGCATAAGATTTCATTAACCTTTTTACTCGCTCATTATCCTTGATAACACCATCTATTTCATTAATATCATTTTTTGTGATGCTGTCGTAATAATCATATGCTTGTTCTAGTGATGCATCCTCATCCATAAATGTTGCTTTTGGCCATCCTCCTCTGCAAGTTAAAAAGGCTATGTCATTAAGTGTTAGCTTGCTAGTGCCAGATATATTTTCTTTTTGACTAAATAGATCACCAATACTTACTTCACCTGTTGATTCTCCAGATTCATATAAACTCATTGGCCTCATAGTTACCCAAGCAAATCTACCTGTACCACTATGGAAAATATCATCTTTTTTTACAGGTGTACTTGACCCTGTTAAAATAAACTGTCCTTCTTCATTTCTATGATCAATTTCAAATCTAACTGCATCCCATAAAATTGGTGCAATTTGCCATTCATCTATTAATCTTGGAACTTCACCTTTTAATAATAGTGATGGATTCATTTGTGCTAGTTGAATATTTTGCATTCTTTTAGTGGGGTCTGCCATATATAAACTACTTTTTGCAAATTGCTCACAGGTAGTAGTTTTACCACACCATTTTGGTCCTTCGATTAATACAGCTCCTTTACCTTTTAGTTTTTTAGTAATTTTAGTTTCAATTATTCTTTTTTTATAATTCACTTTGTAACCTCCTCGATAATTGTAATTTTACCATATATTATTACAATTTTCAATACTATTCGGTAATTTGTAGAGTTTTCGTTCGGTAATTTGTGGAGAATTTGTTCGGTAATTTATAGAGATTTCGTTCGGCAATTTGTGAATGTTGCTTTTTTTAGTATTTTCCTTTATAATTTAAATGGTGGTGAAAATATATATGGATATAATATCTGTAAAAGAACCAAATATAGCGGTTAGAGTATCACAATATCCAAATGATAATAAAAAAGAATTTTTACTAGTGGGAAGAAGTAATGTAGGGAAATCAAGTTTTATAAATTCCTTAGTTGAAAGAAAAAACTTTGCTCATACATCTTCGAAGCCTGGTAAAACTCAAACTCTTAATTTTTATCTAGTAAATGATTCTTTTTATTTAGTAGATGTACCTGGCTATGGTTATGCAAATGTATCTAAAGAAAAACAAAAAAAGTTTGGGCTTATGATTGAGGATTATATAAAAAACCGAAGCAATTTACAAAGAGTGTTTTTACTTGTTGATTATCGCCATAAGCCAACAGAGGATGATATATTAATGTATAATTATTTAAAGTATTATAATTTAAATATTACTATTGTTGCTACTAAATATGATAAGATTAAGAAAAATGGTCGTATTAAACAAGATAAATTAATTAAAAGTGCATTAAAACTTGGTGATGATGAAATGTTTATACCTTTTTCTACGATTACAAAAAAAGGTAGAGAAGATGTACTTAAAATAATAGAAAGTTATTTATAAAGGAGAAAGAAAAATATGAATAAAAAAGGATTTACTTTAGTGGAAATTATGGCAGTAATAATTATTATTTCTGTTATTGCACTAGTTGGTGTAACTAGCGTTGCTGGTGTAAGAAGACAAATGGATAGAAAATTATTTGAGGATAAACTCTCAAGTGCTATTTCATCCGCGGAGAAGTGGGGAGAAGATAATAAAGAAGAACTTACACATAACATAACAATTAGAGTTAAAGATGGGGATGAAACTGTAGAAAAAACTGTAAAAGGGACCGAATTAACAATTGGTAGCTTAATAGCGAATGGTTATTATGAATCTGAAGAAGCTGTTAATCCAAACCTGTATAATGGTTATGTTTGTAATTCAACTGACAAAAAAGATCCTAAAGGTTATAAAGATGGAGATTTATGTAAGAATGTTATAACCAATAATATAGATAATTTAATTGTTAATGATTTAAAAATTAATGTATATACACGAAATAAAAGAATTTATGCATGTATTGTTAAAGATAATACATTAATTGTTGATCCTGATAAGTACAGTAGTGAATTATTTTGTTAATTAGAAAGGGGGACTGTTTATGCAAACAGTATGTTTAATAGGAAAGCCAAATGTAGGTAAAAGCACAATTTTTAATAGATTAATAAAAGAAAAAAAATCAATTATAATGGATACACCAGGTGTTACAAGAGATAGAATTTATGGAATTGTTAATTTAAAAGATAAAGCATTTCATTTAATTGATACTGGAGGACTTTCTTTAGAAAATGGCGATTTTAATAAGGATATTTTAGCTCAAGCAACTCTTGCAATTGATGAAGCTGATTTAATACTTTTTATTGTGGATGCCACTACAGATATTTCTACTGAAGATAGAATGGTTGCAAGTATGCTTCATAAATCTAATAAGAAGGTATTGGTTTTAGTAAATAAAGCGGATAATAAAGAAAGACAAAATAATTTATATAGCTTTTATGAATTAGGTTTTGAGGAAATTATCGCTATATCTGCAGAACATAATATTGGATTTGATAAACTGAATACTTATTTAGAGGCTAATATTAGTGAAGGAAAAGAAAAAGAAGATAATAGAGTAAAGTTTTGTTTTGTAGGAAGACCAAATGTTGGTAAAAGTTCTTTAGTAAATGCCCTTTTAAAAGAGGATAGATTAATAGTTTCTGATATTGCAGGAACTACTAGAGATGCAGTAGATAGTACATTTAAATATAATGGTAATGAATATGTAGTTATTGATACAGCAGGTTTAAGAAAAAAAGGTAAAATCTATGAACAAATTGAAAAGTATTCATATATTCGTTCTTTAAAAGCAATTGATCGAAGTGATGTATGTGTTCTTGTAATTGATGCAAAAGAGGGTATTATTGAACATGATAAACATATTGCCTCATATATAACTGATGCAGGAAAAGCTATTGTAATATGCGTTAATAAGTGGGATACTGTAGAAAACCCTGAGGAAGAACTGAAAAAATGGAAGCTGTTAATGGAAAATGAGTTTAAATTTTTATCTTATGCAAAGGTTGTATTTTTATCTGCTAAAACTGCTAAAAGACTTGGTACATTAATGCCTGAAGTTATAAATGCTTATGAGTCACATAATAGAGTCATAGCAACAAGTGCACTTAATGATTGCATAATTGAAAGTGTACAAATGCATAATCCACCTTCATATAAAGGAAAAAGACTTAAAATATATTTTGTTTCTGAAACAAGTATTAAACCTCCAAAATTTACTTTTGAAGTCAATAATAAAAAACTAGTACATTTTTCTTATGAAAGATATTTAGAAAACCAAATAAGAAAAACCTTTGAACTTGATGGAACACCAATTGTATTAGAATTTAAAAATAAAAATGATTAATGTAGGTAAAAAATACTTACATTTTTTTATTTTAATAAACGAACAAAATTACGATAAAAGTATTGACAACAAAAAATTTTTAGAGTATATTTTAAATATGCTAGCAACAAAAATATGTTCGTTATAGAGAAAGATATTGTATGGATTTATTGTATAAAAAAGGAAGTGTTGTTGGTGACCTCCAATAGGTCACCAACAACGCCTCAACTGATATTAGTGTAGTATAAAAATTAATAAATGTCAATTATAAAAAATGAAATAAAAGGAGGAAAAATGATTTATTTAGAAAGCATTAAATTATTAGAAAATGATGAAGAGGGATTGGCTATGGATGAAAGAAAAATATATAATAGTTTTTATCCATTTGGTATTTTTTCTCATATGAAAAATATTAAAGATATTAAATTTGGTTCTATTACAATTTTGTGTGGTAATAATGGATGTGGTAAATCAACTTTATTAAATCTTATTTCTAGCAAGCTTAATTCAGTACAAAAGTCCAATTATGATAAAGGAACATTATTTAAAAATTATGTGGATGTCATGAGGTGTGAAATGAATAAAACTCCTGAAGAAATTGTTACTATTACAAGTGATGATATATTTGACTATTTGCTTGACTTAAGAAGTATTAATTCACATGTTAACCGTAGAAAAGATGAACTTGCTAAATATTATTTAGACAATAAATATAATAGAAAAGATATTTCTATTTTTGATTACAATGAAATTAGAAAAAATTATGAAACTAAAACTTCAACTATGTCTAAATTTATTCGTGGTAATTTAATGAATAATAATATTTCTTTGCAATCTAATGGAGAGTCTTCATTAATGTTTTGGGAGAGAGAAATTAAAGAAAATGGTATATATATTTTAGATGAACCTGAAAATAGTTTATCTGCGGAAAATACCCTTAAATTAAAGAAATTTATTGAGGATAGTGTAAGGTTTTATAATTGTCAATTTATAATATCAACGCATAGCCCATTTTTATTAAATTTATGTGATGCGGTAATCTATGATTTAGATTTAAAAGATTTTACGCCTGTGAAGTTTGAGAATATTCCATCAGTCAAAATTTATTATGAATTTTTCAAAAACATCGAAAGTAAATTTACTTAAAAAACTAAACAAAAAAGTGTCAAGAAAGTGTAATTTGTATTTACAAAGAGAGCTTTGCCCTTTATAATAAATGGTAACTTTGAAGGGAGGATAATATGAATAATTTACTACCAGTACTTATACTTAATGAAGTTATTATTCTTCCTAATCAAGAAATAAAAATTGATTTAAATAATGAATTAAGTAAAAAAGTAATTATAGCAAGTTCTAAAAATGAATTAAATAAAGTTCTTGTTATTGCACCGAAAAATAGTTTAGAATCCTCTCCATCACTTGAGGATCTTCCTCGCGTTGGTGTTGTTGCAAATGTTAAGAGTAAAGTTGAACTTCCTAATAATAAATTAAGAGTAATTCTAAAAGGTGAAGAGAGAGTATGTATAAATAAATATTATCGAAACCAAAATACCAATGTTTTAAAATGTAGTCATAATGTCATAGAGCTTCCTACATTTTCTAAGACAAATGAAACTGCTATTTTTAGAAAATTAATAGAATTGACTAAGAATTATATTTCTTTAAATAAAAGCGTTTCTAATTCAATCTTGAAATTACTTAATGATAAAAAGAGTTTAAGCGATATAACTGATATTATTACTTCTTTTTTGCCATTTAATTTTACTAAAAAGTTATTTTATATGGAAACAATTAATCCCCTTACTAGGGCAGAAAATCTAATTAATGATTTAAATGAGGAAATTTTAGTTACAAATATTGATAGACAACTTGATGAAAAATTAAATGAAACTATTGAAAATGGTCAAAGAGAATTTATTTTAAAAGAAAAATTAAAAGAAATAAATAGTGAATTAGGTTTAACCAAAGATAGTGAGATTAATCAGTTAAGAGAAAAACTTGAAAGTCTAGATTTAGATAAAAAAACATATAATAAATTATTGAATGAAATTGATAAATATTTTACTTGTTCTGAATTTAGCCCGGAATCTTCGGTTATAAAAAACTATTTGGATACAGTATTAAACTTACCTTGGCATGATGAAACGGTAATTAATACTGATATTAAAAAAATAAAAAATGAGCTTAATGAGACTCACTATGGATTAAATGAACTTAAAGACAGGATATGTGAATATGCTTTCTTTTTAGCAAAAAATAAGAATTTAATTTCTCCAGTTATTTGCCTTTTGGGTGCGCCTGGAGTAGGTAAAACAACAAGTGCATATTCAATTGCAAGGGCGCTTAATAGAGAATTTATTAAAATAAGTGTTGGAGGTCTTAATGATTCTACAGAACTAGTGGGTTCAAGAAGAACTTATCTTGGTGCTTCACCAGGGAAAATTATGCAAGGAATAATGAAATGTAAAGTAAAAAATCCAGTAATTTTAATTGATGAAGTTGATAAAATGGTTAAGGATTATAAAGGTGATCCAGCATCTACTTTATTAGAAATATTAGATAGTACTCAAAATAAACATTTTGTAGATAATTATATTGAGGAACCTTTTGATTTATCTAAAGTTATGTTTATTTTAACTGCAAATAACTTGGATACCATTCCAGCTACTTTACTTGATAGACTTGAAATAATAAAAATGGACAATTATATGACAAGTCAAAAAATTGATATTGCAAAAAATTACTTAATTAAAGATATTTTTAAAGAATTAAATTGTGAAATAAAAATAAGTAAAGAAGTACTTGAGTTTATTATTGAAAATTATACTAAAGAGCCTGGAGTAAGGGAACTTAAAAGAATTCTTGAAAGATTAATAAGAAAGGTAATTGTAAATGAACCAAATGCAAAAAGCATTACTATTCTTCATGCTAATAAATATTTAGTAAATAAAAATATTATGTATTTGCCTGAGGTTACAACAAGTGGCGTAGCTAATATTTTAGCATACACTACTTTAGGAGGAAAATTATCTCATATTGAAGTTGCAAAGTATAAAGGTACTGGTAAAATAATTATTACAGGCTGTGCTGGTGAAATTTTAAAAGATAGTATAAATGTTGTAATAAGTTATTTAATAAATAATTATAATATTGATTTAAAAAATCAAGATTTACATTTTCACTTTTTAGAAAGTTATGTTAAAAAAGATGGTCCTTCAGCAGGTGTATCAATTGCATGTGCTTTAATGAGTCTTGTTAAAAATAAAAAAATTTCATCAAGTATTGCATTTACTGGAGAACTTTCTTTAAAAGGAGATATTTTACCAGTTGGTGGTTTAAAAGAAAAAATTTCTACAGCGGCTACTGAAGGAATAAGTAAAATATTTGTACCAGCTGAAAATGCCTACGAAGTTGCAAATATAAGTGAAAATATTACGAATAATATTGAGATTGTTCTAGTTAGCAATTTTAATGAAATATATGAATCGCTTTTTAAATAATAGTAAATATGATATAATTTCCTTATGTAGATAGGATGATTTAAAATGAATTTAAAAGATGTTAATTATAAAGATTATGGTGTGGATAAAAAAGGTGTAATTGTTCTTTTACATGGATGGGGTCAAAACATTCAAATGATGGATATGCTTGGCCATCCTTTTGAAAAAGACTTTCGTATAATTGTTTTAGATTTACCAGGATTCGGTAATTCATCTGAACCCAATGATTTTTGGTCTGTAACCGATTATGCAAATTTTTTAAATGATTTTTTTAACAGTTTAAATATTAAAAAACCAATTCTTATTGGACATTCTTTTGGTGGTAGAATTGCTATTGATTATGCATCAAGGTTTGAAGTAAACAAAGTTGTATTGTTATCAGCTCCATTTAGACCAAAAAAGAAAAAAGTTAGTATGAAAGTTAAAATATATAAAATTATTAAAAAAGTTAAATTTCTAAAGTCATTTGCAAATTATTTAAAAGGCAAGTGGGGAAGTAATGATTATAAAAATGCTAGCGAGATTATGCGTGGAAGTTTAGTTAAAATTGTAAATCAAGATTTAACAGAGAACGCCAAAAAAATAACTGCTCCAGTACTTTTGATATATGGAACTGCTGACAAGGATGTTCCTTTAAAAGAGGCTATTTATCTAGAAACTATTTTAAAGGATGGTGGCTTAGTTAGGTATACAGGACTTGGACATTATGCATATCTTGAAAATTTAAATTTAACAATTAGTATTTTAAATAATTATTTAGGGTAGGTGACATATGAAATATTTAATGATAATACTTATATCCATTTATCTCATTTTTGAGGGTTTATTTTTTTTACAAATGCTTCAGCAAAATTCTTATAATGATAAAAATAGATTTTTAGTTTTTGTATTAAAAAACATTAAAGAAAATTTAAATTATTATGCTTTAAAATTATTATTTGCTATTTCTTTTTTACTATTTAATAATTTTGAACAAATTTTATATGTCTATTTTTTTACTGTTTGTTTTATTTTAATATATTCAAGCATTTTACAATATCGAAAACATAATAAAAAATTACCATTGGTATTTACCTTTAGGATTTATAGAATTAGTTTTTTGCATTTAGCTCTATATTTTTCTTTATTAATTCTTTTTATTAATGATAATCTTTGCCATTTACTTGGATATTTATTACTATATATTTCATTAGTACCATTTATTTTAATAATAATAATTTATATACTTACACCGATTGAAAAAATAATTTACACGATTTATAAAAATAAAGCTTTAAAAAAACTTGCAAAAATGGGTAATATTATAGTAATTGGCATAACTGGATCATTTGGTAAGACAAGTACTAAAATGATTTTAAATGATATTTTAAGTATTAAATATAAAGGTTTTGCCACTGCTGCATCATTTAATACACCAAAAGGAATTTTAAAAACTATTAATGAGAATGATACAATATTTAATGACTATTTTATTGCAGAAATGGGAGCACGAAAAAAAGGCGAAATTAAAGAAATTTGTAAACTTGTTCATCCCCAATATGGAATTATTACAAGTATTGGCCCTGCCCATTTAGAAACTTTTAAAAATATTGAAAATATTACAAATACTAAATTCGAATTACTTGAAAATTTAAGAGATAATGGACTTATTATTTTAAATAAAGATAATGAATACGAAAGAGACTATAAAGCACATAAAAAAGTAAAAAAACTATGGTTTGGTATTAATAATAAAGCGGATGCTTATGCTGACAATATTAAGTTTTCCAGTAAAGGTACAACATTTGATTTATATTTAAAAAAGCAAAAAATAAATGTTAGTACTATTTTACTGGGCAAAGAAAATGTTTATAATATTTTAGCCGCAAGTCTTCTTGGATATGAAATGGGTCTTTCATTAGATCAGATTAAACTAGGAATTAAAAATATTAAGCCAATACCTCATAGATTAGAAATTAAGAAAAATGGCACTACTACAATAATTGATGATAGTTATAACTCTAATCCTATTGGAGCTGAAAATGCATTAAGTGTTTTAAAACTAATGAGTGGAAAAAAGGTAATTATTACTCCTGGGATGGTTGAAATGGGTAAGAAAGAACAAGAACTTAATTATGAATTTGGTGAAAAAATGGCGAATATTTGTGATAAATTTTATTTGATTGGTAAGAAAAGAAGTACACCAATATCCGATGGTATTCTTAAAAATAATAAAAATGCAGATGTAAAAGTATTTAATAGTTTTAATGAAGCATATAATAGTTTTGGAAAAGAATATGAAAATCAAAAGGTAACTGTGTTAATCGAAAATGATTTACCAGACACTTATACAGAAAAATAGAAAGGAAATATTATGAAACTGAAAATAGGTATTATATATGGTGGAATTAGTACAGAACATGAAATTAGCATTATAAGTGCACTTCAGGCAATAAATAATATTGATACCGATAAATATGTCGTGGTACCAATATATTTGTCTAAAACGGGAATATTTTATACTGGTAAATATTTATTAAATATTGATAATTATAAAAACTTAAATTTAATATCTAAAAAATGTAAACAAGTAACTATAATTAAGAAAAAAAATAGTTTTTATTTATTAAATGCTTGTTTTCCTCATAACATTGTATCTAATATTGATATTTTCTTTCCAATTGTTCATGGATATAATGTTGAGGATGGTTCAATTGCTGGCTTTTTAGAAACAATAGGTGCTCCATATGCTGAAAGCGATTTATATGCAAGTTTAGTCGGCCAAGACAAAGTACTTCAGAAAATGGTATTTAAAGAAAATGGTATTAATACTACTGAATTTGTATATTTTTATGATAATGAATATTTAACTAATCAAAAAAATATAATTGAAAAAATAAAAGAATTATCTTTTCCAGTTATTGTTAAACCTGCAAGACTTGGAAGTAGTGTAGGAATTAGCATTGCAAAAGATGGAATTTCTTTAAAAGAGGCAATTGAAAATGCAATTAAATACGATGAGAAAATAATTGTTGAAAAACTTATTGACAATTTAAAAGAGTTAAATTGCTCAGTACTAGGTGATAAAAACTTGTATAAAACTTCTTTAATCGAAGAGGTTAGTGCTAAAGAAAATATTCTTTCTTATGAAGATAAATATATTTCTGGTGGAAAAACAAAAGGCATGGCAAGTGCAAAAAGAAAAGTCCCTGCGGATATACCAAATAAAATAACTAAAGAAATAGAAAATATGAGTATTAAGGCATGTAAGGTTCTTAATACAAGTGGAATAGTTCGCATTGACTATTTATATGATACAAAAAGCAATGTAGTTTATTTAAATGAAATAAACATTATTCCAGGATCTTTATCATTCTATTTATGGAAAAATACGAAATATAAAGATTTACTTACAAACATAATCGAACTTGGAATTGAAAAATATAAAAATAAGTCTAAAAAGGAAACATCATTTGAGACAAATGTATTACAAAATTTTGAGGGAACTAAAGGAATAAAAAAATAAACTCTAGACAATAGTTTTCAAATATGATATATTTAATTTGCTCGAAAAAAATATTTTTTTGCGAGCTTTTTTTTCGAATAAAAATAAAAATCATACTAGTTTTTGAAAGGAAACACATGAAAAAAATATTAATTACAATAATAACAATTTTTGCTTTCGAAATGAATATTAACGCTGTAACTGGTATAAGTTATACAATAGGTGGAACTATGAAACATATTTGTTCAAATGATTTATCAATTAAAGGGGAAATTCCATTTATTAATTTAAATAATGCAGAAGTTTATTTTTTAAAACCTGAATCAGCATTCAATCTTGATTTAAAAACATACGAATACGATAGTTATGATAATTATAATTTACCTAGTGATTTAAGGGACTATTTTTATGGCTTTTTAGAGTTTAAAAAAATTCCTAATATTACTCGAAGTGACTATCATGTTCTTACTCAAAGATTAGTATGGGACTATTTATATCCAGAACTTCAGCTACAATTTTGTACAAGTTTTGGTAAAGAATTTAATTTTTATGATAAAGAATATAATGAGATAAAAAATAAAATTTCTTCAGTTGTAAATGGACCGGATTTTTTTAAAAATGATAATTATTTACTAGCAAATAAGGAATATACTTTTGAATTTGAATATTTAAGTAGCTATGATTTAATATCTAAACCAGATAATTTAAATGTTAATATTAACGATGATAAATTAAATTTAAGTGGTGAAAATGGTGTATATAAACTTATTTTTAAGAAAAAACCTTTAGAGAGCAAAGGGTATATTTCAGAAAGAATATTATCAGATGGAAACAATGGATTATTTTCCTTTGCTAATTTTAATGATAAAGAATATGTAATGAATGTAATTATTGAAAGTGTAAATTTAACTGTTATAGTTCTTGATGAAAATGGTAGTGCTTTAAATAATGAATGTATAATTTTGAATAATTCACCTTATTGTACAAATGAAAATGGTTTAATTAATATACCTGGACTTGCAAAAAATAAATATAATATTCTTTATGAAGAAACAGAAGATTATGAAAGTTATAGCGAAAGTATTGAATTAAATCAAGATATGTTTTTGAAAATTAATTTAAAAGCTAAAAAAAATAATCAGGAAATTATAAATATTAATAATGCCTCAATGGATGATAGCAAAAATGATAGTGATTCAAATGACAATATTACAAATAATGATGAAAATTATGCAAATGAAGATTATATAATATTCAAGGATACATTGTCCATAAATAAAATTTATGTTTTAACCATTGTTTTATTTCTTTTTATAGGGGTAATATTTTGTTATCAAAAATTAAAAAAATAATTTTATTAATCAATATTTTGTTAATTAATACTAAAACTGTTGATATCTTAAATACTTACAATATCCTTTTTGATAGCTATCAAGAACATGAGAATATTACTCTTACTATTCCAACGATTAGTTTTTCTAAAACTTTTAATGTTCATTCAACTTTAAAAGATAGTTTAGAACTTGATAAAAATTCGAGTTTATATCCTAGCGATAATAATACTATAATAATACTTGGGCATTCTGGATATAATTATAATGCATATTTTAATGATTTATTTTACTTAAAAAATAATGATAAAATATATTTAAAATATGGTAATATTAATTACACATATAAAATTATTTATATTGAATACATAAAAAAAAATACTAAATATAAAATAGAATACAATAAAAATTATTTATATCTTGTTACATGTGATTTATATGATTTTAATAAGCAAATTGTTATAAAAAGCTCAAAAATTTAACTTTTTTTGAGTTTTTTTCATTTTTTTTTAAAAAAAAGGAGGAAATCGGGGGGGTAGCGGTAATAATATATATATGTAGGGGATAAAATATGAAGTATATTAATGAAGAAGAAATTAACACAATTAGACAGAATGCTAATATAGTTGATATTATTGAAAGTTATGGAATTAAACTCGAAAAAAAAGGTAAAGATAATTATGTATGTCTATGTCCATTTCATGATGATCACAATCCAAATATGATTGTTTCTCAGGCTAAGCAAATCTTTACTTGCTTTGGCGGATGTGGTGCAACTGGTAATGTATTTACATTTGTTCAAAAATATGAAAATGTAAGTTTTATTGAAGCAGTTAAAATAGTTGCCGAAAAATCTCATCAAAATTTTAATTATGATATTAAAAGTTCTACGGCAAATGATAAATTTAGTAAAGAGTATGAAATCATGGATTTATCATTAAAGTTTTTTCAAAATAATTTAGCCTCAGGTGAGGGTATTAAAGCCAAAGAATACCTTTTTAAAAGAGGTATTAATGAAACAATTATTAATGAGTTTAAACTTGGCCTTTCAATAAGTAATAATAGTTTAAAAAAATTCTTTGAAAGTAAAAATGTCTCTTTAGAACTTGCTTATAAAATTGGCCTTTTAAATAAAAGTGGAACAGAATATTATGATGTGTTTAATGACCGTATAATGATTCCTATATTTAATCAATCTGGTAAATTATGTGGTTATACAGGAAGATGTTATATAAAAGATGAAGAAAATAAATATGTTAATTCAAAAGAAAATGAAATTTATAAGAAAAGTGAAGTATTATTTAACTATTTTAATGCTAAAAATGAAATCAATAAGTTAAAGGAAATTGTTATTGTCGAAGGTAACATGGATGCAATAACTATGAGTACTTATGGTATTAAAAATGTATGTGCTTTGATGGGAGTTGTGCTTACAAGTTATCAAATAAACTTTTTAAAAAAACAAAGACTTAAATTAATATTGATGCTTGATAATGATAATGCTGGTAGAACAGCTACTTTAAAAGTCGGAGACAATTTATATAATGCTGGTATTGATGTAAGAGTAGTAAGACTTTCTGGAGCTAAAGATCCCGATGAATATGTAAGAAAAAATGGAATTGAGGCTTTAAAAGAAAATATTAGTAATGCAAGAAAATTTATTGATTTTAAAATTGAGGCATTAAAATCAGACTATGATTTAACTTCAGTTGAGGATATACAAAAATACATACTTCAGGTACTAGAAATAGTAAAAGGACTTAGTGATTTAGAAAAAAATATAATTATTAATAAATTAAGTGAAGAGTATCGTGTTGATGTTAATATTTTAAAAAAGAATGTTACTTTTGAAAATAAAAAACCTCTTGTAAAAGAATTACCACAGAAAAAAAAGAAGAGTGGATATGATTTAGCTGTTTCAAATATTATTTATGGAATGCTTCAGAATAAAGAGTATTATGTTATTTTTACAAATCGGTTAGGTTATTTAAAAAATAGAGTTGAAAGAATGACTGTAGCTTATATAAAAGAATATATTGATAAGTTTGGTAACATTGATATTGCAGGTTTTCTAGATTATGTGGTAAAATATGAAGATGTTTATACATTTGTAAGTGATGTTTTATCTAATAATGATAAAGAGATAACGGAAAAATGGTTTCTCGAAGCACTTGATAGAGCAAATAATGAAATAGATAAGATGGATTTAAAACAAAAAAAATATAATGCCCAAAATGAGCTAGATGCAAATATGAAAATAAATGATGCCCAAAAGTGGCTTGAAAAAAAAAGAAAAATTGAGTATGAGGAAAGGATGTAGTAAATATGAAAGAAATTAAAACATTTAAAGAAAGAGAAGAAGAATTAATTAAAGAGGGGGAAGCCAAAGGTTACATTACTTATGAATTGCTTGCAGAAAAGTTAAAAGGGCTAGAAATTGATAATGATTTATTAGATGAACTTTATAACAAATTGCTTGAACATAATATTACAGTTATATCAGGTGATGATGTATCCTCAAATGGAGGAAATGCCCAAAGAGTACTCGAGGAAGCAAAAGAAGAAGAAAATCTTATTTTAAATGATGAAGAAATTACAAAGGATGTTAATATTAATGATCCTGTTAGAATGTATTTAAAAGAAATAGGTAGAATTCCACTTCTTACTCCTGAGGAAGAACTTGCGTTGTCTGATAGAATTAATAATAATGATGAAGATGCTAAAAGAATTCTTGCTGAAAGTAATCTTCGTCTTGTTGTATCAATTGCTAAAAGATATGTTGGAAGAGGTCTTCTTTTCCTTGACCTTATCCAAGAGGGAAATATTGGCTTAATGAAAGCTGTAGATAAATTTGACTCAAATAGGGGTTATAAATTTTCTACTTATGCCACATGGTGGATTAGACAAGCAATAACAAGAGCACTTGCCGATCAAGCTAGAACAATTCGTGTACCAGTACATATGGTTGAAACAATTAATAAAATGGTAAGGGTACAAAGACAACTTACACTTGAACTTAATAGGGAACCTTTAGAAGAGGAAATTGCAAAAAAAATGAATGTCAGTGTTGATAAAGTTCGTGAAGTTATTAAAATCAGTCAAGATCCAGTTTCACTTGAAACACCAATTGGTGAAGAAGATGATTCACATTTAGGAGATTTTATTAAAGATGAAAGTTCACTTTCTCCAGAAGAATATACTGAAAATGAGATTTTAAAAGAGGAAATTGATGATGTACTTCAAAGTCTTCAGCCTAGAGAACAAGAAGTATTACGTCTACGTTTTGGTCTTAAAGATGGTACTTGTCATACCCTTGAGGAAGTTGGAAAGAAATTTAATGTAACAAGAGAAAGAATTCGTCAAATTGAGGCAAAAGCTCTTCGTAAACTTCGTCATCCTTCAAGAGCTAAAAAATTAAAAGATTTTATGGAGGAGTAATGAAAAGTCTTCGCCTCGAGGCTGTTGCATCTTTCGTAAAAAAAGATTCTATAGTACTTGATGTTGGAACAGATCATGCTTATTTACCAATAATTCTATCTAAACAAGGTAAATGTAAAAAGATTATTGCTAGTGATATTTCAGAAAATGCTTTATCATATGGAAAAGCTAATTTAAAAAAATATAATATAAATAATGTAACGATAGTATTATCTAATGGATTAAAAAATATTACCAATAAATATGATACTCTTACTATATGTGGTATGGGAACATATACAATAATTGATATTTTAAAAAGTGGATATTTACCAGAAAATATTATAATAAGTTCCAATAATGATTTATATACTTTAAGGTGTTATTTAAATAGCATTAATTATAAAATTGTAAAAGAAATTATTATATTTGAAAACTCTAAGTATTACGATATTATTTCATATGAAAAAGGTTTTGAAAAGTTATCATATTTTCAAAAAATGTATGGTAAAAGTAACGATAAGAAATACTTGAAAAGTTTACTTCATAAAGAAATTCATATTTTTAAAAAGACTAAAAAATTGGGAATACTAAAAAATATTATATATTTATTTTTTAAAACTATTTAAAAAATGTTGGGTTATTAATAAGACTACTTTTTATAGTAGTTTTTATTATGGAGGAATTTACTTCTTTAGGAGTTTCTTTTACTTTAGAACCTCGGTTTAAAGCATTTAATATTTTTGGCAAATTTTTTGCACTACCTATCATTGGTTTTACACTTTCATAAAGGGGAATTACTTCTTTAGCAATATTGATTGTTTTAGAAAGCCCAGATAAAACTTTAGCAAGAGTTATTCCTGAAGATACCATACTTGAAAACATACAATCACCTAATAAATTATATGATAAAAAATAATATAATGTACTAGAATATATAAAAAAATTATGTTATAATTTTTTTATAGTAGGGAGATTAGTAATGGAAGAAGCAAAGAAAAAAAATAATATTTTAATAGATTTTATTACTTCATTTATATATATACCAGTTTATTCACTACTTGGAATTAAATTTATTTTATGGGATATGTGGATAATGCTTTTTAATTATTTTGCTTGGCAACTTGAAAAAACAGTTAATGGTAAAGCTGATAAAGTTGAAACAAAGGAAGAACAGGAACTTTTATATCAAAAAACTAAGGGTAAAAAGAAGAAAAAAACAAGAGTATATAATTATAGTAAAAGAACTTTAGCTAGATATGAAAAAATGAAAATTGAGCTTGCTAATGATTTAAGAACAAGTGGTGCCACAAGAAGTAAAAATCCCAATGTATATCAATTTACAGTTAGAAATGTTGCTGGCGATGGGCAAATTTTTACAGGTACAATGTCAGGTCTTTCAAAACTAGATATTAATGCATTTTTGGTTAATAAAGGTTATGAAGTATATGATATAAAAACTAGTAAACTAATCAATTTTTTAAATGCTGATTCCTCATTTTTATCAAGAGAAATGTCTAAAAAAGATCTTATTTTTTTCTTGACTCAACTTTCAACTTATTTAAAAGCTGGTATTACTTTAAATGAAGGTATGAAAATACTAACAACACAAATGAAAAAAAATAAAAATAGGCAAAGAGTTTTTGAATCAATATGTTATGAACTTCAGCTTGGAGAAACATTTTCTAATGCTCTTCAGAAACAAGGAACACTATTTCCAGCACTTCTTATAAACATGATAAAAGCAGCTGAAGCAACTGGAACATTACAAGAAACTTTAGAGGATATGGCTAATTACTATACTGAATTAAATAATTCGCATAAAGAAATGGTTAGTGCATTAACATATCCGGTAATAATTATGATCTTTGCTATAGCAGTAGTAACATTCATTGTTGTGTATGTTGTTCCACAATTTTCAATAATCTATGATTCTATGGGCTTAACCATAAGTGGAATGACACTATTTTTAATTAATTTAAGCACTTTTTTAACAAATAATTTAGCTTTAATAATAATGCTTATATTAGGGTTAATTTTAGTAAATGTTATAATGTATAAAAAGGTAAAAATGTACCGCGTATTTATTCAAGAAATTACAATGAAATTACCTGTAATTAAAAATATTATTATATATAATGAAATAGCTACTTTTGCTAAAACATTTGCTTCACTTTTAAGAAATAATGTATTTATTACAGAAAGTATGGGAATTTTAAGTAAAATTACTAATAATGAAATCTATAAGGCAATTATGTATAAAACCATTGATAATATTGTTATGGGTGAAAAGATTTCTGATGCGTTTAAGGATCACTGGGCAGTACCTGATGTTGCTTATTATATGATAGTTACTGGTGAATCAACAGGACAACTTGCAGATATGATGCAAAAGGTTAGTGATTATTATCAAGTTATGCATAAAAATACAGTTAATGCCTTAAAAAGTTTAATTGAACCAGTAATGATTGTCTTTCTAGCTGTTATTGTTGGTGGAATTCTTCTTGCAGTAATTGTACCTATGTTTAGTGCATATAATCAAATTTTATAAGGGGGAAATAATGGTAGTATTATTATTTATAATTGGTGCATGTTTAGGATCTTTTTTCCTTGTTGTGGGTAAAAGGCTTCCTATAAACGAAGACATAATTTTTTCAAGAAGTAGATGCGATAAGTGTAAGAAAAATCTTAAATGGTATGATTTAATACCGATTTTTTCTTATGTTTTCTTAAAAGGTAAGTGTAGATATTGCCACGAAAAAATAAGCCCCATTAATTTAATTATAGAATTAAGTATGGGATTACTATTTGCTCTTGGATATCATTTTATTCCAATTGGCTATAATTTTTATACTTATTTAGTATTATCCAGTTTAATGATGATTATATTTATTTCAGATTTTTCTTATTACATTATTCTTGATTCACCTCTTATTATTTCTAGTGTTTTATTATTTATTTTAAAATTTATATATTTTGGATATAAAGAGGCATTTTTTAGCTTAATAAGTGGCATATTTTTATTTTTGGTAATGTATTTAATTAAATTAATTGGTGATAAGATTTTTAAAAGAGAGAGCCTTGGTGGTGGAGATATTAAACTTTCCTTTGTTATAGGCTATGCTTTGGGTTTTAGATTATCTTTAATAGCATTAATATTATCATCATTTTTGGCACTTCCTTATTCTGTTGCTTCATTAAAGTTACAAAAAAATAATGAAGTACCTTTTGGACCATTCCTAGTATCTTCATTATTCATTGTTTTTCTTTTTCAAGATAAATTTATTAATATTTTAGAGTTACTTTAACTAGCTAAATATGCAAGAAGACCCGCAACTACAGAACCAACCATTAATATTAATAATGACCAAGCTATAAATTTTTTATCTTTCTTTTTCATTTTATTTCCTTTCCAATAAATCCCATCTTTATATGCTCTTTCAAGCAATTTAATAATATCATATATTTTTATATTTGTAAATTACCCTTTTATTTTTATATATAGTAAGTTAAGTATTCAAATAATCAAGAATAAATGTTATTATAATATCGTTGGAGAATTATATGGATAAAAATAGTATTATAGATAAAGAAAGTTTTGAAGTTTGGGTGCACGCTGAGGATCATCCAAAAGTATTTGTTTGTGACAAATTAATAGCACCTGTAGTAGCGCAGTTAAATAAAAAAGGTTATAAAACCATAGCAAGTTGCAGTGGACATTATAAAATAGAGTTTTATGAGTATTTTGATGAACCAATAGATAATTTAAAAAATTTTGAGAGAAATAAAAGAGTTATTATTAAAAAAATAAATAATGATACTTTTGATTATTGGAAAGAAGTTGATAGTACTTCTATTTATATATTATTTGCTAACAAATATGATTTTCATTGTATCCCATCTGATTTTGTTTTAGAAAACGATGAAAGAACTTACATTGGCTGTAATATAAGTTTCTATGATGAAAATGGTAGTCATCGAAAAATGAAAGATGTTATGAATGAAATTGAGGATAAATGTAATTCATTATATGAGTGGGTTAACACTCTTCCTAATATAAATAATTAATTAGTGATAGTTTAAAACTATCTTTTTTTTAAATAGTGTGCTAATATATTTATTACTTTTGGAGGTTCTATGAATAGTGATTTAAAAATTATAAAGAAAAAATATGGTGAAAATTTTAGTAAATTATGTAGAGAATTATTTCCAAGTATTTTAGAAAATGAAGGTGAGTTAGTTTCAATTATTACTTCCTTATTCAAAGAAAGCCATTTTCTTTATGATGATTTAATAACATATGATAGAGTTAAAAGCTTTCAAAGATTTGTAATGAATAAGTATGATAAAAAATCAAATAGTATAATTAATACAGGAAAATCACCTTATGAACTATTTAAAGAGCAAGGCTATACCTTAAGAGAATGCCATACTAATGAAGAAATATTATCATATAAAAAGTATTATGCAAAAGGCGAAGAACTTTGTACATTTAATGGTGATAGGCTTAAAACTAATAGAGTATTTTTTGCGGTTAAAGATAATGCTTTAGAAATTAAAAGAAAAAGTGAACCACAAAGGGAAGATGAATATGGTACAAGTGTACTTTCACTTCAGTTTACAATTGACACAAATTATTTATCTATTAAAAATAGATATAATCATACAGTTAATAATCCAGATGCAACATATCAAAATAATTTAGAAAATATAGCTGAGGGTTTAACATATTCATTTGAAAAATGTTTAGGTATTAAACAAAGTAATGCATATAGTGATTTTGAAATGCCTAATTATGTAAAAACAGATGATGGTAAATACTATAGGTATAATTTTGAATGTAATAATATCTATTATTGTGCAGATAATATTATCATAGATTTTTTTAATGAGGTGTCATTTCCTAAAGAAGAATTTATTGTATTTGATGGATTTGTTCTTGATTTAGTAAATAAAAAATTAGAAAATTATGATATAAATTGCTATGAAGCTGCTGAGACAGTTTTTAGTAATATTAAATCTATTAAAATAGAAAAGAATGGTGATACAAAAGGTATATATATTATTTGTGAAGATGATATAAGAGTATATTTTCAGTTAAATAAATATAATCAAATAATTAGTGTTGTTATGGACGGTGTAGAAATAATTTCTTCGTGTTTTTTAGAAAATAGTTCGAGTATTAAAAGTTTTTCCTCAAAAGACACAATTAAAATTGATGATTATTTTTTAACAAAATGTGAAAACTTAGAATATATTTATTTGCCGAAATGTGAAATTATTGGTAATAGTTTTGCTTTTAATGCGAAAAGATTAAAAAGTATAAATTTACCTAATGTTAAAAAAGTCGGGAATGAATTTTTAACATATAATAAACTTATTGAACAACTTTATATGCCCAACTTAGAAACTATTGGAAATTATTATTTAAGGGATAATTCTAGCTTAAAAGAAATTAGTTTGCAAAATCCTAAAAAATAGGATTTTACTTTTTAGAAGCTAATAATATTATTGAAAAAAACTATTTGCCAAATCTTATTAAAGCGGGAAGTAGTTTTTTAAGGGAAAATACTTGTTTAAGAGAGCTTTATGTGCCAATGCTTAAGGATATTGATAATAATTTTCTTGAAAATAATCAAGATTTAGAATATTTAAGTTTTCCAGAAGTTGAAACAATTGGAAATAATGTTTTAAGTAAAAATACCAAGTTAAAAAGTTTTTATATACCAAGAATTCAATTTATTGGAATTAATTTCTTAAAAAATAATCAAGAATTATTGGATAGTTCATGTATATATAGGCAAAGTATGCATAATTTATTACGAAGTTAAAGGTGGAAGATAAATTAATAAAAAACATAATGGTTATTCATTGACTAAATGCAAAAAATATTATATTATTTTAATAGATAGAAAATAGAAAAAGGGTGAAAAATGTGACAAAAGCATATAGATTTACATACATTTTTTTAGGTATTATGATTACTGTCTTACTAGCTTTTTTAATACTTTGGTGTAGTAAATCATATACAGTTACATTTGATACTGATGGAGCACAAAGTTATGAAGCTATTTCAGTTAGACCTGCACAAAAAATTGATTTACCTCCATCTCCAGTAAAAGAGGGTTACACTTTTGAAGGATGGTATTATGATGATAAAAAATTTGATGAAAATACTTTAGTATTTGATAATATAATTTTAAAAGCAAAATGGAAAAGTATTATGGAATGAAAAAATCATTAGTTGAGTTCTAATGATATTTTTTTGATTAAATCTAAATATTTTTGTTTTTCTTTTTCTAAAGTTTCCTCATCTTTTCTTTCAAATCTTACTGTAAGAACAGGACCGGTATTAGATTGTCTTATTAAAGTAAAACCATCTTCATAATCGATTCTTATACCATCAATATTATTATATTTAATATTCTCATTATCAAGGTATTCCTTTAATTTATCGATTATTTTAGATTTATTTTCTTCGGTTACTTCAATTTTAATTTCTGGTGTATGGAAATATTTTGGAATACTTTCACTCATCTGGCTAAATGTTAACTCACTTTTAGAAAGCATTTCAATTATTCTTAAAGCGTTATATATTCCATCATCGGTACCAATCCATTTATCTTTAAACCATAAGTGTCCTGAAAATTCACCACCAAAGTCTAAGTTCATTTCATTTATTTTTAAATTCATGTAACTATTACCAGTACGGTAAATTGTAAGTGGCAAATTAATCTTTTGCATTTCATCAATAACTGCTTTTGAACACTTTACATCCATTATTGCATTTCTATTTTTTAAGTTTGGATTTAAATATTTGTAAATGTTTATCATAACATTATCAATTGGAGTAAATACTCCTTTATCATCGACAACACCAACTCTATCTGCATCGCCATCAATTCCAAGTGCTATATCAAAATGGTTGTTTATGATTTCCTCTTTAAGCATTTGCATATTTTCTTCGACTGATGGATCTGGATGATGGACAGGGAAGTTACCATCACTTATACCATTAATTATTTTATAATCAATATCAAATTTTTTAAGTATTCTTTCTAAAATTATACTTCCTGTACCATTTCCTGGATCAAATACAGCTTTTATTTTTTTGCTACCTAAATCTATGCTTTCAGTTATTTTATTTATGTAACTTTCAAAATTGTCATTATACTCTTGGTAAAATCCTTGAACATTTCTAAATTTACCAGTAAATAGGAAATCTCTAAAATCATAAATCTCTTTACCACAGGCATTTCCCTTTATTGAAAAAGAAAATTTAAATCCATTATATTCCTTTGGATTATGTGAGGCAGTAATCATTATACCATTTTCAACATTAAGTAGCTTTTTATAATAATAGTAAATAGGAGTAGTACATAATCCTAAATCAATTACATGAGCCCCACCTTGTAGAAGTCCATTTACTAAAGCTGTATTTAACCCTTCAGAGGAAAGTCTATTATCATGACCTATAATTACTTTATTATTTTTAATGTATGATGCAAATGCATGGCCAAAAGTAAATGCATCATCTTCGTTTAAATCAGTAGGGTATATACCTCTTACATCATATTCTCTAAATATATATTTTTTCATATCATCACCATTTAAATTATATAATTATTTTCTTTTTTAGTAAATATATTTATAAATTTGCTTTACAGTTTATAATATAATTTTAAAATGTAATGACATCATATTTTCTAAGATAATACCTAGCATGAATTTTCCTATATTAATCCAGTACCAATAGTAATATATAAAAAGGCTAGCTAATCTAAATATTATTAAATTTTAATGGCATATATAAAACTTTAACATTTTATGATGTTGATAATAATGAGTTTGCTATTTATGAGGTATACGATTTAGATTTGGAATGGAGACAATATAAATTTAATGCTGATAGTGATGAATGAGCATTTGTTATTTTAATGTTTGATGGGCAATCATAGTAACATATTTTGAAGTATAATTGATTTTGTATTTACATTTTTAAAAATATAGTTTGTGTAAAGACTATATTTTTTCTTTCTTTTTAATTGTAATTAAAGCTTAATTATGGTATCATTTAAAGTAGAGAGTAGGAAGGTTTTATGAAAAGAAAAGGAATGTTATTTGTAATCGGAGCGCTTTTGATATGTAGTGTATTTTTATTAACAGGTTATATTGTTCATAATAAGAAAGGAAGTAATTCTAAGCCCAATATTTCCCTTAATAAAAATAATAGTTTTGATTATAAATTTATAAAACAAATTGATAGCAATGATAATATCTTAGTAAGCCCATTATCTATGGCTTATTTATTATCAATGATTCAAAGTGGTGCAAAAGGTAATAATTTAAATGAACTTAATATTGCACTTGATAATTATGATTTGAGGCCTTTGGAAAATATAGAGGGAGTAATGTCAATGGCTAATAGTATGTGGATTAATAATAGATATAAAAATGATATTAATAGTACATTTGCTACAGCACTTAAAATTAATTATCATAGTGAAGTTTTATACGATGAATTTGCAAATGCTGATAATATAAATAAATGGGTTTCAGAAAAAACATATAATATGATTAATGAGTTATTTCCAAGTGATAGTGTAAATCCATATGATACAGTTATGGCTTTAGTAAATGCAATTGGTATTAATTTTAAATGGGATGAAGAATTTGATTGTAATAAAACTACAATGGGAAATTTTTTAGATAAAAATGTTTATATGATGAGCTCTAACGAAAAATATATAGAAAGTGATTATTATACAGGTTTTATTAAAGACTATGAAAAACTTTCTGATAATTCGCAATATGAATTCATTGGACTTCTTCCTAAAAAAGATATTCAAGATATAATTAATAATTTATCTAATGATGTAATAAATAAGTCTATTACAGAAAGTGAAACTTATGTTCAAATACCTAGGTTTAAGTATAACTATGAAGTAGGTAATTTAAAAAGTAAATTAAATGCTCTTGGTATAAATGATATGTTTATTGATGGTGTAGCCAATTTTGATGGAATAGCTAAGGATATTTATGTAAGTAAAATTGTTCAAAAAACATATATAGATTTTATGGAAAGTGGTACTAAAGCAGCTGCAGCCTCCGGAGCGATATTTGATTCAAATTCAGTTTCAGCAGCAAAATCCGTAATATTCAATAAACCATTTGTGTATTTAATTAGAAAAAAAGGAAGTAACAATATTTATTTTATGGGTATTGTAATTAGCCCTATAGAATATGACGAGACAAAAGGTGTTTGTGAAGGGTAGGAAGAGTTATGTTTGGTAAAATACTTTATATAAGTGATAGTATGGCATATGTTCAAAATCTTGCGGGAAGTAATGTTCAAGCAGATTTAATGAACATGCATGTAATTTTTGAAAGTAACGGTGAAAGAATTTTAGGAGAAATCACTGAAGTTAATAGTAGTGAAATAAAAATTCGTTTCCTCGGAGAATATCAAGGTAATAGATTTTTAAATGGTGTGCTTAGAAAACCTCTTTTATCTTCGACTATCAGAATAATTAATGGTGAAGAGTTAATGGCTCTTGTAGGAACATATTCTGAAAATAGTTTTGTATTAGGTCAAAGTGCAATTTATAAAAACTTTACAGTATGTCCAAGTATTAATGATTTATTTTCAAATCATTTAGCGATATTTGGTAACACTGGTTCTGGTAAATCTTGTGGTGTATCAAGAATGGTTCAAAATATATTCTTAAATAAATTTGCCAAAGTAAAAAATGCAAATATGTTTATTTTTGATGCTTATGGTGAATATAAGAATGCGTTTAGTTCAATTAATACAATTGATCCAGAGTATAATTATAAGTTTATTACCACTAATCCTAAGGAGACCACTGATGTACCACTTAAAATACCAGTTAATTTATTAAAACTTGATGATTATGCACTGCTTCTTCAGGCTAGTAAACATACACAACTTCCAATACTTGAAAGAACACTAAAACTATCTAAAATATTTGCTACAGATTCACCTGAATCTAGAAAATATAAAAATCATTTAATTGCTAAAGCTTTACTTGCCGTATTATTCTCATCTGAGACCACTGCTCAAAAGAAAAATGAAATATTTACAATTATAGAAACTTGTCATACACCAGAATTTAATTTTGATACAACTATTCAAGGACTTGGTTATACAAGAAGTTTCTCTGAATGTTTTGAAATTGATTCAAATGGTTATTTTGGAGAAAGTGTTCTTATTACTGAATATATTTTAAAAAATATTAATGATGAAATTGAAAATCTTTCTCCGGATGAAAATGCTTTTTATTCACTATTAGACTTTTCAAAAGCACTAGAGTTTACTTTAATTTCTGAGGGTTTCTTACATAATGATACACTTGTGGATGATGCCTCAATATTAAAGGTTAGACTTACTACAATTCTTCATAGTGAAGTTGGTAATTATTTTGATGGAACTAAACATTATACAAATAATGAATTTATTGATGCTTTAAAATCATTTAATGGTAAAAAAGCTCAAATAATTAATATTAATCTCGAGGATGTAGATGACATATACGCTAAAGTTATTGTAAAAATAATGTGTAAATTCTTATTCGATTATTCCAAGTCTTTAGAACAAAGGGCAAGTATTCCATTTCATTTATTTTTGGAAGAAGCACATAGATATATTCAAAAAGATAATGATACATTCTTACTTGGATATAATATTTTTGATAGAATTGCAAAAGAAGGAAGAAAATATGGCGTAATTCTTGATATTATATCTCAAAGACCAGTTGAAATATCTGATACAGTTATTGCACAATGTTCAAATTTCTTAATCTTTAAAATGACACACCCTCTTGATATTAAATATATTTCAGAAATGCTTCCAAATATTAGTGCAGATATTATTGAAAAACAAAAAACACTTCAACCAGGAACTTGTGTATCATTTGGTAGTGCCTTTAAAATACCAATGATAGTTAAGATGGAATTACCTAATCCAATGCCTTATTCATCAAACTGTAATGTTTCCTCTTGCTGGAGATAAAAAAAGTTAATAGAAAAATTAATGTAAAAGAGCAAGAACTTCCCACATTTAATAGGGTTGGTTTTGTTGCTGCTCAATGGGGAGGAGTAAGATATTAATCTTACCTCTTTTTATTTTAGTCATTTTTTTATATAATTATAGTATTATTAAATGGAGGATTTATGGATAATAAGAAAGAATATATAAATAATGAAATTGATACTAAAAAAAGGGAAAAATACTTATTAAAAGTATTTAAGAAGATATCAATCTATGGTTTAGTTATAACATCTATTATACTTGTAGGTAATGGAGTTGATCATTTAATTGAATCTTATTGTTTAATGGGAGCGGATGGCCTATTTATTATAACAAGTGCATGTAGTTCATATATGCTTAATAATACTGAAAAAAAACTTAATGAATTATATGAAAAGAAAATCGAATTAGAAAGTGAAAATAATAATAAAATTGAAACTAATGAAAAAATGAACAAAAATGATTTATCATATAATTATGATGAAGATTATACCTTAAATAATGACTTAGGCTTTTCTCGTCGAAGAAGATTGAAATAAAATTACCTCTTGGCATAATCACTATATAATGATTTAATTATGGTGAAAGGAGTTAAACTTGCTAACTATTTCTAAATTTTATGGCATTATAATTAGAATGTATTTTCAGCAAAGAGAGTATGGAGAACCTAAATTCAAAAGAGAATAGTTCTCTTTTTATATTGACACTTATTTTACTGTAAAATAATAATATAGTTTTTATAGGTAAATATGCTAAATAAATAAAATGTAATGTAAACTTTTAATGATTATATTTATTTTATATAAATAGTTTGTTATAATTAAGATACCTAGTTGATAGTTTATAGCGTATAAAACCGACTAAAGATAGAAATAAGGGAATCTAATTAGGTTATGGTGTAGAATGCTTATTCATTAAGTACATAAGAATCCTAAAATAACTTATGTGATGCCCACCTGCGGAGAGCGCGGGATTTTATCTAGCATAAACTAATCTTACTGGGTTTTTTAATAGGAGTATGTATGAAAGAAAGATTAATAAATTTGTTTGGAGAAAGTAAATTAGAAAAGATTAAAAATGCTCACATCCTTTTAGTGGGAATTGGGGGAGTAGGTTCTTTTTGTTTTGAGACCTTAATTAGATGCGGAGTTGAAAATATTACAATTATTGATTTTGATACTTATGAAGAAAGTAATTTAAATAGACAGTTATATGCAACAATTGATACACTTGGTAAAAAGAAAATAGATACTGCTTTAATAAGAGCAAAAAGTATAAATGAAAATGTTAATATTAATGTTCTTGATACATTTTTAGATTTTAATTCAGACTTTGATTTTTCTTCATATGATTATATAATTGATGCTTGTGATAGTGTTCCGGCAAAAGCAAATCTTATAATAAATGCTAAAAAGTATAATAAGAAAATTATTGTTTCTTTAGGAATTGGCAATAGAGTTTGCCCTGAATTAGTATGTAAAAGTACTTTAAAAGAAAGTTTATCTGATCCACTTGGTAAAAAACTTAATCATTATTTAATTAAAAAATGTGAATTTTTTGATAATGTTAATGTAATATGTTCTAAAGAAAAACCAATTAAAAGTCAACCAATTTCATCATATGTATGTACAACTTCAGTAGCGGGAATATATTTATCAGACTATGTAATAAAGGATATTATCAATGGATAAGATAGAAAATATAAAAAATCCTGATTTTCTAAAAGAACTAAATAATGATGAACTAGCTACTTTAGGAGCGGATATTCGGGAGTTTATTTTAGAAAATGTTTCTAATACAGGAGGTCACTTATCCTCGAATTTAGGAATTACTGATTTAACTATTGCGATGCTTAAAGTATTTGATGTGAGTGTTGATAAAATAATTTTTGATGTTGGTCATCAAACATATCCATATAAAATATTAACTGGTAGAGCAAAAGATTTTAAAAACTTAAGAAAATATAATGGCCTTGAGGGTTTTCAAAAGAAAAGTGAAAGTAAATATGATGTTTATGAAGCTGGACATAGTTCAACATCTTTATCGGCTGGTCTTGGTTTTGCTTTAGCAAGAGATTTAGATAAAAAAGATTATAATGTTGTATGTGTCATCGGAGATGGTTCTATTTCTAATGGCCTTTCTTTTGAAGCACTCAATCATATAGGAAGTTTAAATACAAGGCTTATTATTATTTTAAATGATAATGAAATGAGTATTTCTAAAAATGTTGGAGCAGTTCATAATTTTTTAGATTCTGTAAGAGCAGGTAAAGGCTATAATGATGTTAAGAAAAACACTAAAAGTTTTTTAAATAAAACAAAGTTTGGTAAAGTGTGTGCTAATGCCTTAAATAGTATTAAAGATAATTTTAAAATGTTATATGTAAAAAAAGGAAGTTTATTTACTTCTTTAGGTTTTGAGTATTTTGGACCAATTGATGGTGAAGACTTTAATGAAATGATTAAGTATTTGCAAATGGTTAAAAATATTAATAAGCCTGTTTTACTTCATGTAATTACCAAAAAAGGTTTTGGTTATGAACCAGCTGAAAATGATGAAAATGGATCTTTTCATGGAGTGGGACCCTTTAATATAAAAGATGGCAAACCTAAAGAAATATCAAATTTACCTTCGTATAGTGAAATAATGAGTTCGTATGTTTTAAATTATGCTAAAAAAGATAAAGATATAATTGTTATTACACCTGCGATGGAAAAGGGATGTAAACTTAGTATTATAAAAGAAAAACTTCCTAAACAGTTTATTGATGTTGGTATTAATGAAGAACATTCTTTAGTTTTAGCTTCATCCCTTGCGGAAAATGGTAAAAAACCAATATGTTTTATTTATTCAAGTTTTCTTCAGCGTGGTTATGATGAAATAGTCCACGATATTGCGAGAATGAATGAACACGTAATTATTTGTATTGATAGGGCAGGTTTTGTATCCTCAGATGGTGAAACTCATCAAGGATTATTTGATGTGCCAATGCTACTTCCTATTCCTAATATGGTTATATCTATGCCATCGAGTCCTAAAGAAGCTGATAATCTTTTGCAGCTTGCATTAAAAACTAATAAACCTTTTGCGATAAGATATCCAAAAATAAATTTAAAGTATGATTTTCAAAAGAAAGAAGATATTGTTTTGGGTTCTTGGAGTGTAATTGCCTCCGGAGAAGATGGTGTAATTATTACTTATGGTGATTTTGTAAGTAGAGCACAAAATATTTGTGATAAACTTTCTAAAGATAATATAAATCTTACAATTATTAATGCTAGATTCTTAAAACCAATAGATGAAAAAATGCTTACTAAAATACTAAAATATTATAAAAAAGTATTTATTTATGAAGAGAGTATGGAAGGATGTAGTTTAGATAGTGTAGTTCTTTCATTTGCAAGTAAAATAAATAGTAAAAATGATTTTTACATATACAATATTCCTAATAAATTTATGTTTACTGCCACAAGAGAGGAACTTATAAAATTAAATAATTTAGATGAAGAATCTATTTATAATAAAATAAAAAATGAATATAAAAAATAATAAATAAATTAAAACTATTGAAAATTTAATTGCAAAATAGTACAATAAAAAAATGAAAGGATCATTTATGGTTAATGCAATAAAAAGAGCAATAATAGTTATTTTGGGAGTAATATTACAATTTGGATTTCATATATTAATTCAATTATATTTTCATAACAATATAACTATTATAGGTATTATTTATGATATATTAAGTATACTTATTGTTTTGAAGCTTTTAAAGGATAGTACAAGCTTATCTAATGATTTACCTTGGATTATGCTTATATTAGTATTTCCAATTTTTGGAACTATCTTACTTTTAACTCTAGGTGGTAGTTATGCTAAAAATAAATTACTTAAAAACATTTATAATACAGAAAATGAGTATCAAAAATACTTAAAACAAGATAATGATATTACTAAACAAATAAATGATAATTATTTAGATAACCTAAAATATTTAAATAATTATGCACGATTTCCTGCCTCAACAAATAATGATGTTAAATATTATAATTTTGGGCAAGATTTTTATCCATCTCTATTAAAAGAATTAAAAAGTGCAGAAAAATTTATATTTATGGAATATTTTATTATTAATAATGGTATTATGCTTGAAAATATTTTAGATATATTAAAGGAAAAAGCTTCTTTAGGAGTAGATGTTAGAATAATTTATGATGATATGGGTAGTATTGCTATGCTTTCAACAAATTATCCTAAACAATTATCAACTTATGGTATTAAATGTATTCCCTTTAATAAGGTTAGCCCATTTAAGGGTATATTTATGAATAATAGAGATCATAGAAAAATGACAATAATTGATGGAAAAGTTGCTTTTTCTGGCGGTGTAAATATAAGTGATGAATATATAAATATTAATAGTAAACTAGGAGTATGGAAAGATAATGGAATTAAAATAGAGGGTGATGCCGTATTTAATTTTACAGTAATGTTTTGTAGTTTATGGAATGCAAATATAAAAGAGGACGAAGATTTATTAAAATTTAAATATGACTTTTCTAATAAAAAATGTAATAATGGTTATGTATTACCTTATGGAATATCCCCTATATATAAACCATTTGTTGCGGAAGATGTTTATATAAATATTATTAATAGCGCTAAAAAATATGTTTATATCATGACACCTTATTTAATAATTGATACAGATATGCAAAATACTTTAGTAAGAGCAGCTAAAAGAGGTGTTGATGTTAAAATTATTGTACCAGGTGTTCCTGATAAAAAAATAGTTTATACTCAAACTAGTTCATTTTTTCCTTATTTAACAAAAAATGGAGTTAAAATATGTAAATATAATGATGGATTTGTTCATTCAAAAGTATTTGTTTCTGATGATACTAAAGCAGTAGTGGGAACTATAAATATGGATTATCGAAGTTTATATTTACATTTTGAGAATGCTATTTATATGGAAAATGTAAAAGAAATTAAAAATATTAAAAAAGATGTTTTAGATACATTAGATAATTGTACAATCTTAACTAATAAAAATGTAAAAGTTGGTTTTTTTAAAGGTATTTGGCAATCTATATTAAGACTTTTTGCTCCACTTTTTTAAATTTAAAAAAAATAGCAATTTAATTTGCTATTTTTTGTTTATAAGAAATTCACTTAATTTTTCTGGACTTTCTTTATAATCAACAATATCATTAATAAGTGATATAAGTTTAATATTTATATTTTTCTTTTTTAAAAGTAGCATAACAGTTTTTAATGTGTAATAACCTTCGACAGTGTGATTATTTAAAAAATCATTTATTTTATCTTTATCTTTAGTATTTCCAATTACATAACCAAATGAATAGTTACGACTTTTTGTACTCATACATGTCATTAGTAAATCGCCAACACCTGCAAAAGATAGTATAGTTTTAGGCTTTCCACCCATAAAGTAAATTAGATCTTTTATATCGTGAAGTGATTCATTAATTAAAAATGCTCTTGTACTTTCACAGTAGCCTAAACCTCCCAAAATACCCGAGGCAATAGCAAAGATATTTTTTACAGCACCGCATATTTGTACTCCAATTAAATCTTTTGAAATTCTAAGTTTTACTGTGTCACAAGATAATGCTTTAATTACTAAATTTTGGCTTTTTCGATTAGTACCTGCAATTGCTAAAGCAACTGGTTCTCCAGCAAGCATATCAACGGCAAAAGTTGGGCCAGATATAACTGTAACATTTTTAGCATTTAATACAAACTTAATTACATTTGAAAGTAAATGACAAGTTTTTTCTTCGATGCCTTTACTAGCAATACATATTACCATATTTTTTTCAAAGTAGGGAAGAATCATACTTGCTACTTCATTTGTATATTTTGATGCACAAGTGAAAAATATTATTTTTGCACCATTCATTACATCCTCTATATTTGAGGTTACCTCTATATTATCTGAAAGTTCATAACTTGAATTTATACTTTTTAAATTATGAGTAGTTTGATACTCTTTTTCTTTATCTTTATTTTCAGTCCACATTACAACTTTATGACCATTACCTGCAAGTTTACTAGCAAGGGCAAGACCATAAGCTCCAGTTCCAAGCATTGCTATTTTCATTTTTTACCAGTCCTTTCATTATAGACTTTATTTAGTCCATTTTCTATATTATTTTCTTGGGGAATATAATATTTACTTCCTATATATTCTTTAGGCATATAATTTTGTTTAACATAATGATTTTTATAATTATGAGGATATAAATATGCACTTGAATTTGTTTTAATATTATCAGGTATTTTTGTAGCACCTTTTTCATTTAAATCACTAATTGCTTTATTTATTGCTAAATATGCACTATTACTTTTTGGAGACATTGCCATTTCTGTTACAATAGTTCCTAAAATGATATTACATTCAGGAAAACCAACTCTTTCAGCGGCATTAATAGCACTATCAAGTCTAGGCCCAATACCAGGATTCGCAAGGCCTATATCTTCATAAGCAATTACTGATAGTCTTCGTTCAATTGAGTCTAAATCACCTGCATAAAGTAATCTTGCAAGGTAGTGTAAAGAAGCATCAATATCACTTCCTCGAATACTTTTTTGAAGTGCACTTAATGCATCATAATGTCCATCATCACTTTCATCAATAAAAACATTTGCTTTAGGAATAATTTCCTTTATTTTATCTATGGTAATATCTTTTTTAAAGGCATAATATGCTACTTCCAAAATATTGTAAGCGCATCTAACATCGCCACCACTTGCACCTGCAATATACATTAGTGCATCATCAGAAATATTAATATCAGGTAGATATTGTAAGGCTTTTTCTAATCCTTTTTTAATATCATCTTTAGAAAGGGCTTTAAGTTCAAAAATTGTACATCTACTTCTTATTGCAGGATTTACCTTTATAAATGGATTTGAGGTAGTAAGACCAATTAAAATAACTGTACCATTTTCAAGATAAGGAAGTAGTATATCTTGTTTATCTTTATTCATTCGATGGATTTCATCAATAATTATTATTTTTTCACCAGAAAGTCTTGCATCATTAATTACTCTTAAAAAATCATCTTTATTATTTTGAGTTGCATTTAAAAACTCATATGGCATATCCATTTCATTTGCAATTACTTTTGCAAGGGTTGTTTTGCCAATTCCTGGTGTTCCATATAAAATAAGAGAGAACATTTTTTTATTTTCAATTAAATTTCTAAGTACTTTGCCTTTACCTATTAAATGCTCTTGTCCAAGAACATCATCAATAGTTTTTGGTCTAATACTATTTGCTAATATATTCATAAGTCATCATATCTATTATATCATCATATACTTAATTTGACTATTTATTTATTTTGTGTTATCATAGTTTTCACGAAAAAGGGGGATTAATATTTATCCACTTGTAAAAGAAAGGAAATGAATATATATGTTAAATGTAATTAATAGTAATGAAAAAACTGAAGGACAATTATTTGCGGAAACCGAATTAAATTATTATGCTTTACAGGTTGTTACAAAATATGAAAATCTTATTAAATTATATGAAAATAATAAACAAAGTGAGGTTATCAATTTATTAAATGAACTTGCACCTTTATTAGAATATGAAGATTGCTGTTTATGTTATCTTGGACTTGTTAGTGCTTCAGAAGATGTAAAAGTTACTGAAGGTATAGTTAATCGCAATAGATTAAAGTGTAAAGTACTTTATAACTATAAATCCATTACTGGATCAAATGATATATTATTACATCCTTTTATTATTAAAACTTTGAAAGATTTACATGCTGTAATTACAAATGATTTAAGTAATAAAGATGCTACATATTCTAACAAAATTAATTTAGAATTTATGAAGATGGTTATTAAGTATATGATGTGTAACCCTGAATTTGAAAGATTAATGATTAATAATTATTTAGATATTACAAAAATATCTTGTGATTTACCAAAAATTGATAGTGAATATGCAAAAAAAATTATTTTAAAACATACAAATAATATTTCAAATATTAAATATGAAAACGAAGAACAAAAATATTTAATAAGTCTATTTAATGAGTTATTATTTAAGAATTTATCTTCATATTTAAATAATGATGTTGAACAAGATTTTGTTATTGCAAGATAATATAATTAATATTTATGAATATTTTATAATTTTTATAATAGAATTAACTGTACTTTGAAAAGTATTTTAGAATGTTATAACGATTTTTAAAAATGTAGTATAAATTACTATATTTTTTTATTGATTATTTTTTAGGTATGTCAATAATTTGACTATTTATTTATTTTGTGTTATCATAGGTTTCACGAAAAAGGGGGAGAATAAACATGAAAAACTTAGATTTAAGAGAAAAATATTATTATAATTTAAAAAATGCACTTATTTATCCACTTAAAAACAGTGATGGAATGCTAAATCTTGCCTCAATGCAAAGAGTATTTATAAAAGGTAATGTTTTAATCCTTGTAAAAGGAGATAATAAAATTAGTGTGATGAATAGTGAGACTAGTGAATTTGAATATTATATCTTTAATGATGAAGATTCAATTGTTAAATACGTAACAACAAAGTTTGTAAATGGACAAATTTTAATTACTTTTTCTTTAGTAAATGAAGATTTAGTTATTAAATCAGGTGGTGCAATTATGGAAATAAATGATATTGAAACTATAAATCAAATTGAAAAAGTTATCACTAATAATTTAATTAATACTATTATTAATATTCAAAAAACTGGTTATGCAAATATTTTAAGTGTTACTTCAGTAGATAATGCTATTACACAAGAAAATACTTTACTCGAAGATTTAAAATATAAGAAAATTGATGTTCTTAATAAATTAAATAGTGATTTAACAAGAAAAAGAAGGATTTAAATATGGAAATTTTTGGAGTACCAGATTGCAATTTATCTAAAATTGATTATCGTATAGGAATCGAATTTTTTTCTGCTTTAGAGGAGTGTTTTCAAAGATATCCTCTTTTAAAAAATGTTATAAATTGTATTGGAGATTATCCATATGTACTTGAAAAAAGAAATATTATGGCAACTCAAGCATTTAATCAAAAAAAGATTCATTATGATTTAAAATCTTTATATAAAACATCATCATTTTGCGCTTCATATCTTAACATTGATGATAATAATCATTATGAAAAACTTAATGCTTTAATGTATTATAATAAATTACTTTTTTCAGGAATATGTATAAATGAAAAAGATTCATATGATGATCTAAGATATATGCTTAGACAGTATAAAAATAAAAATATGACTTATTGTACAAATATTAAATCTTGTGTTTATCATGAAGTTGGACATATTTTATCGAGAATGCTAAGTATTGAAAAAAGTGTTGTTACATTAACAAAAATAAATGAACTTATGGAAATTGATGAAGATTATCCAAAATATACAATGACCTCGGTTAGTGAGTTTGTAGCAGACTGTTTTGCAAAATATATGGTTGACCAAAACTATAATGAAGCAGTAAGCACTATTGGTAAAACTATTGATTTATTCTATCATTATTTTGAAAAAGCCTGCAAAGATTTTTATAGCCAGGATTTATATAAAGAAAAAGTATTGAAAATAGAAAGGTAGTATATGGAAAATTTAATTGAACTTAAAAAAATAGCTAAAGAAGTTTATGAAAAGTATATTTTATTATTTGATCGTTTGGAAAATAATGATAGAAATACAGTTAATGCTTTAATAAACTCGATTAAATCTTCAATCGAAGAAGAAAAAGATATTCTTTCTTTACTTGATTATGAAACACTTTATAATTTATTTGTTTTTGCAAATCAAAATTTAGATGAAGAAAATAAAGGTTATATTTATAAACTATATTTTTTTATAATAAATTATTGTGATGAGAAATTCATAAAACTTGTATATAATGATGATATTTTAGATGTTCGTAAAAATGCTTATGCATATTCATTTAAAAAGATGTTCGAAGTTATTGAAAATGACACTTTAGCCTTAAAAGATATTGATAATGCATTTTATGAAAAAGTTAGAAAATTTCTTCATATAATTTTATTCTCAGATATTATGCTATTTCCAAAACTCGAAGAATTGTTTTTAAATGGTAATTTTGATTTTAACAATATAGTTATTGAAGACTACGAAAGTGAAAACAATAAAAAAGAATGTATGAATGTTGTTTTATATGCTGAAACATTAAATAATAAAGCAATGACTGCGGATAATGTAGTAGATCTTTTAAAAAGAAAGTATTTGTTTGAATATTTAGTGAAAAATCTTTCTAAGGAAGATTACTTAGATATTAAAAATTATTTATTTAGCATAAAACAAGAAAATAATTTAATTATTGAATTTAAAAAAGTTATAGAGGAAAGAGGTAAGGCCTATGGAAGATGAAAATATCAGCCAATATGTTTTAAATGCACTAAATGAACTAAAACAAATAGCGAAAGAAAAATATGAATTGTATATACTCTTTATTAATTCATATGAACGAAATGATAAGAAAAGTATATATGATATTTCTTTAAAACTTTTGGATTGCATCTCTAAAAAAGATAGTGTCTTTGCAACTTTAGATAAAGATTCATTTAAAGAATTGTATGACTTTATTGATGAAGGTGAAGAAGACGTTATTTCTCAACCATGTTATATCAGTTTTTTATATCAGGACATAATTGAGTATTATGAAAGCATTTATTATGATGGAGAAGATCTAGATGAAGATGATTATGAGGAAACTTTAGAGTATGAAGATGATGATGAAGAAGATTTAATTGATGATTATGATTCATCATATATAATGGCAAATTATCTTGCTTATGCTTATAAAAATGTATTTGATATTTTGTTAAGTGATAGTTTAAATTTAAAAGAAGTTAATAAAACATTTTTTGATAATATGAAGCAAGAACTTGCTAAAACATTTTTTGTGGATATTTCCAATATCCCAGAATTTGAAATTTTACTACTTAAGGCAAATTTGAATTTTGAAAATGTTGAATATTATCCTTTTACAAGTGAACAAATCAAAGATATGTCAATGTATACAATTGATCTTACTAATGATTATGTTATGAGTGCTAGAAAAACTTTAGAGATTTTAAAAGATAAATTTTTATTTGAATACCTAGTTAATAATTTAGATTATGAAGATTTTTTAGAGATAAAAGATTATTTATATTCATTAAAGAAAAACAATTTTACGATTTCTGAATTTAAAAAAGTTATAAATGAAAACGGTATGAGTTATGGTAGATAATATATTTGATTTTACAGGTATTGATGTAAAAATAGCAGATGAAGTATATGAGGCTTTTAACGAAGTTTTTAAAAAATTTCCAAATTTAAAAAATAGAATCAATTATGTTGGTTCAATTGAAAATGCTTTTGATGATATTAATAAAATATATAAACTTTATTATAATGGAAATTTATCATATTCTTCTTTATACAAGTTAAAACTTTATTTTAAAATTCTTGCATTTGCTAATGAAGTACCTAATAAAAATATTTTAAATCCATACGTAAATGGTGAATTAAGTTATGAGGAAAGACTTATATATGGTAAATCGTATTTTGAATCTATATCTATTAATGAATTATTTTCATACTCAAAACTTTATCAAAAAATTTATACTGGAAAATCAAAAAATATTTTTAATGCTTATAATATAAAAGGTATTGTCTTTCATGAAGTTGGTCATATACTTTCAAATCTTTTATTTTTGCCTTATAACGAGCATTTTATGACTAATGTAGACATTTTAATGAAAAAAAGATTTCAAAATTATTCATGTTACTCACTTAAAAATCCTGAGGAGTTTATTGCTGAACAATTTACTTTGTATATGCTAGGTGAGTATACAGTTGCCTCAATATATATAGGTAATTATATTACTAATCTTTATAAAAAATACGAAAATACTAAAGTTTTTGAATATGATGATAAATATATGACTTTAATTAGAAAAAATGTAGTATAATTTACTATATTTTTTTATTGATTTCATTTAACTTTTCTTCGATTATTTTAATTGCCTTTAAAAGATAGTCTATTTCATATTGCTGATTTAAATTACTTTTGTCATTTGAATAAGGGCTTCCTCCCATTTTAGCTTTTCTAGAATTTATATTAATATTATGTCCTTCGATTCTTTGCTCTATTAGTTGCTGCTGAGATGCAAATGTAAGTAAATATTGACCAAATAAAATTATCCAGTTACCTATAGAATTGAGTTCATAATCATCAAAATCTCCGACAACAATAGCACCCGCAATTGCGGCTACCATTGAAAATAAATTTGGATCATAGTTTGGAGGAAAATTTCTAATCATTATATTAAAATTTTATGTTAAATAAAAGAAATTAGGCTATTTAACTTGTTAATTTAAACTTTTTACATATTTTATTATAGAAAGGATGGGTTTTAAATGTATCCATATAAAAAAATAAATCCAACATATATTAGTTCTGATAGACAATTTTTTGTACCATTTTTACTCGGAGGCCTTGCCGGAGGAGCAGCAGTTGGACTTACTAGACCTAGACCAATTATAAATGCCGCACCAAATATGGGATTTAATCCATATTATCCATCAGGAAATTATTCTTATTCATACTATATGCCTAAGTATCCTTACTAACTAAAGAAAATATAATTCCTAAAAAGATAAAGTAAAAAAGTAGGCTACTTCCACCATAAGAAAGAAAGGGAAGAGTAATACCAATAATTGGAAAAGTGCCAAGGTTCATAGAAACGTTAATTACAATATTAATAAAAAACATAATGATAAAGCTAATTATTAAGTAATTAGTTTTTTTATCATTAGAACTTTTAATAAGTTTACATAGATTAAAAATAATATTTAGATATAAAAGTAAAATAATATATAAACTAATAAACCCAAAATTACCAATAGTGAAATCTAATATAAAATCGGTTATACCTTCGGGTAAATAAAGAAGTATTTTATTAAAACCATTTCTTATAAAAGGTGTACTATAAATATTTGTAAGTGCCATATCCATTTGATAACTTTGTTTGTAGTTTAATATTCTTTTTATACGATAGCTTTCATTACTAAAAATATTTTGAATTAACAAAGGATTTTTTATTAAATAAATTCCTGATATAAAAATAAGAAATAAACTTATACCTAAAAATACTTTATATTTATTATTTATATTTTTAGTAAATAATATTGTTATAAAAATTATAATATAAAATATTACTCCTCCAGTATCAGGCTCTAAAAATACTAGTAATGATGGTATAAAAGTAATAATAATTAATTTTAAAATATTTTTACTATTTTTTTCTTTGATAAGAGATACTTTAATTAAAAATATGGTAATAGTAAGCTTCATAATTTCACTTGGTTGAATAGATATACTTCCTATTTTAAGCCAACCTTTAGAACCATTTATTTCTTTCCCAATTATTAATGTTAATATAAGTAAAATAATATTGACAGTATATAAAATAAAGCTTATATTAAATATTTTTTTAGTATTAATTTTAGTTATAAAGAATAAAGTTATAAATCCTAAAACATACCAAATTATAGTTTTAATATAGTAATAAGTATATAAATAATTTAAGTATTTTGCATTATAAATATTTATTACACTTATAATCATTAATAAAAATATAGATATTAAAATATTTCTTTTTATATGTTTCATACTATTATTATTGTCTAAATTTAAAAAAATATCATATATTATAGTGGGTGATTTAAATGGATAATTTACCAAGTGTATCGGCATTTGAAATAAAGAAAAAGTTAAATAATTCACAAGATCGTTTTTATGGAAAAATGTCTATTCCAGGGGCAAGTTCAAAGGAAAGTATAGTTAGCAAAATAAATAAAATATTTTCATCAAAGGATTTTGTTTATAAATCAAGATGTCGAGTTTATTTTGCTGATGATGTTAAAGAATGCGTTATCGTAGGTAAAACAAATACTTATCTATTAACCTTAAAGGGTGAAAAACTTCCAATTAAAGACATTAAAAATATTGAGAAAGTATAAAAAAATATATTAGACTATTTCACTAATATATTTTTTTAGAGTTTTGGCATCTTTACCAAATATTATTTTTAATTGATTATCAATTTCAACGATGCCTTGAGCACCAAGTTTTTGAATACCTTCCTTATCTACAAGTTTTGTATCTTTTAAAATGACTTTAAATCTACTCATATTGGCTTCAGCATTTATTATGTTATCTTTTCCACCAAGATATGTGATAAGTTTATTTGCTTCGATATTAAAGTTTTTCTTTCTAAGTTTTAAAACCACTAAAACGATAAGGGTAATAATTATTGCTATAATAGCATATTGTACATAAATATTATTTAACATATTTCCTCCAATAATAATTTTATCAAAATAACTTTATTATGTAAATCACATTTTTTGTTTTTTCACATAAATTATAATGAAAGTAAAAGAGAGGGTGATTATTTATGAATTGCACAAATAAAAATGGAAACTGCATAAATGAAATACTATCAGTTATATTAGTTCTTCAGGAAAATGCTTGTCCAGAGAACTGTTTAGATACATGTGATAGACCTATGCTAGGTGGTGGAGCAAATTGCCTTATTTGTAATACAAGACCAGTAATGCTTTATACATGCTGTGCAAATGGACAACCTTGGTCAATGCCAATAGCTAAAGAAGCGACAGCTTGCGCTGCAGGAACTACAAGTGATACTTGCTCAACTGTATTTAGAGTAGAGAAAATCGAGGGCAATTGTTGTACTTTCAGAGTTTTAGTAACTAATCCAGATGAAACATCACTAAATCCTTATGTTTCTACGAATTCATTTTTCACAATGGATTGTAGCTGTCTATGCTGTATTAGATGTTTAACTGATTGTTATGTAGATTGCGTTTGCTAAACTTTTAAGGCCCACAAGGGCTTTTTTATTTTTGAATAAAAAGATAATGATAGTATGTTGACACTATAAAGATTATATGATATTCTTTTTGTGGAAGGAGATGATTAAATGAGCTCTATAACTAGCAGTCTTAATGTCAATGTTAATGCTGAAACTAAAAAGGAAGCGAGTAAAGTTTTAGATGAACTTGGTTTAAATATGACTACCGCAATTAATATCTATTTAAAGCAAATTGTGAAACATAATGGAATTCCTTTTGAAGTTAAGAATAGAGTACCTAATCATAAACTTAAAAAAGCTTTAAAAGAGACTGACAAAATTATTAAAGGAAAAGTTAATTCGAAAGCATATAGCAGTGCTGAAGATTTGATGAAAGATATACTTGATAATTGATTATGAGAATGGGACGTATAAAGTTGTCAGTACAAAATCTTTTAATAAAGCAATAAAAAAAGTTTATAAACAAGGTAAGGATTTAACTAAACTTAACACGTTAATTAATAAGCTTATCAATTGTGAAACATTGGATTTAAGATATAAAAATCATTTATTAATTAATGATAGGTATTATAAAGATTGTTATGAATGTCATATTGAACCGGATTGGCTATTAATTTATAAATATGATAACAATAAATTAATACTTATTCTAGTTGAAACCGGATCACATAGTAATTTATTTAGAAAGTTCTGAAAAGGACTTTTTATTTTTATCACAAATGTAGTCAACAAAATGCCACAAATCTAGTCAACAAGGTATGAAAAAATAATGTTAATGTATTTGAAAAATGTTGCAAAATTAAGTAAGGAGTGAACTTAATTTATTATAAGAACTAGTGAATTAGTTCTTATTTTATTTTACAAAAAAACTTAAGCAAAATACTTAAGTTTAATCTGGATCATAATAAGCAAATGATGTTACTTCATCTTCAGATGGTTTATTTTCAAATTCAATTTTTTGTGTTTTCGAAGAATATTTTCCTGATGCATCTGTTATTGTATATTTAATCCAATATTGGTCAATACCCCTTAATGCATCAACTTCATGGTATACAATATGAGTTATTTTATAATCATCTTTATCATCCCAAGGCTCTAAATGATTATAATTAATATCATTAATACTTACTACTTTATAAACGTTTTCCTTAAATTTAATAATTGGTGTAGCAATATCTTCGGGATTATTCCAATCTTTTAAATATGTTCCTGATGTATTATTTGCAATCCATCCACGTTTACCTTCGGGAAGCTGTACGTAATACCAATATAGGTTAGGATCATTTAAACTATATTTTATTACTTTATAAATTCCACCTTTTTTAACTTGACCAAGAATGTTTGAATATCTATCTGCTTGATCTCTAATATTAATATAATCAGTAAGAATTTCTACATGCCATCCTTTTTTAGCTTCCTCAATTCTTCTTTCCTCAACTTTAGCTGCACGATATTTTTTTACTCCAATAAATCCTCCGACTACAAGTCCAATACAAAGTAATGTTATAAAAAATTTTTTCACACTTTCACTTCCTTAAAGATATCTTATCACATTTTACTATTTATTGCTACTTTAAAAAATATGTTTACATTGATTATTGTATAATTATCTTTGCTGTGGTAGAATATTTCTTACCAAAAGGGGGATATATGGATAAATTATATTTAGATTTTGATTCTGATGGTAAACTTACGATGCATATCGATGGCGATGTAGGTAAATTTATTAAAGCTATTCAAAATAAAGATGGTAAATTATTTTTCGGTTTTGAAAAAAAATTAATTGAAAATAGAAAAGAAATTGAAAAACTATATGAAGATATTTATTTGATACCTAGAGTAGATACAATTAACTCTAAAAAGGAAGAAAAAATTGAATCAATTAATGAAGAAAAATATGAGGTTTGTGATTTAGCTGTTGACATAATTTTTGATGGAAAAAACTTTTATAAGATAGTTCCTTTAGAATGGAAAGATAATGGTAAATATTTTACTTGTCTTAATACCAATTATACAAGAAGTACTGTTATGAGTATGTATGATAGTGATTACTTAAATGATGCTTTACCAAATGTGTATTTAAATAATACAATATTACCTATAATTTTTGAAGTAAAAACCGTTGATAGAATTGATTCTTATGAAGCAAAATGTAATGTTGTTAATGGAATTCTTGATAGAATTGAACTTCCTGCGTACGCTAGAAAAATGAATATAAAATACGAGAATGGTAAAATTATTTTAGAAAGGCCTACTACTTTAATAAAAATAAATATTCCAAAAACTGCTTCACAGATAAATTGTGAACTCGTCTCTAAATATACAAGAAATGGTTTTTTGTATGATATATATATTCCTGACAGTGTAAAACAAGTTGATTATTTATATGATTTTTATTCCGATAAAATAAACTCACTTATTTTTGACAAAGATTTTAATGGGCAAGTTGCTAAACATGCTTTTATTTCTTCTGACTCGGTTAATAATTTAAAAATTCCTTGTAACATAGAGCTAATGAAAAGTATTATTAATTTTAGTTATGATGGTTTTACATATATATTTGGTAAAAATAGCAAATTAACAATAACCTATAAAGATGAAAATGAACTTTTAAATTTCCTAAACTATTTTATCAGATTAGATAGAAAATTAGATAGTAAAAATATTCGGTCATTATTAAAAAATTCTAGAGGAGAACTTGAAGCTGGAGTTAATTTTAAGTTTGATAATGAAGTTTATAAAATTCCTTTATATTTTTTTAAAAAAAATGCATCATTATCTGATATTGACATTATGTTATGTGGTACTGAACTTTCTAAAAAAGTTCAAAATAAAATAAAAAAGATGATTAAAAATGATAAAGTACATTTTGTAATTGATGAATTAGAGAAAACTAAAGATCAGAATCAAGAAGTAAATAAAATTACTTTGATTGCGGATGATGTAATTGAAGAGATAAAGTCTATCAATTATTTTGGCCTTGATAAAGAAAAAGTAAATGGACAGCTTAAAGCAATTATTGACAAATATAATGAAGATTTAGATAATTTAAAAGTTTCAAATAAAGGTTTAACTTTACATAGTAATGAGGGATTATATACAAATCTTTTATTAAAACTTAACGAGTTAAAGGATAGCCTTTATCAAAAATTTGAAAAAAATCTTGTGGTTTATGATATGCTTGATGAAGAAAATATTTTAATAAGCATTTTAAATGGTGAAGAAGTAATTATAAATAATTCTTTAGAAAGTGATTTTTATTTACTATCAAAAAATATACTTCCGTTTGTCGAAAAAAAAATAACTGATGATTTAAGAAATTATTTAGAAAGTGAAAAACAAAAATTAGAAAATTATCTTCTTACTGGAGAAAATAAACCTTATGATGATATGGATAAATTTATTTTAAACATAAGAACATACTTGAATATAACACTACTTAGTATAAGAAACTATCTAAATAAAGAAGAGATCCTCGAAGTAATTAAAGATTATACAAATATGCAAATGCAAATTAATTATAAAGAACCAATTAAAAATTATTTATCAATTTTATTGCAGGAGATAGATAAAACTAAAAAAGAGATTTTAAGTATTGACAAAACTGCTGATATTGATGACATTTTAAATATGCTAAATATTAATTATCAAGCACTAGAAAGTATGGAAATAATTGCCCATTTAACTAATATATTTAATAAATTATATAGATTTTATTTAAATGTTAAATATGAACGCGATTTAGATTTGAAAATGGAAAGCTATAAGATAAAATTATAGACTTTCTATTTTCTTTATTGTGTGGTAGAATATTTCTTACCAAAAGGGGGATATATGGATAAATTATATTTAGATTTTGATGAAAACGGGCTTCTTACAATGTATATTGAAGGTAACCTAGATAAATTTAAAAGTACATTAAAATACGAAAATAATAAATATTTTTTTGGAGTTGAAAAAAGATTAATCAAAGATAAAAATTTAATAGTAAAATTAAAGTATGAACACGTTTCTCTAATACCTAAAGTTGATACAATTAATTCAAAAAAGAAAAATGAAATTGAATCAACTAATGAAGAAAAATATGAGGTTTGCGATTTAGGTGATGATATAACTTTTGATGGCAAAAACTTTTATAAGATAGTTCCTTTAGAATGGAAAGATAATGGTAAAGATTTCACTTGTGTTAATACCTCTTATACAAGAAGTACTGTTATGGATATGTCTAAAATTGCAGTTTTTAATTATGCTTTACCAAATGTTTATTTAAATGATGCAATTTTACCTGAAATTTTTGAAGTAAAAACTGTTGATAGAATTGATTCATATGAAGCAACTTGTAGGGTTTTCAATGGCGTTCTTGATAAAATTGAACTTCCTGAACATGCAAGAAAAATGTTTATTAATTATGAAAATGGGAAAATAGTCTTAGAAAGACCTACTACATTAATAAAAATAAATGTACCAACCTCAGCTTCAAAGGTAAAATGTGAATATATTTTTGATTATAGAAGAAATTATTTTTTGTATGATATATATATTCCTGATAGTGTTAAACATATCGATTTTTTGGGTGATTTTTATTATGATAAAATTAATTCAATTGTTTTTGATAAAAACTTTAATGGAAAAGTTGAGAAGGGTGCTATAGCTTCTTATGAACCAATAAACAGTTTACAAATTCCTTGTAACATGGAACTAGTAAAAAATATTATTAGTTTTGGTTATGTGAAGTTTAAATACATTTTTGATAAAAACAGTAAATTAACAGTAACCTATAAAAATGTAGATGAACTTTTAAACTTTTTAAAACGCTTTAACAGTTTAGACAGAAAATTAGATAGTAAGCTTAGTAGAAGGCATGTAATTGATCCTGACAATGATTTAATTAATTATGTTCCAGGAATTAAATTTAAGTTTGATGATGAAACTTGGGAATATACTTTCCTTAATTTTTTCAAGGATGTATCTTTAAAGAATATAGATATAACTGTATGTGGGCCTGAGCTTTCCCATGGAGTACAAAATAAAATTAAAGGAATGCTTAATAACGATAAAGTGCATTTTGTAAACGATGAATTAGAGAAAACTAAAAAGCAAGAGCAAACTGAAGACATAAAAGAAGTAAATAAAACAACTTTAATCGCTGATGATATGGTTGATGAAATATTATCTATTGATTATTTTGGACTTGATAAAAACGATGTTAAAAATAAAGCTAATGAAATATTAATTAAATATAATGAAGATTTAGCAAATTTAAAAGAGGGATTGTCCCTACAGAGTGAGGAAGGACTTTATACGAATCTTTTATTAAAACTTAATGAATTAAAGGATAATCTTTATCAAAAATTTGAAAAAAATCTTGTAGTTTATGATATGCTTGATGAAGTTAATATTTTATTAAGTATTATAAATGGTGAAGAAGTAGTTATAAATAGTCCATTGGAAAATGATTTTTATTCACTATCAAAAAATATACTTCCATTTGTTGATGAAAAAATAACTAATGATTTAAAAAGTTATTTTGAAAATGAAAAATATAAATTAGAAAATTATCTTCTTACTAATGAAAATAGACCTTATGAAGATATGGATAAATTCATTTTAAGTATTAGAACATATTTGAATGTAACTTTACTTAGCATAAGAAATTATTTAAGCAAGGAAGAAATCCTTGATGTGATTAAAGATTATACAAATATGCAAATGCAAATTAATTATAAGGAACCAATTAAAAATTATTTATCTATTGTTTTATTAGAAATAGATAAAATTAAAAACGAAATATTTGATATTAATCCAACAAATCTCGAAGTACATAACATTATTGATAAAATTAATATTGATTATAGCAATATGGAAAGTAATGAAATTATTAAATATGTTGATAGTATTTTAATGGAGATTTATGGATTATATTATAAGATTAAATTTAATAATACAAGTAAATTGAAGAAAGAAAGTTATAAAATGAGGTTACTAAAATGAGCAGAGAATTAGAAAATAACGTTAAAATAGCAAGAAATATGCTTGAATATTATAAGGAAAAACTTTGCAAAGATGAAAAGCTTTTAAAAAGTGAAAAGTCTAAAAAAATTAGCCCTTTAATTGAAATCATTACTCTTTGCATTTTAAATATAATGTTTTTTATACTAATAATTAGTGGTTTAGCTACAGGAAACATTTTACCAAGTTTAATATCTGGAGTTATATTTTCAGCTAATTTAGATAAAATGGTAACTGAATCTAAAAAAGTAAAAAAAATAAAAGAAAGTTGTTTAAATTGCAAGCAAAATATTATTCAAGATAATGAACTTATTAAAACTTATGAAAAAAAACTTACCAAAGCAATATCAAAATTAAATGAATTACAAAATGAAAACGTTTTAGAAAGTAATTTTACTTTAAATAGTGAAGAAAACTTATCTAAACCTTTATCTAGAAAAAGAATATTAAAGTAAGAAAGGAGTGAACTTTTATGGAAAAAGCTGTTAATAATGGGGTATACTTAACATTTATTTCAGAACCAGAAATAGAAATGCCACATAAATTAAATGTTTTTAGAGAAAAAGGAATTGCTTCATCTCAAACAGAATTTACTAAATTTTTATATGGCGAAAATAATTCATACTTAACTACTTATGAACAAATAAATAGAAAACAAAGTATTGATAACATGAAACCATATAACCTAAAAAATTATTATGGTATTAGAACCATTTTAAAAACCGATGGTTTAATGAGCGAACTTATAAGGCAAAATGCAACGTTAATTAGTAATGATGAAGTAGTTTTAGGAAGTTATCCTACAAAAATAGTTACTGATGATACTCTTATTAAATCATTAAAAAAACTCGGGTGTAATGATAAAGTATATAATGTTCCAATTGCAGAGGATATTACATCATGCCAAACTGTTACATTTAATGATGAAGATTATATTTATATAAAGGGTAAAGATATATTTGTTAAAATTAATCCGCTTGTTTGGTACTATGATGAAGCATCAAACTCTTTAATTTCTAAAGATGTCATTTGTGCATTTTACACAAGTATTGGAATTAATGATTTTCAAAAATATGGTTATAATTTTTTAAATGAGTACTTAATTAGAGATATTTTTAAAAATAATGTAATAAGTTTAACTAAACCTGTTAATTTAATCGTGGAAAAAGACTCAAGTGAAATGTATTTACCATACGATTATGATATTGATATGGATAACGAAGGAAAACTATATTCACACGATGAAAATGAATATAATATAAATATCGATGAAAAAAAAGACTTAACTAGTTTTAATGCTTTAGAATACACTTTTAAAAATAGTTATAAACATAATCCTATTTTTAATATAACTATTAAAGGCAATAATAAAATAGCTTATTCTCATGCACTTGATTTTGTTTCACTTGGAATAAATGCTAGAATTTCTAACATAGTTATTGATGTTAATAATTTAGTGGTTAATCATCCAGTTATTTGTGCCGGTGGTTATATAGATAATGCAAATATAAGATGTGATCTAAATCAATTTGCTACACTATATTTATCTGGTGATGTTATAGGTCATAATATATTAAAGGGTTCTAATTTAACTATCAATTATACATCAGAAACAGAAGTATATGCTTTTCTTATTGATATAAAAAAATTAGTTAATGTGCTTAAAAAGAATGCTTTAAAAGATAAACAAATTTATTTTGATTATAAAAAAGTAGTATATGAATGTGTTTCTTTGAAAGAGGAAGATTATAATTTTTATGATAATAATTTATTTAAACAGATAGGACTTGCAACTCTTATTTTAAATGGTCCTGAAATAAATAAAGAAAAAGTTGAAAAGATAATTGGAAATGATGAAAATATTTTTTATACTTTTGAGGATAAAACTTTAAAAGAAATATCTAATGATTCATCACTTTCTAAAGAAGCAACCCATATTTTAGATTTAGCTAAAGAAATAATAAGTATTGATTACATTGGAATTAATAAAGAAAGTGTTCGTGAAAAAGTAGATGAAATAATTGATGAATATAATAACCTTTATTCTAAAGAAACAAAAGGTTTATCATTATCTACGAATAGTGCTTTGTATACAAACACAGTTATTAAATTAGAAAACTTAAGAGATACTTTATACCATAATTTTGAAAAAAATGTTGATTATTATGATATATTAGATTTAATTTCTAGTTTGATTAAAAAACTTAATGATGAAGAAGTAGAATTAAATTATGAAATTTTAAATGATATTAACACATTAAATATTATTTTAAAATATAGTGAAGATAATCAAACTAAAATAGAAATTATTACTTATTTAGAAAGTGAAAGAAAGTCTATAACTGATTATTTATGTAATAAGAAAGAAATTGATTATAAAAATATTAATGATTTTATTAAAAAGTTTAGATTGTTTTTAGTACCTATACTTACAAAAGTAAGTGGCAATGTATCAAAAATAGATGTAATGGAGCAAATTAAAAATTATGCTATAAATGAAATGAATAATAAATCTTTAGAAAATAAAAATAATTATATAAGGGTTATATTAACTGAAATAAATAAAGTTAAAGAGGATATTCTTAAACTTGATAGTAGTTATACTTTCGAAGATATTGACTATTCATCCTTCAATACAGGTAAAGAAATTATTGATTACTTAGATAGCTTATTTATAAAGTATTATCGAAAATATATTGAACTTTATGATGAAATGCAAAAACAAAATGTTTACGAGAGAAATTTAATACCTAAAATATACTAAGTGGTTACTTGCAAAGTAACTGCTTTTTTAATATAATTGTTATAGTAAAGGAAAATAGATATGAATAGAATATATATGACGTTTTTAACTCAAAATGATTTAAAAACATATCCTTGGTTAAAAGAAAAAAATAGTTCTGCTTTAGCCCACCATGTTGATGATTATATTGTAACCAATGATACTATTGTAGATAAGCTCACTGCGAGCAATACAGCAGGTGATATTAATACATCAATAAGACCAGTTATCAAATCAAATACTTCACTTATTCCATTTATTGAAAAATACAGAACAAATAAAGGAAATTTAGATTTTAAAAAAATTAGTTTTGGAACATATCCTTTATACTATACTACAGGAGAATTTAATATAACTCCTGGTAATTGTGTAAAAACTGGAAAACAAAGAACTGTAATATGGGATGGTGAAATAAAAATATATGATGAGTATTCGTATGAAGATAGAAAGTTTATTTTTATAAACAATGATCCCATTGAGATAAAGCCTCTTGAATGGGAATACAATGATATAACAAATAGTCTAATATGTAAACAAATTATTTGTGATAGTCCTAAAAGTGATTCAATTCTATTTTCTTATATATATATGAATTACTATCTTTTTAGAGAATTATTAGAAAATTACGAAGTAGATGCAACAAATTCTATAAAACTTGTTGATGGAAAAAATGGTACTGTTTTTGCTTATCCTTATGATAATTATATGGAAATAGATGAAAATGGTAATGCAGTATGTCATGATGCAAAGTCATATAATTTGATTATTCCGAAAGGCGTGAAAAAAGTCAAACTAGCGGCCACTAATTCAATTGTTGATGGTGATAATTATGAGTTAAATTTAAATATCGATATCGATGGAGAGAATTTAAAAATTGGTACAGAGACATTTGATTTTGATTATTTAGATATTGATGCTTCAATTAATAGTTTAACCGTTCGTAATATTACTAAAAGTGTAGAAGATTATTCTTTTAGCTGTAAAAATTTAATAAATAATATCACTATTCCATGTGACTTTACACTTTTCTCTAGACTATATTTAGGTGGTAATAATAAAACTTCTAAAAATTTGTTTAGGAGTACGAATTTAACTCTTACTTATAAAAATGAAAAAGAATTAATTAATTTCATAAGTGATGTAAATAGATTTTTAAGTCTTATTATTAAAAGTAACAATAAATGTGCATATACAAATCAATGTGCCGGCTTTGGCTATCATTCTACAAAGGTTGATTTTACATATAAACATAATTTGTATATGTGTAAAGATGTTACTGAGTGTATGCCAAGTGAACGGCTACTAGTAAATAAAGAAATATTATCTATTTTAAAAGTTAGCTATTTTACTTTAAAAGGCCCGACTATTAGTGATGAATTAATATCAAAATTATTTCCTAATTTTGCAGTAAAAAAGGATTTTACTGATTTAGTTCAAAAAGAGGATAATACTAAACAAATAAAGGAGTCTAAAGATAAGGAAGAAAAGCCAAAACTTTCAAAAGAAGCAGAACACATACTAGATTTAGCTAGAGAAATAATGAGTATTGATTATATAGGCCTTGATAAGGAAGATGTCAGAAATAAAGTAAATGTTATAATTGATGAATATAATACTTCTTATGTAGTCGAAGAGAATGGGTTGTCATTATCTACGAATAACGGATTATATACTAATACGATTATTAAATTAGAAAACTTAAGAGATACTTTATATCATAACTTTGAAAAAAATCTTGAATTTTATGATATCTTAGATTTAATAGAAAGTATGATTAATAAATTAAATGGTGGAGAAGTTAAAATAGATTATGAAATTTTAAAGGACTTAGATACTTTGACTAAAATAATTAAGTATAGCAAGGATGAACAAACTAAAATAGAACTTATTACTTATTTAGAAAATGAAAAGCAAAATATTATTGATTATTTATGCGGTAAAAAAGAAATGGATTATAAAAATATAAATGATTTTATTAAAAAATTTAGATTATATTTGATGCCAATACTTACAAAAGTATCTGGTAATGTGTCAAAAATTGATGTAATAAAACAAATTAAAAATTATGCTTTAAGTGAAATGAATGATAAAGTAGAAACAAATACAAATAGTTATATAAAAGTTATATTAAGCGAGATAAATAAGCTTAAACAAGATATCATTAAGCTTGATGAAAATTATACTTTCGAAGAACTTGATTATTCAGATTTTGCTTCAGGAAAAGAAATAATTGATTATTTAGATAATCTATATATAAAATATTATAAAGATTACACTATTTTGCTAAATAAAAAGCAGAAATATGAAGACTATCAAAGTAATATGATTCCTAAAATATATTAAGTGGTTACTTGCAAAGTAACTGCTTTTTTTATATAATTGTTATAGTAAAGGAAAATAGATATGAATAAAGTATACATGACTTTTTTAACAGAAATGTCATCCTTATCAGAACACAAAAATAGGACGACAACTTTATATGAACCTTTTAATGTAAGCGAAAATGGAACAATGCAAACTGATTTAACAGAGTTTTTATATGGTAAAAGAAATGATTATTTTGTATCATATGAACCAGTTAATGATATATGTAGTAAAAAGAAATTAAAAAATAGTTTAGGAATAAACGAGCGCCAGTTCAAAGGCGATAAAGAAGTATATTATGGTATTAGACCAGTTATTAAAACAACTGGCTCACTTGAAACTTTCATAAGAAAAAATAGTATTAAAGATTTAGGCAATGATGAATATATGCTTGGCTATTATCCACAAGAGGTTGTTACTGATAAAAATTTAATTCAAGAATTAAGAGTATTTTCTGATTATAATGAAAAAGATTATTCTATTCCTAAATATTCTTTTATAGTGCCATGTAAGGGAGTTACATATAAAGGCGAAGATTATATTTATATAAGTGGAAAGAATACTACTTATGTAAAGGTACAACCGTTAATATGGAAGTATGATAAAGAAAGTAATAGCCTAATTTGTAAAAATATTATCGCGGGTTTTTTAACCAAAACCAAGCCAAAGGCGTTTTTACATGAGGGATTTGACTTTTTAAATGAATATTTGTTAAGGGATATTTTCAAAGGTAGTATTAAAAGTTTAACCGATAATGTGAAAGTTTGTAATGAAATTATACATGATGACTTGCAACGATTTTATCTTCCTTATGAAGGAACTATTGAAATGGATGAGGAAGGAAAATTATATTCACATGATGAAAAAACATATGAAATTAATATAGGCCCAAAAGTAAAAGTTATATCTAGTAATGCTGTAGAAAATTTATTTGATAATTGCCATAAAGATGGAACATTTGGTGTTGACATTAATATTAAAAGCGATGATCTTACTATTTTATCACAAGCATTTGATTTTTCTAAGTCAGGTATTGATGTTTTCATTAGTCATGTAAATATAGATGCAAAAAAACTTTCTTTAGCAGAAAAGGTATTTTCAAATGCAAACATGCAAGTAGTTCCAAGATGTGATGAGATATCTATTCCGTGTGATATTAAACTATTTGCAAGACTTTATTTGAGTGGAAATAAAGTTGCTAGGAATTTACTTGATAGATCCTTTTTAAAAATTAATTATACATCAGAAAAAGAACTTGTTTCATTTTTAAATGATGTTCAAAGATTTGTTAATTTGTTTTCCAAATATGGAGAAAAGTATACTAAAAATGAATATAATCCAAAAAAACGAGGAAATAATAAAATTGATTTTGTTTATAAACATGATTTATATGAATTTTCCCATTTTGATCTTGTTACATATAATTGTAAAAGTGAAAATTTATTTTACAAACTTAACACTTATGAAATTGTGCTTTCTGGCCCAAAAATTAATGAAAAACGCGTGTCATCATTTTTCAAAGATTACGCAAGAGTTAAATTTGAGTTCACTGATAAAAAAGCTAGGGAAGAATCTGCTGATATTAGTAATGATGAATCTCTTACTAAAGAAGCAGAACACATACTAGATTTAGCTAGAGAAATAATGAGTATTGATTATATAGGCCTTGATAAGGAAAATGTTAAAACAAAAGTCAAAAATATTGTAGGTGAATATAATAATAGTTTGTCGAAGAAAACTGAAGGACTTTCATTAACTACGAATAATGGAGTTTATACAAATGCAGTTATTAAGTTAGAAAATTTAAGGGATTCACTGTATTATAACTTTGAAAAAAACCTGGATTATTATGATATTTTAGACTTAATAAAAAACATGATTAAAAAACTAAATGATGAAAAGGTTAATTTAGATTATGAAATTTTGAAAGATTTAGATACGCTTAATAAAATTCTTGATTATAATAATGATAATAATACGCGAAAAGAACTTATTACTTATTTAGAAAATGAAAGTAAAAGAATAATTGACTATTTATCTGGAAAGGCAGAAATTGATTATAAAAATATAGATGAATTTGTTAAAAAGTTTAGATTATTTTTAGTACCAATACTTGCAAGAGTAAGTGGTGATGTATCAAAAATTGATGTGATGGAGCAAATAAAAGATTATGCTATTGAGAAAATGAACAATAAAACTTCGGAAAATACAAATAATTATATAAAGATTATCTTAAGTGAAATAGATATAACGAAGCATCTTATTTTAGAACTTGATAGTAATTATACATTCGAAGAACTAGATTATTCATCATTTAAAACAGGTAAAGAAATAATTGATTATTTAGATAAAAAATATATGGAGTACTACAAAATATATTTAAATCTTATGGAAAATAAGGTTAATGAAGAAAATTATGAAAATAGTAAAGTTCATTTAAATATTTAAGTGGTTGCTTGCAAAGTAACTACTTTTTTTATATAATTGTTATAGTAAAGGGTGTAAGATATGGATAGAGTATATATGACATTTTTAAGCAAAATAGATGTGGAGACTCCTTCGATGTTAAATATTTTAAGAAAAAAGGGACTTATTGCAACTCCAACTGATTTTGTTAAGTATTTATATGGTAATTATTCATATTTAATTGCTAGTGAGCCTTTATATAAAAAACAATTTTTAACTACTTTTGATAAATCGTATCCAGATGGTATTAAAAACTATTTTGGAATAAGACCACTTATTGATACAAATAATATGCAAAGTTTCATAGAAAAAAATGCTATCTCTATTAATGGTAATGAAATTAAATTAGGTAGTTATCCAACAAGTGTAATTAAAGATGAAGCATTAATTCAAAAATTAAGTAATGCATATAAAGAAAATAAGTTTAATGATAAAAAGTATCATATACCAATAGGAGATGAAATAATAGAGTGTAATTCAATTACTTTAGATGGCGAAGATTATGTTTATATTAAAGAAAATGGTTTATATGTTAAAGTAACGCCACTTAATTGGTTTTATGATGAAGTATCGCACAGTTTAGTTTGCAAAGACATTATTGCAGGTTTTTCGATAAAACTTTCTGATAGAGCTTTTGAAAAATATGGTTACAACTTTTTAAATGAATATTTATTAAGGGATGTACTTCAAGATAAAATAACTAGATTAACAGAACCAGTAGATTTAGTTAACCAAAAGTATTTAGATGAACTGCAGCAAATTGATTTCCCCTTTAAATCTGACTTTGAGGTAAGTAATGAAGGAAAACTTTATTTTCACGATGAGAGGGAATATAATATTAACATCGATGACGAAAGCGTGAGAAAAATCGGTGAGTTTGCTCTTGAAAATTTAGATGCTTATGTTCATAGAACTAATCCTGTGTTTAATATTAATATAAAAGGTAAAAAGAAAATCGTTGGCCTTCAGGCTTTTGATTTTTCCTCTTTAGGTTTAAATGCTAAAGTTAAAAGCCTTAATATTGATGTAGATGAACTTCGTGTAGCGGATCCGTTTATATGTGTTAATAGTCAAATTGAAAATGTATCAATGCATTGCGACTTTACTCTTTTTACAAGACTTTATTTTTGTGGCAAATATTTGGCTCGTAACTATTTAAAAGGTTCTAATTTAACTATTAAATACAAAAATGAAAAAGAACTTATAATCTTTTTTAAAGATGTGCAAAGGTTTATTAATTTGCTAGCTAAATCAGATGAGAGAAATAAAATTGACTTTACTTATAAACATTCATTTTATGAGTGCCATTCTCTTGCAGAATATAACTACAATTTTAATGCACAAACATTATTTTCTAAAATTGGTTTAGGTAGCATTAAGTTAGTTGGCCCTAGTATAAACAAAGATAGAATTGCAAATATTTTAGGAGAAATCCCTAATATTAAATATATTTTTACCGATACTCTTGAAGAAGAGACTAAAGAAAAAGATAAAGAGGAAAAACCAAAACTTTCAAAAGAAGCTGAACATATACTTGATCTTTCTAGAGAAATATTAAGTATTGAATATATAGGACTTGATAAGGATAGTGTTAAAACAAAAGTCAAAGATATTGTTGATGAATATAATAATGGTTTATCAAAGAAAAATGAGGGGCTTTCACTAACAACAAATAATGGAGTATACACAGATGCAGTTATTAAGTTAGAAAAGTTAAGAGATACACTATACCATAATTTTGAAAAAAATCTTAATTATTATGATATTTTAGATTTAATAGAAAACATGATTAAAATGCTAAATAATGATGAAGTTAATATAGATTATGAAATTTTAAAAGACTTAGAAACTTTAAATACTATTTTAAAATACAGTAAAGATGAACAAACTAAAGAAGAAATTATTACTTATTTAGAAAATGAAAGACAATTCATTACTGATTATTTATCTGGTAAGGCAGAAATTGAATATAAAAATGTAGATGAATTTGTTAAAAAGTTTAGATTATTTTTAGTACCAATACTTACAAAAGTATCTGGTGATGTTTCAAAAATAGATGTAATGAGGCAAATAAAAGATTATGCTTTTAATGAAATGAATGATAAAACTACAGAAAATACAAATAATTACATAAAGCTAATATTAAGTGAAATAGATAAAATTAAGAAAAACATTTTAGAACTTGATAGTGAATATGCATTCGAAGACTTTGATTATTCATCATTTAAAACAGGAAAAGAAATACTTGATTATTTAGATAAAAAATATATGGAATATTATAGAGTATATTTAGATCTTATGAAAAATAAAGCTAACGAAGAAAACTATGAGAATAGTAAAGTGCCTTTAAATTTCTAAGTGGTTACTTGCAAAGTAACTGCTTTTTTTATATAATTGTTATAGTAAAGGGTGTAAGCTATGAATAGAATATATATGACATTTCCTACTGAAGATGAAGTTAAATTTTTTCCTTGGTTAAAAGATGCAAATTCTTCTGCATTAGTGAGAGAATTGTTAAAAGATTTATACTATGAATCAGAAACTTTAATTGTGAATAAAAATGATACTTTAAATATTAAGAATAAACGCTTAGGCATTATAGTAAGACCGGTTATTAATTCAAATGAATCTCTTGTTCCTTTTATTGAAAAAAATAGAATTAACAAGGGAGGTTATGATAGCATTTTACTTGGAACTTTTCCATTAAAAGTAGCAAATAATATAGACAGGGGTACGCTTACAGAAACAAATAAAAAAAGAACCATTCCGATTAATTATTCTATGGTAACTTTAAATGAATATACGGATGGCAATCGAAATTTTGTTATTGTGGGTGATGATATTATTGAAATATTGCCTATTGAATGGGAATATGATGAAAGCATAAATAAATTATTTTGCAAAACTAGTATTTTTAAATGTAATACTAGTAAGACAAATGATTTATTGATGGCTTATAATTATATGAATAATCAACTTTTTATGGAAATGCTAGATGATTATACCGTTATAAAGGATAATTCTGATATAAAATTAATTGATGACAAAGGATACATATCATTTGATTATCCATATAGTTCCTTTATAGAGTTTGATGATTTAGGTAATATAATATTTCATGGTAATGAATATAATCTAACTATACCAAATACTGTAAGAAAAATAGATGAATATGCCTTTGATAAAATTCTTGGAAATGATAGTTCAAAATTATCTTTAAATATAGATATTGATGGTGATGATTTATCAATACCACCATATGCTTTTAATTTAAATACTATTCGTGCTAATGTACATATTGTGTATTTAAATGTTCATAACGAGTTAAGTGCAATCGGACAAGCCTCATTTAATACTAATTTTCCTATTGATAATATTACAATTTTGTGCGATTTTGCTCTTTTCTCTAGACTTTATTTAAGTGGTGATAATTTTGCAAAAAATCTTTTTGAAAATTCAAAATTTACTTTAACTTATACAAGCGAAAATGAATTAGTGAAATTTGTAAGTGATATAAATAGATTTTTTGAATTAATATATAAAAGTTTGCAAAAAGAAAAAAACAAACGATTTTATTCCAATGATGTAACCTCTATTGATTTTAGTTACAAATTTAATACATATAAATATATAGATGCTTCAACTTGTATACCAAATATTGAACTTCTAAAAAACAAAGAAATTTTATCTATTTTAAAAGTAAGCTCTTTTACTTTAAAAGGTCCGACTATTAGTGATGAATTAATATCAAAATTATTTCCTAATTTTTCAGTAAAAAAGGAATTTACTGATTTAGTTCAAAAAGAAAAAACTGCAACTAAACAAATTGATGAACCAAAAAATAAAGAAGAAAAGGCAAAACTTTCTAAAGAAGTAGAGCACATACTGGATCTTGCTAGAGAAATAATAAGCATCGAATACATAGGTCTTGATAAAGAAACAGTTCGTAAAAAAGTTGATGAAATTGTTATTGAATATAATAATGGATTATCTAAAAAAAGTGGGGGATTATCATTAACAACAAATAATGGAGTGTATACAAATACTATTATTAAATTGGAAAACCTAAGAGATGCATTATATCATAATTTTGAAAAAAATCTTGGGTTTTATGATATTCTAGATTTAATTTCTAGTATGATTAAAAAACTAAATGATGAAGAGGTTAAAATAGATTATGAAATCTTAAAGGACTTAGATACTCTGACTAAAATACTTAAGTATAGTAAAGATGAACAAACTAAAAATGAACTTATTTCCTATTTAGAAAATGAAAGCAAAAGAATAGTTGATTATTTATCTGGTAAGATAGAAATTGATTATAAAAATATAGATGAATTTGTGAAAAAATTTAGATTATTCTTAGTACCAATACTTACAAGAGTATCTGGTAATGTATCAAAAGTAGATGTAATGGAGCAAATAAAGGATTATGCTTTAGATGCAATGAATGATAAAACTACAGAAAATACAAATAATTACATAAAGCTAATATTAAGTGAAATAGATAAAATTAAGAAAAACATTTTAGAACTTGATAGTGAATATGCATTCGAAGACTTTGATTATTCATCATTTAAAACAGGAAAAGAAATACTTGATTATTTAGATAAAAAATATATGGAATATTATAGAGTATATTTAGATCTTGTGGAAAATAAAGTTAATGAGGAAAACTATGAGAATAGTAAAGTACCTTTAATTTATTAAACTTCATATAAAAAGTAGGATTAATAAAAATCCTATTTTTTGTAAATAATACTGATTAATTTATTGAGTTCTTCTTTAGCTTCAACTGATAAACTACTGCTTTCATTTAAAATAATAGCATAAAGTATATATTCATTCCAAAGAGATATTTCTTTTAAAGACTTATCATTGAAATTGCCAAAATCTTTAAGATAATTTTTTAATCCTTTGAGTTTTAAATATATTTCTTTGCCTTTTTCAGTCTTTACTAGGCTTGCCTCTTTTAAAGAAAATCTTATCATTATAAAACTAATAATCCAAAATAATATAAATAGTATAATTTCTTGCTTTAAATAATTACTGTGTATTGTAATAAAATAAAAACAAATACCTCCGAATATAATGAAAGCTAAAAAATAAATCATTGTTGTAAAAGGATTATCTTTAAAGTAATATTTTTTTATACAGTTCTTTTGTTTTAGAGAATTTTCAATTTCTTTTATATAGTATTTATCAAATTCCTTATCATTTATAAATTTATAATGATTTAAAATGTAAGATTGTTCTTGATTAACAGAAACATTATTAATTACATTTATTTCATCTTTTGCAAAAGATATATATTTTTTGTTTTTTAAGTATTCAAGTTCTGCCATTTTTATTTGAGTAATATTTCTTTTGTTAAACAAATAACCAAGTTCACTAATTGAATAATCTTTTAAAATGTCCCTAAAATATTTGAATTTGTTTTCATCATTTTTATCAATCTTAATGCTTTTATAAAATAGTAGGTTTCTTTTTAAAACACTAATTATAAAACACATTATGTAAATAATTAAAACTATAATTTGAATTTTTAATAATAAAATTTGACTCACAATAGCACACTTCCTTCTAAGAATATAATACCAGTAACAGAATTATTTTTAAAGATTATTAAATATATTTACAATTAAAATATGTAAAGTTGAATTTTTTTATAGATTAATTTATAATTATCCTATATTATTTAATTGCTAAAGGAGAATTTATTATGGATGAATATTTAAAATTAATAGTAAGACTTCAGTCACTAAGTCAAAATGGTCTTGCTTATGCAAATAATGAATATGATAAGGAAAGGTATGAAGAAATAAGAAATATTGCTTGTCATCTAATGGAATATAAAACTGATTTACCTTTTGAAAAAATAAAAGATTTATTTGGTAGTGAAAAGGGTTATCAAACACCTAAAATAGATACAAGAGCCGCTATTTTTAAAGATGATAAAATACTACTTGTACACGAAAATAATGATACTTGGGCTCTTCCTGGTGGTTGGTGTGATAATTTAGAAAGTGTAAAATCAAATACACTTAAAGAGGTAAAAGAGGAAGCTGGACTTACCGTGGAGGCTATAAAGTTAATTGCTGTTCAAGATAGAAATAAACATAATACCCCAATTTATGCTTATGGTATTTGTAAAATATTTGTATTATGTAAAGTAGTAGGAGGCTCTTTTAAGAAAAATTGTGAAACAATAGAAATGGGGTATTTTTCTTTGGAAGAGATTCCTAAGAATTTAGCTAATGAAAAAACTACTTTAGAACAAATTAAACTTTGTTTTGAGGCAAATAATAATCAGAATTTTGAAACATATTTTGACTAATGTATTGCATAAAAATAAATATATTTAAATATGTTTGGATTTAAAATGAACTATTTAACATATGCACTAGATATATTTTTATACTCATTTTATACAAATTTGAGTTTAAAAGAGTACTGCAAAAATATTCAGAAAATGTAAATAATTTGCAATGTATTGCAAATTATTTTATTTTGTGATATATTATATTTAGGTGAGATATATGATAGAGAGAAATGAATACTTAGAAGCATTAAAAAATTGGAAAGACAAAGATTTGATAAAAGTAGTTACTGGTATAAGAAGGTGTGGTAAATCTACTTTATTTGAATTATTCGTAAATTATTTAAAACAAATAGGCGTTAATGATGAACATATAATATTTTTAAATCTTGAATCTCCTGAATATAATTTTAATGATTACATGGAACTTTATAATTATGTTAATGATAAAATAAAGGACAAAGATATGTATTATGTATTTTTGGATGAAGTTCAAGTTGTTCCACAATTTGAAAAGGCAGTCGATGGTCTTTATATAAAGAAAAATGTAGATGAATATATAACAGGTTCAAATGCTTATCTTCTATCTGGAGAACTTGCTACATTTTTATCTGGAAGATATGTGGAGTTTAAAATGTTTCCTTTATCATTTAAAGAATATGCAAATTACTACAAACAAGAAGGGGATGAGAAACTATATTTAAAATATATAAATAATAGTTCTATGCCTTATGCCTTAAAATTAGATAATCAAGATGAGGTTGATAAATATTTAGACAGTATATATAATACAATAATAATTAAAGATATAGTAACTAGAAAAAAAATTGCTGATACAGGTATGCTTAGAAGCGTTTCTGAATTTATGTTTTCTAGTGTTGGTAACCTATTATCTGTAAAAAAGATAGCTGATACATTAACATCTGCTGGAAGAAGTATATCAGTACATACAGTAGAAAACTATTTGGATTCTTTAGTAGAAAGCTTTATTTTTAATAAGGCATCTAGATATGACATAAAAGGGAAACAATACTTAACTACTGGAGAAAAATATTATGCTACCGATGTTACTATGAGATATGCTTTGTTGGGTAGAAAATATATCGATTTAGGATGTATTTTAGAAAATATAGTATATTTGGAATTAGTAAGAAGAGGATATAAAGTATATATAGGTAAATCTGGTGATAGAGAGATAGACTTTGTTGCAGAAAATAGTAAAGGAGTACAATATTTTCAAGTTGCATATACAGTAAGAGATAAAAATACATTAGAAAGAGAATTATCAGCTTTAGAATCCATAAATGATCATTATCCAAAATTTATATTAACAATGGATATAGATCCAGAAGTTGATTATAATGGAATAAGAAAAATTAATGTACTTGATTGGTTGTTGGGCAAATAGTTAGAGGAGTGATTAAATGTACTCCACAGCATGGTTTAATTCTTACAATGGATCCTCAAAGTGGGAAAATACTTGCTATGGGTTCAACTTTTAAAATAATTACTTTTACTGGCAATGATTCTATTATTGTAGGTGCAACACTACACTGCTGGAAATACGGAAGGACATTGAGTCCAAGCATACATTGAGGTTGCCAAAAATTCTTGCAATCAAGGATTTGTATCATTTGGTCAAAAATTAGGTGTACAAAAACTAATGCGTTTATTTATAAATTATAGTAAGAAACTTAAATGCGTAAGAAATGTGGAGATTGAGGATACTATTGATGCAATAAAACAGATAATTGAGATATTAGATTCAAAAATTATTGAGGTATAATAATATTCTAATAAAAAAATAAATATATTTAAATAGGTGATGATATGTTTTATAAACTAATTCATACACGTATTAGATATATTTTTTTATTTGTATTTATAATTCTTTTATGTGTAATAATAAAAGTATTTTATATTGAGGTAATAAGCTATAATAAACTTAAAAGTTTATCAGATGATTTATACTCAAGAAATCTTCCTATTAAAGCTGATAGGGGTAAAATAGTAGATAGAAATGGGTTAGTACTCGCAGATAATATTACAACTACCTCGCTTGTTTTAGTGCCAAGACAAATTAAAGATAAAGAAAAAGTAGCTAAAGATTTATCTGATATTTTAGGCACTTCTTACGAAGATATGCTTGCTCATGTAAGTAAGAAAACCTCAATTGAAAGAGTTCATCCTGAGGGAAGAAGACTTTCTTATGAAATCTCAGACAAAATAAATGATTTAAATTATGATGGAGTTTATCTTCTAAAAGAAAGTAAAAGGTATTATCCATATAAAGAACTTTTATCGCATACTTTAGGTTATGTTGGTATAGATAATCAGGGCTTAAGCGGTCTTGAACTTATTTATGATGAATATTTAAAAGGTGAAGATGGCTCTATTAAATATTTTTCTGATGGTAAAGGAAATCGTCTTGAAATGGCGCAGGTTTATGAAAGCCCGACTGATGGGATAACTATAGGCTTAACTATAGATTTAAATTTGCAAAAAGCAGTTGAGGGTGCCCTTGATGAAATAGTTTCTAAATATACTCCAGAACATGCTTTAATACTTGCAATGGATCCGCAAAGTGGAGAAATACTTGCTATGGGTTCAAGACCAGGATTTGATCCAAATAATTATAAAGATTATGATACTGAAACCATTAATAGAAATCTTCCTATTTGGATGACTTATGAACCAGGTTCAACTTTTAAAATAATTACACTTGCCTCTTCGATTGAGGAAAAAACTATTGATTTATTCAAAGATACTTTTACTGATAGTGGTTCAATTAATGTTGAGGGTGCAACACTACACTGTTGGAAACATGGGGGTCATGGAACGCAAACTTATCTTGAGGTAGTGGAAAATTCTTGCAACCCGGGATTTGTATCAATGGGTCAAAAACTTGGTACACAAAAACTTATGAGTTATATAAAAAGTTTTGGTTTTGGTAAAAAAACAGGAATAGATTTAAATGGTGAAAGTAATGGAATACTTTTTAATATAAATAAAATGGGCCCAGTGGAAACTGCAACAACAGCATTTGGACAAGGAATAAGTGTTACTCCGTTGCAACAAATAACCGCAGTTAGTGCAGTCGTAAATGGAGGGAATTTATATAAACCTTACATAGTTAAAAGTTTAATGAATGAAAGTGGTGCACTTCTTGATTATAATGAAAAAGTTTTAGTAAAAAAAGTTATTAGTAAAGATACTTCCTCTCTTGTTAGATTTACTTTAGAGAGTGTTGTTGCTAATGGTACAGGAAGAAATGCATATATTGAAAATTATCGTGTTGGTGGTAAAACAGGTACTGCTCAAAAAGTTGTTGATGGAAAATATTCATCCTCAAGTTATATTTTATCTTTTGTTGGTTTTATGCCTGCGGATAATCCTAAAATTGTTATATATGTTGCAATTGATGGTGCCAAAAATGTAACTCAATATGGTGGTACTGCCTCTGCTCCAGTTGCTAAAAGTATTCTTACAAGTGCAATAGATATTTTAGGTATAAAGCCCTCAAAAGAGGGAATGCCTAAAGAGTATAATTATTTAGATAAAAAATATACCTATGTTCCTGATGTTACAGGAATGAGTCTTGAGGATGCTAAAAAAACTTTAAAAGGATTTAAAATTGAACTTTCTGGTAATGGTGAAAAAGTGTTTTATCAATCACCTGAAGTAGGTACTTATATAGAGGAGGGTTCAACCGTAATGTTAATGCTTAAATAACTTCCGCTTGAATTTTAAAATATTTTTAAGACACTTTTAAAAAGCCTAAAAGTATTGTATACTAATTATAGTAAGATAGGTGATATTGATGAGACAAACAAAAGGAATAGTTACTGAGGTATTTATGCCAAATGAATATAGAGAAGAGTTACTTCTTGATACATTAGATAATAATGTAATCGGCTTTAAAGTAAATACTAGTGATGGAGAAAGAGTAATAATCGAAGAAATTGATGAATTTAATAGTCAAATAATGAAGGATGACTTAGTTTTGATTACTGAGCAAACTATTGATGGTCATTATTTTATAGATATAGAACTTACTGAGGATGAAAATGAAATATGATGTAGTAGGATTATATGAACATAATGAAATAAGTTATGATAAAGTAAAAGAAGCTTTTAAAACTAGCGATGTTGTGGGAATAGTTCAAGCAACAGGTACTGGTAAAAGTTATAATGCTTTACAGATTTGTTATGATAATCAGGGCAAAAAAATAATATATGTTGTGCCATCTTTAGGAATTATTGAACATATTAAATCAATAATCGAAGAAAATCCTAACTTATCATTAGATAAAGATTTTAAAAATGTTGAATTTAGAACCTATCAAAGTTTTTTAAACCTTTCAAAAAAAGAAATGGAAAGCATACCTTGTGATTTAATAATAGATGATGAATTTCATCATCTTGGAGCACCTGTATGGGGACAAAGAGTTAAAACATTTATAGAACTTCATCCAGGTGTTAAAGTATTTGGAATGACTGCTTATACTGTAAGAGATCGTGGAACAATATATGAAAGAGATATGGCTAATCCTGATACTGATGAATTGTTTTCAAATAAAATAGTTAGTAAATATGATTTATGTGATGCAATGGTTGATAAGGTATTACCAAAACCAATATATAAATGTGCTTATATAGGGTTAGAAAAAATGTTAAATGAATTCGAAGCCAAAGTAAAAGAAAGTAGCAAAGAAATAAATGAACTACTTGAAAGTGCTAGAAAGAAAGTCCACGAAGCACCAAGTATTAAAGATTTAGTAATAAAATCAATTAAGAAAAATGGTAAATATATTTATTTTTGTCCGCCATATTCAGAAAAAGGTGAAAATGATATTGAAAGTATAAAAAAGGAAGCCTTAGAATGGTTTAAATCTATTCTTCCCGAAGAAGATATTGTATTTTATACCTCGACAAGTGATATGGGAACATTTGGAAAGCAAAATAGAAAAGCTTTTTACAATGATTTAGATTTAGAGGGTAAAGATGCCAAAGGAAAACTTCGTGTAATGTTTGCTATAAATCAATATAATGAAGGAATACATGCTCCCAATGTAGATGGAGTAATAATGGGAAGAACAACTACATCAGATATAGTATTTTTTGAGCAGTTAGGAAGAGCATTGTCCGTAAAAGGAAATACTTTCGAAGAATATAATCATTTAATAAATTTAAGTTATGAACAGTTACTCCAATTGTGTAAAGATAAAGATATTCCAGTAAAAGAAGATGCTACTAAAGAAGATATGATAGAAAGTTTACTTGCACCAGTGGTAATCGATTTAGTGGGAAACTATGAATATATAAAAGAACTTGAAAATAATTTACAAAATAGAGTTAAGGAAATTCAAAGTAAAGGCCCAGGTAATGAAAGAGTTATTAAATTAAAAAATCCTACATTTGATATTGAAGTTGAAAATAAAAACTTATATGAAATGTTAGAAAATTTAAGAGAAAAATTAACACTTTCTTGGAATGATATGTATGAATATGCAAAAAAATATTACGAACATTATGGAAATCTCGATGTACAGTATAAATTTAAAACCAATGATGGCTTCACTAAAAATGATGATGGTAAAATAAATCTTGGGGTGTGGATTACTAATCAAAGACATAAACTTACTCCAGAAAGTGAAAAAGGAAAATTATTATTGCAAATAGGAATGAGTTTTGAAAATAAAAAAAGTACTTTTTCTTGGGAAGAAATGTATGAGTATGCAAAAAAATATTATGAGCATTATAAAAATCTTGAAGTTCCTCATAGGTTCAAAACCGATGATGGTTTTTCGTCAAATGAATATGGAAAAATAAATCTCGGAGTTTGGATTCAAAATCAAAGATATAAAATTTCTGTAGATAGTGAAAAAGGAAAGTTACTTTCTCAAATAGGAATGCGTTTTGAACGGAAAAAAATCTCTTGGGAAGAAATGTATGAATATGCAAAAAAATATTATGAACATTATAAAGATCTTGAGGTGCCTATCAAATTTAAAACAAACGATGGTTTTACTAGAGATGACAATGGCAAAATAAACTTAGGAGCTTGGCTTCAAAATCAGAAATATATTATTTCCCCGGATAGTGAAAGAGAAAAGTTACTAATGCAAATAGGAATGCACTTTGAGCGAAAAAATATTTCTTGGGAAGAAATGTATGAATATGCAAAGAAATATTATGAACATTATAAAGATCTTGAAGTACCTGCTAAATTTAAAACAACTAATGGATTTACTAAAGATGACAATGGTAAAATTAATTTAGGAATATGGATCTTGTCTCAAAGGCATAATATTTCTCCGGACAGTGAAAAAGGAAAGTTATTATCACAAATAGGAATGAGTTTTGAAAATAAAAAAAGTACTCTTTCCTGGGAAGAAATGTATGAATATGCAAAGAAATATTATGAACATTATGGAAACCTTGAGGTATCTGCCAAATTTAAAACGAATGATGGTTTTACTAGAGATGACAATGGTAATATTAATTTAGGTGCTTGGATTTCATATCAAAGAAAAAGAGTTTCTCCAGAAAGTGAAAAGGGAAAACTACTATCACAAATAGGAATGCGTTTTGAAACAAAGAAAAATGTTTCTTGGGAAGAAATGTATGAGTATGCAAAGAAATATTATGAACATTATGCAAACCTTGAGGTACCTAACAAATTCAAAACCAATGATGGTTATACCTTTGATGAGAAAGGTGAAATAAATCTTGGAAATTGGATTATTGCACAAAGGCATAATATTTCTCCGGACAGTGAAAAAGGCAAACTACTTTCACAAATAGGACTGCGTTTTGCAAATTTAAGAAGTCTAATTTCATGGGAAGAAATGTATGAGCAAGCTAAAAAATATCAAAAATATTATGGCAATCTTGAAGTACCTAAAAAATTTAGAACTGATGATATTTATACTTATGATAAAAATGGTAAAATTAAATTGGGATTATGGGTAGATAGAATGCGTAAAACAATTGATCTCCAAAGTGAAAAAGGCAAGCTACTTACGCAAATTGGTATGAGATTTACTGAAGAAGTTCCGGATGAAGTTTGGTTAAATATGTATTCTTATGCAAAAAGGTATTATGATACATGGGGATATTTAGCAAATATGAACTGCGAATTTAAAACCAATGATGGCGTTAATTACGATAAGTATGGCAAAATTAATTTGGGATTATGGGTAGATGAACAAAAAAATCTTATTGCTCCGGAAAGTAAACGAGGTAGAATGCTTGCCCAACTTGGTATGGATTTTCCTAAAAAGAAAATGACCTGGTTTACAATGTATGAACTTGCAAAAAAATATTATGAATACTACGATAATCTTAGAATTCCTATAACTTTTAAAACTAACGATGGAATTAATTATGATAAAAATGGTAAATTTGACTTAGGACTGTGGTTATTTCGCCAATTTGAAAACAATGACCCGACTAGTGAACAAGGTATTTTACTTTCAAATATTGGAATGATATGGAACAATGATATAAGACTTTTACAACTTCATATAGCGTGTGATGCTCACAAAATAGACTTTGAAAAGTATAAAGATGAGCTTTTCAAAATTCCAATTTCCTTGTTATGTGCCAAAATGGATTTTTTATACTTTAATTCTATTCCAATTATAGATAGTGAAGGCAATCTTAATGAAATATTTAATTTAAATAGTACTGAAATTTATGAAAAATATAATATTACAATTAAACAGTTACTTTCTAAATATAAGTCTACTTTAAACTTTTGCAGTTATATTCTTAAAAAACGATTAAGTGAGAGTGAAAAAAATAAAAAAGTTTTATAATATTTAAAAATGTAAAGATAATTCTTTGCATTTTTTATTTGCTTTTAGTATTTTAAAGAATAGTTCTATTTACTTTTGAAATTCATAAAATTTAATGAGGAAAAATATGATTTTAACTAAGACTATTTTATGTTTAATATTAGGTTTTTTATCTTCATTAGTATTAGGCTTTTTAGTAGTACCATTTTTTAAGAAATGTCATATGTATCAAAGTATATCAAAAACTATTTCTAAAAGACATCTTTTAAAAGAGGGGACTCCCACAATGGGAGGAGTTATTTTCATAATTAGTACATTATTTATAATTATTTTTTTGTTTTTAAATAAGAATATTCATTTTAATTTAAATTTATTTATAATATTATGCATATTTATTTTGTATGCATTTCTTGGATTTATTGATGATCTTCTTAAAATAAGATTTCATAATAATAAAGGACTATCAATAATTTTAAAGTTTTTTATTCAAGTTATTATTGGAATATTTTTCTTTGTTTTATTTTTAATTTCAGGAAATAATACAGTTCTTAATTTTTATTTATTTTCAATAGATTTAAAATATTTATATGGTCTTTTAATTTTATTTATGCTTGTTGGTGGTTCTAATGCAGTAAATATTACAGATGGTCTTGACGGTCTTGCTGCCGGATTATGCACGATATCATTTATTTCTTATGGAATTATTGCCTTTAATAGTCCATTTATTTTGGGTTATGAAGAAATAGGTATTTTTTGTTTTACTTTGGCAGGAGCTTTAATAGGATTTTTGTTTTTTAATTTTTATCCTGCCAAAATATTTATGGGTGATTTAGGTTCCCTTTCTTTAGGTGCCACTCTTGCATCGGTATCTATTTTGCTTAAATGTGAACTTTCCCTTGTTATAATTGGTTTAGTCTTTATCATTGAAACTCTTTCAAGTTTTATTCAAATTATTTCTATAAGATACTTTAATAAAAAAATATTTTTAAAAAGTCCACTTCATCATCATTTTGAGATGCTAGGTTTTAAAGAAACAGATATTATAAAACTATTTTATTTAGTCTCTTTAGTATGCTCTTTAATAACTCTTATTTATATATTAGTTCATTAAAAATCAGATTTTAAAAATAACTTTACAATGATTTGCCATTACGCTTAAAATATGATAGTATACACGGCGGGTGGTTTTATGAAAAATAGTAATAGTTTTGAATTATTAATTGCACATGATAAAAAGATTGGCGAAGCATATAAAAAACTATGTATGGATTTAATAAATAATGATTTTGAACAATCCAAAGTATCTTGCAAAAATATTCTTGAACTTATTAAAATTGAAACGAGCATGCTAGATAAAATGACAAAGGAAGAACTTGAATATTATGTTGATCTTGCAGATATTATATTTACAATGGATGAAGTTGATGATGAAACATATAGAGCTAGTGAAAAGATAGTGCAAACCTATATGGCTAAATTTGAAAAACCATTAGAATATGATTTTTCTGATGAAGAGGAAGACTTTGAAAAACTTTCGCGAATTATCCCTGATTTTGCTTTTACTCAAAAAGAACTAGATAGATATTTTCAATATAATCAAACTTATAAATATAATGCAATGTGCTATGCTAGTAAGATAATTTTAAATGACGAATTAGGTATTAAGTCAAATAATTCTAAATTTTATGATTTATTAAGAAAAAAATGCATTCATAACTTAATTTATTATGCTTACCATAGTTATGAAGTTGAATGTTATATTTTAAGCCATAATATGCAAATGGATTATGTACCTGAAATTTATGATGATTATTTTAATCCTCTTAATGTAGAAGAATGTAAAAAGATTATTTCTAAATGGAAAGATGCTAGTGATAATCAAAATCCTGATTGCTGTTTTACAAACTTAGAGGATACTTATAAATTAAAATGTTATTTACATAGTTTAGAAAGAACAGAACTTACAAATATATTTGATTATATTCTCCATCTTAAAGAAGAACATTCAAGCAAAATGCTAGACTACTATGAAAATATTGTATTAGAAAAAATAGATGATTTATCTAGATAACTTTACACTGATTTGACATTTTTGTGAAAATATGATAGAATGTTGATAACTAAGGGGGGTTAGTTATGAAAAATAATAAAATATTTAAGGGAGTATTAAGTATTTGTTTAGTGGCTAGTATAAGTGCTACTTCATATTGCATTAAGAAAAGTAATGAAGAGCAAAGTAATATATATGAACCAAATTATTTATATAGTGAAGAAACATTTGAAGTAAGTAAAGAATCTCGTGAAAAAATGATGACAATAGTTATGAATGAACCAAGTTATGGTTTAGAACCTGAACTTACTTATGATGATGCTTTAGAGTATTTCTGGGGTAGACCATTTCAACATTTAGAGTCAATATTAGAGAAATTTTATGAAGGTCAAAATGTACCAGTATTTAAAAATAGTGATGAGGTTTCTGGCTATTTTAAATTAAATGGAATAGATAGTTATGCATACTCCATTGAAGATGACCTTATATGGCATTTAAATGGTGATGGTGAAATAGAAAGTATTCAAAATACTCATGAAGCGGTAAGTAATTATAATAAATATTGTTTATCTTTAAATAGAAAAAGATAATAAGGGGGGTTAGTTTAATGGAAAGTTCATCTGAAAGAAAAGAGCTTTTATATATAATATTATTTTTAACATGTTTTAGTTTAATTATGGAGTTTATTAAAAACTTTATATAGTAAAAATAGGGCACTTGCTACTTGATTTAGTGTGCCTTTTTTTGTATAATAAAAATAGTTTTAAAAGAAAAGGGAAATAAATGGATCATTATTTTACAAATAATCAAAATTTAAAAAGTGAAATTAGGACACTTAGTTATAATTATAAAAACATAACTATTGATTTTTTTAGTGATAACGGAGTATTTAGTAAAAATCATTTAGATTATGGAAGTAGACTTTTAATAGAAACATTTTTAAAAAATGAATCTGATTATGAAAATATCTTAGACTTAGGTTGTGGTTATGGATTAATAGGAATATCACTTGCTAAGATAACTGGTAAAAATATAACTATGTGTGATGTTAACAAAAGAGCATTACATTTATGTGAAAGAAATATTGCTGCAAATAAAGTTAATGCTAAAGTAATTGAAAGTAATGTGTATGAAAATATTTTAGATAAATATGATGTAATTATCACAAATCCACCGATAAAAGCTGGTAAAAAAGTTATATTAGAGTTTCTTATTAATGCTAAAATACATCTAAATGATGGTGGAAGGCTTTGGTTTGTAATGCGTAAGGACCAAGGTGCTAAATCTATACAAAAACTGTTAAATGAACATTACAATGTTGAAATAAAAGAAAAAGATAAAGGATTTTACATTTTTTGCTGTAAAATGTCTTGACAAAATACTTTATTCTTTGCTAAAATTATTTAATGTTGACGTGTTTATTTTTAACATAAAAATAGTCCAAAAAAAATAAGATTATGGGGTGAGATCGTGGCTTATAAAAAACAAAAATTCGGAGACTATCGCGAAAGAATTAATTTCGCAAAATCAAGTAACACTCTTGAACTTGCAGACCTTTTGGAAATCCAAAAGAAAAGTTATCAAAATTTCATTGAAAATGGAATCAAAGAAGTATTTGAGGATCTTTTTCCAGTTGAAAGTTTTACTGGAAATATTTCACTTGAATTTACTGACTATTCTTTAGATGAACCAAGATATTCAATTAAGGAAGCAAAGGAAAGAATGGTTAACTATGCTGCACCACTTAAAGTGCAAGCAAGACTTTACCTTCATGAAACTGGTGAAGTAAAAGAACAAGAGATATTCTTAGGTGATTTACCACTTATGACAGATGCTGGTACATTTATCATAAATGGTGCTGAAAGAGTAATTGTATCTCAACTTGTTCGTTCTCCATCTATTTATTTCAAAAGAGAAATAGATAAAAACGGTAGAAGAATTGTTAGTGGAGAAATAATCCCTAATAAAGGTACATGGCTTGAATATGAAACAGATGCTAAAGGTGTAATCTATGTAAGAATAGATCGTACTAGAAAAGTAGCTGTTACAACATTCTTACGTGCACTTGGACTTTCCACTGATGAAGAAATCATTGAATTATTTGGTGATAATGAATTTGTAAAAAATACTTTAGAAAAAGATATTACAAATAATACTGATGAAGCACTACTTGAAATTTATGAAAAACTTCGTCCAGGAGAACCTGCAACAATTGATAGTGCTAAAAACCAATTAATCACTAGATTCTTTGATAGATTCCGTTATGATTTAGCAAAAGTAGGAAGATACAAATTTAACAAAAAAATGTTTATTTGTGAAAGAATACTTGGATGTACTTTAGCTGAAAACATTAAATTTAATGGTGAAGAAATTGCTAAAAAAGGTGATGTTATTACTAAAGATATTCTTGAAAAATTAAAAGTTGCTTTTGCTGGTGGATTAAATTTAAAAGAAGCTACAATTAATGAAGAACTTGATGATTTTAAAATGATTCAAACTTTAAAAGTTTATGATAAGATTGATGGTAAAAAAGTTCTTACTTTAATTGGAACTGATAGTAGTGTAACTGAAAAAAGACTTACTATTCCTGATGTATATGCATCTTTATCATATTATATTGATTTACATTATAATATTGGTAATGAAGATGAAATCGATCATTTAGGAAATAGACGTGTAAGACAAGTTGGTGAGCTAGTTGAAAATCAATTTAGGGTTGGTATGGCTCGTATGGAAAGAGTTATTCGTGAAAGAATGACTACTCAAGAACTTGAAAATGTTACACCAAAAACATTGATTAATATTAGACCTGTAACTGCAGTATTAAAAGAGTTCTTTGGTTCATCACAACTTTCTAAGTTTATGGATCAAGTTAACCCAATTGCTGAACTTACAGATAAAAGAAGACTTTCTTCTCTAGGACCAGGAGGACTTTCAAGAGAAAGAGCTGGTATGGAAGTAAGAGATGTTAACTCATCTCACTATGGAAGAATATGTCCAATTGAATCACCAGAGGGACAAAATATAGGTCTTATTACATCACTTGCTGGTTATGCTAAAGTAAATGAATATGGATTTATTACAACTCCTTACCATAAAGTAAATAATGGTGTTGTTGATAAAGATATAATTTATATGACTGCAGATGAAGAAACTGATTATTATATTTCTCAAGCAACTGTAAAACTTGATAAAGATAATAGAATTATTGATGATGAAGTTCTTGTACGTGTTAATGGTGATAACGTAATTGTTAAACGTGAAGAAGTTGATTATGTAGACGTTGCTCCAAGTCAAGTTGTTGCAGTAACTACAAGTTGTATTCCATTTTTGGAATTCGATGATGCAAAAAGAACACTTATGGGTGCTAACATGCAAAGACAAGCAGTTCCACTTCTTACAAGTGAAGCTCCAATAGTTGGTACTGGTGTTGAATATATCGCTGCATCATCATCAGGAAGTTGTGTACTTTCTAAAACTGCTGGTGTAGTTGATTATGCTGATAGTAAAAAAATTGTTATAAATAATGGTAAATCATGTGATACTTATTATCTTTCTACATTTGAAAGAAGTAATGCATCAACATGTGTAAACCATAGACCAATTGTTAAAGCAGGCGATAAAGTTCATGCTGGACAAGTTATTGCAGATGGTCCTTCTTGTGATAAAGGAGAACTTGCTTTAGGTAAAAATATGACAGTTGCTTTCATGACATTTGAGGGTTATAACTATGAGGATGCCGTAATCTTAAATGAAAGACTTGTTAAAGATGATGCATATACTTCACTTCATATTTCCCATTATGATATTGAATGTCGTGATACAAAACTAGGACCTGAAGAAATTACTCGTGATATACCAAATGTTTCTGAAGATGCTCGTAAAAATCTTGATGCTGATGGTATTGTAAGAATAGGTACTGAAGTTAGAGAAGGTGATATTCTTGTTGGTAAAGTAACTCCAAAAGGAATGCAAGAACTTACTTCTGAAGAAAAACTACTTCATGCAATCTTTGGTGAAAAAACAAGAGAAGTTAGAGATACTTCACTTAGAGTAGATCATGGTGCTGATGGTATTGTTCATGATGTACAAATTTATACAAAAGAAAACTCAGATGAACTTGCTGCTGGTGTTCAAAAAGTTATAAGAGTTTATATAGTTCAAAAGAGAAAAATTCAAGTTGGAGATAAAATGTCAGGAAGACATGGTAATAAAGGTGTTATTTCTTTAGTAGTACCTGAGGAAGATATGCCATTTATGCCAGATGGTCGTCCAGTAGACATTATGCTTAACCCACTTGGTGTTCCATCTCGTATGAACGTTGGTCAAATTCTAGAACTTCATTTAGGAATGGCTGGTAAGATTTTAGGTAGACATTATGCTACTCCAGTATTTGATTCTGCTACTTGGGAAGATGTATCAGAGCAAATGAAAGATGCTAAGATGAGTCCTGATGGTAAGATGACTTTATATGATGGACGTACAGGTGAACCATTTGATAATAAAATTGCCGTTGGTGTTATGTATATGATTAAACTTCACCATATGGTTGATGATAAACTTCATGCAAGAGCAACAGGACCTTATAGTGTTATTACACAACAACCATTAGGTGGTAAAGCACAATTTGGTGGACAAAGATTTGGAGAAATGGAAGTTTGGGCACTTTATGCTTATGGTGCTGCTCATGTACTTCAAGAAATTTTAACTGTTAAAGCCGATGATATTGTAGGTCGTGTTAAAGTATATGAAGCTTTAGTAAAAGGTAAACTTGTTAATCAAGCAGGTGTTCCAGAAAGCTTTAGAGTACTTGTTAAAGAATTCCAAGCATTATGCTTAGATGTACAAGTTCTTACAAATGATGATGAATTATTAGAATTTAAAGATATTGAAGAAAAAGATGATGAATCTAATGATAATTTAAGAATTGATGAGATTGATTTATCTAATGAAGAAGAAGTACTTCCAGAACCAAGTGAACCACTTGATGAAGAGGAAGATGACTTTGATGATGAAGATGAAGAACCATCACTTGATGATTTGGAATTTCCAGATGATTTAGATGACATGAAAGGGGAAGGTGAATAATAATGATAGATGTTAGTAACTTTAAAGGAATTAAAGTTTCCATAGCATCCCCTGAAAAAATTCGTTCTTGGTCTTATGGCGAAGTTAAAAAACCTGAAACTATTAACTATCGTACATTAAAACCTGAAAGAGACGGATTATTCTGTGAAAAGATTTTCGGACCTACAAAAGATTTTGAATGTAGTTGTGGAAAATACAAAAGACTTAGATATAAAAATATTATATGTGATAGATGTGGTGTAGAAGTTACTCTTTCTAAAGTAAGAAGAGAGAGAATGGGACACATTGAACTTGCTGCACCTTGCTCTCACATCTGGTTCTTTAAAGGTGTTCCATCTAAAATGGGCCTTGTACTAGATATGTCTCCAAGAGATTTGGAAGAAGTTTTATACTTTGTAAGCTATGTAGTAATTGATCCAGGAACTGCTCCACTTGAGCATAAACAAACTATTTCTGATAAAGAATATAGAAGTTTATATGAAAAATATGGTAATACATTTAAAGTTGGAATGGGTGCTGAAGCTATTAAGGAACTACTTAAACAAGTTGACCTTAAAAAAGAAATTGAAAAAGTTCATGATGAACTTGAAAATACAACTGGACAAAAAAGAGTGCGTCTTGTTAAAAGACTTGATTGCTTAGATTCATTTATTGAATCTGGTAATAAACCTGAATGGATGGTACTTGATGTTATTCCAGTTATACCTCCAGAGCTTAGACCTATGCTTCAACTAGATGGTGGTAGATTTGCTACATCTGATTTAAATGATCTTTATAGAAGAATTATTAACCGTAATAATCGTCTTAAAAAATTACTTGAACTTGGAGCACCATCAATTATTGTTCAAAATGAAAAGAGAATGCTTCAAGAGGCAGTTGATTCACTACTTGATAATGGTAGAAGAGGAAGAAGTGTAACAGCATCTTCTAATAGACCACTTAAGAGTTTATCTTCAATGCTTAAGGGAAAACAAGGTCGTTTTAGACAAAACTTACTTGGTAAGAGAGTTGATTACTCTGGCCGTTCAGTTATCGTAGTTGGACCAAGCCTTAAAATGTATCAATGTGGTCTTCCAAAAGAAATGGCCCTTGAACTATTTAAACCACATGTTATTCATGGTTTAGTAGAAAGAGGACTTGCTCATAATATTAAAGGAGCAAAAAAATTAATTGAAACTAGAAATGAATGTGTTTGGGATATAGTCGAAGATGTTATAACAGAACATCCAGTAATGCTTAACCGTGCACCAACCCTACATAGACTTGGTATTCAAGCATTCGAGCCAGTATTAATTGGTGGTAAAGCAATAAGACTACATCCACTTGTATGTGCTGCATTTAACGCTGATTTCGATGGTGACCAAATGGCTGTTCACGTACCACTTTCTGAGGAAGCAAAAGCAGAAGCAAGACTTTTAATGCTTGGTGCTAACAACATTTTAAATCCAAAAGATGGAAAACCAATTGTTACACCTTCACAAGATATGGTACTTGGTAACTGTTATTTAACTATTGAAAAAGCTGGTGAAGAAGGCGAAGGTAGAGTATTTAAAGATGAAAATGAAGCATTAATGGCTTATGAAAGAAGAGAAATTACTTTACATACAAGAATTGCTATTCCTGCTAGTGCATTTAAACATAAATTATTTACTGATGAACAACAAGGTAAATATTTAGTTACAACTGTAGGAAAACTTAAATTTAATGAAATATTCCCAGATTCATTCCCATTTATGAATGAACCTACAAAAGATAATATCGAAGGTATTACTCCAATGAAATATTTCTTAGAACCTGGAACTAATATTCCACAGGCTATAAAAGAAATGCCTTTAGTATCACCTTTTGTAAAAGGAACATTAAAATCATTAATTGCTCAAGTATTTAAAAGATATCGTACTACTGAAACTTCTATAATGCTTGATAAATTAAAAGATCAAGGATTTAAATATTCAACTATCGCAGGTATTACAGTATCTTATGCAGATATTAAAACTACTCATAAAAAAGAAGAATTTATTGCAGAGGCAAAAGCAGCTGTAGATAAAGTTAATAAACAATTTAAACGTGGTATTATTACTAAAGAAGAAAGACATGAAGCTGTAATTGCAATTTGGTCTAAATGTACTGAAAATGTTAAAAATGAATTTAAAGAAATGAGTGCTGGTGATTTTGATAATCCAATATTCATGATGATGAATTCAGGAGCACGTGGTGAGGTTACAAACTTTACTCAACTTGCAGGTCTTAAAGGCTTAATGGCAAAACCAAATGGTGATACAGTTGAAATCCCGATTACATCATCATTTATGGAAGGACTTTCAGTTCTAGAATTCTTCTTATCAACACATGGTTCAAGAAAAGGTGTTGCCGATACTGCTTTAAAAACTGCTGACTCTGGTTATTTAACAAGAAGACTTGTAGATGTTGCTCAAGATATTATTGTTAAAGAACATGATTGTGGTTCAATCCATGGTGTAGTTGTTAAAGACTTACTAAATGATAAAGATGGTTCAGTTATCGAACCTCTTGAAGAAAGAATTTTAGGAAGATTTGCCGCTAAAAAGATTATTGATCCAGAAACTAAGAAAGTATTATGTGAATCTGGTGAAATGATTACTGAAGCTGTTGTTCAAAAAGTTAAAAAAGCTGGCATTAAACAAGTTGAAATTCGTTCTTCACTTACTTGTAAAACTGAAAACGGTGTTTGTCAAAAATGTTATGGTAGAAACCTTGCTACAGGTAACTTAGTTGAAACTGGTGAAGCAGTAGGTATTATGTCTGCTCAATCAATTGGTGAACCTGGTACACAGCTTACAATGAAAAACTTCCACAAAGGTGGAGTTGCTGGTGAAGATGATATTACACAAGGTCTTCCAAGAGTTGAAGAATTATTTGAGGCTAGAACGCCTAAATATAAAGCTACTATTTCTGAAATTACTGGTACTGTAACTAAAATTGAGGAAAACGGTGGTAAACATATTATTACAGTTGCAAACGATGCTGGTTCAAGAGAACATACAACACTTTATAATATGAAACTTAGAGTTAGTGTTGGTGATAAAGTAGAAGCAGGAGATAAACTTACTGAAGGTGTTATTGCTCCTAAAGAATTACTTGCTGTTACTGACCCACTTACTGCTCAAGAATACATTCTAAAAGAAATTCAAAGTGTATATAAACTTCAAGGTGTTGATATTAATGATAAACATATTGAAATTATTGTTAAGAGAATGATTAATAAGATGAGAATCTTAGATCCAGGAGATACTAAATTTGTTGAGGGCTTATCTGTTTCACTTAAAACATTTAATGAAGGAAACAAACCAGTACTTCTTGCAGGTGGAGTTCCTGCTAAAGGACTTCCAATTATGCTTGGTATTACTAAATCATCTCTTGAAACTGATTCATTCTTATCAGCAGCTTCATTCCAAGAGACTACAAGAGTACTTACAGATGCTGCTATTAAAGGTAAAGTTGACTACTTAAAAGGTTTAAAAGAAAACGTTATTATTGGTAAACTTATCCCAGCAGGTACTGGTGCTACTGAATATTCAAATATTGATATTGCTCTTGAAAAACAATTTATGGAAACTGATGCAACTGAAGCTTTAGAGGAAAACTTAATGGATGAAAAACCTGAAGTTATTGATGAAACTAAAGTTGAAGAAGTAAATTCTGAAAAAATAAACGAAGAGGAAACAAATTAGTTTCCTCTTTATAATTTTTGCAATAAATGTTATAATATAAAATGTAAACAAAGTAAAAAATTGGAATTTGTTGAAAGGATGGTATTTATGAAAAAAACAATTTTAACTATTTTAATTTGTGGGTTTATGGTTTTAGGAATAACAGGGTGTGGAGGAAAGAAAAAGTACGAATTATCAATTCCTAAAGAAGAAAATGTTGAGAGCATTTTATTTGAAAAAAATGATAATAAAAAAGAAATTACAGATACCGAAGAAATCAAAGATATTATTTATGTATTGAGTGGTAGTGGTAAAGGAAGAACTACAGATGAAGAAAGCATACAAGACTATCCAGTAAATGCAGAAGATATTATAAAAATTGAATTTGATTTGAAAGATGATAAGCAATCAACATTATTTGTTTACAAGAAAAATGGGAAAATGTATATTGAAATACCTTATAATGGAATTTATAGAATAAATGGCGATGAATATAATTCAATGGAAAAATATATTAGAAGTAATAATGAAAGTATTTTAATGACAATTAAGAACAATACATTAACTAATAGTGGATTAACCTTGCTTATGAAAAATAATACTGATCAAACATACTATTATGGACCACAATATTCGTTAGAAAAATACGAAAATGGCAAATATGTTTCATTAGAGCCAAAAGAAACTTTGACTTGGAATTCTATTTTATATAATATAAAAACAAATGAAGAAAAAGAAGAAACAATTGATTGGACTTATGGATACGATAAATTAAAGAGTGGTAAATATAGATTGGTAAGGTATTTTACCTCAGAAGAAAATCTTCCATACTCATCAAATGTCGCAGAAAAAATTTATATTGAATTTGATATAAATTAATCTCAAATTACAATTAATCGAGCAGATCATAAATTTATGGTCTGTTTTTTTATACAATAAATTAAGTAAAGGAGGAATGTTTATAAATAAAATTGGATATTTAATTAGACAAGATAGAATAAATAGAAAATTATCTTTAAAAACACAATCAAAATTATCAAATATTTTTATTTCCACCCTTAGTAGTATTGAAAATGATAAAACTAGAAATGTTAATAGAGTTTTTTTTGTATAGATTATGTAATATATTAAAAATTGATTATGAATATATGACTAGGAAAAAATAGGTACTAATACTATACCATTTACCTATTTAAAATCATTACTATTTATAGTATAATATTAATTACCTAAGGAGGGTTTATGGAATATACTGAAGATGAGTTAAAATATTATAAAGGTATGCTTGAATATGGACTTTTAATTAGACAAGATGAAATTAATCGTTATAATAAGCAAATTTATGAATGTATGCGAAATGGTCAATTTATAATGATACCTTATATTAAAAGAAAAATTTATAATTGTGAGAGAGTCATTGATGAAATAAAAGATGCACTTTTAAATTATGAAAAAACTTATGGAAAGGGAAGATAATATGAATAATTTTACTGAGGAAGATAAACAAAAAATTAATTATTTAAAAAGAAAACTTTTAGAACTTTATGGAAGATGTGATAGTTCTACAGAAGTTGCATGTAAAATAGCTATTGTACATCAATTATTTTTAAATATTTTTGAAAAAGAAGAAAAAGATACAAGATTTATTAATATGAAACTAAATTTAATTTATAATCTTGTAAGTGAATGTGAAAATGAATTAAATCTTTATGAAGATAGTAAACTAAAAATGTAAACTATCTTTTTTTTTTAGTCAAAATCATATATAATATTTTATAGGTGATAATGATGGATAAAAAAATATATGAAAATATGCGTAAACATAATAAATATTTAAGTGATTATGCTTGTACGGATGATAAAGTAATTAGATTCGAAGAGGAATCCGAGGATTTTAGACCAGGCTTTTTTAGAGATATAGATAGAATTATTTATTCACTATCTTATGTAAGATATATGGATAAAACTCAAGTTTTTACTGAAACTAAGAATGATCATATTCAAAAAAGAATGATTCATGTACAGTATGTATCTAAAATTGCAAGAACTATAGGAAGAGCGCTTAATTTAAATGAGGATTTAATCGAGGCGGCAGCCCTTGGCCATGATCTTGGACATACACCTTTTGGACATGTAGGGGAAAGAGTATTAAATGAAATAAGTAAAGAAGTAGGCGAAGGATATTTTATGCATAACATAAACAGTGTTAGAAACCTAATGTTTGTTGAAAACTATGGTAAAGGTCAAAATATTAGCCTTCAGGTGCTTGATGGAATAATGTGTCATAATGGTGAACTTGTTTCAAATGAATATTATATTAAACCAAAAACTAAAGATGATTTTTTAAAGGAATACTTTGAATCTTATAAATCTTTAGAGGTAGCCAAATATTTAAGACCAATGACCCTTGAGGGATGTATAGTAAGAATAAGTGATATAATTGCTTATTTAGGAAGAGATATCGAAGATGGTGTAAGAATGGGACTTGTATCTTTCGAAGAAATTCCCAAAGAAATAGTAAATGTTTTAGGTAAAACTAATAGAGAAATAGTTAATACAATAATTACTGATATAATAACTGAAAGTGAAGACAAAAGTTATATAAAAATGAGTGATGAAGTATTTAATGCAATCTCTAAATTAAAGGACTTTAACTATGAACATATTTATGGGAAGGCTTATACAGTTAAAGAAAGAGAACTTATTAATAAAATGTTTAGAACAGTATTTAATGGCTACTTAAATGATTTACAAACTAAAAATTATGATAGTCCAATATTTTATTCTTACTTAAATAATATGGATAAAAAATATTTAGAAAGTTCTAATGAAAGAATAGTACTTGATTATATATCAGGTATGACCGATGATTATTTTATATCATCTTATAAAAAATTTGTTTAAATAAATAAAATTAATACATAATAATTAAGAAGGAGAGTTATGGAATATAATACTATAGATAAAAGTTCATACAAAATTCATACTTTAAAATACGATAGATTTAAAACTAGTGATATTGAGGTTATATTTAGATTTAAAACTGATAAAGAAAGATTTCCTATTGTAAGTCTTTTGTGTGAGGTAATGGGAACTTGTAATAAACATTATAATTCACTTAGAAACTTAGCACTTAAAAAAGAGGACTTATATAATATATATTATTCTACAGGTATAAGTAGAAAGGGGTATGTTACCTCACTCACATTTAGAGTAAATTTTATTAATCCAGAATATATTAGTGAAAATGATTATCTAGAAAATGTCGTAAAATTCTTATTTGATATGATATTATTTCCTAATGTAAAAAATAATGAATTTGCTGAAATCCCTTTTGAAAATGGTAAAAATGAACTTTACCTTGATATTGATAGTACAAAAGAAAATGCTATGCAGCTTGCTTTTGATAATGCTTTTGACACTCTTGATAAAAATTCAATATCTGCTTTATCAGTAACTGGTACTAAAGAGGAAGTTAAAGCTATAACTAGGGAAGCATTATATAAAGAATATTTATATATAATGCAAAATAGTATTGTTGATATCTTTGTAATGGGTAATTTAGATATGAATAAGGCAGTATCTTTAATCAAAGATAATTATCATAATAACAGAGTAAATTATATAAATTTTAATTATTATGTAAAAAATATTGAAAGAAAGAAACCAATAGTTAAAATGGATGAATCTACATTTAAACAATCATCTTTAGTAATGCTTTATAATATTAATGATATTACCGAGGAAGAAAGAAGAAGTGTATACCCAGTATTTAATTATATTATAGGTTCTGGGGGACTATCCTCAAAACTATATAAATATTTACGCGAAGAAAATGGTTTATGCTATAGAGTATCAAGTGTTTTAAATGTTTTTGATAATGTTTTCGAGGTAGATGTTTCCCTTAGTAAAGAAAATATTGATAAAGCAGTTACTTTAATAAAAAAAAGTGTTAGTGAAATGGTCAAAGGTAAGTTTACTGATGATGATGTAAATAATGCAAAAAATAATATAATAAATAATATTGAATTAAATTCAAATAGTCAATCAGGAATAAATAATAACTATGTTTCACAAAAATTTGTAAATGATTATACATTCGAAGAGAAAAAAGAGCATATAAAAAAAGTTACAAAAAGTGATATTATTACTTTTGCAAAAAAATTAAAATTAAATGTAGTTTATGCTTTGTGTGAGGATCAAAATGGAAAAAATTAAAATAGAAAGAACTGATGAAATAGTTTATCATCATAAATTAGATTGTGGTCTTAATATTTATATTTGGGAGTGTAAGGAATCTAGTGATATTAATCTAACCTTAACAGTTAAATATGGTAGTGTTCATACTAACTTTGAGGTAAATAAAAAAGATATTAAAGTACCAAATGGAATGGCTCATTTTTTAGAGCATATTAAATTTAATGAAGAGGATAATAAAACCTCACATGATTATTTTTATAAAATTGGTAGTTATGTAAATGCCTATACAACCTTTGACCATACATGTTATGAAGTTACTACAAACGATAATTTAAAAGATAACTTAAATCATTTACTATATTTTGTTAATAATGATTATTTTACAAAAGAACTTGTAAGTAAAGAAAAACCTATTATTATTGAGGAAGCCAAAATGACTAAAAATAATCCCTTTAATGAAGGATATTTTGAACTTCTAAATAATATTTATAAATATGATAATCATAAGTATTTAATTACGGGTGATGAAGAAGATATAAAAAGTATTAGTATAGAGGATGCTAAAAATGTATTTGATGCTTTTTATCATCCAGAAAATATGTTTTTAGTTGTAACTGGTAATGTAAATCATTATGAAGTAATAAAACTTTGTGAGGACTTTTATGAAAGTTTTGATAAAAAATATTTAAATCCAAAGATAATTTCTATGAAAGAACCTAAAAAAGTTAATATTCCTTATTCAGTAATAAATACCAATGTTACAAAAGAAAACCTTTATTATGGTTTGAAAATAGATAAAAAGAAATATAAAGATTATAGTAAATTAGAACTTAGTATGTATATGAATATACTTCTTAGAAATAATTTTAGTGGTACATCAGAGTTTTATGAACATATTCGTAATAACCATTTAGTTGATGATTTTTCTTATACATTTACGCAAAATGATGATTATGCTTTAATTTTATTTGAAGCTGTTACATCTTATGCTAAAAAACTTATTGAACTTTTAAAGGAAAAACTTAATAATTTAGATATCAATGAAAATGATTTTAATCGAAAGAAAAAAGTTTTTATTGCAAATGCAATAGTGGATTTTGAAAATGCTTATCAAGTTAATAATGAAATAAGATCTAGCATCTTAAAATATAATAAAATGCTTAATGATATACCATCATCAATAGAAAATTTGAAATTTGATAAATTTGCTAAAGTAAAAGATAATCTAGGTAATGAAACTGCATATGTTATTTTAAAACCAATAAAAAAAGAAGAGTGATCTTCTTTTTTTGATTATCTATTGTAGAACTCAACGATTAATTGTTCATTAATTTCTTGATTTAATTCACTTCTATCTGGAACTCTAACATATTTTCCAGTAAGTTTTTTAGAATCGAATTCTACATAAGCAGGAGTTTTAATTCCTAGTTCAATTGTTTCTCTAATACCAGCATGGTCTAAAGAATTTTCTTTAACTGAAATTACATCTCCAGGTTTACAAGTATATGATGGAATGTCAACTTTAACATCATTTACTAAAATGTGTCCATGGTTAACAATTTGTCTTGCAGCTCTTCTTGTTCTAGCAAGTCCCATACGATAAACTAAATTATCTAGTCTTGATTCAAGTAATACTAGTAAGTTTTCACCAGCAATACCATGCATTTTAGATGCTCTATCAAATACTTTTCTAAATTGTTTTTCAGTAAGTCCATACATAACTCTAACTTTTTGTTTTTCTTGAAGTTGGATTCCATATTCACTTAATTTTCTTCTTTTGTCTTTACCATGTGCACCTGGTGCATAAGGTCTTTTTGCAAGTTCTTTACCAGTTTCAAGTGTAGAAAAACCATATCTTCTTGATTTTTTATATGTAGATCCTGTATATCTAGCCATATCTATTTTCCTCCTTTCAAATATTACAAATAAAAAGATAGGTATTAATTTAGTATAGGGAGTTTACAATAATTTCATCTTAGGCAGAAGATTACTTTATTTTGAAGTAAACACATTATACAAATTAATATCACTGCCAATTTAAATTGCATAATTATTATAAGATTTATATACTTTAATGTCAAGTATTTCATAAAAAAACCTACATAAAGTAGGGGATTTTTCTTTAGATGATGTCATAGATTAAAAATACAAATATTAAATTTGAAAACAAATTAAATTTTTTTAATTACTTAATATCAATTAAATTTTTATTTAAAGTTTCTAATTATTTAATTGTTTTATCATTTTCTAATTAAAATTTTCAAAGGTTGTAAATTCGTGACCTTTAGATTTTTTTATTTTTTACACATAAGCCTAAATAAGCAATAACATCTTTATTTCTCATCTAAGTTTGTATTGGTATCTTTGGTTCCACCGAATTTACATATCTTGCTAAGTTTATTAGCAATATAAATTCTTTATTGTTTATGGTTATTACTTTAATTTTAGTATTATTAACATCTAATTCTAATTTCATTTTATTGTATATTAAAACTCGAACCTTTTTATTAGATCGAGTTAATTATCAATTTGGCGTCCTCGGGGGGATTTGAACCTCTGACCTACCCCTTAGGAGGGGGTCGCTCTATCCAGCTGAGCTACGAGGACAAGATGCTATATTATATAAACATATAGCAAATTAGAAATACGATTACAGCCGCTAAAACAGCAGTTACCATAAGTAGGGCATAAAACTTACTTTTCTCAATCATTTCTGGTTTTTTAGTACTTTTTTTCATCTTCAATCCCTTTCTATAAGAATTATAGCACATATTTATTTATTTTTTAAGTCTAATACTTTTATTTTTTATCTTTTTCATGTCTTGTTTTGACATGTAATGCCCGAAGTCCTTGCAATCATAAATTTTATATGTATAATAAATACTCGAACGTGCAGGAATGGCGCTACTTTTCCAACAGTCCAGAGGGTTTTGGGTGTAATTTTGCATCTTTGATTTCAATGGAGAGGAGGAATGTGTGTGAAAAAGAGGACGTATGAAAGACTACTAATCTGGATCATATTATTTTGCTTGGTTGTAACAAATCAAGACAAAATAAGAAGCGTCATCCGTAGTATAATAGAATTCATCATTTGCTTATTACAACTTTTGAATTCTAAAATATAGGATAACGCTGCCTTTGAATAAACTTAGGTAACGTGATATCTTGCACGTTCCTTAATATTAATATAACATTTATTTATATAATTATGCAAGATGTTTAGTGTCTAAAATATTTATTAATGTAATAATAATTAAGAGAAACCACTAAAATGATATTTATAATTTCAGCAATTAAAAGACCATATATACCAATTTCTAAAAAAGATAATATACTTAAAAATAATAATTTAACAATACCAGAAAATATAGTTATTTTAAGTGTTACTTTAGCTTTACCAATCCCTTGCATAAAAGAGGCAAATATACTTTCAAAATAAAACAATATAAAAAATGGAGCAAGAAGTTTTATATAATCAGTACCAAGAGTTGTTTTATATAAAAAGAATAATAATTCATTTCGAAAAATAAAAATGCAAAAAGTTGAAATAAGTCCAATAATAAATGTATATATACATGCTTCTTTTAATCTTTTTTTAACATAATATGTATTATTATTTTCATTATATTTTGATATTTCAGGAATAAGAGCAAGAGAAATAGCACTTATAAAAAATGATGGTATTGTTAAAGTGGAAATTGCATAAGCATTATAAGCACCATATTCTGTTAAAATAAAATAATGGGAATAACCTTTATATAATAATATATTAGTAAGAATAATTGGTTCAAAAAAATAGCATATATTTCCAATAATTCTACTTGTAACTGTTGGTATAGATAAATTTAAAATATCTTTTATATCACTTTTTGAATATGATAATTTATACATAGTCTTAACATCTTTTTTATTCATACATATAGAAAATACTATTATCGATGCAGCCTCAGTAAAAAGAAATGTTAGTATTAAACCAACAGCTGCATGAACATAAGAAATTTCAATTAATTTAGGTATAACTGTAAGAATTAAAATAAGTCTTATTAATTGTTCTACAGTATTTGAAAGTACATGAGGATAATTTTTTTGTATACCATAAAAGTATCCTTTGAATATACAAGCTATCGAAGAAAAGGGTAATGTTAATGCCATAGCAATTAATAAATAATATGTTTTAGGTTCCTTTAAAAGATTATTTGCTATAAATGGACTTACTATAAACATAATTATTATTAATGAAATATTTAATACTAATATTATATTTAAAGCATTATTTAATATTTTTTTATCTTTATTTTGAGCAATTAATTTAGCAATTGTAGTAGGCATAGCAAATGTACCAATAGTTAAAAGTAAAGAATATGTTGGCATTACAATTGTATATAAACTTATAGTTGTATTTCCTACAATTCTTGTAAATATTATTTTTATAATAAGACCTAATACTTTAGTAGAAAGTCCACTTAACATAAGAATAAATGTAGATGTAAAAAATTTATTTTTAAATAATTTCATTATATTAAATTTTATTAAATAAATCTAAATTCTTTACAACTATATTAGTTTAGTTAAATTATTTATAATCTCAGTATTAACCTTGTTCGTATTTTTCCAAAATATATAGATTTAAGAAAAACTATCTCACTATTTATAAGGTATTGTAGAGTACATATGATAAAAAATAATAAAGTAAAAATAATAGGTGTAATTTCAAGTATAATACTGTTGGTAATAGTAATAACTGCATCATTTGCATATTTGGGTTTATTTAATATAAATTTAACTGGAACTGCTAATCTTAGCACAACTTGTACTTATGACATTGTTCAGGAATATGATAGTTCATTTTATATTTATGGAAGAACAGGAACAATTCTAGATCCATATCATATTGGTTAAGTTCAAAGTCTATAATCAAAGTTATAGACTTTTTCTATGTTTTTTAGTAAAATAAATATAGAAAGAAAATGTGTTATGGAAGAAATAAAATTTGAATCATTAAATGAATTATTTAATAGGTTATATCCTGCTTTTAATACGAAAGTTTGTGAGTTAAAAAGATCTGGTATTAATGTAAGTGAAGTTAAACTATGGAATTATTTAAAAGAAAATAAATGGTCAAATAGTAAAAATCTTACTTTATATGATATGGTAAGTGACATATTAAATCTTTCTAAATCTGATTTTGAAGGTGAAAAAAATGATGACATTTAATTATATATTAAATAAAATTAAGAATCCTGATGATATAAAAGATATTAAAGCATCTTATGAATATGCAAATTCTAAATTATCAGGTATTATGCGTAAAAATGGAGATACGGAAATATCTCATTGTCTTGAGGTAGCAAATATATTAATTGATTTAAACGTTGATAAGGAAACAATAATATGTGCAATACTTCATAGTGTCCTTGATTTTAATGATATTGATGAAAAAGAAATTGTAGAAAATTTTTCATTAGAAACCTATAAAATAATTTTTTCTTTATCAAAAATTAATAATCTTGAGATGGTAGATGACTCTGAAAGTGCTGCTTTATATCTTCGTAAAGTAATGGTTGGTTTAAGTGAGGATGTAAGAGTATTATTTATTAAACTTGCAGATCGTCTTCATAATATGCGTACTTTTGATGCAATAAGTACTGAAAGACAAAAAAAAGTTGCAAATGAAACTCTTTCTGTTTTAGTGCCAATTGCTCATAGACTAGGTATTAACTCTATAAAAAGTGAACTTGAAAACTTATGTTTATATTATTTAAAACCTGATGTTTATAATGACATTTTAGAAAAGTTAAATGCAACTGTTGATAGTTTAAATAATTATTTAATAGAAATGCAAGAAAGTATTTGTGATTTGTTAAATGAAAATGAAATTAAGTTTGAAATAAAGGGTAGAGTAAAAAGCGTATATAGTATCTATAATAAATTAAGTGCTGGTAAAAAATGGGATGATATTTATGATATATTAGCCCTTAGAATTTTTGTAGATAAAGAAAGTGATTGTTATGCAGTAGTTGGTTTAATTCATTCAAAGTTTAGACCAATACCATCAAGGTTCAAAGATTATATTGCAGTTCCAAAGGAAAATATGTATCAAAGTTTACATACAACAGTATTTGGTCCAGGTGGTAAATTTTATGAAATCCAAATTAGAACATATGAAATGGATGAAATTGCCGAAAAAGGAATAGCATCACATTGGTCTTATAAAGAAAAAGGTGCTAAAAAGATCCAAACTTATATGGAACAAAAACTTGAAATATATCGCTCAATAATTGAAAATAGTGAAAATGATACTGATGAAGTATTTAATGAAGTTGTGGGAAGTAATATTTTAGGAAATTTAATGTATGTATTTACTCCTAAAGGAGATGTTATTGAACTACCCGAAGATGCAACACCAATAGATTTTGCTTATAGAGTACACTCAAAAGTAGGTGATACAATGACTGGGGCTATTGTAAATGATATAATGGTTTCTATTAATACACCACTTCATGATGGAGATATTTGTAAAATTCTTACCAATCCAAATAGCACGCCGTCTAAAGAATGGTTAAATATTGTTAAAACTACCCAGGCAAAAGATAAAATTAAAGCTTATTTTTCAAAAATAGATAAACAAAATTATATTGAAAGAGGTAAAAATATTTTAGAAAAAGAACTTCGCAAAAGAAAAATACCTCAAAATATGGTTACTTCTCAAGAAAATTTAAAACTTATTTTAAAGGAATTAAAACTTAAAGATTTAGATGATCTATATTTTAGTATTGGATCTTATAAATATACAGTTACTCATATAGTTAATATCATTATTCCAAAAGAGGAAACTAGTGCTATTAAGAAAAATATTAATATTAAAACAGGTAGTGATATATTAATTGATGGTAAAGTGAATATTCTTACTCATTTAGCAAAATGTTGTAATCCTGTAAAAGGTGATGAAATAGTCGGAGTTATTACTAAAAATGATGGTATATCAGTTCATCAAAAAAATTGTGAAAATGTTATAAATTCTGATGAAAAAATAGTATCTGCTTCATGGATTGAAAGTGTTCATAATGACTATATTTGCTCTATTAAAATTACCTTAAGTAGTAATAAAAATAAGTTATCTGATATTATTGCCAAAATATCAATTCCAAAGGTTTATATAATATCTATTGAAACAATTGATGAAATAAATTATTTAGTTAAAATTAAAGTTGAGGATAATTCATATATTGATTTAGTTATTAAAAATGTTAATAAACTAAGGTATGTAAAGGATGTTAAAAGAGTATGAAAGTAGTTATTCAAAGAAGTAAAAAATCAAGTGTAAGTGTTTCTGGAAAACTTATAAATAAAATCGATAAAGGCTTATGTATTTTAGTGGGAATCACTCCCGAGGATACTGACGAAGATATTAATTACTTAGTAAAAAAAATTGTAAATCTTCGCATTTTTGATGATGAAAAAGGAGTTATGAATAAAAGTATTTTAGATAGTGGTGGAGAAATACTTTTAATAAGTCAGTTTACCTTAATGGCTGATACTTCCAAAGGAACTAGACCAAGTTATATTGGTGCCGCTAAAGGAGATGTTGCTAAACCATTATATGAAAAAATGCTTAACGAGCTAAATAATCATGTTAAAACTTATGGTGGCGTTTTTGGAGCAGAAATGCTTGTAAATATAGAAAATGATGGTCCAATAACTATTATAATAGATTCTAAAAATAAATAGTAATAAAATTAAAGTCATCTTCATATCTTTTGATAGGAGATGATTTTTTATGAATTTAATTATACCTTTTGAAAAAGTAGTTAAGTTTGATACCCCAGTAAGTGAAATATCTAGTATATCTTTAGAACATGAAATTACTAAAAACGAAAAAGAGGTTCTAGGAAATTTTATTATAAAAGGAACTTATAAAGAATATGAACTTAGTTTAAATAAAAAAGACTTTTCATTTACTTTACCTTTTAGTGTAGAAATTGCTAGCAACATTGATATTAATACATTAGACTTTACAGTAGATAATTTTACTTATGATTTAAAAGATAAAGATTTAACTGTTAAAATTGATTATATTGTGAAAGCTGATGAAAAAAAAGAGGAAACAACCTTTGAAAAAACTGATAGACTTCCCGAACCACTTGATTTAATCGAGGAAAGAACTGATGTTATAGAAATGCCTGAAATTAATAAAAACCCAGTCAAAATTGATGATAAAATAAATGATAATATGATTACTACAGTTACTGGTATTAATGCAGAAAATGATTATATTTCTTATCATGTTCATATTGTGAAAGAAACCGAAGATATTGATTTTATATGTAAAAAATATAATATTTCTAAAGAGGAACTTTTAAATATAAATGGAATTACAGATGTGAATATAAATGATAAATTACTTATTCCTATTATAAATGAATAGTTTAGAATATATCAAAAACCTATATAAACCCTACAGAATAACCAAATTAAAAAATGCCACGATAATTGATTCCTCCGAGGGTAAATTTGTTTTAAAAAAGGAAAATAAAGATTTATATTCACTATTCAATTATTTACAAAAAAGAGGATTTACAGGTTTTCCAAAACTAATAAAAAACTTTAGAGATGAGGAAAACCTTTTCGAATTTGTAGAGGATGAACCAATATTTACAGAACAAAAGTTGCTTGAATTATCTTCGGTTATTGCAAGTCTTCATAATAAAACGGTTTATTTTAAAAATTCCAAACTAGATGACTACAAAGAAATATATGAAAATATAGATAACAACATCAGTTATTTAAAGACTGTTTATAATTCTCTTTTTTTAAAGTATTTATCATATGAATATCAAAGCCCTCCGCAATATTTGTTTTGTCGTAATTATTCAAAATATAATGCAGCCTTAAATTTTTGCAAAGAAAGATTAGATGTTTGGTATGAAAAAGTTAAAGATCAAGAAAAAGTTAGGGTAAGTGTTGTTCACAATAACCTTGAAATGGACCACTTTATGTATTCAGAAAGAGGCCCTGCATTAATAAGTTGGGATAATTATAAAATAGACACGCCAGTACTTGATTTTGTTAATTTATTTCATAATGAATATTTAACATGTGATTTTTCACCATATTTAGAAAATTATCTTAGTACATTTGAACTTAATGATGATGAAAAAGACTTATTATTTATTCTTTTGAATATTCCTCTTAATTTGGAAAAAAGTGATAACATTCAAAAAAATACTATTAATATTCATAATAATATTTTATATCTTTTAAAAGCGGAAAAATTAACGAAGGAGTATTATAGTAATAATAGTGATAATAAGTAGTATAACTGTAACCTTAAATATAAATATATTCGATTTGAATGGAAATACAACCATAAAACATAGTTCGTAAAATATTACAATTATAAATAAACTAACTATACTTATTAATAATATTTTTTTAATTAAATCGTCCATATAATATTATATACATTATAATGTAAATTGACATTTGTAAGTTTATTTGCTAAACTTTATAGTAGTGATAGGTATGAATAATAATAAGGGTTTTATATTTCTTGAAACAATCATTATTACTGTTGTTTTAACAACAACTCTTATTTTTTTGTATTCAAATTTTAGTAAGAATATTAATGATGAAAAACGAAGACTTTATTATGATGATATAGCATATGTATATAAAACTATTTTTATTCGTAATGCTGTAAAAAGTACGATTAATAATGCTGTTTTTGAAGAAGCAATTAATGATGATAAAGCAGATAATCAAAATAGTTTAAAAAATAATTTTGTGTTCTTATTTAACTCTGAATCGAAGTTTTGTACTGAATATTTTATTGATACTACGGATGGAAATAAAATTAAATGTGAAGCTAAAAATTATCGTTCACTATACTTTGACAATAAATATATAAGTGATTTAAATAATATTTATAAATTTAAAACTCTTGTATATTTAAAAAACGATGATATTTCTAAAATTAAGAAATGCATTAATAGTGGTATAGATAGTTTCGAGGATACTGATGCTGATAAAAAAAGATGCCAAAATTTTTTAGAATTTACAAATGAGTATTCAGAAATAAACTTGAATGAATATATGCTTACAATTAACTCAGTTGATACAAATGCAGTTAATCCTAGTTCACAGCAGAGTATAATGATTGCAATTTTTAATGAAAGAAAGAACGGAAATGCTATTAGTTTTAATGATATATCTTCGGATGAAGATACCATACCTAATGATAGCTATAAAAGTTGTTTAAATTATTATATAAATAAAAATTTTAATTGTCCAGATTGTAATCTTAAAACTAAAATTGAAAATTATTATGATCAAGATATTATAAGGTATAATATGGCTTGTGAAAAAGCTTATTATGTTTCGTGGGTGTATTATGAATAAAAAAGGATTTATATCAACAGCATCATTATTTTCATTTTTTCTAGTTTTTTGCACTTTATTAATACTTATTATGACTACATATACTAATAATAGAGTTAACTTTAAAATGATAAAAAATGATTTAAAAAAATATTTAATTACTGATAGCAATACTTTCCTTAAAAGTCGTTATAAAACTTTACCCGAGGAAATTATTGAAGGTGAGGGACCAGATGGTCCTCAAAGTCCGGATACACCAAGTAATCCAGATGTTCCAACTGATCCTGATAATCCTCCGAGTCCAGATCCAGTAATTCCTTCATATAAAGCGTATGAAAAAGTTTTATTAGACAATAGTGCAGGAGCTTCAACAGTTAGTAATGCTATAAGCTTTATTAAAGAAAGAGGTACACCAAACTTTAATAGAACTGCCACAACTAATGAAAGAATGTTCTTTGCAGAGGATAACTTAGGTTCATCATATTATTTCAGAGGGGCTGTAGACAATAACTGGGTAAAATTTGGTAAAGATGATAGTAGCAAAGATATGTACTGGCGAATAATAAGAATCAATGGTGATAATTCAATAAGAATGATATATTCAGGAACTAATGCTCCTACTGCTGCGACAAGTGTTATCATGACTGGAGATACTACTGCAGTTGGACATAGTGTTTATAATACAGTAACTAGTGGTGCAGAATACACTGGTTATATGTATCAAAAAAATTATCAAAGAAATAATGTAAATAATAGTACAATCAAAAATAAAGTTGATGAGTGGTATGCTAAGACTACATTAGCTAGTACTGATTCTATAAAAGTTGTAGATTCCATCTTTTGCAATGATCGAGACACTGTCACAAATTGGGCTAGTAAACCAGGTGCAAATTTGATGTTTAATGGGCGTGACAGGAATGTTAATAGCAAAAATCCTTCACTTAAATGTAATAATGATGCTGATAAGTTCACTGTATCAAAAGATAAAAGCAATAAAGCTCTTAGATATCCTGTTGGATTAATTACGATTGATGAAGTTGCAATGGCAGGTGGATGTTTCTTGAATACTAATAAAAATTATTATTTATATACTGGAATATTTTATTATACAATGACTCCAAATTTTATACGAAGAGGGGGAGCCGCATTTGTGTTCCTTGTTGATCAAAAAGGAGATTATCCAAACTATGCAATTGGTTCTGACATCTACATTAGACCAGTTATTAATTTAAATGGTGATGTTAAATTTAAGGGGTCAGGAACATATGATGATATTTATGAGGTAGTAGAATGAAATTAAATAATAAAGGTGTAACAATAGTGGAGCTTTTAGTTAGTATGGCACTTTTATCAGTAATACTTATGTTTTTATACAACTTACTTTCTAATGTTACTTTTGAAAAAAATAGTGATTTTATTGCATCAGCTAATCAATCAAATAGAATTGATATTATAATGACAATTGAAGATGATTTATTAAAGGACAATAATGTAACCATAGTCTCAAAATCTGATAATGGTAATGAACTTATATTAAAAGGATCATTAAAAAAATATAAAATCACTTTAGTGGATAATAAAAGTCTTGCTTACGATGTTAGTGAACTATCTCGAGATAATTGGCAAATCCAAAATACTTGGAAAATTAAAAATGGTACTTTGGGAAAAATTGATTGTGGAAATACTAATATGAGTTCTTTAGAAAGTAATGTTAACGCAAGTGAATGTAAAAGCGGGTCTGCAAATAGTAATCTTACTTGTCGTGATGTAATAAACAGCTATGAATCAATTGTAATAACTGAATGTAAAATACCGGTTTATACAACTAATGTTAATAATACTAAAGATAATAATAATACTTTAGATGATATAATATTCTCATTTATACAATAAGTATAATTATTATTCCAGTAATTATTAAAAAAAGTCTTGATAAATAAAAGTATTTATAATCTATATTAAATTTTTCTAAGATTATGCTAATTTGCATTTGAATAGAAAATCCCATAAAGGAAATAATTATGAAACTAATTATTTCCTTTATTTTTATGGAAACATATATAGTGTTTAAACTGTTTAATCCGGTTGTTACCTCAATTAACCCCTTAAATATTACGAATAAAAGACTATTTTTAGTCATTGTTAAATCAAGAATAATTTTAAAAAATACAATGATACCCATAATTTTAATTAAATTTTGCATACTATCATAAATACTATTAAATAATTCTTTCTTTAAATTATAATCTTTATAGTTTTGCTTTACTGATATTCTCATTTTATTTGTTAAATAAATGAATATTACTATATTAAGAATATATAATATTGCCATTATTTTAATTACACTATGGATATTATTAAAAATTAAGAATAGATAACTATATAGAAAAAGGGGATTATTAAAACATGTGCATGAAAGTAGAATACTTGCTTCTTTCAAAGAGATATATTTACTATCTAGAAAGTTTTTTAAGATAATTGCATTTATTGGGCTACCAGAAATAATAGAGCTAAAAAAAATATAAAGATTTTGATTTTTAAATATTTTATTAAAATAATATGGTAAATTACATTTAATAAGAAAATTATTTAATGTCATCATGATAAATAAAAAAGGAAAAACCTTAGTTATAAATATTTTTAAACTTAAAAAAGTAATATTTGATAAAGCAGAGTTTTTCTTAAATATTAAATAAATAAAAAAGTATATTAAGATAATTAAAATAAAATTTATTCTTTTTTTATTCATATTTTTCTTTATTTTTGTTATAATTATTTAGGTGATAATTAAATGTATAATAAAATATATGAAAAAATTAAAGATTTTATTAAGAATAATTTAAAAGGTTTAATAATTCTTGCAATAATTGTGTTTTTATGTTTCTATAAAACTCCCTATGTTATTTATACCCCTGGAGGTAGTATTAATTTAAATAATAGAGTTTCAATTGAAAATGAAAATAATATAAGTGGTAATTATTATATGAGCTATGTTTCTGTAATTAAGGCTAATATTCCTACGATTGTCTTATCTTTATTTGTTCCGAACTGGGATATTTATAATGAACAAGATTTAACGGATATGGATTATGATACGCTTCTTAAAATAGAGCAAATTGATTTAAAAAATTCCATTTATTTAGCTAGTTTGAATGCTTATACAAAAGTTGGGAAAAAGATTGATGTAACCAATGAAATTCCATATGTTACCTTAATTAGTGAAGAAAGTAATACTAATTTACAACCTTTAGATGAAATTATTACTATTGATGGTAATAAATTTACTAAACTTGAGAATTTTCAAGATTACATTTCTACTTTAAACATTGGTGATAAAGTTTCATTTACAATTAAACGCAGTGGCAAAGAATTAAATAAATATGCTTATGTTACTGAAATTGATGGTGTGAAAAAGATTGGTGTAGGTATTGTTACAGCATATGAATTTGAGTCTAGTCCTAAACTTGAAATGAAGACTAAATCTTCTGAAGCTGGTTCTTCAGGAGGACTAATGCTATCCCTCGAAATATATGATAAATTAAATGAAAAGGATTTATCTCATGGTAAAAAAATTATGGGTACGGGAACTATTGATGAAACTGGTAATGTTGGACAAATAGGCGGAATAAAATATAAACTATTTGGAGCAGAAAATGATGGTGCAGATATTTTCTTTGTACCAAAGGATAATTATGAAGAAGCAAAAAAGGTTTATAAAAAGAATAATTTAAGTTTTGATCTTGTTATGGTTGAAACTTTTGATGATGCAGTAAATTATTTAAATAGTTTATAATATTTGTTATAATATTTTAAGGAGGGTTTATGGAATATTCTTATGCTGAAAACTATTTACTAAATTTGTATGCTTCTCTTGTTAAAGAGAAAAGTTATGATAAATTTAAAAAAATATATGATAATATTGTAATTTTATATACTAAAAAAGATACTTTTATTGCAAGTAATATTATTAAGACTCTTAATTTTTATTATGCTGTAAGTTTTAATAAAACAGTAAATGAAGACTACATCTATAATGAATTTCTTAATAATGAAGAAGAAGCATTAGACCTTATTATAAATTTTTATAGTAAAATAATTATTAAGGATAAAATAATGGATTTAGCTAGTGATAATTTAAAAGAACTTACTTATGAAGTAAGAAGTTTAAATGATTTTTTAAGATTTACTTTGATGGAAGTTTTTAGTGCTATACTTCACAGTATTCAAACAGATCCTTTTATAGAATTAGAACTATTTTTAAATAGTAATGTAGAAACTAGTAATGATATTGTAAATGAAAAAATAAATATTTTACGTAATTATAAACCTTATTTAGCAAATATAATTTATAGTGATTTATTTGAACACTTATCTTTAGTTAATGATAAAGAGATTGTAGAAATTAAAAATATGATAAAACATATAATTTTAAATAGAGAAATTTTTGAAACTGAAGTACTTCTTCGAAAAGAAATATTAAAATTATATGTAAGTTTAAATATGAATAATTATAAAAGAAAGGAAGCAAGAAAAAAGTTTAGTGAGGAAGATTTTTCTTTAATAAGAAGGATAAATCCTTTATACAAACTAGATAGTTAATATGAAAAGATGTGAAGTAGATAGAAATAAATTAAGTCCAATGATGGCTCAATATATGCAGATAAAAGATAAATATGCTGATGTGCTATTATTTTATCGTTTGGGTGACTTTTATGAGCTTTTTTTCGAGGATGCATTAATTGCCTCAAAAGAGCTTGAACTTACTTTAACTGGTAGAGTTGCGGGTTTAACTGAAAGAGTACCAATGTGTGGTGTTCCTTATCATGCTGTAAAAAGTTATATTGAAAAAGTTATAAATAAAGGATATAAAGTAGCAATATGTGAACAACTTGAAGATCCTAAAACCACTAAAGGTATGGTTAAAAGAGGAGTAACAGATGTTATTTCTAAAGGCACAATTGCTGACCTTGAACTACTAAAATCCTATGAAAACTCTTTTGTAGCCTCACTTTTAGTTTATCCTGATACATATATATTAACGGCTTTGGATATTTCCACAGGAAGACTTATAAGTTCTAAAGTTTCTAAAAGTGTAAATAAAATTATTACTGAAATATTTAAATATAATATTAAAGAAATTATTTTTAATGGTAATGAAGAAGTAACTCTAATAAATACTTTAAAAAATGATTATAGTATTGAAATTGATTATTATACAGGGCTTGCTGACACTCTTCCTGAAAATATTGATAATAAACTTAATGATATAAGATGTAAAATGGGCGTCAGACATTTATTTGGTTATTTAACTTTATCACTTAAAGATTTGTCGACTATTAATGATATTGAAATTGTTTCTAATGAAGATTATTTATATATGGATGCTTATAGTGCAAATAACCTAGAGCTTACCGAAACAGTTCGTAATAAAGATAGAGAATTTTCTCTTTTATGGCTTTTAGATAAATGTAAAACCGCAATGGGAAGTAGAAAGATGAGAAATATGCTTCTTTCACCACTTAAGGATATATCACAGTTAAACAAAAGATATGATATGATTGAAAAACTTAATGATGAATTCATTTTGAAGGATAATCTTATTACACTTCTTGATGAAATATATGATATAGAGCGTCTTACTGGTAAACTTACAAATGGCTCATTTAATGCAAGAGATATGCTCCAGTTAAAAAGAAGTTTAAAACCACTTCCGGAAATAATTGAAATAGTTAAAAAACTAAATTTTGATTTAGAAATTAAGCCATTTAAAGAAATTTATGATTTACTAGAAAAAAGTATTTATGAAGATCCACCAATCACTTTAAAAGAGGGTTATCTTATTAAGGAATGTTATAATACTGATTTAGATAGCCTTCGTGAAATAAAGAAAAATGGTAAAGACTTTATTGCTAAATTTGAAAATGAAATTAAGAAAAAAACAGGATTTAAAAATTTAAAAGTTGGTTTTAATAAAGTATTTGGTTATTATATTGAAATAAGTAAAGCACAGGCAAAAGATGCCGAGAAGTTTGGCTTTGAAAGAAAACAAACTCTTGCTAATGGCGAAAGATTTATATCTCCTGAGTTAAAAGAAAAAGAAGATATGATTTTAAATGCTGAGGAAAAGATAATTGATCTTGAATATTCGCTTTTTATGGACATTAAAAATGAAGTTAAAACTTATGTCGAAGATATGCGTAAGACTGCAGATAGTTTAAGTTTTCTAGATGTAATGGTAGCATTTTCAATTGATAGTGAAAAATATAATTTAGTAAGACCACTTCTTAATGAAAGTCACGATTTAGAAATTATCGAGGGAAGGCATCCTGTTGTAGAAAATACTTTAAAAGGTTCATTTGTGGCAAATGATTGTAAAATGAATGAAAATATTTGTGCTTATTTAATAACGGGACCAAATATGAGCGGTAAATCAACTTATATGAGACAGATTGCCATAACAATAATTATGGCTCAAATAGGATGCTTTGTTCCTTGCAAATCTGCAAAATTGCCGATAATAGATAAAATATTTACAAGAATTGGTGCATCTGACGACCTTGCCGGAGGTAAGTCAACTTTTATGGTTGAAATGAGTGAGGCTAATAATGCAATTAGTAATGCGACTAAAAATAGTTTAATAATATTTGATGAACTAGGAAGAGGGACTGCTACATATGATGGTATGGCAATTGCTCAAAGCATAATTGAATATATATGCGATAATATAAAATGCAAAACTTTATTTTCAACTCATTACCATGAACTTACTGTTTTAGATAAAAAATATAAGTCTATTAAAAATGTTCATGTTGACGCAAAAGAAGAAAATGGTAATTTATACTTTCTTCATAAGGTTAAACCTGGTGCTATTGATAAAAGTTATGGTGTTCATGTTGCCTCTTTAGCGGGACTTCCTGAAAGCCTTATTAAAAGAGCAGATGAAATATTAAATAATCTTGAAAATTCAAATAAAAAAGAGCCAGTTAAAGAACAATTATCATTTGACTTTGAGGAAAAGAAAGAAAAACCAAAAGATATTCTCGAAGGAATTGATATTTTAAATACAACGCCAATCGAAGCATTAAATATTTTATATAAGTTAAAGGAAAATAAGTAAATTTTTCCTTTTTTCATATAATTAATTATGAAAAATGTTTTAAAATATATTTTAGTTTTATGTTTACTATTGATAATGATTTGTTATCCTAAAAGTATTCCTGTTTTAGGTGAAAATAATACTACCTTAATATTTACTTTTGATGATGGACCAAATGGCGAAAATACCTTAGAAATATTAGACTATTTAGAAAACCATAATATGTCCGCAACATTTTTTATGGTTGGAAATAAAATGGCAAGTCAAAAAGATATAGTAAAAAAAGTATATCACTCAAATAGTGAAATAGGGTACCATAGTTACAATCATACGCTTTTTACAAAAAATAAAATTAAGAAAATTGAAAGTGATTTTGATAAAACAAATAAAATATATTATGATATTACAGGTGATTATCTTTCTCTTACAAGGCCTCCATACGGAGCATATAATAATAGAATTTTAAAAGCACTTAATACATCATTTATTTTATGGGATAAAGATACACACGATTGGAAATATAAAGACACAGATTTCATAGTTAAATATGTTTTAGAAAATGCAAATGATAAAGATATTATTCTTTTTCATGATTCATATAAAACCACAGTCGAGGCAGTTAAAAAATTAATTGATATCTTATATGAAAATGATATAAAAGTATTAAGTGTAACAAATTATGCTAAAGAAAATAATATAAAACTTGAAAATAAAGTTTACTATTCGTTTAAATAATTTTAAAATTTATATTGCAAGTTATAAAATTATTTGTTATATTTAAATAGTCAGAGTTTAGAAAGGACTAAATATAAAAAAGTTTGATAAATTATATTCAAAATCTGGCTTTATTAGAGATTTGGCTTTTAAAAAACTATTTATAGATAACTATGATTTATTATTTTATGTAGTGATGAAAACATTAAATAGTTTAAATTTACCTATGAATAGTGATATCACTGTTTTAGATAATTTAGTTAGTGATAAAGTAACGTTAAAGAAAAAAGAAACTGATTTACTTTATGAAACTAGTGATTATTTAATAAATATCGAAGGAAATAGTGAATACTCAAATACCGTAAATGTAAAAATATGTCATATGTTTTGGCACTACTTTTAAGGCAGTTAAAACCTGGTGAAAATAATAAAATTAAAAAGATTTTACAAATAAACATAAATAACGAAAATTCTTTGAATAATGGTGAATTTATGGGAGTATCTTTATTTACAGATGTCTTAAGTGGAAAAGTAAGATATGAGGATGCTATAGTCGTAGACTATAATCTTGAATATTTAAATAAAATGACATATAGTGAAATTGCAAGTTTACAAGATGATGATATAAAGAAAATATTTTATGCATTTACCCGGGATAATAATGATAAATATTATGATTTATATAATAATAATGAACTTGGACAAGAGTTATTAAGGAGAATGGAAAAAAATGATGGAAAATATTGATAGTATATTTTATTATGATAAGGTGGAATTTGCTAAAACTGTAGGCGAGGAAATTGGCTTTAATAACGGAAAAATTGAGACAATTAAAAGTCTAATCAAAAATAAAATGCCAGAGGAAGATATAATAAAATTCGTAGGAATATCCAAAGAAGAATTGGATGAAATTAAGAAAAGTATGGGTAAATAAAACTCATACATTTTTATATAATACCAACTTCAATTTCATTTTGTCCTTGATATTCAATATATAAATAAATGGTACCAGCAATAAAAAACATAATCGAAGCAAACTCTCTTAAAGAACCATATTTACTATTTCTAATATTTTCATAGTTAATAATTACAAAATATAAGTATATTAAAAGACCTATTACAAGTACTGTAAGATTAATATTTTTATATACTTTTTTTGATTTATAATCTTTAGTAAAAAGATATTTTTCTTCATAATAATTTGATACTATTGCCATTACAAAAATAAATATATATATAAGCCAAATAATATTTTCTTTATCTAAATTTTTTAGTTTATCTTCCATATTAAAAAATATGTAATAAAGTCTATATTTTATTCTTTATTACATATTCATTTATCTTTTTAACTTCAATTTTTCTGATTGCAATTAGAAATCCTATTCCTATTAAAAGGATGCTTATATTATAAAAATAATCAATAAATTTAGGATCTTTAGTACTTATTAATAGATAAATTCCAATACCTATACATAAAATTCCACATACAAATGAAGAAATAAGTTTCTTTTTAACATATTTGCCTAAAGAGGTTTCATAATATTTTTGCTTTACTTCTTTTCTTTTTTCTTTATCTAATCTTAAATATTTAACTTTCAATTCAATCACCATATTTATGATACCAAATTAATATTAAAAAGTATAGATTTTTTTATAAAAATAAAGTACAATTAAATTATGGAAAGTATAGAAAAAAATATTGATAAATATATAGATTATTTAAAATATGAAAAAAAATTAAGTAATAATACAATTATCTCTTATTATGAAAATCTTAAGAAATTTTATAGTCATTTTGAAAAGAAAAATATTTTAAATTTAAGTACTGATGAAATTAGAGATTTTCTTTATGATGATGGTATAGTAGCTCGAACTAGAGCACATTACTTAACTGTTTTAAATTCATTTTATAATTATATGATAAGTACTGCATATGTAAAAACTAATCCTTGTGAAACCATTAAACTTCCGAAACTTGAAAAAAAATTACCATCTTTTTTAACAATCGAGGAAGTAGATAGGCTTTTAAATATTAATCCAGTTAAAATATATGATTATCGTAATATTGCAATGATGGAAACGCTATATGCCACTGGTATAAGAGTAAGTGAACTATGTAATATGAAAATATCTGATATTGATTTTAATGAATGCACTATAAAAATATTTGGTAAAGGTAGCAAAGAAAGAATTGTTCCTATGAATGATAGCACTTATAATGCCTTAAAAAATTATATTGATAATTATAGGCCATTTTTACTAAAAACTAAAGTTAGTGATTATGTATTTATAAATAATTTTGGTAATGTTATAAGTAGAGTAGGTTTTTTTAAAATACTTAAAAAGTTATGTAAGGATGGTGGAATTAACAAAGATGTTTCACCGCATACATTAAGACATTCTTTTGCTACTCATTTACTTAATAATGGTGCCAATTTAAGAGTTATTCAGCATCTTTTAGGGCATAGTAATATAACTACTACTCAGATTTATTCTCATCTTTCTAATGAATCTTTAAAAGAGGATTATAAAATGCATCCAAGAGATTAACTACATACAAAAGGGAAGGGGTTACCTTCCTTTTTTCATATATAATGCTTATTTAGATCTTGAGTTAGCTCTAGCATTTGTAGAATTATTTCTTGCAGATTGTGAATTACTTCTAGCGTTGTTTCTTGCTTTAGCTTTACAAGTTCTAGCATTACTTCTTGAATTACTCATTTATTTCCTCCTGATATTATTATGGATAGTTTTGATAAAAATACTATGGAAATAATTGGTATATATTTTATTGAAGTTTCTTTAATAATTCTGCTTTAATAGAATCTATATCAGTAAAAAATAAGTTTAAACCATTTTCTTTTAAAGATAGCATATATTTAAAATTATTTAGAATTTCTTTACATACTGCAGATGGAACTTTAACAACTTTTCCATTAATAGTATGCCTGTTTTGTATATACTTTTCTAATGTTGGAAATGCATTTTGAATTAAGATTGCTTCCTTATTTCCGGCTATTTCTTTAATTAATATTGTTTTACATTCACCATATTTTTTAATTTTTCTATTAACAATTTTCTGGTATTTTTGAATTTTAGAACTTAAAGGAATAAACCAAAGAATTTTACCATCTTTTATTGCTAGGTATGAAGGTCTAGAATGACCATTTTTATGATTAATCATTACACTTTTAGCATTAATTTTATCAAAAAATTCATCTTTAATATGATATAAATATCCCGTTATTACTTTCATAATTTCATTTCCTCCTTAAAAAAATAATAAAAATGGAAACTCTAATATAGATTTAGGGTTCCCAACATTTGCAACCGAGATCATTTATTGCTCGCACCACTCGGAGGCGATTAACATTTCACGACTAGGATCATTTATTGCTCGCACCACCTAGAGGCGATTTACATTTGCATTAGCATTCATTGAATGCAATAGTAATATAACATTATTTTTACAATCTGTCAATTAAATTTATTAATAATTATTTACAAAAAAAATATAATTTATTATGAATATAATTAATGCTTTATTAGTATCTTTATTTGCATCATTTTCAACTTGTTTAGGTTGCGTGTTTTTGTTTGTTAAAATTAAAAGTCAAAATATAAATAAATTTATTACCTTTTCTTTATCATTTTCGATTGCTATTATGATAGGAATTAGTATATTTGATTTACTTCCAAGTTCAATATTCATAATAATTAATAGATATAAAATATGGTCAATACTGCTTTTTAGCTTACTATTTTTATGTAGTTATTATCTAATTAAATACATCAGTAATCTTTTGTCAAAGTATGAAAATAACCTATATAAATTAGGTGTTTTATCAATGGTTGTTTTAATTATGCATAATCTTCCTGAAGGAGTAATTACATTCATAAGTAGTTATAAAGACTTAAATTTAGGTATTAAGATGGCCTTAGCGATAGCACTTCATAATTTTCCCGAAGGCATTGCTATCGCAGTTCCAATATATTATGCCACTAAAAGTCGCAAAAAAGCCTTTTTAAATACATTTTTAAGTGGTTTTTCAGAGTTTATTGGAGCAGTGCTATCATATTTGTTTTTAGCAAGATTTGTTAGCGAAATAACCCTTTCTTTAATACTTACTGGTGTTGCATTTTTAATGATAACTTTATCTATTGAACAAATGCTTCCTAAGGTACTTTCTTATAAAGAAAATAAAATTATGAATGTAGGACTTATTTTAGGCTTTATTATTATCTTAATTAGTATTATAATTTAATTATGAAGAGAGTAGGAATATTAACAAGAGAAGAAAATTTAAATAATAAGAAAATATTATATATACCTAAAAATATATATAATAAGTTAAATGGTAAAGCCCAGGTTATTTTAATACCTTTTGATTTTAATGATAATTTTAATAAGGTTAAGGGAATAATTGATATTTGTGATGGAATAATTCTTCCAGGTGGGGATGATATTTATCCTTTAGAACTTGAGGTAGCAAAATACTTACATAAATTAAATAAACCACTTTTAGGAATATGCTTAGGCATGCAAACGATGGGTGTAGCCTTTAATGGTAAATTAGGCCATTTAAATACTTTAGCTCATAAGAGTAAAGATAAGTATGTACATAGTGTAGATATAAATAAGGATAGCTTACTATACTCTATTATTGGGAAAGAAAATATAATGGTTAATTCAAGGCATAAAGATTATGTAGAAAGTACAGGATTAACTATAGGAGCTGTTTGTAATGGTATTATTGAAGAAGTAGAAGACAAAAACAAAAGATGTTTTATTGGAATGCAGTGGCATCCTGAAGACTTAAAGGACGAAAATTCTGAAAAATTATTTAATTTTTTTATAAATAAATTATAAAGTGTGGTATACTAAATATATATAGTAAAGGTGGTAAAAGTGAAAAAAATTATTATTTTAATTATTATGATGGTATTACCTATAATGGTAAATGCAAAAGATATTACAAGCAAGTGTACTATAAAAGTTGGTTATTATCCTACAAAGGACATAACTGATGATAATTCCTCAACTTTTTTAACTAAATCAAAAAATTATGCTGTAAATGTCGAGTGTGAAGAAGATATTAAAAATGTTTATATTATGTATCACGATCATTCTACAAAAGGAAAAATTCTTTTTGAAAATTATGAAAATATTGTAGGCCAAAATGGTTATTTGCATGAACTTATCAAAGTTAATAATAATGTTAAAACATTCAAAATACAATATGAAGATGAATTTTCTATAGCGGATATTTATATTTATAATGATGATAATTTGCCTGATATGGTTCAAGATTGGAAAAGCTTGGATACTGCAGATTTAATGTTATTTACAACTCACGCCGATGATGAACAGTTATTTTTTGCTGGACTAATACCAACTTATGTAGATGCTGGCAAAAAAATTCAGGTTGTTTATTTTACAAGACATACAAATAATGTTTTAAGATATCATGAACTTTTAAATGGCTTATGGGCTGTAGGAATCAAATATTATCCAGTTGTAAGTGATTTTCCAGAGGCTTGGGCATCAACAAGAGATGGCGCATTATTAAATTTACAGAATGCAGGATTTTCTATAGAGGATGCAGTAAGATATGAAACAACTCAAATAAGAAAATATAAACCTTATGTTGTTGTAGGTCACGATGAAAAAGGGGAGTATGGTCATGGACAGCATATGCTTAATACTTATGTACTTGAGAGTGCTTACAAACTAGCTAGTGACAAAAATTATGTGATTGATGGAGTAGGGTATGAACCTTGGCAAATTCAAAAACTATATTTACATTTATATAAAGATAACAAAATTGTTTTAGATTATGATAAACCACTTACATCATTCGGTGGTAAAACAGCTTATGAAGTATCTAAAATAGGTTATTCATACCATTTATCACAACAAGGCACTAGGTTCACTGCTTGGATTAATGGAAAGGATAAACCCTATACTAGTGCAACACAAATTAAAACATATAGTCCTTGTGAATATGGTTTATATTATAGCGCTGTTGGCGAAGATGAAGAAAAAAATAATATGTTTGAAAATGTTAAAGATACAAAAAATACTAATGAATCAATTAAAGATGATCATAATCAAGACCAAAATACTACAGTCGACTTAAATGACCATTCTATAGGAGGTAATATACTTTTATATGTTTCTATTGGAATAGTCCTTGTTATAATAATAATATTAATAATCAGTTTAGTTAGATAATAAAAAAGAAGCATAAGTTAACATAATATATATTATACGAAGTTAATAATTGATATAGAAATTATAGATAATTTAAGCATTAATTGATTAATTCATTGATGCTTTTTTTATAGTAAATATCAATTTAAATTTGTAATTCAAATTATAATTTAGTTATAACAAAAAATAATTTTAATATAAAAATTTTATTTAATTTTAAAATTATGAATTATATAGAACATTATTAATAATAAATAAAGTAATATTTACCTTATTAAATATAAAATAAGGTTATAATATAATACCTTATTAATATATAAATAAGGATATATACGCGTATACTTTATTTCACTAAAAAATAGGGTAGTCCCCTATTTCTTTTTATCTTCATTAATACCACACATTTTTCTAGATTCAATTTCAGCAATCTTTTCAAATACTTCAGTAGCATTTTCTGTATTTATATCTGAATATCCAAGTTCATGTAATGCTTGAACTCTAATTGTATTTAATGCTTGTGTACGGCCAATTTTTTCTTGTTTTTTAAGTTCAATTTCACGAATAAATCTTTTTCTTGATTCAGCAACTTTACTCTTTGAGGCTCCTCCATTGTTATATAAAGTTAAACCAGAATATAATATTCCCTCGAAAATAAATTGTTTATCTTCATTATAAAGAAATTCGTCTGGATCAATAAATCCATTTGTTTTGGCTATATAGGCAAGCATATATTTAATTTCTGGTACATTTTCCATTGAGGAAAGTAGGTAATAAATATATTGTACTGTCCCCTTCTCTGCTTTTGAGCCATCAATTAACTTTTCCTTAAGTAAATAAACTATATCAGATAAAAGACATTTATCATCTCTTGTTATGCCACTTAAGTCAAAATTATTTGTCATATTTTCTTCCTTTTGTGATGTATTATTTAATTTCTTTTCAATTCTAAGCATATATTCAGTTGTCACTTTAATTTTATCAAAACCTTTAAAAGAGGAAGAATCTATTTCTAATAATTGAAATAGTAATGCTTTCTTTTCTTTTGGCCAATTATTGATATCCTCAAATGTCAAATAATTGTAAACCATTTGCCTCGATACTCCTAAATATTTTGCTAATTTTACTTTAGATATTCCTAAATCTTGTAATAATTTGTTTAATGTGTCCATAAATTATCCTTGTACTCCTTTACATTTTTATTATACATTACTTAACAGTATTTTGTAAACCTATTTTAATATTATTCGATATTATTTTCAAGTTTTACGCTTACTAGCTTAGATACCCCACTCTCTTGCATTGTTACACCATATAAGTTACTTGCATATTCCATCATTTTCTTTTTATGAGTAATTAATATAAATTGACTAATATTTTGCATACTTTTTAAATAATCACCAAACATTGATACATTTTCTTCATCAAGTGGTGCCTCAACCTCATCTAAAACAATAAATGGAGCTGGTTTAACATTAAGTATTGCAAATATAAGACATATTGCAGTGAGTGCTTTTTCTCCTCCGGAAAGCATTGATGTAGAATTAAGTTTTTTTCCTGGAGGAACTGCTAAAATAGAGATTCCTGTATTAAGTAAATCATTTTCATCAGTTAGTTTTAAAACACCATTTCCACCTTTAAACATCTTCCTAAATACAATAGAAAATTCAGTAGATATTTTATCAAAAGTCTCTTTAAAACGTTTTTTCATAATATCATCCATTTCATCAATAATATTATAAAGTTCTTTAGAGGATGACTCTAAATCATCTTTTTGACCTGCTAAAAAGTCATATCTTTTACTTAATCTATCATATTCAAAAATACTTCCTGTATTAATATTTGTAAGTCCTTTTAAATCATTTTTATATTTAATTACAATTTCCCGAGCCTCTTCAGGATCCATAGTAAGTTCATATGATTTTAAGGCATTTTCATAAGTCATATTATACTCATTTTGAAGATTTTCAAGAAGTGAGTCCATTTTTACCTCTAACTTACCAATTTCAATTTCATTATTTTTAATTAAGCTTTCATTTTTATTATATTTACTATTTACTTCATTAATCTTTCTTTCCAAATCTTCAATCTTATTATTTAAATCAAACTTTCTAGATTTCAAAGAAATCAAATTATTTTCAAGGATCTCTTTTTCTTTAGATTTACTATTAAGTGTATATAATATTTCCTCGATTTTATCATTTAAAGTATTATTATTAAGGTTTTTAAAACCATCAATATTGCTTTCAGTGTATGTTAATTTATCTTTTGTTTCCGATAAAACTCTTTCTTTATTTTCAATTAAAACTCTTTTTTCAGTTAATTTATAATTAATTTCATTAATCTCTTTCTCAAGTTCTTCATATTTATCATTAGCATTATCTAAAGTAACAGATATACTTTGTAGTAATCCTTTTTTATCATTATATTCATTTTGCATATGTAAAAGGTTTAATTTATCATCATTATTTGTATTTACTCTACCACCACTTACTGCACCGCCTGAATATAGGATATCTCCCTCTAAAGAGACAATTTTATATTTATAATCAGTCTTTTTACCAATTTTATTTGCATCATCAAGACTGTCTACAATAATAACATTACCAAGTTGATTTTCAATAATATTTTTATATTTTTTATCATAACTTACAAGATCAGATGCAATTCCTATGAAACCAGTTAAATCTTTAATACTATTTAATGCTATATTATCAATATAACGAGATTTTATAGTATCAAGAGGAAAGAATGTACATCTTCCTAAATCAAAGTTTTTAAGATACTTAATAGCTCTTTTTGCACTATCAAAGTCAGTTGTTACTATAAAGTTTTTAGCGGCTCCTAAAGAAGATGAAATGGCTATTTTATGAGCATCATTTACTTCGATTAAGTTTTCAATACGATCACAAATACCACTTAAAGCTTTTGAATTTAAAACTGCTGCAATACTTTTTGGTAAAAATGAGTTGTTTTCAATATTACTTTTAGCAATATTAATTTTATTTTCTAAGTCAAATAGTTCTTTGGATTTAACATTATAATCACTTTTTAAAGTTGTAATTTTAATTTTTTCTTTTAACTGTGCATTATTTTTATCATTATATTCCTTAATTAAAATATTGTATTCATCCTTTAAAGATTTTATTTCACTATCAAGGACAGCAATATTTTTTTCAATAGATAGTTTTTCTTCCTTAAGTCTAAGTAGGTTTTCATTAATTGCACTTTCGTTTACACTTAATTTTACTCTTTCTAAATTAATTTGTTTTTGACTTTGAAGTCTTGATATATCATCATTAATTTGAATAATTTGTTCATTTGATTTGGTTATTTCTTCATCCATTTGTAAAAGGATTAATTTAAGTTTTTCAAGTTCCTCAGGATGCAGAAAAACATTTACCTCTTGCTCTTTTTTTAATTTGTTATTCTCAAGTTTAATGTTTTCATATCTTTCTTTTATATTTGTTATATCACTGGCAATTAAAGATACCTCAATATTTTCAAGATTATCTTTTATTTTGATATATTTTTCGGCCTCTTTTTTTTGTTTTTCTAATGGCTTTAATGAAGACATAACTTCCTTGATTATTAGGTTTAATCTAGTGATATTTTCTTTGGTATTATCTAGTTTTTTTAATGTTTCCTCTTTTCTTTTTTTATATTTTAATACTCCTGCAGCATTTTCAAATAGAACTCTTCTTTCTGAGGATTTATTATCCACTAATGCATTAATATTTCCTTGAGTAATTATGTTGAACTTTGATGAAACATCAAGTATAAGGTCAGTAATATCTTTAAGTCTTACTCTTGAATTATTTATGAAATATTCATTTTCGCCAGTTTTATAAATAGTTCTTTTTATTTCAACTTCACCAAACTCTGATGGTAAAGTATGATCTTCATTATCAAATAAAATACTTACACTTGCTTTAGTTAAACCCTCTCTTGATTTAGAACCACTAAAAATGATGTCGCTCATTTTGTCATCACCACGTAAAGTTTTGACACTTTGCTCTCCTAAAACCCATAAAAGAGCATCAACAACATTACTTTTACCGCTTCCATTAGGTCCAACTATTGCACATATATTTTTATCAAAATCTAATTCTGTTTTATCAGCAAAGGACTTAAATCCTTGCATTTTAATATTTTTTATATACATAATCTACCTTGCACTTTTCCTTAAGGCATCTTTTGCTGCCATTTGTTCTGCTTCTTTTTTAGATTTACCCGTGCCACTTCCTAGTGTTAAACCATCTACAATAGCATCAGCTTTAAATAAAGGTTTTCCTTCTTCATCTGTAATGCTTTCTACTTCATAAATTACTGACCTTTGACTTGTTTGAACAACCTCTTGAAAAGCAGTTTTATAATCAGCAAAGAACTGTTCATTTCTTTGAATGTGAGGTATAACAACAGCATAAATATATCTTTTACAAGTTTCAAATCCTTGATCAATATATATAACCGCTAAAATAGCCTCAAAAACATCTGCAATTATTGTTTCATTTGCTTTACCATGAAGACCATTGCCAACCTTAATAAATCCAGCATAACCTACTTCTTTAGCATAAACATTTAAAGCATCCTCACATACATAACTAGCTCTAATTTTAGTCATTTGGCCCTCTTTTAAGTTATGCTTATTATATAAATACTCACTTACTATTACACTTAATACTGCATCTCCCAAAAACTCTAGTTTTTCATATGAATTTATATTATTTTCATATGCATAAGAAGAATGTGTTAATGCTTCTGATAATAACATTGCATTATTAATTTTAATGTTATATTTTTCTAAGAAATTCATATACTCACCTACTACTTTCCTTAGTAAGTATAACATATTATTAGGTAATTGTAAATTTTAAAAATATATAGTATAATACTAATTATGGACGAAATATGAAAATGATTATAATATATTTAATAAGAGGTTATCAAATTATTCCAAATATATCACATAAAATGTGTAGATTTACTCCAACATGTAGTGAATATATGATTGAATCTATTTATAAGTATGGCGTAATTAAAGGCTTAAAACTTGGTTTTAAAAGGTTAAAAAGATGTCGTCCAAATGGAAAATGTGGATATGATCCTGTTCCATGAAAGGAAAAAATTAAATGAAATTAAAATTATTTAAAACATTTTGCTTGCTAACCTTATTTGCATTAATATTATCTTCGTGTTCAATTAAAAAAGATGACCTCGAAGGTGCCACTATTTATACTACGGTTTACCCAGTAAACTATTTAGTAAAATATTTATATAATGATTATGGGCAAATAGATAGTATTTATCCAAAAGATTGTGATTTAAATACTTATAAATTAACAGGAAAACAAATTACAAATTATGCAAATGCTAACCTTTTTGTTTATAATGGTTTAACTAAAGAAAAAGAGATTGCTAAAACTTTATTAAATAAAAACAAAAATCTTTTGATAATTGATGTTTCTTATGGATTGTCTTATGAAAATGATCCTGCTGAACTTTGGTTAAGCCCTAAAAATTATTTAATGCTTGCTAAAAATATTAAAGAGAATCTTACAAATTATTTGACAAGTAAATATATTATCGAAGAGGTTAATAAAAATTATGCTGATTTCGAGGAAAAAATATCTCTTATGGATGCTAACTTAAGAAGTATAGCAAATGAAGCACAATCTAATGGTAAATATACAATTATTGCAAGTAGTAAAGTATTTAACTTTCTTAAAAGCTATGGATTTGATATAATTAGTCTTGATGATGCAGATAATTTAAAAGAAAACAAATATAATAATATAAAATCTAAATTTAAAAATAAAAAATATACATATATCTTATGTACAGAAAATGATAAAGATAATGAAAAAATAAAAGAGTTAGTTAATAATAATGCTAAATTAATTGATGTTAATCTAATGACCTTATCTATGGATGATGATTATTTCAGTACAATGACTTCTTTCATAGAAAATGTAAAAACTTCATTAAGTTAATTGACAAAGTGGTTATTTATATAGTAAAATGTATAAGTAACTTGGTTTGGAGTAGTACTCAAGAGGCTGAAGAGGCGCCCCTGCTAAGGGTGTAGGTCGGGTAACTGGCGCGAGAGTTCAAATCTCTCCTGCTCCGCCATTATATAAAAAAATATTCTAGGATATCCTAGATTTTTTTTATGTGACAAAATGTGATGATAAGCATGAGGTATTAAGGTTCAAGTCTAAGGCTTAACACAAAAAATTACCGCCGTTTTACCGCGAAATATATGGAAAATATGGATAATATATAAAATGGGGTAATTTTTAGCATAAAAAAAGCCCGAAAATACGGACAATTATTAACTTAATGGTGACCCGTACGGGATTCGAACCCATGAATGCTGCCGTGAAAGGGCAGTGTGTTAAGCCGCTTCACCAACGGGCCAAAAAATGGTGGGCCTGGGGGGACTTGAACCTCCGACCTCACGCTTATCAGGCGTGCGCTCTAACCAGCTGAGCTACAAGCCCACTTCTTTTTCGTACTAATTAATTGTACCTTATTTTTTTAATAAATGCAACTATTTTTTATCAAAAATTTGTTATAAATACAAATTTCTCGTTATTTCCTTAGTTTTTACCTTATTTGAGGTATAATCTAGAGCGTCTTTTAGATAAGAATCATCAAAATTAAAGTCATTGTACCCTACTTTACAACAATTAAAATAATAATCATTAGGCATTGCATAATCAAAATCATCATTCATTATATAGATTAATCCTTTAACTAGTTTGCCATATAATTCAAATTCAATTTCCTTTTTATTATATAAATATGGATAGTCTTCATACATATCAAGATTTTTAATAAACAATTTATTTACTTTAAATATACCAATTGGTACTACACTACCCTCTTTTGGTTCTATAGTTAAAAATCCAGTTTCTTCACCTTTAAAAGACAACATATAATTATATAAAAACATTCTACCAATTACTTTGTAAAATGGACATTTTTCTTTCATTTCACTTAAATTTAAATTACTTCCATATGCTAAATAATACATAATATGACCTCAAAAATAATTTATCATATAAAAAGAAAGCATGCAACTAAAAACTTGCTTATTTAGCCTTTTTTTATTATAATTATTTTAGGAAGTGAAGAAATGCAATATAAAAAAATTAAAAACGCAGATTTAATCGTTGGTTCTAGTAAATATTTAGTTAAAAATCCATATGAATATCAAAAAAGATGGCATGAATTATTTAATAATAGTAATCCTATTTGTTTAGAACTTGGTATGGGACGTGGTGATTTTATTATTGATATGGCTAAAGCCCATCCAAATATTAATTATATTGGTCTTGAAATTGTAGATTCACAAATGGTTATGGCTGTAAATAGATTATCAAATTTAAACCTTAATAATCTTAAATTAATCAATATAGATGCTAAAGAAATTGGTAATATTTTCCAAAGAGAAATTGATACTATATATTTAACATTTTGTGATCCTTGGCCAAAAAAACAAGATGAAAAAAGAAGATTTACTCATGAAAGTTATTTAAGAATATATGATAAAATTTTTACTAAACATAAACACATTATTTTAAAAACTGATAACAAAGGTTTCTTTGCTTATTCTCTTGAAAGTTTATCTAATTATTGGTATATTTTTAATACTGTTTCACTTGACTTACATAAAGATGAAAGAAATATTCCGAATATAATGACAAATTATGAAAAACAATATCAAAAAGAAGGAAGACCTATTTACTTTTTAGATGCTAAATCTGATAGTTAATATCAGTTTTTTTATTTTATAACAAAAAAAATCTAGCAAATTCAAAATATTGTTAGATTTTATTTTTTCAATGGTGGGCTGTTAGGGATTCGAACCCTAGACCCACTGATTAAGAGTCAGTTGCTCTACCAACTGAGCTAACAGCCCATTGAATTATAATTTAATAACTCGCACAAATTAAGTATACCACATTTTCAAAAAAAATAAATAAAAAAAATGCAATTTCTTGCATTTTCTGTGAAAAAAGTATTATCTACTTCCTCCACCTCCGGAAGATCCACCTCCACCAAAGGAGCCTCCCCCTCCGCCTCCTGAGGAAAATCCACCGCCACCAGATGAGTAACTTTGAGCAGCACTTCTTGCGGCACTTGCAGCATTTACTGAACGAGTTGTCATACTATTAATTAAAACTAAAGTATTTAAATCTAAATTATTTCTTTCAAGTTCTTGTTCAATATATTCTGGATATAAATTTTTAAGTTGTTTAGATACTTTATCGGCCATACCAAATAAATAAGCAAACATTAAATATTCATCCCATATTTTAACCTCTAAAGTTTCTTTTGTGTCCATTTTAGCAAATTCATTAAAGAATAGTTTTAAACCAAATAGTCTTTGACTATCTTCGTATATTGATTCATCCATAATCTTCTTTGCTTTAGTATCTTTTTTATTAATCTTTTTATAAATTTTACCTTCAGCTTCTAAAGATTTAATTTTCTCATTAACTTGTCTTGTAAATATACTAAAGAACTTTGAATAATTATTTTTACAGTATTTTTCAAGTTCTTTACTTTCAAGATAACCATCTCCTGACGCTTTATACATAATATCAAATAATTCTTGTTCAACTTTTTCAGTAAACTCAGGCTTACTAGTTAAATCTAATACACTTTCTTCTTTTCTAGTACCATCATTACGTTTAATATATCTAACTTTATCTTCTTTGATCCATTTAAGAATGATTGCTCCAATTATATTTCCTTCTTTATAACCAAATTTATTTAAATAAATAAGGGTATTTGCATAATAAATATCTTTATTACAAGGAATATCTCTAAATATTGGCGTATTATTCTTATCAATTTTTTTATTATCTTTGTAACCAAAGTCAGGTTTAGTACACATTACAGCAATCCAAACAAATAATGCAAATGGAAATACTGTAGAAATACTATTTTTTATAATATACCATATTTTTCCTAATGCACTTAAATTTGAATACTCATTATCTAAATCATAATCATAGTCAAATTTGCCTTCATCATTCATATCTTTTACATCATCAAAAGTTTCAAATTGTGAATATGTAACTAAGTTTTCAAAAGTGCCTTTTGGAAATTTTGCCTGAAGTACAACATAGTTTGTACCCATATCTCCTTCATTAGACATTTGAATCATACCATCTTTTACATAAGCATAACCTTTGTATCCATATCCCCATACATCTAAAGTATCAGGAAATGAATAAAAACTTTTTATATTAACTGTAAAGTTTTCCCAATTTGTTGAACTATTTTGATATTCAAATATACGCCAAGAGATAACATCAGCATCACTTGTAGTAAATACAAAATTTGTAATAGTATATTTAATTACAAAAGTATGCCTTTTATAATCTGTTTTACCAAAGCATAACTCCATACCATTATTCACATAATTTATTCCATAATAACCTGCTTTTTGACTTATACTTTCATCAATGTTCCAACTTTTAAATTTTAAATCTTTACCATCCATTGTAACAGTGTAGTTTAAAATTTCACTTTGACCAAGATTAGTAAGGGGAATATACCACTCTGTACCATCCTGCCCTTTTACATCCCAAGTTTCAGTAACATTTGCACTACCATCTTTATTAATATAAATATCGGCATTTTTTGAATAAATATCATTTTTAGCAAATACTAAAACTGGAAATAATATTAAAATAATAAATAATAATAAATTTCTTTTTCTCATAAACCTTCCTATTAAAAAAGGCATTTTGCAATGCCTAGAATTTTACTTGTACATTTTTTCTTTCGTCAGCACTTGCCTCAAAAAATTTCTCTTTTTCAAAATGGAACATACTAGCAATTATACTACTAGGAAAAAGTTCAATCTTGTTATTGTAAGAAAGTACTGAATCATTATAAAATTGTCTAGCATAAGTAATTTTTTCTTCACATGTAGTAAGTTCTTTCTGAAGTGATAAAAAACTTTCATTTGCTTTTAAATCAGGATAACTTTCCGCTAAAGCAAAAAGTTTATTAACTGCAGCAGTAAGCTGTCCATCTGCTTTTAATTGATCTTCAGGAGTCGAAGCAGATAAATATGTATTTCTAGCTTTGACAACATCCTCTAAAGTAGATTTTTCATGTTTAGCATATCCTTTTACAGTTTCAACTAAATTAGGTATTAAATCAAATCTTCTTTTAAGTTGAACATCAATTTGGCTTAATTGGTCTTTAACCTTGTTTCTTAAAACTACTAATGCATTTCTTGTATTAATTACGTATAAAGCAATTATTACAACTAAAACTATAATAACAATTAACACTATATTCATTTTGTCCTCCTATCTAAATTAAGTATATTATATTTTATACTTTTTTTCAATTAAATATTAAAAAAAGTTTAGACTTTACATTTCTAAACTTCTATTTTTTCAATGTTCTTTCTAATGATGTAACGGGAACACAGTCTATTTTTGCATTTTGAGGAATTGTAATTTCTTTACCTGTTTTATGTTTAACAAAATTTTCAATATCTTCATCTATTAAATATATTAATTCAAATGGTAAACCAACTTGCCTAGAAATAAAGTTTCTAGTTGTGTCATTGAAACTGTAACTTTCGATATTTTCTTTATTTTTACCTATCACAATTAATTTATCAATCTCAGCATCATCAAAATATGTTCCATTTTGAAATTTTACTATCTCTTCTTCTTTATTAATAAATGCCCACTGTAAAATTAAGAACTCTTTATCATCACCTTTAATAGTATAAAATACAGTTGGATCTCCATATTCTTTACTTAATATTGAATAAAAGTCACTTAATGCAGCCATTTTCTCTCCAATTGAACTACCACGATAGTTAGAGCCTACGCCTATTCTTAAAAATTCATTCTCTGAAAATTTAAAATAAAAAGGAATGTATTGCCCATTAAATATATATTCTCCATTGTTCCTTCTATAAGAAGATAAATACTTTCCACTAGGAACTTCTTGATATGTAGAACCCCAAAATTCAATTTTGTTTTCTAACTCTTTTTTTAGTTTTCCTGCTAATAGATAACAATCTTCTGTTTTTGAATAAAATTCGTTCATTATAACCTCCTGAATAACTACAAGTAGTATAACATAAATCATATATAATTTAAACCTATAAATTAAAAAAGTTTAGACTTTACATTTCTAAACTTCTATTTTTTTCCTCAAGCATTTCAATATAACCATTTACATTAGCATTTAACTTTGTAACATCAATGTTTGGCATATTATTAAGTCTTTCAAGCATAATTTTAGTTTGTTCAACATTTTGTGCAAGGATTGCTTGAAAAAGACCAATTACATCATTTGTAATTTGCATAGCATTATTATTTGATATAAATCCCGTACCAATTATAACCTCACTACCTATTAAAGGTATTAAATCATCTCTTGCCATTTCTAAAGCATTTATTGTAATAAAATGATTAACAATTGCGGCATTAATTTTATATAATTCTTGGTTTAAAAGCGAGCTTGTAACATTAAATCTTTTATTTTTTTCTTTCATAATAGTTTTCATTGAATTTACCTCTAAAAAGGAAGCATATTCAAAAGTATCTTTAGGATTTAACTTACTAAGTCTTTCATTTAATAAAGCAAGTGCTTCACTAGATTTATTAACATATTCTAGATTTTTAGCAAAATAAACTGATATATATTTTCTTACTAAATCAAATGTTAAAAGTTCTTTTGACAAAATAACAATGTTTTTATTAATTGCCTCTTTTAAAGTGGGAACATCAGTAATAGTTTTTTCTTCTTCATAAGGCTCAAATAATGATGCCCAAAATCCCTTTTTGCGTTTGTTTTTCTTTGATAATAAATCATTTATAGTTTGAATTGATAATGCACTACTATCGCTTTCAAGGGCTTTTCTTTCCTCACTTGTAACAAGTTCATATTCTCCATTTAAGGCATCACCAAATTTCATAATTTCACTTAAACTATCAATATTAACTTCCTCAATTGGAATGCTTTGCAAGTTTTCAATAGTTTCACTAAGTGATGGTATATATTTTTTAGTTTCTTTAAGTTCATATAAAAGTGCCTTTTTATTCGTAATTAATTCATCAAAATAACCGTCTGTAATTAAATTAATTAATATATTTTGAATACTATTTTTATATTTATGGCCATTATTTTGAATTGTGAAGTAGTCCTCTAAAGCTACTAAATTTGCTAAATTAATTTCATTATAAGTAAGCTTACTATTAATAAATCCAAATTTTTTTGATAAACTTTCTTTAGTAATTCCATATTTTCCTAAAGCCTCTTGATAAAAATCAAGTGTATTATTATCAAAATTCATAGCTACAAAATCATATAAAATATTTACTTTTATATCAGTTAAATTTATCATACAAAGTTTATTAAGGAGTTGTTTTGTAGAATCGCAAGCATTATCATTTGGCATACATAATAATTTTTGATATTCATCATATTTTTTCTTAGTTGCTACCATAATAACCTCATTATCAATATTACTTTTAATTTCCTTTATAGTTTTACCCATAAATATTTTTTTCAAAATTAAACTATTATCTTTTTCTTTTTCAAAAAGTTTATATAAAGTATATAATAAATCATCATCTAAATATGAACCAAATACTTTTTCTACCTCAACAGGGTGATTAATATCATTAATTTTTTGCTTTAAAGTTGTGCTTTCATTTCCATTAGAAATATTTATATTAATTAGGTTTTCTACCTCACTATATAAACTAAAATTAACATTATAAACATCACCTAAGGCCTCATTAATGATATTTTCATTTAAAACGGTATTTTTTATAGTATCAATCGTTGGTATATATAATGTAATAAGTTCTAATGTAATCAATATTGATAGTACTTTTAAATCAGTTTGTGATAAGGTACTATTTACTACATCAGAATTTCTTAACTTATCATATATTTCATAAGAGGTATTTAAAAAATCAATATATATTTTATCTTTACCTTTATAAATTCTTTCATAAGATGCTTCGGTTTCTTTTATTTCAATAAGTTTATAGTAATTATTAATATCACTTTCTATATTATTTGTTTTATTTTCAGCAAATTCATTAAATAAATTAATTATAAAATCACTACTTGTCATAAATTTTAATTTATCTTTTGCATCTTTATAGCCTATTAACACTTCATTTAAATATGTTTGAAAGTCTATATCTTGTGAGTCATTTAATACAATACTATATTTAGATAAAATCATATCTAAAGTAATACCATTTTCTAAAAAATATTTTGATAGTTTGCCACCTTTTTGATAATCAAATATAATAAGCGTTAAGTACATATTATCATCAGGGTAAATCCTTTTATTTTGGGTATTAATGCTATTATACATCGAACATATTAATTGATAATCACCTTTTTCTTTTGGAGGAATATCAGAGTAAAAGTTAGAGATAATTTCCTCTTTTGAGGGAGTGAGTAAAATACTTTTTGCTTTTTCTTTAGTAAGTCCTGCACTTAAAAATATTTTTTCAACCTCTACAGAATTAGTTACCTTCCTATCAAACAATGCTAAAAATAACTCATTTATATTTTTATATTTTAAATATTTTTCAAAATAATATTTTACTAGTGTACAATCTACCTTTTCATTTTCTATAAAAGTATTATATTTTTCTTTATTTACAATATCAAATTCATAAGAGGAAAGTTTACTTTGAATTTCTTTACAAGAACTAGTTAAAAGAATAGACATCAAAATTGTAATACTTGATAAGTAATTGTAATCACTAATGTTATCTTTTGCTTTTTGAAATATTATGGAGGCGTTTTCTACTACTTTAATAACATCAATACTTGCCTCTTCATATAAATTATTTCTTATTTCACTTAAATACTTTTTTTCAATTTCATTCATTTTAGTATTATTTGGAAGTGTTTCTAATGCTTTTTGTAATGATATTAAATACAATTCTGTAATTTCTGTTTCATTGTAAATCTTTGTTAAAGCTCTATTAAATATTCTTAATGGTGAAAGAGTTAAATAATCTATTTCTTTATCTAAAAAGGAAAAGTAGTCAATATATTTCTTATAAAGCGTTGCTTCACTTGAACCTTTTTCAAGTGGACATACTTCTATATTACCAAGTTCATTTTCTATATGATTAAAATTTTGATAATATATGTCCCTTGTTAAAAAGCCTTTTGAATAAGAACTATATACTGTAGTATTTAATATTTTAATCATTATAGATAATATTTTAATTTCATCACCTGTAATGAAGTTTTTCTTATAATAACCATCTAAACCTTTGATTTTAACAAAAAAAGAAGCATTCTCATAAAAATTTAGACGATCTAATACTGTAAATACAAAATCTTTTGTTTCTTTTGGAACAAGTTCCATAAATTTTTGATAATTCATAATTACCCCCATAAAGTGAGATTATTGTACCATAAAAAAAGAGTAAATTCAATTACCCTAATATAATAAATTTTATAAATGCAAACACTTCCCTTAAAAGATTATTAGGAAGGTAATAACTATTAGATTTCGAGGGGATACCTACAGCATTAACTTTATACTTCTTTCCTATCAAAAGTGCTCTATACATATGAAAATTATTTGTAACTATTCCTATTGATTTATTATCACGGGTTATTTTTTTAGAGTTGATTAAGTTTTCTTTAGTAGTATTACTTTTATCCTCAATAATAATTCTTTCTTCATTAATACCATTATTTACTAAATATTCTTTCATAACACTTGCTTCGGTAGCAGGTTCATTTATGCCTTTCCCACCAGAAACTATTACTAAAGTATTATCATTTTCTTTTAAATAACTTACTGCTCTATCAAGTCGATATCTTAAAACTACACTAGGGCCACTTTCTTTAACTTGAGCACCTAAAACAATAATATAATCCAAGTTTTTTACAGGTTTAACATTCATTTTACTTATAATCAAACTAAGAATAACTAAAAATATACAAATTCCAATAGAACATACCCAAATAAAAATTTTTTTAAAAACTTTATATCTTTCAAATACTTTAAAGTAAATAAGTAAATCTATAATAATAAAAAATGTACTAATTAAAAACCAAATTAAGTAAAAAAGAGTACCTGAATTTACATTTAAAATAGATATTCCATATAAAAATGATATAATACTTAAAATAATATTAATAATAAAAAATACTTTCTTCATAACAATAGTTTATCATAATAATTAAAATGATAAAACTATCTTTTAGTATCTAAACCATATTTTTTAGTAATAGGATCTAAAAATAATTCATTTTTGAGTGGCATAATTGTAAAAAGTAAATAAAAACTAAATATAATAAATAACATAATGCAACCAATATAATTTAAAATATATATTTCTTTAATATTTCTGATTATATAGAAAAATAAATAAGAACTAGTAAATATAGCAATATAAAATATTAAGATATCTATAATAAGAAAACTTCGTTTAAAAAGTAATTTAAAACCATAAAAAAGTATTGGTATAATCAAGATTATCATAAGTAAACTTATTGATTTAGCAAAAAAATATGTACCAATTTTACCATATTTAAATCCATCAAAAATACTAAATAAAAGTGCAGATGAAAGTCCCATCTTAATATGTTCCCACGTACTTTCATTAACTGCCGAAAAAATAGATGCAACTTTATTATGATTAAAATAATCGTATGTAAAATGAAAAAGCGTGCCAATAATAGAAACAAATAAAAAACTAATAATTAAATCCATAATTAATAATATGAAAAAAGTGCTACTTTATTCCACTGTAACACTTTTAGCTAAATTTCTTGGTTTATCTATATCCTCACCTTTTAAAAGAGCAACATTATATGCAAGAAGTTGCAAACTTGCTACAATTAAAATAGGATCTATATAATTATTTATATGAGGCACTTTAATTTTATCATCATAAAAATCGCCATCAATATCTAAACTTGTAATAAATAAACTATATGCTCCCCTTGCATGAACCTCTTTTATATTACTAATTGTTTTTAAAGCAAGATTATCATCAGTTATTATTCCCATAACTGGAGTATCTTTTTCAATTAATGATATAGTACCATGTTTAAGTTCTCCGGAAGCAAATGCAGATGAGTTTATATAACTTATTTCCTTTAACTTAAGACTTCCCTCTTCACATAAACCATAATCTATTCCCCTACCAATAAAGAATGCATCTTTTTTAGTATATATTTTTTCTGCATATTTTTGAAAGTCTATAGCAAATACAGTTTCTAATGCTTCATTTATCTTATAAAACTTGCTTAAATCATTTATACCAGCCATTTTAAGAGCAATAAGTGTAAGAAGTAAATACTGGGCTGTAAATGCTTTTGTCGTGGCCACAGCTATTTCTGTTCCAGCTTTAATGTATAATACTTTACCTGCTTCTCTAGCAATCGAAGAACCCACTACATTAACAATTGCTAATGTATCTATACCATCACTTTTAGTAATTCTAAGAGCCTCTAAAGTGTCCGCAGTTTCTCCAGACTGAGAAATAAATACAACTAATGTATCTTTATCATAAAAATGTTTTTGATATCTAAATTCACTAGCTAAAAATACTTCACATTTGATATTTGCATAATTTTCAAATACTTTTTTAGCAATATCCGCAGTATAACTAGCACTTCCACATCCTACAAAATAAATATTTTTATATTTTTTAAATTCAGGCATATTTTCATTAAACTTACCATCAGTTAAATAATAAGATAAAATATTATTAATAACCATTGGTTCTTCATGAATTTCCTTTAACATAAAATGTGGATAACCCTTAAGCATAACATCATTACTTGTTCCCTCAAAAGTTAATAGTTCTTTCTTTAATAGATTAAGATCACTATCATAAATATATTCTTTATCAGAAATTTTAACAATTTCATCATTTTCAAGCAAATAAAATTTATTTGTATATTTAAGTGCTGCAGTCATATCGGATACTAAAAAATATTCGTTATCGTTTTTAGCAAGTATTAAAGGTATATTTTTACGAACTCCATATAAAGTATCTGGTTCATCTTCATTAATTATTGCTAGTGCATAACTTCCCTTTATATCAGTTTTAAGTTTTGCTAAAGTTTTAAGCATATCATGATTTTCATTATAAAGCTTATTTATATAAGCACATAATATTTCTGTATCAGTTTCACTTAATAATTTTGTATCAATCTTTTCGCTTAATTCTTTATAATTTTCAATAATACCATTATGTACTAAAGTTATTTTACCTTGTTTATGAGGATGAGCATTTTTATCAGTTACTCCCCCATGAGTTGCCCATCTTGTATGAGCAATACCAATATTTCCAAAGTCATCATTAGTAACTAAATTTTCAAGATTTTTAACCCTTCCTATTGCTTTTTTAATAATAATTTTACCCCCATTTATATAAGCAAGTCCTGCTGAATCATAACCTCTATATTCTAAAGATTTTAAGCCATTTAATAAAACAGGAATGCTATTTTGATTACCCTTGTAACCTACAATTCCACACATAAAAATTCCTTTCTTGTTTTATTAAATACCTCTTTGTTATAATTTTGATTTTATTTTTTTAAAGTATTTTACGAAGTAAAACTTCTCCGCTTACACATCCGCTGATAAATCGATAATGTAAGTCCTCGTCACCTAAGTAGGCCATGCGCTATTACAAAAATTAACTCCTTTCACATTTTATAATTTATATATTATATTATAACATTTAATATATTGCATTTGCAAATAATTTTGATATAATAGACATTACCTATGTAAAGGAGATACAATGAAATCAAAATATGGAGACATAAAATTAAATACTAAAGATTATATTGCTTGGGATAATATTGAAATAGAAACAAGTGCATTACCTTTTAAAGAACACATTTTTAATAGTAGTATAGAAGATGATATTACAATTCCAAAGTTTTCTAAAAAATATTCTAAAGATGATGTTTTTATGCTTACTCACGATTTTTTTGCTACTCTTGATAAAGAAATATTCAAAAAGTTTTTAAGTATGTTTAAAGTAAGAAGCAATAACGTAATATTCACTAAAAAAGATTTAAAGGATATAGAAGGTTTCACTACTATAAAAAATGGAAATATATATATCACTGTTAATCAAAAAAATACTATTGAAGACGTATATACTCTTGTTCACGAATATGGGCACGCATTATCAATGATTTCAAATTTCGAGGCTGATAAACTGCATTATTATAGAGAGATAGAAAGTAAATTTCTAGAACTATTATCATGCCTTTACTTAATGAAAATTATTAATGAAGATGAGACAGCAAAATTAATTAATATGTACTGTGTTACAAATCAAAACACAAGTGATCAAACTTTGTTAAAATACCAAATATATGATTTTATGAAGGAAGAAAACATTTTTTCATATGATAACTTATTATATAAAAAAATATTTCAAAATTTAATAGATAAGGACAAGTTTAATTACGATGAGTTTCATATGTACTTAAAATATATTTATTCTAATCCGTTTACATATCAAGCAAGTTATGCAATAAGTGATTTATATACATATGGTCTTTATGATGTTTATCTAACTGACCCTGAAAAAGCCTTTTATCTTTATAAAAAAATTTTATGTAAAGATAATAAATCAAAAAAATATTTAGAGAGTATAGGAGTACCTATTAGTTACGGAGAAAATGTTAGAAAACTAATTAGAAAGAAAGATGATAATGAATAATATTTTATTAGTAGAAAAAAATAATATTAATGAAAATGATAAACTTTTATCAAAACTATTTTTAAAAAATCGAATATATTTAGATAATTTACAAGTGGAAAATTCACTTTGTTATGAAGATATGCTCGCAACCTTTTTAAGGGAAAATAAATTTAAATTTTCGGATGATGAAGTTTTTAATCAAAGAGTTAATGTGAAAATGCTTTTTGAAATAGTATATGAATTTTTTAGAAATCTTGATAGTGAAATGTTTACCGATTTCTTTAACTTATTTGCAAATAACAAAAAAAATCTTATATTTGTGCCCGTTAGTCCCACTAAGTCATGTGTAGGTATTACTTATCAAAGAAAAGATGATGTAGTAATTAAAATGAATAGATATAAGACTATCAAAGATATTTTTACATTAGTTCATGAATATGGACATGCTATAAATATGAAGAAAAATCCCGATTCATATTATGATCCAGTTCATCAAAACTTCGAAGAAATTGAAAGTGTTTTCTTAGAACTGATATTATGTGATTACTTAGAAAAACAAGGTTTCGATAAAGAAGACATTGATACAATGAAAATTCAAATAATTGAAGATTTAACAAGTGATGTAGAAAATGTTTATTTTAAATATAAAATTAATAAATTTATGCATGAGGAACAAATTAAAAATATTGATAGTAATTTTTTTAAAGAATTATATCAAAAAAGAAATATTACTAAAGAAGAATTAAGAAAAGTATATAAATGTTCTTTTGAGGAAATTATTAAATATGTTATAAGTACTTTTTATTCTTTAGAGTTATATGATTTATTTTTACATAATAAAGATTTAGCTTTAAAATACTACAAAGAAATTATTTCATTAAAACTATGCTCTATTTCTGATTATATTGATGTCATGGAAAGCAAATTTATTGTTCCTAATGAAAGTGATGCATTTATAAGAACATTAAAAAAATAATTTGAGTTTTTCAAATTATTTTTTTATATTTAACTAAACAAAAATTATTAACTCCCATAGATATTAAGGATTATTCCAATACTTATCATACTAACAAGTAGTGAACTTCCACCATAAGAGAAAAATGGAAGTGTTACTCCAGTAACTGGTATAAGTGAGGTAACTACACATAAATTAAGGGATGCCTGAAGTATTATTTGCATGCCAAGTCCAAATGATAAATATTTAGCAAATAAATCACTTTGTTTTAATGATATTTTTAAAATAATATAAAATAAACTAACAAATAAAACTATTACACTTATTGCTCCGACAAGGCCAAATTCCTCACAAATAATAGCAAATATAAAATCAGTTTGAGGTTCAGGAAGGTAAAATTGTTTTTGAATAGATTTACCAAAACCAAGGCCTAATAATCCTGCAGGACCTATAGCATAAAGTGATTGAATAATTTGATAACCACTACCTAAGGGATCAGACCATGGATTCAAAAAAGATATGATTCTTTTAAGTCGATATGGTGCAATAATAATAAGTCCTGCTATTCCTAAAATTCCTAATATACCTAATGAAGCAAAAAATTTTAGTTTTACACCACTTATAAATAAAATAAGCATAAGTGATAAAACAATAACCATTCCTGTACCAAAATCAGGTTCTAGCATGATAAGTCCAAAGAACAAGAAAATAATTCCCAAAACTGGTAATATACTTTTTTTAATATCATTTAAGTTATTTTGATTTTTCTCTAAATATTTTGAAAGAAAAATAATTAAACTTACTTTAGCTATTTCACTAGGTTGAAGACCAAATGGTCCTATTTTAAACCAACTTCTTGAACCATTTCTTAAAGTTCCTAAACCTGGAATCAAAACTAATATTAACAAAATAAAGCTTATCAAAAAAATCTTATTTGCATGTTTTTTATATAAATTATAATCTATTTTTCTTACAATAAACATACACAAAAAACTAATAATAAAAAATACAAATTGTAATTTTGCAAAATGAAAAGCATCATTAAATTTATATTCAGCCCAAACGCTTGAAGCCGAATATATCATAATGATGCCATATAATGCCATTAAAGTAACAATAATTAAAAGTAATATATTTAACTTTTTCATTACTATAATTATATTATTCACTACGAAGTGATATTACTGGATCTTTTTTACTAGCAATTTTCGAAGGAATTAATCCTGCGATAAAGCTTAAAAAAATACTCATTAGTACTAAAATGATACAAGCACAAAAAGATAAGTGTGTAATATTAGCCACAGATGATAAATTATATACTATCTTATCCACTACTTTATTTAATAAAAGCGTTAAAAGTATTCCTAAACTGCCAGCAAAAGCACCCTCAATTATAGTTTCCGCATTAAATATTCTGCTTATGTCTTTTTTACTAGCACCAATTGCTCTTAAGATGCCGATTTCCTTAGTCCTTTCAAGTACACTAATATAAGTAATAATAGCAATCATAATTGACGAAACAATTAAACTTATGGCAACAAATGCCACTAAAATATAGGTAATAACATTTATTATTGTATTTATCCCATTCATTAGAATTTTAACAAAATCAGTATACAATATTTTATCATCTTCTATGGCTTCTTCATTATATTTATTTAAAATTCCTTCAATTTTTTCTTTAGCTTCAAAATTTTTTGGATAAATATTTATTTTTGTAGGATTATTAATATCACTTATGCCGAGTAAAGTACATATATCATCATAATTAAAATTATCATCAAATTTTTGATTTGTTAAAATATTAATATCTTTATTTTGAAGTTGCTCTTTTACAATATCCTCTTCTAATGTTTTAGATACAATATAATTAGCTAAAGCTTTTGTATAACCAATGTACCCGCTTGAATCATTTATTGCACTATTTTTTATTTTTAAAATTCCAACAATGCTTATATCTTCTTTATTTTGAATTATTCTATTTAAATATTCTTTATCATTACTTTTATTTTCCCAAACACCACTAACTTTTTCATAGTAATCTGGAGTAATTAATAATTTATATTTTTCATTAACAATATTTTCATAACTAATGCTTAAATCTGGTTTATCTTTTTTATTTAAGTAGTCATTTATATTAAAGTCCTTTATTAAATTAAGAGCATAAATAATACTTAAGGGTATTTGCCCATCAGCATCTACTACTAATACAAGTTCATTATATTTTTCAGGATATTTTCCATATAATAAATCATATTGTTCATTTATTAAATCATTATTATCAATAAGTTCACTAAAAATGGAGGTTTCATAGTTATCTACAATACTGCTAATCTTCTTTTGAGTTTTAAAATTATATATTTCTAAATTAACATTATATGAATATTTAATATCCAAAACAAAGTCATTAATATTTTGAATATTATTATCAAGAGCATTTTTAAATTTTGTTAAATTATTAATTTTTAAATAGTTCTTTTTTTGAACATAAGGGTTATTTGATATATCATCATATATACATAAGATATTTTTTTTACACTTTTTATTTTCGGTTTCACTATTATTATTTCCAATAATTAAACCATAATTGGGTTCATTTTTAGATATTGTAATTGGATAAGATGCAAGTGTTTCTCTTTCAGTTTTATCAATGTAATTTGTTGCTCCTGAAGATAAAGATAAAATTAAGGCAATACCTATAATGCCTATTGATCCTGCAAAAGAAACTAACATTGTTCTAAATTTTTTAGTAAGTAAATTATTAAATGACAAAGATAAAGATGTAAAAAAACTCATTGATTTATTTTTTATTTTACTCGTTTTTTCTTTCTTCATTTCATCTACATATGGATTAGTATCATTTATAATAACTCCATCTTTAAGTGATATAATTCTATCAGAGTAAAGGCTTGCAAGCTCATTATTATGAGTTACCATTATTACAAGTTTTTCTTTAGAAATATTTTTTAAAATCTTCATTATTTGAACCGATGTTTCACTATCGAGTGCCCCAGTGGGTTCGTCTGCTAAAATAATATCTGGATTAGTAACAAGTGCTCTTGCAATAGCAACTCTTTGCATCTGACCTCCAGAAAGTTGAGTTGGTTTTTTATTTAAATGTTCTATTAAACCAACATCCTCCAAAACTTTTTTTGCTCTTTTAATTCTTTCTTTTTTAGTAATACCACTTATAGTTAATGCTAAAATTACATTAGAAAGAACTGTTTGATGGGAAATTAAATTATAATTTTGAAATACAAAGCCAATTTTTTTATTACGATATGCATCCCATGAAGCATCTTTATAATTCTTTGTGCTTACACCATCAATTATTAAGTCTCCTGAGGTATATTTATCAAGTCCCCCAATAATATTTAATAGTGTTGTTTTCCCTGAACCACTTGGACCTAAAATAGAAACAAATTCACTTTTCCTAAAAGATAAATTGACATTGTCTAAGGCTTTTTGTTTAAAATTTTTGCCATCATAAATTTTTGTAATATTTTCTAGTTTTAACATAAATACCTCCTTGCACTAAAAAATAGAAGTTAAATCTAACTCCTACTTATACTTTTACATCCAAACTAATAATATCAAAAATAATTTTAAAAGTAAATAGATTTTTTATGCTGCGGTAAATCCACCATCTACAGATACAATGTCTCCAGTAATAAATGAAGCTTCATCGCTTAATAAAAAGCATATTAAACTAGCTACTTCATTATCTTTGCCAAGTCTTCCCATTGGAATACTTTCTGCCATTGCAGTTTTATATTCACTTGGAACATCTTTTAAAATTGGTGTATCCACATATCCTGGAGCAACAGCATTTACTCTAATATTATCTCTTGCATAAGTTAAAGCTAAACTTCTTGTCATATTATTAATGGCACCTTTACTTACAGAATATGCAAATGCTGAATTAGTGCCTACAACTCCAAACATTGAGGATGTATTAACAATGGCGCCACCACCATTTTCTAGCATAGAGCTAATTACATACTTATTAAATAAAAATATACCATTTTGATTAACACTAATAACTTTATTATAATCTTCATATGAAAGTTCATGTGGCTTATTAGCACTTCCACCAATACCTGCATTAGCAACTAAATAATCAATTTTATGATAATTTTCTAAGGTTACCTTTACTACTCTTTTTACATCTTCTTCATTTGAAACATCACATTTAATGCCATAACATTTACTACCTAAATATGAAGCAATATCCTCAATATTGTCATTTATATCCGCAATAACTACTGTAACACCTTTTAAAATAAGTTTTTTTGCTGTAGCTAAACCTATTCCACTTGCACCTCCTGTAACTATTGCAACTTTCCCTTCAAACATAATCCACCTTCCTATTCTTACATAAAAAATTATACTAGATTTTTAAAAAAATGTCTATAAAAAAAACAGAAAATTACTTCTCATGTTTTTTTAATTTTAAATATGGATTAGATGCCATTTTTTCATAATCTAAAGTACTTTTTTCAATAGACATCTCTCTTAAATAAGCATCTAAATTTGCTTTTTTCATTTGTTCACAAACTTTTTTGAGTGCATTATATTTTTCAAGAATCATTTTTACTTGTTCAGTATTACCAGTAAGTTTATTATCAAGAAGATTATTTATAAGCATAAGAATTCTAAAATCTATAGCCCTAATTAAATTATTATTTATAGGTTCAGAACATATAAATTCATTTCCATAATGAGTTGTATTTCGATATGCTCTAACATTATTAGAAATAATAAAATCAACATTATGTGGTACTAAAGGATCATATTCATCTTCATCTTTATAAAGGTCTTTAAGACCAACAACAGACAAAGATATCCCATCATTACCATTAATATGGCTTGTTATATCATCACTTAATTTCAAAAATTTATCAGTGAAGTTTTTAACTCCTAAACTATGTAACTCTCCAATTGGTAATAAACCATGTTTTACTATTGAGGGTGCATTTTGATAATCTGAATTATGATGATACCTTGCATTTTTTATATCTATTGATTTAATTTTTGATTCTTCAATAGACTCTTTAATATACTCTAATGCATCTTTTGCTTCGAGATATATTTTATGCATTAATTTTCTTTTCTAGCACCCTAACATTTTTTCTATCTTTAATTATATTATAAGTATCATTTAATATCATATATTCTTCATCAGTGGGAATTACTAAACAGTCAAATGTAGAACCAAATAAATTTGATATCATTCCTTCATGAATATCTTTAAAACTTGCAATTTGATTATTCATTTCTTCATCAAGTGTAACACCTAAACAAGAAATTTTTTCCATAATATCTTTTCTTAAATTGCAAGCATTTTCACCACAACCAGCAGTAAATACTAGAGCATTAACATTTCCACTAAGTTCTACATAATAATTTGCTATATATTTAGCAATTGAATTTTCCATTATCTTTATAGCATTAACGGCATTTTCATCGCCACTTTCCGCAAGTGCAGTTACATCTCTAAAGTCATTTTTACCACACATTCCTAAAAGACCACTTTTCTTATTTAATATTTCATTAATTTCAGCTATAGTAAGTCCTCTTTCTTTACTAATATAATCTATAATTGATGGATCTATTGAACCACATCTAGTTCCCATAACAAGTCCATCTAAAGGAGTAAGTCCCATTGAGGTATCATAGCATTTTCCATTTTTTATACATGATACACTGGCACCTGATCCTATATGACAAATAATTGCATTTACATTTTCTCCATAAATACCCTTAAGTCTTTCAGTTATATATCTATGAGATGTTCCATGAAAGCCATATTTTCTTACACCATTTTCAGTATACCAAGAATATGGTACAGCATATAAATAGTTTTCTTTAGGCATTGTTTGATGAAAAGATGTATCAAATACCGCTACCTGAGGTACACTAGGCATAATTTTAGTTATACTCGAAATACCCGCAAGTTCTCCTGGATGATGAAGTGGACCAAGTTTAGTTAGTGTTTTAATATTTTCAAAAACTTCTTCATCAATAAGTACAGAACTATCATAAAATTCTCCTCCATGAAGTATTCTATGACCTACACCAGCAATCTCACTTATATCATTAATAAAATGATCTTGCAATAGTTCTTCCATCATTACATTTGCAGCACATTCATGATCTAATATTTCTTTAGACTTTTTAATCTTTTGACCATTAAATTTAAGTGTATATGAGCTATCACCCTCACCTATTTTTTCCACTATTCCATTAACTATTTCAATATTATCAGGCATCTCATAAAGTGAAAATTTAAGTGAAGAACTTCCAGCATTTATTATTAAATATTTTTCTTTCATATTTCCCCCAATCAATATAATTATTTTACTATATTTTACTTATTCAGTCAATTTATTTTACGCCATTAAAAATATGGTCTGCAAAAATTACACACCATATTATACAAAATAAAATTTTTACATTGCCAAATTCCTTACCTTACCCAACAACAAATTATCAGAGAACCCTGATAATATTAATTCCCTGATATCGTGTAAACATCATTATATGTTCCATTGCCCGATAACTTGACTTTAGAGGATAGAGAAACGACAGGACGGACGCCATAGCGGACGCCAGGAGAGTCAAAGCTAGAGCCATCCTCAGGAGGAACAATAACCTCATAAGGAGTTTGACCAGGAGAAGCTTCAAGAGCACCCGATGAAGAGGCAATAAACTCAAGAGCACCAAACTTACCATAACCAGTTTTAGTAATGAAACCACAAGGCGACCCCGACCAATAAGTTTGGTTTGTATACAAGTAATAAGAGCTATTATCTGTTGTACCTTTTCCTCCCGCCATTGCTACTTCATCCGCCGTTATAAGTCCCACTGGATATTCTAATTTTTTATTTCCTATACTACTTCCTTTTGATGTGAATTTATCCCTTTCATTAGGACAAGTTAATATTGGTTCTTCCTTACCAGGATTTTGGCTATCGTGAAATAATCTTTTATCTGCTCCATAGGAAGTAACTGGAGGATCTAGTTTTGATATGATTCTATCATTACAGAATATTTGATCTGTTATTTGTGTTCCTGTTTTATTTAAATCAGTATAATTTGCATACCAATCTTCTAGGTATGTTTTTATATCACTACTTTGACTTGTTCCATATTGCTCTCCTATTGTATACATATATCCTACATATGCTTCACTATCATAATTTGAATTAAATGGACTATTTCCTAATGAAGTATCTTCTGTTTTTATTACCTTTGTACTTTCTGTTGGTGGTGTTATGCCACTATAAATCATTCTAATTGAATTATCTCCATTTATTCTAATTATTCGCCAATATATAGCATCACCACTTGATGCTATTTTTGTGCATGAATTACCTGTATCCGTGGCAGATATAGTACCATTCTTACAATTATACATATCTTTAGTATACTTACCATATTTTAACCAGTTATTATCTACTGCTCCCCTGAAATAATAGGATGTTCCTAAATCATCTTTTGCTGAATACATTCCTTCATTTGTTGTTGTCACTGTTGAAAAATCGGGTGTTGTTGATGTAGTTCTTCCTTCAATATATGCTTTTGCTTCATCTACTGTTGGTGCTCCACCGCCATTATCCAAAAGAATTTTTTCATAACCTTTTGGTTCAAAATAATAATCGAAATATAAATAACAGCTATCAGTACCTATAAATGAAAAACTAACCTTACCTAAAACACTATCATAATCACCAATTACACCATTATTTTTACAATAACTTTTATCTCTATTTAATACGTAATTTCCTTTAGGTATATCTTTTGAATTTGATTTTGTATAATCAGTTGCTCCATTTTCTTTAATCATTATTGCTAAATTATTTTGTTTTCTTTTTTTAGTTTTAATTACTTTATTTTTATTTTGATAAATATTATAAGTTAAAAATATACTTCCAATTAAAATAAGAACTATTAAAATTACATATACTTTTTTATTTTTCATAATATCACTCCAATCCCTTATAAACACTGGGGTCATTTTTCTCTTATCTTATACATTTGAGAAAAAACACCCTCGTATTTACGTTACTTACTATTAAATAATACCACTAAAAATGGATTTTGACTAGACTAAACAACGTAAAAAGGACAACAAATTTTCTCAAATGTATAAGATTTAAGAAAATACGAACGAGATAAATACTAAGAAAAATGATGTTCTTGGTATTTTTTAATATATTAAAAAAATTAACACCTTCATGTTAATTTTTTATTTTTTTAACAAATTCATGTCTAGTTTGACATGTTTTGTCGAAGCCCTCGCAATACAAAATATATATGTATAATAACTACTTGAACGTGCTGAAAATGGCGTTACCTTCTTAATTTTTTCTAAAGGCAAACTATAATCACGTACTCCTAGATTTAAAAATTAACGCAACCTCTATTTTTCAATAAAATTAAATACCTCAATTTATTAAAGTTTAACTAAATTTATCTAAAAACTACCATTTTGGTAGTTATGTTGGTAGTTAGAAGTTATTTTAAATATTCTATATGAATAGCATAAACGCCATTACTTCTTATTGCATCTTTATATCCATTTATGCTGTTAATTGATTTTATTCCTTCATCATAATTGTCAGTTGATGATAATGTATATTTAGTTCCTTCTAACATCAATAGTTTTTCTATTGATTCATACCAATTTATTTCCTTAACTATACACTTTATTTTTTCTTTATCGTAAGAGATGAAGTTTATATAATCGTTTGGTTTTATAACAGAATAATCAAAATGCCCATTTCCATTTTTAGTGGCACGTATTTCAATTTTTTTCAGATTATTCTTTATTGCGTTAAATGCACGATTATTAATATTAAAAGTATATTCCATTAAATCAATCTCCTTACTTTTGAATTATTTAAGTACTTTGTTAAATTTGGATATCTTTCTTCATAAGCATACCCTTGTGGGGGCACAAAATTAAATTCATCCCTTAACTTTGATAAATTTATTGGTTCCTCTAAAATATCAACGTGTTTTATTTCATACGCATATTTTGATTTCTTTAAGCCGTTATTAAAATCTAAATTTCCATAGCCTTCTTTTAATATTTTATTTGGATACACTATAACATTACCTAATTCTATTATATATTTTAGAGCACAAGTGGGAACAGTTTCATAAACATATAAAATATCTATTTTTTGTTTAGGGTAATATTTTCTAAATTCATAATTTTTTTCGCCAGTTTCAATCTTTTTTGTAAACTCTGGTTTTATGCTCAGGTAGATTCCTTTTTTCATATTCTTCAAACTCCTTTTTAAAATAATAAATAGAATAATTTCTAAATAATAAATATGGATTAGTTATCCAATTATTAGTTATTTTATGTATAACATCAAGTGCATATATTCCCTTTTCATTTTTTAAGAATTCATAATTAATCAAATAAGATGGTAAGTCACTATATGCGCCTTGTTTAACATATAAAGATTTTGATAATTTAGCTCCTGACCAGTCCAATACAAGCGGTGTATATAAAATTGCTGGTAATTTATTCACAGGGTAACCTAAAATTGCAGATGGTTTATACAATAATTCTTCTTGATAAAAACCGGCATAATCACTTCCTGTTATTCTCATTATCTGATAATCTTGTGTTAAATCTTCATTATGCATTCCATAAGCTATGGCTCTTACTAAATTCCTAACTGGGGTATTATATTCCAGTCTATCACTTTCATCTTTTATATCAGTTACAAATTTTCCATGTTCTGGACAATATGAATATATCTTATCACCATCGAATTTAGTTAATTTGCTATTTTTATCTGCTAGTCCACAGCTTGGACAGGCAACCCTTATTCTTAAGTTACCATATTTAGGATCTAATATTGGCGCAATCACTTTCTTATTATCAATTATTTGCCTTACAATGTGATAAATGTATTTTTGTTTATTGAAGTTGCTTTGAAATCTAATCATATAATCAATTTTATCACTTTGTTTAAAAAATTCCAAAATTTCTAAATAATCATCAAAATTATTATCAATTTTTCCGGTATTTTTTAAACTTTTTTGATATTTAATGCCATTTATTTCAACTGTTTCACTAGGTGCTGTATCAACAACTTCAAATAAGACAGAAACATCTAACTCTGGTTTTATTTCTTTCATCTTTTTTGCTAATGAAAAGGCTGTTGAAAACACAATTAAAGTTCCAAAATGAGGTGAACTGTTAGGTTGTGCCCCAATACTAATAACTATTTTATTTTTATTAAATTTATTTAATAAAAAATTAGCTATATCCTTTTCAAAAACATAAGATCCTCCACCTAAAGGGTTATAAACATTATCATCACATTCTATTATCATTACAAAACCTCCAATAAGTTTACTATATTATATCATAAATTCTTAAATTTGGTTTATTTTTCCACATTTTTGTATAAATTTACTGTCTTTAACTACCCATAAAAATATTATTTTTTAAATTTATTTTAACAATTTTAAACTTTTAAAATTTTTATCATATATAATTTTTATCATATATATTTAATCACTATAAACAAAAACGAGAGCTTTCGCTCTCTTCAGAGGGTTTTGGTGCACCAAGATTTTTCACTAGATGAAAGGAGTAATGTAAATGAACAAAAAGAACCTCTAAAGAGTAGTAATTTTGATTATCATTTTATTATTCTGAAATAGCTACCCAGAATATATAAAACGCGCCGTCCAGATTATAATAAAAATCATTATGTGGTTATACCATGTTTTGAAATCTATTATAGCCGGATAGCGCTATCACCTTGTTGGTAACATGAATTTCCTTCACGTTCCTATATACAATATAACATTTATTAATATACTTATGCAAGTACTTGGGCTTGTATTTTTTCATTTAATGAATTTAAATATTCAAAGATTATTTTTTAATAAGTGATTATAATCATAAAAAAAGAGTTTACATGTGTAAACTCATCTATGTCAAGAAAACAAAATGTTTTCTAAAATTATTATATGACTATTAAATAATTATATACCTATCTTTCTCCCTCTTCGAGCATTCTTTGAATAAATATACCATAACCTGAATAAGGATTATCAACAATTACATGAGTAAGAGCACCGACTACTTCTTCATTTTGAATAATTGGTGAACCACTCATACCTTGAATAACTCCTCCAGTAAGGGAAATTAATCTATCATCATTTATTTTAAAAGTAATATTTTTTATATCACTTGTTTCATTTATTTTAGTTATTTCAATATTAAACTGTTCTTCATTATTACCATTTAAAACTGTTTTAATTACAGCACTACCTATTTTAGCGTTACCAACTTTCATTAAATTATTTGAATCAACTTTATCATTATAAATACCAAAAATACCATATTTTGTATTCTTAACAATATTACCCAATTCATAATTATAATTAAATTTAGCTATTTTACTTCCTGGAGTACCTATGATGCTTTTTTCAATACCTGTAACAAAACTACTGAAAATTGTACCATCTTTTATTTCAACTCTTTGATTAGTGTTACTTTCTACAATTTCATGACCTAAAGCACCAAAAATCATAGTGTTCGGATCAATATAGGAAAGTGTACCTATTCCCATTATAGAGCTTTTAACAAAAAGACCAGTTTTAATTACACCATCAACGCTAATTAATTCAAGCTTAGAGGTTTTTTCTATACCTTTTCTAATATATGTAACTGTTACATAATCATCGCCAATAAATTTTTCAATTGCATTAGATAGGCTTTGTACATCAGATACCTCAATGTCATTAACTTTGATAATATAATCACCATTTGCTAAATTAGGGTTTCCCTTATTATATTTACCATTTACTTTATAAAATCCAATTACCATAACACCTTTTGTATCAACTTTAATACCTAAAGTTTTACCTCCTAAAGCTACATAATCAGAATAAGCAAATACCCAAAATGGAACTATTAAAATAAATAAAAACAATAATAATTTCTTCATAATATCACACTATTATTATGGAAAAAATTTAAAAAAATATATTAACACTTTTTACCATTAAAAGTTAATAATATATTTTCTTGTAAAAACATCAGTAATATTGTTTGCCTCATATCTTTCATTATATAAAGCAATAAGTTCTTCATTATCTTCGAAAAGCATTTTTAAAAGAACGTCTTTTCTTGCTTCTTTTGAGGCATTACTTAAAAGTAAATTAATTGGTACATATCTTTCATCAAATTTATTTATGTATGCATACTTTTTCGCGGCCATACAAAGTTTGATAATTAATGTAATATTTAAAAGAACTTCATCATAACTTATTTCCCCATTTGGGAACCTAAATTCAATAGTATTTTTTTTCTTACTTTGAGCATTTTTAATATTAATGTCAAAATATCTATCATCTTGAACTTTTTTCATTTTATTAACAAAATCATTTAATTTATCTTTGTCTTCGAATTTATGCGTGGCAATTGCTAAATATAAGTTATTTGATATAGGTTTCGCATATGATTTTAATTTAGGTCTTTCCTTACTACCTTTTCTATTACAAATATCATAAAAGATATCTTGAGTATTAGTATAAATCATATAAAGCATTTCTAACTCTTTAACATCTTTAAAATAATCAAATCCAATATGAATATGTCCACCACAAGAGTTTGTAATAACAAAACCATTATTTTCCATAAAATCACATACAAATTTTAAATTGGCTAAATCATCTTTAGTATAGTGTAGTATTGGAGATACTATTTCTACACCATCATCGATTGATGAATCGCCCTTAACTTTCCAAGAATAATTAAATTTATCTAAAGTTTTAATTAATATGCTATCCTTATGTGATGATTCAAGTTCCACCACAAAAGATATTTTAGCATCGATACCTTTATACATTTTAATATCAGTTGCCGTTTTAACTTCACCATTTGATGAAGCTACTTTTTTAACTAAACAATTTGGTAAAAGTTCAAAAGCCTCTTTTTTTAAACTTTCCTCCGGACTTTTAAGGATTTTAACTAAAATATCCATTTTATCCTTATCACTCATATAATTTTCATATTGTCTATAATATTTCATTACTAAAGTGCTACCTTTATTATATTTTAAAACATCTATTTTATCTTCAATAGAAAGCATCTGAAAAAATCTATCAAAAATACTTTCATCATTAATAGTTTTTAAAATAGGTTTAACAAGGATATTTTTATCTAAAAATTTTTTAATTTCATCTTCACTCATATGTGCTACAAGGCCTATCTGATAGCTTTCATTTAATTTTAAAACATAACTTTCAACCATGTCAAAGCTTTTAAAAGTCGAAAGGATTTCATATATTTCGCTATCCATATTAATATCTTTTATAAGCCTTAGTTTATTTTCATCTTTATTTAAATTACGAATTATTCTAGTTTTTTTAGAATCATTTAAATGTTTTTTTATTTGTTCATATTTGATTATCACAAAATCATCATCACTAATATGTGACAAAAGTAAATATTTTTCATCATCATTTAAAATGTCATATAAAAGTTCATATTTTGATGGATCTTCTAAAGTAATTTTAATATCGGAAATTCTAATATTAATATTGTCCTTTAAAACTTTATGATTTAATAATAATTTTAATTTGCCAAAATCACTAGACATATTATTAACTATATCAACATATGTAAAACCATTAAATTTACTAAGAAGTTTTTTATTAATTAATCCAAGTTTAAATTTATCAGATAATTTTTTTGATTGTAATAAAAAACTATATTCCTCAGCTTTATTTAAATAAAATTTTGTATTTTGATACTTATCTTTAAGCTTTTTAGGTAAAAGATTACTTCCAAGTACAGATAAAATATTAAAACCTATTGGTGCTACTCCCACAAGGACTGAAATAACAACAACTAACATAACTACAAACATATTTACCCCCTCAATAACCAATCTATATTATATATATTTATAAATTTATGTCAAGAAAAAATGCTAATAAATAGCATTAACCTTCTTTTATATCTAAATCTTTTAGTTCACCACTTTCAGTTAAAACTTTATTAACTGCAGCCGTGGCATTTTTAATTTTATCTGAACAAAACTTTGCAAGACTCATTGCTTCACTATATTTTTTAATAGCATTATCAAGATCTACATTTCCAGATTCAAGTTCTTTAACTATTTGCTCTAAATTACTTAAAGCTTCCTCAAAAGTTTTATTTTCCATCTTTTACCTCCATAACTTTTGCATTAATTTTACCTTTTGCAAGGATAATATCTACATTATCACCTTTTTTGATATCCTTTACATTCTTAATAACCAAATCATTGCTTTTTACAATACTATATCCTTTATCTAAAATGCTTAATGGATTAAGTAATGATAAACTTTTTATAAGCATATCTAGCTTATTAGCACTTTTATCAAATAACATTGTTGGATTATTTAACACATAACTAGAAACTGCTCTCACATATAAATGTGATTTTTTAGTAACAATATTATCTATATTTATTTTTAAATTATCTATTAAATTATCAAGTTTTTGTTCTTTAATTTCATACATTGAATATGGATTTTTTAAAATATAACTTCTTTTAAATCTTTCAAGCATAACAAATTTTTGATTAACCATATTCTTAATTGTTTTGGTCGATCTAATAACAAGATTATTAATAAGTATTTGTGTATCTAGTATAGTGGGAACACACATTTCTGCCGCTCCAGTTGGTGTTGGTGCTCGAAGGTCTGCGACAAAATCAGCAATAGTAAAATCTATTTCATGGCCAACAGCACTTATAATGGGCGTATTACATTCATAAATAGCTCTTGCAACTATTTCTTCATTAAAAGCCCATAAATCTTCGATTGAACCTCCACCACGGCCTACGATAATTGTATCTAAATTAAATGTGTCAGCCTTTTTTATTTGATTAACAATATTATATTTAGCATCGGGTCCCTGTACTAAACTTGGAAACAAAATAACCTGACAAATTGGAAATCTTCGTTTAATCGTAGAAACAATATCCTTAATTGCGGCTCCAGTATCAGCGGTAATAACACCAACTTTCATGGGATATTTAGGAATTCTTTTTTTATGTTCTGGATTAAATAATCCCTCAGCGGCAAGTTTTTTCTTTAGTTTTTCATATTCCACAAAAAGTCTTCCTATGCCATCTAAACTCATTTTTTCTACATATATTTGATAACTTCCCGAAGCTGGATAGCATGAAACTCTTCCCTCAATTAAAACCTGGTTTCCATCCTCAGGTACAAAATCAAGGTCTTTCGCATTCGAGGCAAACATTACTGCATTAATTCGAGAGCTATCATCTTTTAAAGTAAAATATAAATGCCCTCTTGTGTGATTTTTAAAGTTAGATATTTCACCTTTTATATATACTTTATTCAAAAAATAGTCTTTATCAATAAGACTTTTTATATAATTATTAACTTCACTTATATTTAAATAATTGTATTCCATTATTTTTCCTTAATTATTTTATCTAAAACAGCATTAATAATTTTTCGTACATTATCATCACTATATTTTTTAGAAAGTTCTATTGCTTCATTAATTACGACTACATCAGGCGTATCTGTATACATTAGTTCATATATTGCCATTCTAAGAATTGCAGCACCAGTTTTATCAATTCTATCTATTGTCCAATCATTCATATATTTATTAGCAAGCTTATCTATTTGATCTTTATACGTTACGCAACCATAAACAATCTGTTTTACAAATTCATTATCTATTTCAACATTAGCTTTAATAGTATCATCTATACTAACATTAATCTTTTGATCCTTTGCAATATCAAGTTGATATAAAATAATCATTATTTTTTCTCTTAATACACTTCTTCTCAATTCCATACTTACTCCCTCACATACATAAAATTATAACACATATTCATTTATAATAAAATAAAAAAAGAATGAAAAAATTCATTTTCATTCTTTGTCTAATTTACACTCTTTTGTATATTTCATGTGATATATATATTTAATATCATCTTTAGTGGTTTCCATTGTAAAGTCAAGAATTTTATCTTTTTCATACATATATAATGTAAAATATTCATCTAATACATCATTGCTTTCAATTTCTAATCTATTATTGTTAATTTTATAATTTAGCGTTTCACATTTAGGTATATCTACATCATAATAACAATATTCTAAATTATTTTCATAAAAATTTATTGTTCTTGGATCATCACCATCATATAAAAGCTGCTTCCCCAAATAAGCATCAGCTTTATTAAATTTCCAACAACCATAGATATTTTCTTTTTTAATATTTTCAGAATTATTATATATAGTTCTTTCCAGTATTTTTATATCATCTTCTTTTTTACCACAGCCACATAAAGTTAAACATATTACTATTACAAATATTACTTTTTTCATTAACCAACACATCCTTTAGGGCACTTACAGCCACATTTAAATCCACCAACTCCATTACCACATGTACAATTTGTTGTATTATAATCTTTTCCGTTACTTGCGCATTTGGTATCTACATAATAACATTTATTACCATCACCTGGGTTTGGACTAGAGGACTTACACCTAGATTCTGCCTGTAAAAGGCTTCTTGAAATGGTTCCTCTCTCAATTGTTCCATTTTTTGCAGTATAAGTGCAAGTATTTCCACAACATGTTGTAATATAATAAAGATCTTTACTAGATGGAACACATCTATTTTCATATATTTCATCACAGTTACTGCTGCCTCCACCGCCAGGATTTGGTGATGGATCAGGGTCAGGTGTTACACATCCAGAATTGTCAGTACATGTTTCAATGTCATAATCAGTTCCACATTCTTGACCATTATATTTTGAATACAATTTATAATATACATTTTTACTACCTGAACCACATGTTGTACTACATGAACCCGTATAATAATATTCTCTTCGAGTACTTGAGCAACAAGACATTGTATTACATGAAGTATTACCAAGTATATAACATGATGTACCTAAATGAGAATCTTTACGATATTCCCAATAACTACCTCCACCACACTTCACAGAGCATTCTCCATATTTATCAAATTCTGTATCTGTACATTCTTTATATAAATCATATTTTTTACTTTGAGTACTTGAATTTCCAACAATATCATAGGCTGATATATAAACATATTCACTGTTGCCACTTCCATCACTACTTGTAAATGTATAATCAATGCTACAATTATATGATTTTCCATTTTGTGAGCAATATCTATTTAATGATTGTGAAATGCAGTTATTTGATGTACCTATACAGAAACTTCCAACACCACTATGTTCATCATATAATGTAAATGATACTGTTGTATATCTACTCTTATATCCAGTTTTTTTGCTTGCAACTTCCACACTACTTATTTCAGGTTTTGTTTTATCAAGTTTAACACTTA
>CABUPU010000003.1 GCA_902493595.1 uncultured Mycoplasma sp.
TTCCATATTAAATTTTTTTTAGAAAAACTATTGACTTTTAATAGTTAGCCTTTCTTATCTAAATATTTTATTTAGTTCGTATGAGACTTGTTCTTGTGTTTTTTCATTATTATTACTTGCCTTTATCCATAATCTTTTAAATTTTCTTTTTTGACCAGATAAAGTTAAAATAGTTTGATTTAATTTACTCACTCCAAAAAATCTATGCTGGGCATCATATCTAGCATCATTTCCTGAATTCGTTGTCGTTTGAATTTTTCCTAAAGATGAATATTCATATTCTTTTGTTTGGCTTTCTTTATTATTTTTTTCCATTTTCTCCTCTTGCTGTGCTCTTTGAGAATATGTTGCAATTTGATCCTCTAATTCAAATATTTTTGATTTTAATTTATATGCCTTACATACATCAGTATATTCATCGTAAGTAAAAGAATTTAAATTAGATTGATCCTGTTCTCCTTGACTCCATGGAACTGTATTATGCTTTTTTATTGTAATTTTATCTAGTTCATTTTGAGCAATGTGCAAACGCTCTTTTAAATTATTTAAACTTTCCATTTTTATCTACCTCTAAATTCATCAAAATCCTCAGAATTAATCATTTCATAAAATCTATCAATTTTACTTAGTGTAGCATTAACATCCCTTAAAAGACTTTGATAATGATTTTGCTCAAAAGAACCTTGATTAGCAATAAGTTCATTTTTATAATAGATAAGTAAAAACTTAATATCTTCAATTTCCTCAGAATCCCAATGTGTCATATTTTTAATCTCAGTTAGCAAAGACTCGATTGGCCCAGATATGGACGATGTATCAAATCCTTTTACTTGTTGAGATAATTCATTAACTTTGTCATAACTACGATCAATTATCATCTTAACCCATTCTTCCAAACCAGGATTATCAGCGGCAATATCACTCAAGATATCAATACAGTCAAAATATTCATCACTTAACGGTTCAGTGTTTCTAAATATATATAAATAGTATTGATTGACTTTTGTCCATTTATGTAAAAATTCTTCCTTATTATTTTTTATTGCTTCTTCTGCATCACCTATTAAAGCAAAATCATCAGCATACTTTTTAAATTCTTTAAGAGCTTGATCTATTGGCATATAATCACTTCCTATCTTAAGTATATCATTTAATAAATAATTGTCACTTAAAATAATACTGTGTTTACATTTATATCTGTAAACCTGGCATTATTTGATACTTTAAAATATAATCAACACATTTAAATAAATGTATGATTAAAATACTTCATAAATAAAATCTTTTTTGATATAATTTTTATAAGTTGGTGAATAAATGAAAAATATAAATTATGAAGCCCTAAAAAGTGATGAACATGTGTGTAAATCTTGGAGTTTAATGCCATTTAAGATTGATGATAATTATGAATATATATCTAAAAATATTATATTCAATTTTTTTAGTACAATTATTTTAATACCAATTGCAATAATATTATACTTTTTTAATAAAATATTTTTAGGATTTGAAATCGAGGGTAATGAAAATAAAATAAAAGATTCTGGCTTTGTATCTGTATCAAACCATATTCATTATTTAGATTGCACATTTATTGGACTTATAAACTATCCAAATAGAGTTTACTACCCAACAATTCAAGAAAATTTCAAAATTCCATTTATTAGACATTTAATAAAATTATTATGTGCTATTCCAATTCCTAAAGAAAGAAAACATAAAGATAAATTTTATAAACAAATTAATGAAGCGTTAGGAAAAAATAATATATTACATATGTACCCTGAAGGTTCTTTATGGCCCTATTATGAAAACATTCGTGATTTTAAATATGGTGCATTTAAAATAGCAGTTGAAGCAAATAAGCCTATTCAACCTATTCGTTTTGTTTTTGTAAATCCTGATGGCATTCAAAAATTATATAAGAGGAAAAAATGTATACACGCAATTATTCTTCCTGCTATATACCCAGATGAAACATTAGAATATAAAGAAAGAATCGAAGACTTAAGAAATAAAACATATGATGCAATTTGCAAAGGAGGAAATTAAGTGAAAGTACTAATATTATCTTGTTCTACAGGTGGTGGCCATAATTCTTGTGCAAACTACATAAAAGAGGAACTATTATTAAATAATATAGAATGTAATTTTATAGACTTTTTTGATATTTTTGGAAAAAATGCTAAGAAAATGTCTTCGGATATTTATTTAAAAACTTTAGGTAATAATGGAAAAATATTTAAAAATGTATATAAGGCTGGAGAATTTGTTAGCAAAAGTAAACTTCAAAGTCCAGTTTACTTATTTAACAAAATGTTTAAGAAAAAACTTTATGAATACATTCAAAAAAATAATTATACTCTTGTAATAACAACACATTTATTTCCCTCACTTACACTTACTGCCATAAATAATTATAAAAAATATAAACATATTCCTTTTTTATTCGTGGCCACAGATTATGAACCTTGTCCTTTTATGGAAGAGGCAAAACCAGAATATTTTGTAATGCAAAAGACTTTAGAAAATACTTTTATACAAAAAGGTATTAGTGAAACAAATTTGCTAAATACTGGAATTCCTGTATCGAGTAATTTTATTAAAAATGCTAAATCAATACGTGGGGAATATAACATTTCAGATGATGAAAAAGTAGTCTTAGTAATGCTTGGCAGTATGGGCTTCGGAGAAATTGATAATATAATTAATCCTTTATTAAAAGAAAACATTAAAATTATAGTAATATGCGGAACCAATAAACAATTATATGAAAAATTAAATGAATATAAAAATGATAATCTTATTGTTATAGGTTTTACTAAAAACATTAATGATTTTATATATTCATCAGACTATGTTTTATCTAAACCTGGAGGTCTTTCCTCAACTGAAATTGCCTCAATACATAAACCACTTTTACATATATATCCAATTCCAGGTATTGAAACATATAATACTTTATTTTTTGAAAATAACAAAATGAGTATAAAGTGCGATACAGATAAAGAAATTATTGATAATATAAAATACTTAATGAATAATGAAGATATTTGTAAAGAAATGATTCAAAATCAAAAGAAAATTATAAATGAAAATAGTGCTAGTGATTTAGTAAAATTTATTTTAGACCATTTTAATTAAAAAATGGTTTTTTCATGATATAATAACTATATATTTAAGATTTATTTAAGATAAAAAATATATAATTTATTAGGTGGTGAAGGATGAATATATTAATAATTGAGGATGAATTTAATTTAGCAGATGCAATCAAATCAATGCTAAAAAAAGAAAATTATATTATTAAAATATGTACAGATGGAACAGAGGGTGAGGATGAAGCCCTAAGTGGCATTTATGATCTTATACTTCTTGATGTAATGCTTCCAGGTAAAAATGGTTTTGAAATACTAAAAAGTATTCGAAAAGAAAATATAAATTCAAAAGTAATAATGCTTACTGCTAAAGCAAATATTGATGATAAAATGGAAGGTTTTAATGAAGGTGCAAATGATTATTTAACAAAACCATTTCATATGGATGAACTTTTTGCAAGAATAAAGCTTCAACTAAGTGATGGTAAAATTAAAAATGAATTAGCAACCTACGGTGATTTATCCCTTGATATTCATAAATTAATTTTAGAAAATACAAATACAAAAGAAACAATTAATATAATTGGTAAAGAATATAATATTTTACTAATCTTATTAAATTCCCATGAAAGTATTATTTCCAAAGAACAATTATTTAGTAAAGTATGGGGTTATGATAGTGATTCAGAAATAAATACACTCGAAGCATATATGTCATTTATAAGAAAGAAATTAAAAAATATAAATTCGAAAGTTAAAATTAAAGTAATTCGAAATATAGGTTATAAATTGGAGTATCAAAATGAAAAGATTAAAATCTAAAGTTTTCTTTACAATATCAACTATTCTTACAATTTTTGTTTTAGCAGTCTTTTTAATATCTAATGCTAGAGTTTATTCAGAAAAAAAAGAAAATGTTAAAAATGTGTTAGATAAAATGATTGAACTATCTGATAATGCTAATAGTAATAATGTTTTTATGGATTTTACCGTTTATAACATAATCCTTGATGAAAATGGTATGTACAAAGAAACTGTCTCTCACACTTATGATGATGTAATTGACATTGTAAAAATCAAAAATATTGCTAATAAAATAATTAAATATCATCATTCAAAATATTATATTGGAAATCTTTATAATACTAAATATTCATATGCCTTTACTGATAATAATTCTCTTATTTTAATGGATAACTCAGAAGTTAAAAATACACTTACAAAAACACTTTTAACAACAAGTATAATATTTATATTTTTAGAGTCATGCGTAATTTTAACATCATTTATTTTAACAAGTTGGATAACTGAGCCAGTAAATGAAAGCTTCGATAAACAAAAAAGATTTATAGCTGATGCCTCTCACGAGCTTAAAACGCCACTTACAGTAATTAATGCAAGTGTTGAAGCATATTATAATGATAAAAATGAAAAATGGATTCATAATATCAAAGAGGAAACCGAAAAAATGAACAAACTTGTTATAGAACTATTAGATTTAGCAAAAATTGAGGCAAATAAAAAATTTCTTATGAAAGAGGAAAACTTATCAAAACTTACTGAAAATGAAATTTTAACATACGAGAGTTTATTTTATGAAAAAAAGATTAAATTAAAATATAACATTAAAAAGAATATAAAATATACTTGTAATGGTGATTTAATTAGACAACTTCTTGGAATTCTAATTGATAATAGTATTAAACATACAAATGAAAATGGTAATGTTACTGTTAATTTATATAAATCTAATAAAGATATAATCCTTGAGGTAAAAAACGATGGTGATGAAATAAAAAAAGAAGATGAACAAAAAATATTTGAAAGGTTTTATAAAATAGATGAATCAAGAAATCGTAATGAAAATAGATATGGACTAGGTCTTGCTATTGCAAAAGATATAGTTGAAAAACATAATGCTAAAATAAGTGCAAGTTCTAAAAAAGGAATTACTACATTTAAAGTTACTTTTTAAAAAAAGTAATTTTTTTTAAGGTTTATTTAAGAATAAAGCATTATATTTAATTTGTAAGGAGGAAAGATGAAAGATAATAGAAAGACTATTCTTTATTCTATTAGTACATTTTTTATAGGTATTGTATTATCTTTAGCAGTTATTTATAATTTTCCAAGTATATTTTCAAAAACTATTGTAAAAGAGGAAAAGAATGTTACTATTACAGATACTGGTCTTAGTGAATCAGTTGAAAAAGTATATAATAAAGTTGCCTTAATTAGTAATTATAGTATGGGTAAATTATCCGCTACAGGAAGTGGTTTTATTTATAAAATTGATGGTAATGATACTTATATTGTAACAAATCATCACGTAGTTGATGGTGGAACTACATTTAAAGTAACGTATTCTGATGAAACTACATTAGATGCTACATTAGTGGGTAGCGATGAATATACTGATATTGCAGTTTTAAAGGTAAAAACAATTGATGGATTAGATGCTGTTGAAATAAGTGATAGTAATAACATCAAAGCGGGAGATACTGTATTTGCTTTAGGTTCACCACTTGATAGTGCATATTCATTTACTGTTACAAGAGGTATAATTTCTGGTAAAGAAAGGCTTGTGGAAATAACAAGTAATAACTCAAATATTTTATTAAAGGTAATTCAAACAGATGCGGCTGTTAATTCAGGTAACAGTGGTGGCCCACTTTGTAATGCTAACGGGCAAGTTATTGGTGTAGTTAATGCTAAACTTTCTGGTTCTGGCATCGAGGGTATTGGTTTTGCTATTCCAATAGACACTGCTATAGAAAAAGCTAATGAAATAATTGGTGGTAATGAAAAAGAATATCCATATATAGGTGTTTCAATTGCGAGTGTTAGTGATGCAAAAAATGACTTTAGATATTATAGCTATGTAAAATCACTCGATATTGAAGAAGGAATATTAGTTCTTGATGTAGAGAAAAATTCACCAGCTTATAACAAGTTAAAAAAAGGTGATGTTATAACTAAAATTAATGATAGTGAAACAAAAAGCACAGCATATTTTAGATATGAACTATATAAATATAACATAGACGATGAAATTACAATAACTTATATACGTGATGGTAAAGTTGAAAGTACAAAAATTAAACTTTCTAAAAAAAATTTAAATATTTAAGTTTCATTTAAGACAAATATTATATTATTAAATTGTGAAAAAGAAATAAAGTATTTTTCAAATCCATTAAAGGAGGTGGTTAAGTGAAAATAAACATTATCGGTGAAAATTCTAGTAATCGTATGAAACTATTAAAAAATTTAAATAAGGTTACTAAAAACGAAGATATTAATGTAGAAATTAATGTTATCGATGATAAAGAAACATTATCTAAATATAAAGATAAAAATAAACCGATACTTATGATTAATGAAAAGATAATAAGTAACGGAAAAATTTTAACCGATAGAGAAATTAAAAAATATATAAAAATCTTTGCGTAAGTAATTAAAATAATAAAATCTCACAAACTCAAAAACATAGGATATAGAAAACCCTCTATATCCTTTTTAATTGACTTTCCTTTTAAATCTTGTTACCAAACTGTTTAAAATTAAGAAAATCATTACAAATATAATCATTATAATAAAGTTTTTTAATACAAACTCATATGATGCTTTATCAAAATTTTGTAATGAGGCAATATACTCATTATTATCTATAAAATAAAATGTTGGGAAAATGTGAGCAATTTTTAGGGCAAATGAAGGCATATATTTTACAGGTATAAAAGCACCACATAAGAATGCTGAACCAAGTGATATTACATTTACTACCCCACTTATAGCACCTTTACTTTTTACTAAATTTGATATTAAAATAGACATTGTAAAAGATACTATAAAAAATATAAACATATTTAAACTATATAAAATTCCATTAATATTTAAAATACTACTTTTTAATATTAGAAAACTAAGTATTAAATAAACTATAAAAATTATAAATGTAAATGTGAATGAAGATATATATAAATAATTATTAACCATTTTATAATTCATACCACTTACATTTGTTCTTTTACTAATCTTTTCATCATTAAAACTAGATAAAACTAAACAAATTATATAAATTACAATAGCCATTATTGAGTAACTTGAGAAATTATAAAATAAGGAAGTTTTACTATTTAAATTTGTTTCACTTGCAATTACAACATTAGATTTTTTATTTAAGGTATGATCTAATTTTTGGGTAGCGGTTATTTTATCATTATATAAATTCATATATTTTGAAAAAACATCTAGGTATTTTGTTAAAAGTTCACTTGCAATATATGAATCATAAGAATTATTTGTTTTTATATCGATGTTAACTTCTTTTCCACTTTCTAATTTGGTTTCAAAATCCTTTGGAATATAAATTACATAGTTAGCATCTCTAAAAAATACAGCATCGTCTACATCAGTTTCATCAGTAATATTTTTTACATTAGCATTTGTCTTTAAATATGATATTAAATTATCAGTTATTACACCACTTGAGTTATTAACTATTATAATATCTGGTTTTGAACTTACAAATTCAAAGCTATTTTTATTTGTCTTTAAATTCATTGTTCCAAATACTAATAACATTACTGTGTATAAAATAATAATTCCAATATTTTTCTTAACAATTTTCCAGTAAGTTTTAAATACTGTCATATTTTTGCCTCCTTAAAGATCCCGAAGATATAAATAGCATTACTATTGTAAAAATAATAAGACTCAATATATTAAAGTAAAAACGATTATTAACTCCATAGTAATATAAAGAGTAAAGACCATCAACAATCATATTACAGGGATTTAAATAATTTATTATCGGCATATTTTTATCAGTTACATACTTCATAGTTATTCCCGTCATTCCTGAAAAAAATGAAAGTGTCATAGTAATAGCAATTAAAATACCAAATTTGTTATTACTATTTGTTTTAATAGTGCTTGCAAGAAATGTACCTAATGAAAGACTTGCAAGTAATCCAAAAAAAGTAAGAATAAAAACATATAATAAGTTATCTCCATAATCAACTTTTAAAACAAAAATTGTATATAAAAATAATATAAACATTCCAATTATTTGAACTACTATGCTTGCACAAAAACTACTTAATAATAAAGTACCTCTTTTGGCAGGACTTATATTAATTCTTTTTCCCGAAGTGGAAATATTAGGTAGTAAATAATTAATCATTGTAAGAGCAATCGCCGCTCCATAAAAGGCTGCCATAGCAATAAGCGTATAATACTCAATCATTGTATAACTAATATTTTTCCTAGTAACATTTGTTATTTTATAATTTGTTGAGATATTGTTAGGAAACTTACCATTATTTAAATATTCTTCATAAATATCTTTATTTATTAGAATTTCATCCATAATACTTTTTAAGATTGTTTCTTCCTGGCCATTAGATTTAATATATAAAGTATTGTTATCAATATAGCCTACAACTTTTTTATTTTCAAGTAACTTTTTAGAATTTTCTAAATCATCATTTTGAATTTTAACGACTTTATCGTTTTCTAAAGCATCAAATGTATTTTTGATATAACTATCATTATTTTGAGTAATAGCAACATTAATTTTATTAAAGGTTTCTGTTTTTTCTATATTTGAAAAAGCTAAATTAAAAAGCGTTCCTAAAATTATTGGAAATATAAATGTCCAAAAAAGTAATCCTTTATTTTTAAATAATATTTTTAAACTATATTTAAAGTTATGTACAAACATTAGTCTCTTAAATCCTTTCCTGTAAGTTCCAAAAATACATCATTTAAACTAGGTCTTTCAGAATATATTTTATTATATGAAATGCTATTTTCTTTTAAAAAGCTTGTTAACTTACCTAAATTATCAGTACCTTTTGAATAAGTAATTATAAGTAAATTATCTTTATATGAAATGTTTCTAATTTGTTTGAATTTTGATAGTTTATCTATATCATTATTAGAAATCTTATTTAATTCTACAGTTATTTTTTCTTCGATATTAGATAGTTTTTTTAGTTCATCAGTTGTACCACTTGCAATGATTTTACCATTATCAAGAATTATAATTCTATCGCAAATACTTTCTGCTTCTTCCATATAATGAGTGGTATATATAATTGTTGCTCCATCATCAGATAATTTTTTAATACCTGATAATATATTATTTCGACTTTGTGGATCAACAGCCACAGTCGGTTCATCAAGAAATATTATACTAGGTTTATGAGCAATACCACAGGCGATATTGCATCTTCGAAGTAGTCCTCCGGATAACTGTTTTGGATAGTATTTTTTGAAATTCTCAAGACCTGTTAATTTAATAGCATCCTCTATACACTTCGCTCTTTTTTCTTTATCAGTTATATAAAGTCCACAAAAATAATCAATGTTATCATAAACTGTAAGTTCCTCAAATACAGCAACTTCTTGAAAAATAACGCCAATTTTTTCTTTAATATCGTAGGCATCATTATTCATTTCTTTACCATAGATTTTTATTGAACCTTTATCAAAATTTAATAGTGACAACATAGAATTTATTGTTGTAGTTTTTCCACTGCCATTTGGACCTAATAGTCCTAAAATCTCACCTCTTTTAACATTAAATGATAAGTTATCAACAGCAATTTTATTTTTATATGATTTAGTTAAATTTTTTACCTCAATTATATTTTCCATTAATTTTCCTCCTTAAAAATATATTTATTATCTATGTTATCTCGAAGAAGCATTAGTGCTTGAAACTCCTGTGAAATAAGAATATTTATTTGTTTATCTGTTAAGTTAACTTTATTATTTGCAAGAAGTGTTGCAAGTCCGTGGCAAAATGTCCACATTTTAAAATGAAAATCGTTTATATCTTCCTCGGAAAGTTTAGTACTAGTTTTAATAAAACCTTTTACTATATCAAAACTTTTATCCATATCATCATTAAATGTATTTAAATCACAATTATTATTTAAAAATAATACTTGATAAAAGTTTTTTTCCTCCCTTGCAAATTTAATATAATTTAAACCCACCTGTTTATATTTTGGAATCTTATCATTTAAATTATTTAAAATGTACGAATAAAAATAATTATGAATTTTTTTATATAATTCATTAAATAGTTCATCAGAGTTTTTAAATTGATAATAAATAGGTCTTATTGAACAATTTAAATACTTGGCAAGCTCCCTATTACTTACCTTACTTATACCATATTTTCTAGTTATATCAAAACCAGCATTTAGAATATCCTCTTTAGATATTAGAATATTTCTTGGCATTTTTAACTTCCTTTCTCATTATATTGTATCATGTGATATTTTATTTGTAAATTATAAATTGACAATTATTATTAAATTTAGTATTATAATCATTATGAAAAAGAAAGATAAGATTTTAGCATTTGCAGTGCTATTAAGTACAATAATAAATACATATGAATTTACAAAATTCATAAAAAATACTTTATTTGTACCAAAAGAACCAAACAAAATAGAAACTGTTATTTGTGTTCCATTAGTAAATGATGATCTATCACAAGAAGAAATAATAGAAAATGAAACTACTGTTAAGGATAATGCTGTTATAGAAAAACCCGAGATACCAAGTGAATCAGAAATTGAAAGTTCAATTTCCAGCAAAAATCAAACAGAAATCATTTCTGAAATTCTCACGAAAAAATATCATGATAAATATTTATATGGCTACTTAAAAAATAATGCTGATTATTATGACATTAATGGTTCATATTTAGGTAGTATTGATATTTATCAAAAAATAGTAATCGATTTTGAAAATAATTCTTACTATCGAGGAATGCTCGAAGATGGAACCTATGGTTACTTTGATAAAGAAAGTATAGATTTAATGCCTGCGACTTTTGTGGAAGTCGACATATCAAGTCAAACATTAAACTTTTATCAAGATTCAAATTTAATATTAACTACGGCTGTTACTACAGGAAAAGATGGTGTATATGATACAAGAATTGGTTACTTTCAAATTGCTTACAAAGACTATAATACATTTCTCGAAGGCCCTGATTATAAAGTTCACGTTGATTACTGGATGCCATTTGATGGAGGAATAGGACTTCACGATGCATCTTGGCGAGGAACTTTTGGAGGAGATATTTATACTTATAATGGAAGTCACGGATGCGTTAATATGCCTTATGATGCTGCTCAAACTGTTTACGAAAACGTATCCGCAGGAACTAGAGTATTAGTTCACAAATAAAAAATACTAATTAATTTTTAGTATTTTTTTTGCAATAATACTTAATATATAGGCAAATAATAATAAAATTACAACCCTTATAACTATTAAGGGATTTTTTAAACTTTCTATTAAACTAACCCCTATAAATCCCCAAAAATATACCATAAAAATCTTACCAATTAATATACTAATAATAAATTTTTTCTTGTCCATTTTTGCAAGACCCGCGGCAATATTTATAAGAAAAGCTGGTGTAAAAGGAATTGCAATAACTAGAATTAAATTAGTCATATCCATATTTTTTATTAATTTAGTTGTCTTTTGTAATAATCCTGACTTTTGTGCAGTATCAAGGGCAATCGTTTTAATACCGTTTCTAACTAAAGTGTAAGATAGAAAGCAACCTATACAGGTAAATATCCAAGAAATAATAAATCCGACTATTTTACCAAAAAAATAAAAATTTATTGTAATAAAAACGCATAATGGAAGCACGGGGATAATTGATTCGATAATTATTAAAAAGCACGCCAAAATTGGAGCAAATGCTCCCAAAGATAATAGGAATGCCTCTAAAAAATCTGCTAAATTTTCAATCATATAATACTCCCAATAAAATTATAGTATGTTTAAAAGTTTTTTACAAGAACAACATCATAGCCATAAAATGTTAACATTCTTACAACTTTTCTACTTAATGTACCTTTTCTACACATTATATAGTATGTTTCATTTTTTTTAAGATATAATCCTGGATTTAATAATAGCTTATCAGCATATATATTTTTACTTCTTGGATCATGAAACTCTTCATAATCAAGAGGATGTTGAACATCAATAAGTGTTCCTAAATAGCTTTCGTAATTTTTATATTCAATGACTTTCATAAAAAAACCTCATAATAATATATGAGATTTTATTTTATTTGTCACTAATCATCAAAGAAATCATCTAAATAATCATCATCATCTGATACTGAATTATTAATTACCTCACTGTCTTTATCAACATTTAACATGGTATTGGGCTCATCCTTAAGATTAATTTCTTGAGTAAACCCATCAGGTTCATCATTATTTTCTGGAGTTTCAGTTTTCTCAAGTTTTTTAATAATTTCATCAATATCTTCAGATGGTTCTTTTTCAACAATTGGTTTAATAACTGGTTTATCTTCAGTAATATTTTCAGATTGTTTTTTAAGTTCATTCTCTTTTTTTTCTTCCTCATCAAGAGCCTGAAGTTTCTTTTCGATTTCTTTTACCATATCATCAATATCTTTAGAGGTTACTTCTCCACCACCCATAAATGGATTAGGAGTTGATGAAGGAGATGGGGCCATTGGACTCGAATTAGGTCTAGGACCCATAAATGGATTTGCTCCCATAAAAGGGTTAAATCCACCACCGCCCATGAATGGATTATCCATACCGCCCATCATTCCAGGATTATTCATCGCTTCTTCTTTTTTCTTTTCGGATACAAATGATTTTACATCAAATAATTCAATTTTGGTTTTTTCCCTTGTAGGTAATACAGCATCTTTTCTTTCAATACCCCAATCAATTTTAAAGTCAGGTGCTAAATCAGTTTTAAATGGATTTTTACGCCATCTAATAATTATTGCTTGAAATAATTTCAATTTTTGTAAATCAGAAACTGTTACAAGTGGTGTTGAGGCAGTCTTATCTTTTTCTTTTGATTTAACTTCACCACACATTTTACTAATTTCTTCGAGTGCCTTAAGTTCAGTAGAAATTAAATAAATTAAATTACCACAGTTACCTTTGATAACTTGAGCGACCTCTTCACCATAAACATCATTTAGTTGAGCAAAGTTTTGAATAATGAATGAAAATCTAATCGCTCTACTTCTGGCAGCTGTAACCATTGAATCAACATCCTTAAGCGGAGGCATATTTGCAAACTCATCAAGAATAAAATTTGTACGATATGCAAGCTTACCACCATTTGCTTGAGCACAATCTATTAAAGTTTCATAACATTGTTTAATAAATATTGTCATAAGTCCATGATAAGTTTTCTTTTCATCATGAATTATCATAAAAACAGCTGTCTTTTTATTACCAATATCTCTCATATCAAAATCAGAATATGAAAGCATTTCACTTAAATTTTCTTTTGTTGAAAACAACCTTATTTTTTGTCTAAAAGTTGAAAGAATACCACCTTTGGTTTCATTAGGTGCATTTATAGTATTCGAAGCAAATATATATGCAGGGCTTGCTTCACCTTTTAAATTGAAATATTCTTGAATATATGTTTTTGTACCACGACGTTCCTCGCCTACTGTAGACATAAAGTTAATACTATTTAAATTTACTTCTTTTTCTTTGGCATCCATAAATAGGCCCATTGTTAAACCTGAAAAATAGTCTGCAGCACTTTTTTGCCAGAAAGCAGAATCTCCACCTTCACTTTTATCATACAAAATATTAAGTGATACGTCCTCTAAAAGTTCTGTTGCTTTATCTTGATTTCCTTGTTTATAATACATATATGGAAGTGCAAGTGGATTCCAAGAGTTTCCTTTTTCTGGATCACGGAAATTTAATATTACAATATTATAACCTTGTTTTTTTAAATATTCACCACAATATTGATAAATTTCACCTTTAGGATCAGTAATAACCATACTTTCACCTTTTTTAGAAAGTAAATTAACAAGAGGTTTAACTACACATTCTGTTTTACCAGAGCCAGTAGAACCAATTATTAAATTATGATATTCACCATTATCAACCCACATCTCTTTACCATTATTTACAAGAGCAACACCAGCTGCCTCTATATGGTCATCTATAGTTCTAACTTTTACAATATTTTTATCTGTTTTAATATCTTTATCTGATGCCCACTTAGAATAACCATCACTACCTTTTTCAGAAAAGAATAAACCAAAGCCATCACCTTTTTCTTTACTAAATATCTTCGAAGATACACTTGTAAATATTAAAATGAGTGCTGCAACAAATAGACCTAATGTAAAACCAATATATTGAGGTGTAAAAGCCTTAAATGGAAGTAAACCATAAAATGTTCCATCCGTGGAAAATGAAGAAAAATTAAGTACTGCAATAGCACAAAAATATAAAAGTATTCCACAATAAATACAAAATAACATAAAATCTTTTTTGGTAACTTTAAATTTCATTTTTCCTCCTTTTTAATGAATTTATTATACAACATAATGTATATTTTTTAAATAACTTTTGTGAATTTACTTCCGTTAAATTCATATAGCGAAGCTGTAGGTTGTTTATTTGAATAATAAATTTCATTTATAGACAAATAAGTTTTGCCATTTACAATTAACCATCCAGTCAATGCATTTACAGGTTGTTCAATACTACTTTCAGAATCAAATTTATTATTAAAAATCGTATAAATTAAACCATCTTTTTTTAAGTAACCAACTGTATAATTAATATCCTCTTTATCGACATCATTATAAGAAATATTAGTACAAAATACAACATAGTTATTTTCATTTATATAATACAAATGATTAAAATAGGTATCTTTATATTGATAGTTGTAGTCAATTAAATATTTTTTTACCTCGCCAATAATATCATCATTTATATTTAGTTCTTGATAATTTAATACATTTACATTAAAGTCTGATGAATAAGCAATAATACTACCATCATAATCTACATAATTATTATTAGAGTCTAGTAAATTCCATACCTTACCGTAAATTAAAGAATATTTGCCAAAATATGATTTATCAACATACACTTCAAATTCATCAGTATATTTTTGCTTATTAACTTTTCTCCACTTTTTACTTTTATCATTAAAAGAAACATTTAAATAGTCACCAACTACTAAATAGTAGTCCTTTGCTGTAACATTTGCAATTGTATTATTATTTGTATTATTTTTTATAACATTAGTATTTTGATTATGAAGTGAATTATTAATTGAGTTTCCAGTATTATTAACTACAACTTCATTACTAACATTATTAAAGTAAAAGTACAATCCTATTATTCCAAAAATAGCAAATATAATTAATACCAAAATTAAAATTTTATTTTCCTTCAAAGTAATTCTCCTTTCATAATCATTTTGTGAATACCCTTACTGCATTTATATCCTTTAATTTTTCTTCAGTTATTACACCACCACTTGGATTTAAACATGTAAATGTACCTTTTGCTCTATTAATACTTTTAAGTACTACAAAATGGGTTCTTGTTCTTTCATTAATAATTTGAACTATAAAAAAGTGTTTATTAGGATCAAAACTGTTAATAAAATTAACTTTATAATCTATGTTAGGTCCTAAGACTTGAACTATTCCAGCTACATAGTTAATATTTGGTGCAAATACTTGAATTGCTGGACAAGTCCAATATATATTAGCTCCCGTAAAACATGAACTAACATATTTCGAGGAGTTTGCCAAATCCAAAAACTTACCAGGATTAAATCTTGGATCATATTTATTTCCAAAACAAGAAATTCCTATTGAAACTGAAGTAACAGCACATCCCCAATCCATTTTAGTACCAGACAATCCTATGTTTCTGTCAGCCCAACGAGGATCTACTTGATTAAAAATGGTACATCTATCAAAGTTTCCAAAATCACTATCAGGATTTAAGCATTGATCTGGTTCTAAGCCAAACACATTCTTTCTGTGAGTAGTTAATGCCCAATTTTGATATTTAGTATATGCATCTTGATCTTCTTCATTAGTTTTAAGACATTTACTTGGATTTTCAGGACTTTTACCAGCTAAAGGACATTGATTTTTAGCGCACACAGCCTTTACCTCATCAGCTCGTGATTTGTTATCATAATATTCATAAGTATAATCAATATATGTACATCCACCATATGAGTTGTTTCCTTTATTAGCCCAGTAATCGCCTATATAGCCATAGGCATGATTTAAATCATATAAGGTGCTATATCTACTGACTATATTGCAAAAAGCAAGTACACCCTCGGACAAAGAGCTATAACCATTACCACTTGTCTCTCCATTATAAACAGCAATACCCCAATAATTATATTTTCCACCAGTAAATCCTTCTTGAATTGCTCTAGCAACAACAAGTTCAGGATTACAATTATTTTTTGTTGCAACATTATACATTGTTTCCAAATCTTTAGTGTTCTTAAATTCATTAGGGGCACTATTATATCTTGTAATATTTTCTTGTACTAAACTAACAAACTCAGATTTTGAAAGACTTGTCGAATTTAAAGGAAAGTCACTACATGCATCACTTATGGAACGAGAACTATTATTATTTGCTTCTTCACTAGCTGCTCCACCACCTCCGCCAAGTATTACAAGCATTATAATCATTAACAAAAATAAAACTAAGACAATTGCTAATATCCAAGGGTGTTTAATAATAAATTGAAAAATTTTTTTTCTTACTAACTGATTTTTTTTATCTTTACTCATATCAATTGAGGATTTTTTAGGATTCATTACAAAATTCTTTTTTTGAGTTGGAGCACCACTACCAGGTGTTTTAGGTGCATTTGGAATTTTTGGCGTTTTAGGATTTAAAGCATTTAACTTATTAGCACCACTTGAACTGCCTAAAGCGTCCATCGCTTCTTGCCCTTTATCTAACGCTCCTTTTTCATCTAATTTATTAATAGTATTTTGAGCCATTCTTCCAGCTAAAGATCTTTTGGACATATCAGTCAATCTACGACCAATAGCCTCATTTAATTTATCTCCAACTTTTGTATTATTAATAGCATTTACAACTTTACCACCTTCACTACCGCCAAAATAATGACCAACAGCTTGTGTTGCTATCTTACTTACTTTTTTATTAGCATCATCACTTTTTTGCTTTTTATCATTTCTACGGGCAGTAGCTTGATAAGTAACTTCTTCTTCATTTTCTTCATTAGGTAATTGCATAGGTGCTTCCATTTCATCGTATAATGTTTCCTCAACATCTTGATTTAAATTATCGTTATTATCCATGAAAATCACCACCTACTAATAATAGAATTATATCATAAAAACAATTGTTATCACAATAATTTATCTTTGAATATTTATTTTATTACATATATTTTCATAAAAGTCATCAAATTGTCCTAAACTTTTACTTAAATTAGGGAAGTTTCTATAACGAGTGTAATTATTTTTTAATCCATTAGTAGTAATTAATGATTTCTTGAAAAAGTTAACACAAGACATTAATTCTTCATAAGTAATGCCATTTAAAATATCATTATTTATTTTTTCAATAAATATATTTACTAAAATATTTTGAATTATAGGAATAAAATACACATTTTCTTCATTGTATTTTTCTGAATATCTTAAATTAATTGTTTCAAATAACTTATCAGTATCCTCATTAGGGCAAATTTTTTTTAATTCATTTTCTAATAGAGTTGTACCTAAAATATTATAATAAGAATATGCAAGTAAATCATTTCCAAGTATACACATGAACATATTTGCAATTTTCATATCTATATAATAAAAATGATTATAAATATGATAATTACTATAAGCTAAATATTCAGTATAACCTTCGGTTAATGCTCTACTATAATGATCACCTAAATTAACAGGATACTTAGAAAAACCTGAATAACAAATTTCATGTTCTTTCTTTGCACTAGCCATATGCATAAATTCATGATACAAACATAGTCTAATATAATCTTCAAATAATTTTAAATCAATTTCATTTTTTTTTAGATTTTTTTTAATAAATGTTGGATCTAAAATTACTTTATTATAATAGCAATCATATACGCCTAAACAACCAAAGTTTTTTAAAGGTTTTGTTTTATCTAAATTTAACTCAATTTTTAATGTTGATAGATTGTTATAAAAATGATGTCTTAGATTAAATGGAATATTTTTTTGAACATCATAAAGAACCTCTATGAAAGGACCTAGAGATTTTCTTAAACTAGTATTTGAATTTAATATTTCCCCCAATAAAATAGTTTTCATGAAAACTATGATACCATTAAAAAAAGCCCATGTAAAGGCTTTTAATATCCACCACCAGAACCAAATGAATCAAGTTCTTCTTGAGTAGCAATAACAGTCATATTCATTCGTTTATTACCACATATAAGAAGTCCTTCACCTTGGTTATAGTATTTTATTCTTTCCATTTCAGTTTCATTTAAATCAATTAACTTAGAAAGATCATCAACAGCTTGTTTTCTTAAATTCATTATTAAATAACTTGATGCATTATCAAAAATTGCTTTACCATGCATTATTAAATTTGGAGCTGCAAAATCGGTTGGTTGTTGTGTAATTACAATAGTTCCTGTATTATATTTTCTTGCTCTTCTTTGAATTTGAGATAAGAACTCTGCACCAAGTTCATTGTGGTTAGATAAAAGTACGTGTGCTTCATCAACCATCATTACAGTATTTATATCTTTATCAAGACAAAGTCCCCATGCATATTTTAATATGTTAAAGAAAAGAGCATTTTTAATATTTTCATCACTATTCATAATTTCCTTTATATTAAATACAATAAAGTCACTATTAATTTGAAGTGTTGTATGACCTGTAAAATAATATCTTAATTCTTTAATCAAAGGTCTTATTTTTAGTTCAAGTCTTTCCATTACATCTCTTTCTCTTGTTGCATCTGTCATTGATAAAAGTCTTCCTTTTATAGTGGCATAAACATCGTCAAATGTAGGAAAATCTGCACTTGTAAGTTTAGTAAAATCAGTTTCATAATCTATCTTATATCTTTTATAAGTATCCTGAACTATTTCACTAAATAATGTTAATACATCCTCTTCGATTGAAGGGTTATAATATTTCATAAAGGCTTTTAGTTGTTGTAGAGTTCTTGTAAGAACTGTATAGCCAAGTCCCTGTTCTATTTCGGTTTCATCAACATCCACAACAATTTCAAGTGGATTTATCATACCAAAATCTCCACCTTTACCAAGGTCTAGGAAATCACCTTTCATCATATTAACCATTTCACCAAGTTCACCCTCTGGGTCAATACAAACGCATTTTAAACCATTTCTTAAATGAGTTCTAAGAAGTAGTTTAGCTGCGGTACTTTTTCCTGAACCAGATGTACCAAGAATAATAATATTTGCATTATTACGATTATTTTCTTTTTTTATTTGAAATAAAAATTGATTATATAAAATTACACCACCGGACCTATCCATTCCAAGAAGTGTTCCAGTACCAGGATCTTTTACTGAATCAAATACAAAAGGATACATTCCCGCTATTGTAACTGAAGGAAGTGGAATACCAATTCTTTTTTCAATATCTTGTTCTGGGAATATTGGTATCATACTTTTTAAAGCTTTTTCTTGTTCAAACATTAAAGATACTGCTCTCATACCAAGTGCATCAATATAATTTCTAACTTGAATTTTAGTAAGTTCTAAGGCATCTTTAGAATCTGCTGAAACCATTAAATGCATTTGAAAATCAAATATTCTTGCTTGTGATGAAGCAAGCATAGAAATAAATTGTTCCAAAGATTCATAATCTTGTCTAATTCTTTCTTGAGTTGTTTGATCTTTTTCTTGCTGATATCTAATTTTTAAATCCGCTATTTCTTTATTTAACATCTTTTTTAAAATTTCAAATGAAATAGGAATATGTTTTATAGCAAGTCTAACTCCAGGAATATTCGTAATATCAGATAAATAACCTGGGAATATACTTCTTGGATAACCGACAACTGTCATAATTGTATAGTATTTATCTCCAAGCATAAATTCTGTAGCTGGTCTAAAATTAATACCTTTAGGTGCTACTTCACTTTTAAGTTTACTCATATTACATCACCGCCCTAAAATTAGTAGATATACCATCATTTAAATAATTATCAAGAAGCATTCTTAAATCAGCATTACTAGTTTGTGTAGAATTAAGTCCTGCATTACTAAGACCACTTATTAAAGTATGTAATTTTTTTTGAACTAATTCCATCTTCTTTTCTTTAAATAAAAATGTATATTCTGTATCAACTACATTATAATCTCTACTCATAAATAGATTTGCTTTATTAATATCTTGCATAATAAGTTTTCTAATAGCACTATTAGGATTTTTATTATATTCAACTTGTAATTCATTAAGGTATAAACTTATATCAACAGGTCTATCTGATACAAGAAGCCAAAAATCAAAATCTAGAGTATTATAAAATGTTGATAAATTAAATAATGTAGCATTTTGACTTTGTTCATCTAATATAAATATATTTTTTGGACTAACCTTAACTCCAGTTACATAATAACCGTCCTCAGTTAAAATCATTCCATTATTAATTGACTTAATAGGAAGCCAATCTTCTGCATATTTTACCCCGCTTGGAGCACTATTACTGTTCATTTGTGTCATCTTTTACACACCAACCTTTCCAATAGTATTTTCTTGTATTAGTATAAAAATCTAGCATATTATTAAGTAGTTGCATAACATTATGATAGTTTCTTACCGGCATTACAAGACCTGCAGCAATAAGCACAGGTATTATAGCAATTATTAATTCACCAGTTGTTGGATTTTTTAAGATAATTAATAATGCTATAGTAATTGCCGCACCAATTAAACAAAGTATTAAATCTGGCCAAGTAAAGAAGCCAAATATTAATTGTGACTTTTTACTATTGGCAGGCACTAAATATTGATTTCTCACTAGTATTTCCTCCTTTTATATTATTTATGATATTTATCATTGTAACTTGTAGCTTCAGATTTATGTTTATAAGAATCTGAATTCTTTTCTTGTTGTTTAAGTTTAGCAATTTGATCTAATTGTCCATCAATTTCTTGAATTTGTTGTTCAATAACCCTCTTACTACGCTCATTTCCCATTAATCCTTGATCCAATTCAAAATTAATATTGCCAAGTTGTTTTGAAACTCCATCGACCAAATCCCAACCTTTCGCAAGTCCGGCAGTTAATGCATTAATCTCTGCAGTTGTCATTAAATCACCATCCACATTTCTAGCAACACTTTGTGAATTTAAATCGTCAATAAATTTATTGTAACTGGCAAGAACTTTTTTACTTTTATCAACATCGTGTTTTATACCATTTGCGTCAGAATATTGAGTTCCATTAGCAACAGCATCAACATATTTTTTAACCATTTCTTTTTGTTTCTCTGCAATAGCAATAGAACCTTTTTGATATTGAAAATTAGTGATTTTTCCTTGTTTATACATTGAATCTAGTTGTTCCTTCATAGAAGTATAATTACCGGAAATTTTTGTTGCAGAAGAAGCACCAGCAGATTTAACACTAGCAACGGCTGCAGTATATTCAGCAATTGACATATTTCCCTTATTAGCTTCAATTCTATCCAATTCTTTTAAAGTATCATCTGAATAAATCATTTGACTTTCAATAATCTTTGAATCAGATTTACTTAAATCAGAAATTGCAGCATTTTTTAGGGCATCTTGTGAAGCAATTAAAATACCATTATCACCTTTTGCAGTTTGATTTTTACGCATCATATCTGTTATTTGAGAAACTTGAGTATTCAATTCATCCTTATTTTTCTGTAAATTTTCTATTGCTTTAACATCTAAAGTAATGTCATTACCATCCTTATCTTTGATAGTAAATTTAGCATTTTCAATATGAAGATCAGCAGCTTCTTTTGAAGTTTCAAATCCAAAAGTTCTCCTTAGCCTATCAATCATAAGATCACCTGGAGTAGAATTTTCTAAAGCATGTTTAAATTGCCTTCTTCTTGTATCCTCAGCACCAATGTTATGAAAATCAGCATTTTTAAAACCATGTTTTGCCCCTCTAATAAATGCAAGAGGATTACCCCTAGATGTTACAAGAGATCCAACTGCATTTCCCGCAGCAAAAACACCACCTTCTTTAAGTTTATCCTTAATACCAAGTTTCATATCACCATCACCAAATCCGAATAAATCAGATAAAAGTTTTGGAGCTTGCCTCATAAACATAACAATTCCTAATATTAATAAACATTTTGCAATTAGATTTAAGAACCAACTTCCTGTATTCTCTAAACCTAAATCAATTCTATCACTACAAATAATGGATATCAAAAAGACACCAAAATTCATAACAATTATTCTAGTAAAAACAGCTATAAAAGTTTTAGTTGTATTAGAAAGCCATTTTTTAAATACATCTTCCATTTTAGGAATAACATTACAAAATATTGCTATAGGAGCTATTATTTCAAAAAATGCTAATTTGCATATTCTAAGTGCCATATCAAAACAAAATGAAACTATTGCATAAACTAGAAAACCACCAACTATTAAAGCAATTAACCATTGAAAATCTATATCACCTTCGTGAATATTTAAAGCAAATGCTTGATAAAAGCCAAAGTTTCCTGACTGCAAAGCAAATTCATCAACTTGTTTTAATGTACATTCACCCTCTTTGCAACCATAGGATTCACCATCCATGGTAATAGCATATTCAGATTTGTTAGTAACTTCACTTCGAGCTGCTTCCGGATCGGCTGAATTATCCACATTTGGAGTAAAAAAAGGAATAAACGAATTAACAGCCATACTAATACCAGCATTTTCAATTGTCTCAGCACCAGTATCACTAGTTCCTGTGAATAAAGAATTTAAAACATTTGATTCTAAAATAGCATTCTGAAGTCCAAACATAAAAGAAAAAATAGATGGAATTAATGCAAGTAAAACGATTGCCATTACTAATTTCTGAAGAATCTTTTTACCATCAACACCACTTTTGGAATTCTCTGGATCTACAATTTTAACTAAAATGCCATATGCAAGTGCAAAGAGCATTACAATACTTAATATTTCATACATATTTTTAGTTATTATATTAAAATCATCATTATTAAAAATTTGTGCTTTTGCTAAAACCAAAAAAATCCTGTAAGCACTATTTACAAGTTTAAAAATGCCACCTACAAGGCTAATAATTATTTTCCAAAATGCTTCAGCGACATCATCTATAATATCTAATATCATAATTACTCCTATTCCAATACTATAAATATAGTATATTATATTTTTTTATTTTTTACAATAATTATGGATTAATAGTTGTTGTACTATTGTCATTTTTCTTACCATTATTTTTTTTATTGCCTGAGTTATTTTTTTTGTTTGAAGAAACTCCAGGACATCTACTATAATCCAAAATACATTCGCTACATTTAGTAAAATCACTTTTTACATCTTCAGCACCATCAATTAAGTCAATAAAAGCAATTAATATTGTAGGAAGTAAGAATACTAATAAACCTACAATCAATTTAATAACTAAAGATGTTATTTCTTTAGAAAAATCGCGTTCATCTGAAGCAACTGCCTTTGTAAGTGATATAACACCGGTAACAATTAAAATAATTGGAACAAGTATTTTTGCAATATTAAATAATATAGCAATAAATTTTAAAACCTTAACAACATTTTCATTGGTACAAGAAAATGCCTCTAAAGGATCACCATCTAATACAAATGTTTTAAATAACATACAAATCACCATTTAAATTATATAATAAAGTTAATACTTTTACAATAAAATGAAGTTTATTTCTTTATTATTCTATATTTTTTTGATAAAATAGATTTATAAAAGGTTGGTGTATTATGAAAAAATTAATTAAATATATTTGTTTAGTTATAATGTTAGCATTTTTTTTTATTACAAATGTTTATGCTTATGGGTGTAAAAGTGGCGATATTGAGGTAAGAACTAGTTCATCTGGTGCTGTTTCTTCAAGAACATTTACATTAACTGATAAACAAAACCGTACCTGTACAGTTACATTAAAATCAGCCTCTGGTGGTCGACAGATAAGATATTATATAGAAGTTGATGGTGAAGATCAGTCAAATAGAAAAAATTACTCTTGTAAAGATACAAATGTTAAATTCAGTTTAGATGGTGATATTTCAAAAGGATTTAATTTAGAGAATATCCAATGTTCCTATTCTTCAACTAATAATAAATTTAGCATTTCTGGTATTTCTGGCAACGGTTCATATGGTTCGGCCAAAAGTTGTACTGGAGATGATTATTTATTTACAAAAGATGGTAAAACATGCAAAGTTGTTATTAATATTAATGAGTATAAACAGGTTACACTAAAATATGGCGATAAAGATGATTGGAAAAATGCTACATCAAAATCCAATCCAGAAGTAAGTGAATTTGATTGCGTTGTTGGCAATTCAACAATTCATATAAAATCTGATACAAAAATAGCAAATGGTTATTTAACAAAATGTCCAAAATTATCCGCTGATGTTGATTCAGACCTTGACAATTCCGATGGAGACCACACAGAAAGAAACGACACAAATACCACTATTAATCCAGACGAGGATTATGATCACGGTATTGGAGATCTTATCAGTAAATGGTTTGGCGGTGGTAATAATGGCAATATGACTGCTGGAGAAATGAATTGTAACAATGTAATTAAAGGAACTTTAGGTCAGTATCTAACTAAAATTTTTAGTATAATGAAATACTTAGGAATTGTATTATGTGTTGGAATGACAATATATGAATTTGTTAAAGCATTATTAGATAGTGATAAAGAAGTTATGAATAAACTTGTTAAAAAGGCATTTACAAGATTAATTTTAGTCGCAGTACTATTCTTCTTACCTCTATTTGTTAATCTATTAGTAAGTATATTCGTAGACAATCCATGTCCAATTAATTTTTAATAAAAAAATCACGATTATTTCGTGGTTTTTATTTTGTCTTATTACTTTTCTTTTTGTTAGGTACTAATTTTACTTTAACACCTTTATATCTAGCAAATTCATATTTTACGCCTTCGGGTAAATTTTTCTTTAACTTTTTCATCAATCTCACTCCTTGCAAGCAAGATTATAGCATAAAATGTGTCTTTGTTACAAGTATTTATTTTCTATTATTAAAATTATTTGCACTTATAGCCTTAAAAATATCTCTTTTTTCTTTATTAATGTGATTATTTTGAGATATTTCATTAACTTTTTTACGATTAATTTCAAAATTTATCTCATTTATTTGTGATTTAACTTTTTGTATTTGACCAATATCTCCATTATTTGAATATAATGAATTAAGTTGTCCTTGCATCTTATATTTTTTTTCTTTTAAATAATCTATTCTATCCATTTTATTTAAACCTCACTCCTAAACTACCCACTATAAACTGACTTTGTAATGGGTCTATTACAGCGCCATATATTGAATAATTATCAAATACTATTTCACTAATATCATTATTTGAAAAATCTATATTATATAGTTTTGTTTGTAAAAATTCTGCTTTATTAAAATTATTATTATCAAGTTCTATATTTTTAAACTTAGTTTCTGTAAAATAACTTTCTGACATATTTGAATTAGTTATTTTTATTTTATTCATACTAGTTCCAGAAAAATTAACATATTTTAATGTAGAATTATCTATTAAAATATCCTTTAATGATGCATTAATAAATGAACTTCCTAATAATTTGCAACTATTAAACTCACATCTTTCAATTAATTTTTCATCAAAATTTTTATTTGATAAATCACAAGATTCAAAAATGCAGTCTAAAAAATTTACATTAATTAATTCAATAAGTGAAAAATCTATGTTCTTAAATATACAACTATCAAAATCAATATCTTCGATTATAACTTTATTTTCTGGATTTTTTGTAAACGATGCATTTTTATAAACATTATCCATGAAAATAAATTCCTCAGTAAATTTAATTTTAGGTTTTATTATATTCATTAAATCAGTTCCTCAATAACATTTTAACATATTTATACATATAAAAAAAGCATAACTAAATATGCTTCTTTATACTATTTTTGTTTTGCATCAATAGTAATAGTCTTACTACAATATTTTGTAGCATTATCTAATTCATAACCACTTGGACAAGTAAAAATCTTATTAATTTTTATGTCACACATACCACTAGAATTTAATGGTTCACCTTTAGAACATCCTAATACTGCTGGAGTTTTTGCAGCATAACATCCATGATCATAGTAAAGTCTTCCTGAAGAAACATCACAAGAATCTTTATCTGTCGTATACACTAGTTTATGATAACACATGTTATTATCCTCATCTAATTTTGCATCATCACCATTATAACCAGCATAATCATCACAATAATAATAAGGATCTACTTCATCGTAACAATATTCACTATTCCATGCCCCACCTTTATATCCAATAGGACATTTACCATTTGCTTTTACAGTATCAACTTTAATACATTTTTTATCAGATAAAGTAAAATCACTATCACAATAATAAGTTACAGGTTGAGTTTTAGTATCGGTAACATTATTTGATTTCTTATCTTCCTCTTTAATTTTTTCCCAATTTGCATATAATGTGGTGCTTTCCGCTAATAAAGCTCCATTATAAATTGGTTTACCATTTTTATCAGTCCATCCTTTGAATGTATAACCATTTAAAGTTGGACTTTTAGGTAAAGTAAGTTTTTTCCCTTTATTAAGGGTAATTGATTGTACTTTACTTCCACCCTTTGAATCAAAAGAAATAGTTATTTTTTTAGTATCCTCATTTTCTAAGGTAATATCATATATTGCTTTTAATTTTATATTTTTATTAATTTTTGTTTTAAAATCAAAAGGCTCTTTTGCTAAAATTTCTTCATTTTCTTTCTTTTCAACTACCTCATACCAAGTTGCATTTAAACCATCTGTATTTTCGATATCTTTTTTATTTATGGCCTTATTATACTTGATTTGAACAATTTTAGTTTTTGTTCCATCACTATAATCTAAAGTGATATCAAACTTTCGATTGAAAAACCATAATAAGAAAATTATAATTACAAGTAATATAGCACCACTTATTACTCCAATTAACAATTTCCTTTTTTTGTCGTTTTTAGACATACGCAATCCTCCTTACGTACATTATACTATAACATTTCAATTTTTAAAACTAAAAAACATCATTTACTTATCATAAAAATTTTATTAAAATATAATTGGGTGAATAAATTATGATTAAAAATATAAATAATAATAAAATAATTATGATAACTCATATTGCAGATATTGATGGTATGGGTTCATTAATACTTGCTAAAAAACATTACAGTAATATTGATTATATATTATGTGAAATAAATGAATTAATAGAGGTTTTTAGTTCAATAGATTATTCTAAATATGAAATAATATATGTATGCGATCTTGCACTATCTAAAACAATATTAAATTATTTAAACAAGCATCCAGAAATTACTAATAAGATAAAGCATTTCGATCATCACGAAATAATAGAAAATTCTCCATATTATGTAAATAGTATAATTTATTTAAATGGTAAACCTACTTGCGGTACACAGTTGTTTTATAATTATTTACTAACTTTAGATACTAAATTTAATAATAAGTTTTATAAAACTTTTGTAGAGGCAACTAGAGAACAAGACAATTTTGATTTTGGTGATGAAGAATATAATGCTAAATTACTTGCATTTACGCATGCTTTAATTGGCCCTGAAGAATATATAAACTTAATATGTAATCTAAATGATAATGATGATTTTAAACTGCCTAAAATATATGAAAACTTATATAAATCAGATTTAAAAAAACAAAAAGAATATATTGAATTTATAAATAAAAATTTATGTATTACTGATTATAATGGTTATAAAGTTGGTGTAACCATTTGTGAGCAATATAGATCTATAGTGGGAAATAGCATTTGTAAATTAAGACCAGAAATAGATTTTATAATAATAATTAATTTTAATCGGAATAGAGTTTCCTTAAGAAGTGTTAAAGAAAGTATAGATTTAAACGAAATTGGTAAAACATTTCATCCAGATGGTGGAGGTCATAAATTATCTGCTGGATTTTTAATAGATTCTAAATCAATATTAAAATTAAAACCATTTATAGATTTATATATAAATAATTTAACTTTAAAAAAATAAATTATTTTAAAAGGAGGTATAATGAAAAAATATAAAATAATTATTATTATACTATGTTTTATAATAGTTTTAATGTGTATTGATTTTATTGCCCTATCATTTAATGGTAGTCCCATAATTAAAGTTAGAAAATACTATAATAGTGGATATACTATTTATATAGATAAAGGATTATTTACAAACACTTATAAATGCTATGATGGCAAAACTAAAACAGTCGTAAAAAAAGTTAAATATTCATGTCCTAAAAAAGAAAGTAAAGAGGAAATAAAAGAAACTATAATAGTAACATTTGATACTAAAGGTGGAAGTAAAATTGATAATATTATTATAAACAAAAATAGTAAGTTAACTCTTCCAGAAGAACCAACCATTGAGGGATACACTTTTAAAGGTTGGGTTGATAAAATTAATACCCCTTTTTATAATAATTCAATAATAAAGGAAAACACTACACTTTATGCTACTTGGGAAAAAATGAATGATGAAATAATTGATACTGAAAATAATAATAACTCTAGTATTAATAATAATATAAATGATAAAATCAATACTAATAAACCTAGTAATAATGATAAAATAAGCACTAATAATAATGAAACAATAATTGTACCCGAAGAAAATAAACCTGTTATAGAAAAAACTTTGGCTGAAAAAAATGATGACTTAAGAAATCAAATTCAAAATAAATATTCTATTAAAATAGCATATAAAGATGAACTTGGAAATTATACTATTAATGGATATGGCTCAGAAAAATTAAATGATGATAATATTATAAATGAGTATCTTAATGAAATAGATAAAGCAATAAAAAAATATCCAAATAATTTTTTTAAAGAAATGAAAGATTATGGAAAGCCATTAACTATTTATTTAGTAAAAAGCATAAGTGGTAATGTATCTGGTCTTACTGATGCAAAAGATAGTAGTAACATTAAAATTATGATAGAACCCGCACTTTTATTTGAAAATACTTTGCATCATGAAATAATGCATTATATAGATATTTATATAAAGATTAAAGGTTATCCAATTGATATAAATAATACAATGAAAGAGGTTAATCCAAAAGATTTTACATATGGAGATACAAGTAATAATAATGTTTATTATTATAGTAATTTAAATAATGCTTATTTTATATCTGCATATAGCAAAACAAATTATTTAGAGGATAGAGCTGTAATTTTTTCTGACTTAATGTCTAGAAGTATTACAAAAGATTATTATAATGATGGTACACCTATAAATAAAAAAGCTAAACTAATTAGTTCACAAATTAAAGAATATTTTAATATATTATCAAGTGAAAAAAGATATTACTGGGATAGATTCTTATAACCAATTTTTATATATTAAAAAAGATTTAACTAGCATTTATAGTTAAATCTATTTTTTTAATTGGCAGGGGCGGAGAGAATCGAACTCCCATCTAAAGTTTTGGAGACTCCTATGCTACCATTATACCACGCCCCTACGGCAAAAACATTATATCATAGTTAAACGCCGTAATCAAGAAAAAAATTGTGCATATAATTAAAGTGTACACCTACTAGACAAAATTTTGTAGGTTTGATATAATATTTATGTGGTGCATTATGCTAGTCACAATCACTATTTGAAGATGGGGCTAAAAATCCATTAATTGATACAATTGCACTTTATATATTTGCTGCTTCTGCCCAAGTTGGGGTGAATATGTAATTTAAAATTATAGGGAAATCATAACGGCATATGACTAACCCCCTGTAGTTAAGCAAAAAAAGAAGAGTTATTCATGTCGTGCGTGGTTATTAGGGATTTAACGAATAATAATGTTGATGAAATCTTAACTGCAAAAGCGAATAAGAATAGTTTAGATGTGTCAGGGAAAACCTCTAGCGTGTTATTTATTATAAAGATTGAAGTGCGGACTATGTGGCAATCGAGTCATTAGTTAGGCAACTACTAATTATTTTCTTTAAAGAGAAATCGCCTAAGGGTAACCAAGGGAGAGAAAATAGAGAAATTCAACTCGACCAAAGCCGTAAGATTAATTTATAATAAACCATAACATTTTTAATAACTTTATAGGAGGGTTATATGAAAAAAAATAACTGGGTATATAAAGTTTTTTTATGGACTTTTATATTATCCACCATCTTCAGTTTCTCAACAAATTATTTATCAAGTCATGCTAGCATAGTGGTAATGATACTTATAATATTACTCGTTATAGCAATTGGTATAATCTTTGATATGATTGGAGCAAGCAGTCTTACAAGTAAAGAATCAACATTTCACTCAATGAATGCTAAAAAAATTAAAGGTGCTAAAGAAACAATTAAACTTATTAAAAACAATGTTAAAATATCTAGTATATGTAATGATATTGTTGGAGATATATGTGGAATTGTTTCTGGAGGACTTGGTGCTGTACTTGCTATATCAATAGCAAACATAACTAAAGTTAATATATCTTTAATAAGTGTAATAACTGCAGCTTTAATTTCTTCGCTTACTATTGGAGGAAAAGCAATATTTAAAACAGTTGCTATTAAAAATAGTGATAAAATAATTTTTAGTGTTGGAAAATTGTTAAGTTTTTTTAAGAAATAACAATTTTCTTTTTTTATGCATATATTATAGCGGTGATATAATGATTGTTTCATATAATTCAAAAGAACTTGATTTACTTGCAAGAATAATGCGTGCGGAAGCCTTAAACGAAGGAGAACTAGGAATGCTAATGGTTGGAAATGTTGTAGTAAATAGAGTGTTAGCAAATTGTTTAACTTTTAAAAATATTAATAGTGTTTATAATGCAATTTATCAAAAAAATCAATTTGTAGGAACTACAAGTTCTTTATTCGAAGCAGCCGCGACTACAATGGAAAAAAATTTAGCAAAAAGGATTTTAGATGGAGAATATTATTACCCAGCAACAAATGCATTATGGTTTTATGCTCCGAAAAAAGGTGATTCTTGTAAAAATACTTGGTATACTCAAAAGTTATCTGGAAGATATAAAAACCATTGTTTCTATAAACCAGATCCTGGAGTATGTAAAGAAATACATTAAAAAAAGGCTAGCTTAACTAACCTTTAATTCATTATTGACATAATCAACATTAACTATCGTATTAGGTTTGATTTCATTATTTATAAGTTTTTTAGCAATTAATGTTTCTAGTTTATTATTAACAAGTCTTTTAAGTGGTCTTGCTCCATAATATTCATCATAACCATTATCAATAAAATAATTTTTAGCATTATCAGTAAGATTAATTTTTACATTAATATCAATTAATCTTTTTTCAATTTCTTCGATAATTTTATCAAGGATTTCTTTTAAATCGGTTTTTGATAATTTATTGAAAATTATTATTTCATCAAGTCTATTTAAAAATTCCGGTTTAAAATATTTTGGAAGTTCAGAGGTAACTTTATCTTCTTCACCATTGATTATATATTCACTTCCAACATTTGATGTCATTATAATTATTGTATTTTTGAAATCCACTGTACGACCGTTAGAATCAGTAAGTCTTCCTTCATCAAGAATTTGTAATAATAAGTTAAGTACATCTGGATGTGCTTTTTCTATTTCATCAAAAAGTACAATTGAATATGGATTTCTTCTTACTTTTTCTGTAAGTTGTCCTCCTTCTTCATAACCAACATAACCTGGTGCTGCACCAATAAGTCTAGATACTGAATATTTTTCCATATACTCACTCATATCTATTCTTACCATATGATGTTCATCATCAAATAGTTCATAAGCAAGACTTCTTGCAACCTCTGTTTTACCTACTCCTGTTGGACCTAAAAACATAAATGAGCCAATTGGTCTATTAGGATCTTTGATACCACTTCTTGAACGAATAATTGCATCGGATACAAGTTTTAAAGCCTTATCTTGTCCTTTAACTCTTTTTCTTAAATTATCCTCAAGATTAAGAATCTTTTCTTTTTCACTACTCATAAGTTTAGATATTGGAATATTTGTCCACTTACTTATAACATTTGCTATATCTTCATTTGTAACAGTATCTGAAAGTATTCCTTCATTACCTTTTTTAGAAAGTTCATCAAGCTTATTTCTAAGTTCTGGAAGTATTCCATTTTTTATCCTTGCGGCAGTTTCTAAATCATAATTATTCTCTGCTTGTTCTAGTTCAAATGTAAATTTAGATACATCGGATTTAACTTTTTTGATATCTTCATTAATAGATTTTTCTTCTTTCCATTTAGTACTTAACTCTTGTTCTTTACCTTTTAAATCATAAAGCTGTTCATCAATCTTTTCAAGTCTTTTTATAGAAAGTTCATCTTTCTCTTTTTTTAATGCTTCTTTTTCAACTTGTAATGTTAATATTTTTCTAGTTATTTCATCAAGAGCTGTTGGAACGCTGTCCATTTGTACTCTTATTGTAGCGCACGCTTCATCAACAAGGTCTATTGCTTTATCAGGTAAAAATCTATCTGTAATATACCTATTAGATAAAGTTGCCGCACTAACTAAAGCTTTATCTTGAATTGTAACTCCGTGATATATTTCAAATCTCTCTTTTAAACCACGAAGAATTGTAATTGTGTCCTCAACTGTTGGTTCGCAAACTGTTACTTTTTGAAATCTTCTTTCAAGTGCACCATCTTTTTCAATATACATACGATATTCGTTTAAGGTAGTAGCACCAATAACATGTATCTCTCCACGTGCAAGCATTGGTTTTAGAATATTTCCTGTATCCATTGCACCTTCAGTTGCACCTGTTCCAACAATTAAATGAATTTCATCAATAAACATTATTAAATTGCCTTCACTTTTCTTAACTTCATCTAAAACCTTTTTAAGCCTTTCCTCAAATTCACCACGATATTTTGCACCTGCGATAAGTGAAGCCATATTAAGTTCCCAAATTGTTTTATTTTTAAGACTTTCTGGAACATCACCTTTAACAATTCTTTGAGCAAGTCCTTCAACTATTGCAGTCTTACCTACACCAGGTTCACCAATTAAAACTGGATTGTTTTTAGTTTTTCTAGAAAGTATTCTAGTTATACTTCTTATTTCTTCATCACGGCCTATAATTGGATCAATTTTACGATTTTTTACATCGTCATTTATATTACGTCCATATTTTTCAAGAACGTTTTCATTTTCTTCATTATTTTGATTAAACATAATTCATTCCTCCTTTTTACGTATATTATTATACTAAAAATATTGGCACTTGTCAATGTGTAGTGCTAATTATATTATATAAAAATTATAAAAAAATATGAATTTATTTAAACTCATATTTTTAACTTTTGACCTATTTGTAAAACATTTGTAGAAAGATTATTATTCTTTTTAATACTATCAACTGTAGTATCATATTTTCTTGCTATAGACCACAGTGAATCACCTTTTTGAACTGTATATATTACCTGAGACGATGGAACAATTAACTCCTGATCTATACTTAAAATATTGCTTTTTAAATTATTTAAGGATTTTAAATTATCTACTGTTGTTTCGTACATATTTGCAATTTTATATAATGTGTCGCCTTTTTGAACTTTATAAATATTTTGATTATCCGGATTAACACTACTACCCTTTATTTTTAATCTTTGACCAATTGATAATAAATTTGATTTTAAGTTATTAATAGATTTAAGTTCATTAACTGTCATATTATATTTTTTTGCTATACTCCATAGAGAATCGCCTTTTTGAACTATATAATAATCATTTTCTTCATTTGAACCCTTTAATGAATAAGGAACTCCAATATAATTTGCAAGAGCCTTAACAACTGCTTCAGCTAAATCCTCCCAATTATTTTTTATAAGATTTACATCATCACCAGTACTATCTAAAAATCCATACTCTACAATTAAAGTTTCATTATTTGGTGTATCTCTAAGTAAATAATAATAATCTTTTGACGGATTACTTGGAAGTCTGCGTTGATAATATTTTCTAACATTTTGTCCTGATGCCTCAAGTTCTTTTGCAATTAGTTTAGATAACGCATCGCTATTACGAAGTGCATATATTACTTCTGCACCATCACCACCCCCGAAGTCGTAGAATGTAGGCAGGTATTAATTAATCTTTTATTTATTAAAATTATATATTATTTCTACATTTTTATCTTTATCAACAATTATTTTATCTACTAGTATAAATAATAATTCTCTAGTAGGTTTTTTCATACTAATTAATTCTTTTATTTTTTGTTTTATTTCTTCATCATTATGTTTTTTAGGAACTTCATTAATAGAATTTTCTAATTCTTTTATTCTAGAGTTGTATGTTCTTATTAGATTTTCTGTGTTAGAAGATAATCTTGTATAAGTATCAACTGAGATTATCCCATTATATTTATCTTCATATAATGCATCTATTTTTAGCCCCAGTTCTTTGATATTATTTTCTAGTTTTTGTTTTTCTATAATCAAATTTTCCTTGTTATCCTTCTCACTTTTCACATTAGATACTAAACTATCAATATCAACTTTTTCTATATACTTTTTACAAGTTTTTTTAATTTGATTTAAAACTGCCTTTTCAAAACTATTATACTCTGAAAAGTGTGGTTCACATAATCTTTGTCTTGGACTTCTAGAATATTTGTTGCAATTTATAGACCAGTAATTGCGTTTTTCTCTATAACTAACCGTTAGCTTATTACCACACTCTTTGCAATAAAGTAAGCCCTCTAATAACCTCTGTGGACGGTTTAATTTTACTGTTCTAGTTCTGTTAGCACTTGTTTGTATTTGATTAAATACTGCTCTATCTACTAATGGTTCGTGGGTATTTTCTACAATTATCCAATACTCACTAGAAAGACATATTCTCTTTTGTGACTTATAGTTTAATTTTGTCTGAACATTTTGAATCATATCACCAGTATACATTCTATTCTTTAATATTTTATTAATCGTACTACAAGTCCAGATGTATCCATTTATTTGTCTTTTTGATTTTTTTATTTGTTTATATGCACTTGGTGTTGGAATATTTTCATTATTTAATCTTTCAATTATATCTGATATTTTATCTCCTTTTGATACTTCATTAAATATTCTTTTTACTATCCATGCTGTATCTGGGTTTGGCACTAGATGTCCTTTATCAAGTGGATCTCTCATATACCCAAAACTTGGTTTGCTACCTATAAACTTACCTTTCACTTTTTTATCTCTTAATATTGATTTTATTTTCTTTGATGTATCTTTACTAGTCATATCATTAAATAAAGCTTTAAAAGGTGCTATATCATTATTTGCAGAATCTAGAAAGGTATCTACATTATCTAGTATAGATATATATCTAACTTTCTTTAATGGAAAGTATTGTTCTATATAATAACCACACTTAATATAATCTCTACCTAATCTTGATAAATCTTTAGTTATGACACAATTTATTTTTCCATTTTCTATGTCTTCAAGTAATCTTTTAAATGCTGGTCTATCAAAGTTAGTCCCTGAATATCCATCATCAACATACTCATCAGTTAAAACAAATCCATTATCCCTTAAATAATTCATAATCAAACTTCTTTGATTTAGTACACTCTCACTTTCAGACTCTCTTTTATGTGCTTTATCCTCATCCTCTTGCGATAATCTTATGTATATTCCTACATTATAAAATGATGGTGGTTTTACTGTGCTATACATTATTCTCCTTTCTTTTGCATAGCATCTTGTTTGCCGATTCCATTATAACTCTCTTACCATCATTTGTGTCATTTATTTTATTATTTTCATCTTTATATTTAAGTATTAAACATACATATTCTTGTAATAAAGTCGATATATCTTTACCATCATTTTTGAATGTTTCAGTTATTATCATACCAACCTACCCCTTTTGGTTTCATACTTAAATATATTCCTAAAACTTAAATTTATATTACTTCTACATCTTATAAATCACTCCTCCTTAATAAATTTTTTTATTGTTTTTATATAAAATTGAGTACATAACTTATGACTTTAATTCTCTAATTTTCTAAATATTCCGCGTGTTTATTTTTAGCAGGATAAGGATGGCTGACAAACAACTTCCCAGTGGGGAGTTTAGCCCTATTTTAAAGGGATTGTGAAAGACTACTTTGTCATACATTAAAATAAATGTCATACTATTGTGTTAACTAAAAATAGCAAATTTTGCATCAAAAATAGCAGTTAGGCACACAAATGTTATACAAATATCATACTTTTGGATTAACAAAATTGCTAATTATGAACCTCTTTTTACACATAAACCAACTTTTTTAGGTACCTTAATTATTTTTCTTTTTATAATTTCTTGGTACCGACTTTTTTGTTTGTATAATTTTAGATAATAATTCCTCCTTACAAAAAAAATACTATACTCATAAACTGAATATAGTATTTTAGCATCTAATAGTTCATCTCTTAGAACTATTGCTATATTATAATCATTATATCGTAAATAAATTAAAAGTCAATGTCAAAAAAGAGAACATTATTATGTAAATTAAAATGACAATATAAGAAAAATAAAATTTAAAATTTATATACTTTTTAAATGAAATAATTTTGATTTTATATTTCTTTTTAAATTATTCATATAAAAATCCATATATTCAAAATCTGGTTTACCATCTTCTCTAATAGGCAATTTTATTGAAAAGTCAGTTTTTATATGTCTATTTAATTCATCAATAAAAGCTTTATAATGAGTATTACCTTCCTTAAAAATAATAGAACATATAAATTCTTTGGTTTCGAGTGACATATCAACTTTTGGAATTAAAACAACCACATTTTGACTAGTATAAAATTCTTTTTTTTGAACAAAACAAGAACCCAAATACGCTCCACCTAACGCAAGTGTTAAATTACCTGATTTAAATGGTTCATAATTTTCTACTCTATCAACTATTGCCGTTACACCATTATTTATTCCAGATCTTCCAACAAAATTTATAGTAGGATTATTATACTTCATTGCTACTTTATCCATTTTGCTTCCCGAGTCTATTTCAAACAAGTCATACAAATGAAAACTCTTCCATTTTTCTATATTGATTTTTTTATTATTACCATCTAAATTTCTCAAGTTACTAAATGTATTTTTCACTTTTTGACTAATGTTTTTCATAAAATTTTCCATATAGTTAAAATCTATATTATTTTCTTCATCAACTGGAAATTTTAATAATATTTCTTTTGCAGATTCCCGCGTAAATTTATTAACATAATCATAATTTAAATTTTTTGCTTTTTCTCTAAAAACTGTTACTAAAAATAAATAAGCATATTTTGTCCATTTATCTTTTTCCAAAGGATACAATCCTTGAACATGTGGATATCCTACGAATGATTTTTCTTGATAAAATATAGAATCAGCTGAAGTTGTATCACTAAAAGTTACCATGTTCCCAGTTTCAGTACATTCTTGATTTGTGTATCCACCAATACCATTATTGTAACTCGAATTAACAACAACAGGATTAATTCCATTCTGTTCAAGCAGAACATTGTTATTCATCTTGTATGACTTAGTAGGATGTATATCAAATAAATCACCAATTTTAAATTCTTTCCATTTTACAATATCCAGTTTATTCATCTTCGATATCACCTCTTAATGTAATAACATAATTTTTTCCATCTTCAGCTACGCAACTTGCATACAGTACCTTTTCTATCAAATTATCTGAAAATTCTTTAACATCTATTCCTTCTTCATACATTAAGTAGTCCATCATTGTTTTTGTAAAATCTTCTTCATATATTTCAAATTCCTTTTCTGGTGTTTGATAACTCAAGTGTTCACTTGGTTTAATCCACTGAATTGTTGGATCACCATTTTGTTTATGAACAACATCAACAAATTTATCTTCAATTTCTTGCCATCTATCTTTGATATCATGTCTGCCTTGATTTTTTACAGTTTCCAAACCATCATTTTCAATATAACAAGCAAATATTTCTTTATCATTTTGTGGTATGCCGGCTTCAAATACAAATATAGATGTCGTTACGCCTTCTGAAAATACTTTTTCTGGAAGTTTAATAATTTTTTGTAGTTGATGATGTTTTAAAATTGAAGCACTATTATCTTTTTCCAGTTTTTTATCTGGTAAAATAAATGCACACATGGTATGAGAAGGCACACTATCAAGAACATTTTCTACAATTTTAAGGCACCCATACTTTCTTTCAAACGGAGGATTCATTAACACTTTTGTTATTCCTTTACCTCTAATCCATTCTGAAGCTTTTGAGGTTCTACTATCAAGTTGTTCCAGATTCGTTTTTCCATCTTTATGTATTAGCATATTTGCACAAGCCAAAGCATAAATTTCTCTATCAAATTCAATACCAAATAGTTGAGATGTTTTGATTTTTCTTGCCTTTTCTGTTTGAACACCCCCAGCTTCTTTTATCATTTTACTCATAGATTTAACTAAAAATCCTCCGGATCCACATGCCGCGTCTAGAACTTTATCATCTTGATGAACATCTATTATTCTATACATAAAAGATGTGATATGCTCTGGCGTAAATACTTGCCCACTTTCAGATTTCTTCTTATACCTATTAAATTCATTAAAGAAAATACCCATAACATCTTCTCCGTTCCAATAGTCCGAATTAAGACATTTAGAAATTTCTGTTACCCATTCAATAAAATTGTCTATTGCTTCTTGATTATCGGAAGAGTTCATTCTGATTTCTGAATACACATCCAATAATATATCTAATTTTTGATTTTGTCTTCTACTATCCTCCAAAGATTTTGCTAATGTCGAATGAATTGATGTATGAAATGTTTGATAATTCATTCCTTTAATTAAACTTGCACCATATCGTTTTGCTACCAAAGCACAAGCAGTAAATATCATTCTATGATACAAATTTTTAATTCCAAACTCAGTATGCAAACAGTCATTTATCTTTTTTGTTAATCCGTATATTTTTTGCTTATCTATTTTATTAATCAAAAACAAAGATAAATAATATTTTTTATTTTCCAATTTTTCGGGTACATCTATTTCTTCATTGTTTTTAGTCACAATTACTTCATAACCATTATATAAAATTCCAATAACTTTATTATATTTAGTCAAAACTATATTGCAATTTTTTTCTAACTCATATAAATAATTTCGCAACGCTTGATTAGAGTTTTTTGTTTCTAATATTATAGCCGTTTCTTCCAGATTGTCAGGCAAATACCAGCCATCCGGTTTATCACTAATACCTTTAAAACCCAGTTGATTAAATGTTGTTAATTGGCCAACACCGCTTTTTATATTGTGTTCATTTTTAAAATCTAATATTTTACCAGCATTATCCCTTACAATATCTTCTGTCAAAAATTCTCTCATTTTCTTTTCACTACTCCATTTCGTTTTTATTAAAATTTAATATATCAACCATTTTTATGTATTCTTTAAAATCAATTATCACTACATAATCTTGTCCGTTTTTTGTAACGCGCAACGGTTTCTTAGAATCATGAACTTTTTTAAATAACTTTGCTGATTTTCCTTTATTAAAATCTCTTGAAAGTGCCATATCCTCAATATATTTGTTTATTTTTTCCATAAACATCACCTTATTATTAATTTTTTCTATAATAATTATATCATTTATAATTACAATTGTAAATACAATAGTAATTACTTTTAGTAAAATTCAATAAAAAAACTAGGTTTCATTTTATCTGATTTTAAGATGTTATATTGAAACCTAGTACATTAAATTTTATTTTATCTTTTATTCATAAATTACAAATTCAATTTTATTACCCCATATTCTTTCTATGTTATTTTTCATTGAATTAATTTCATATTGTGACCTTGAATTATTTTCTTCAACTATATAATTAATTACCAACGAACTTTGAGCTCTTGTGCAAGAAACATACAACAGTTTTTCTGTTCTATTCTTAACAGACTCTTTCATTGCTTGATTTTTAAATAACTTTGAAAAGTTATACCAATTCCATGTTGTATTCTCATTAATATTTATCACTACATGTTTGAATTCATTACCCTTTGTACCGTGCATTGTTTGTAATAATGTTTTTTCAGAAAATTGTAAATAATAATTATAAAATTCTATAGCTTTAATTTCTGTAATTATTGAAAGAAATTCAACATCATCAGATTCCTCATATGTTTTACATAATTTTAAATAATACAAATTAGAAAGAATATCTAATGAAAAAATTTTTTCTAAAAATAACTGAATGCTGATTTCTGACATTTCCGATATAATATTATATACTTGTTCTTTTATGTTATTTAAAATTTCAAAATTAATATAATTTTTATTAATATTTTTAATTATTGCACTAGATATGTTGTTTTTTGTCTCGTAAATCAAAGGCATAATTTCACTACAAATATATCTTAAGTATCGCTCATCAGCATTTTTTATTACATTTGAAGTATTATTGCCATATCTTTTATAATAAATATCATATATATTAGAAAATCCGACTTCATCAGCAATATATCTATGTGTTAGATGCAACTTTTCAAAATCATTATATTGAATACATTTCTTCAAGTATTTGTCATCGCTTAAATTATAAATGAACTTTATTTCATTCTTGTTCACAGAATTATTTTTGCACACCTGTATTAAATCTGAGCGTAAACTATTGTTAAGATTAATTATTTCTGAACACGACCTATAGTTTTCTTCTTTTTTTATAAACTTAAATATATTTTTATACTCTCCTTGTATTTCTCCTATTCCATTAAGATATATATTTTGCATTGTATCGCCAAATAATCCAATTAGAATATCATTAAATTTTTCTTTATAATCCTGAAGTTTCTTTAAAAATTCATAAAATATTATTTTATGTGTATCTTGATATTCATCAACAAAAATATAATCAATTGAAGAAAATAAAATGTTACAATATTGCTCATTTGATAAAAATGAATTAAAAATATTTAGAAGTGTATCATGTGAAATAATTCCATTGATCAAACTTTCATAATCTCTATACGATATTGGCAATGTCAAATCTGCATTTTTGTATTTTTCAACTTTTGTTTCATTATTTTCTATTTTATATTTGCTGATTTTTTCAATTATACACTTATTTACTTCTACTCTTAATGAAGCTTGAAATTTACATATATTTTTCCAAATAAATTCGTGAATAGTAGAAACAAATACATTATTAACATCACTTAACCTAGAAACGATTTCATTCTTTGCATTATTTGTATATGTTATGCAAATTATTTTTGATTCTGGCTTTGTAATTTTTAAATAGTTAATTGTACTAACTAAAGTATGTGTTTTTCCAGAACCGGCACCAGCGTCTAAACAAAAGTTTTCTTTTTTTTCTATACAGTCCTTTATTTCTTCTAGTGCCTTATTTATTTCGCTAGCCATTGCAATCCCTCCATTATGTAACTTGGTACTTTCCAGCCATCAAGTAAAATCACATCTAACGAAAAGGCACTCTTTTCTATTTCTTGAATAATTTCATAACAATATTGGTCCAGCTGCTCTTTTGTCAAACTATCAATAATTAAGCTTAAATTGTTATTATTATAATCTTTTTTTATTTTTTGTATTGCATTCTGGAGCGATTCTATATCATTAATATTTTTAACAATCCACTCTTTATTTTCAAGTAAAAACTGTTCTTCAAGTGTTCTTCCCCATTTCATTTCATTTTTTTGTGGTAATTGAAAAGTTATTAATGAGTTTTCTAAATCGTCACTTTTTTCCCTACTAGTTATTGATAAATATTTTTCTTTTATTTCAGATACAAATAATGTTTTATCTTTATATCCAAACCAATTTTTTATTGTTGGATTTGTAGTCTTTAAATCTTTTATATTTAAATCACATGGACAACTTTTATTATGATTACCAACTACCGAATCTAGATCTGTTATTGTCAAACTTTTAATTTCTAAAAACTTGACTAAATCTTGAAAAATATATGCATGTCTACCACCAACCTCAAAAATAGCAATATGTTGTGAAGAAATTTTTTTGTCATTTAACGAATCATACTTCGCAAAAAAATATGGTAGCATAATCCTTTCTGCCATCCCCTCCAAAAAAATTACTTTATCTGCAAAAAATAAATCACAAGTATTTAATATAAAATATTTATCAATTATATTTTTTAAGCCTGAATACTCTTGTTGATTTATAAAACTTCTTAATGACTTAATTTTTAATCCATTTTTAGTATTTAAAAAATAATTGATATCATTTATATCAGAAGATTGTAAAATGTATGCCGAATGTGTTGATATAATTGAATATATATTACTATCATTAAATATTTTATTAATTTTTGAAAGAAATACAGATTGCATTTGCGGATGCAAATGAGATTCTGGTTCTTCCAAAAAAACCATATTAAATACTGCTTTTTTTGTATTAATATCAAACTTAAATGCTTCAATTTGTATATAAATATATAATAAATTACTATAACCTAATCCATTTGATGACTCTGATAATGCTATATCATCAAAGAAATACTTAACTTTAGAATTTTTCTTTAATAAATTTTCAATATCGAAATCAGACACTATATTCAATTTTTTATCCTTATCATCATTAACTATTTCTTCGTTTAAAACTTTAATTAACTCTGAAAAATAATTAGCATAGGTATCGTCGAGTTTATCTTTAATATTTTCAATCGCTTCTCTAAATAAATCATCACTATTCAAATCTTCAGTATTTTTTTTCTTTTTTTCTTGATAAAATTTCCAAATAGCATTAGAAAGTGTCATTTTTTCATTATCAGAAATATCATCAACTTCTCTTTGTGCCGATATCACAAATAAGTTAAATAAATTATATATATAATTTGTATCTACACTGTTAAGATATGTTGATTCTGGTTTAGAAGAAAAATACTTTTTACTATAGTAATTGTAAAATTCTCTTTCAAAAAAACTATAAAAATCAATTTTATCTTCTTCTCTTTTGAATTTTTCATTATAGGTTTCATAATCAATAAAAATCTTATTATTTTTATCTAAAGAAAATTCACATTTTATAATTATAGTATTATTATTATCAAATTCATAAATTAAATCTTTTATCAATGCTAAGTTATCATTTTCGTCTATATCTATTGAGACATTCATTTCTATTACTGGAAATTCTTTCACTATTTCTTCATTACCTGCTTTATAGTTATTATATAATTCATTTATTAAATTCCTTCTTATTTTTTTGTAATTAAAGTCGCTAAATTTAAATGTAGTAGTGTTTGTTAAAAATTTAGTCATTATTTCTACAATTGATGTTTTTGCAGTGTTGTTCTTTCCTACAATAATGGTTTGCTTATTAATACTTAATAAACATCTTTCTTCAGATTTTCTGTAATTTTTAAAATCGATACTATGTATTTTCATAAACTTCTCCTTACAACTAAAAAATAGTATTTATCATAAAAGATTAAATACTACACATCTAATATTAATTATATCATATAATTCACTTTTTTGATAATTTAAACAGCATTTAATAACTAAAAATTGTTTTTTGTTCTTTTACAATAAAAACTTATCAAAAACTTTGACATTAAGCCAAAATCCTTATATTTTAAAGCAAACAAGACACTACTTACTTTGCCTACATTCTTACCATTCGCACCTCCTGCATTTAGGTGATTAGATAAAACAATAACATCGTTACCTTTACCAAAGAAACTTTGTGCTCTTTTTGGTCTAGAAGTTTGATCTAAAAGTTCGTCAGATGTCCTTGTTATTGCATTCTCTATTCCTAATTCATCCAATCGTTTTTTTATATAGTTACTAATTTTTAATGTATATTCTTTTTCTAAAATTCCATTACCTGAAGAGCCACCATCAACACCGCCGTGTCCCGCATCAATTACCACCTTTTTAGCCATATTTATCACATCCTATAGTAATTTATGCAAAAGATAAAAAAAAGACTATAAAAGCCCTAAATTCATAAAAAAACATTGTTATACATTTTTTATAAAAAAGTATTTATCGATATAAATTATTTTTTATCATATTTATCAAGAAACGAAATGTATTTTCCATCTTTCTTTGTACCTAAAACACAATTTAAATTAATATTATTCATCGAAGTAAATATATTGCTATCAATATTAGAATTTATTTTACGAAGATTATTTACTAAATTTTTCATTTCTTTTCGTTTACTAGTTCCATCATCAACAATGCTACAGTTTTCAGTAAATCTACATGCACAATTAATAAATGTTAATTCATTATAATTTTTCCAAGCAAGTATTGCAGACTCCTTTACTAAATATAATGGTCTTATTAATTCTAATCCTTCAAAATTATCTGAATGAAGTTTTGGCATCATAGTTTTTATTTCACTACCATAAAACATTGAAAGAAGTGTTGTTTCAATTACATCATCAAAATGATGACCCAAAGCAATTTTATTACAACCAAGTTCTTTTGCTTTACTGTATAAATAACCTCTTCGCATTCTAGCACATAGATAACATGGATTACCTTTCACTTTAGCGGTTACATCAAAAATATTAGTTTCAAATATTTCTATAGGAATATTTAATAATTTTGCATTTTTTTCAATCAACTGTCTATTAACTTTATTATAACCTGGATCCATTACAACATAATGGGCTGTAAAAGGAAATTTTCCGTGTTTAATTAACTCTTGTATGCATTTTGCAAGTAAAAAAGAATCTTTTCCGCCACTTATGCAAACCATAATATTATCATTTTCTTTGATAAGTTCATAATCAGATATAGCCTTAATAAATTTACTCCATATATCTTTTCTAAACTTCTTTATAATACTTTTTTCTATTTCAATATATTTTTCCATAATACCACCAACTCATATATATTATAAAAAAATAGTAATTCTTGTCAATCACTATTTTCTAAATTTCTTAATCCTTTCATACATAAATTCTATTTTACCTATTTCTTTTTCTGTATGATAATGTCCACAGTACCATTTATCATAACTAATATTTTCTTCGATTTTATCTAAAAACAACTCCATAGAATTATCAACTTTATTTTGATCCACAAAAGGAAGAAACATTTCTCTAGGAATATATTTATAAGGGCAAGTATGTGAAAGAACAATATCAAAATGTTTATTATTTACATTTTCATTAATATTATTCATTTCTTCTTTCGTAAGTTGTTCAGATTTAAACCATGGATAATCATACACTAAACGCATATTTTTATCAATTGAATAAGCTCCTCCGATAACTAAAACTTTCATACCTTCAATAGTATATACTTCGCTAGATTTTGCAAATATTAAATTTGGGTATTTATCTTCGGCGTAAGCAATTCCATCAAAAAAATTAATTTCTTTATAAGTTTTAATATTTTCCGCTCTTTCTTCGTGATTACCATTTATACAAAAAAATATTAATCCAAGTTTATTAAGTCTTTCTTTTACTACATCATCAAAATGATTTAAAAAATAATTGATTCCTGCATCACCAAGAATAATAAGAACATCTCTTTTTTGATAATTAAAATTATCAAGTCTTGAAAATTCTCTATGAGTATCACCAGTTATATAGATCATAATTCCTCCATATAAAAATTTTATCATAAAAAAACTGCCTTTTAAACAGTTCTTGTATTCTTCTTTTCACGTATATTTTTATCAAATAAATATGTATGTGCTATATTTAAGTCTTTATTTGATTCATTTGCTAAAGTATAACCATATGTTGTAATTGCATTTATATATGGCATATCCATTTGAGGTACTTCAAATGTTAAAACCTCAGTTTCTGGACTAAATGCTTTCACATATTTTTCTAAATAATTTATTAGTGTACTATATATAGAACATTTAGTTTGTTCATCTAAAGCCTCGGATAACACTATCTCACCAACAATTGCATTATTTGCATTACCACCAGCACATAAATTTAATCTTGAATAACCAATGTTTTGATAATTCTTATTATATATTGACAAAAACCTAATATTTTCTTCATTAAAAATTGAAAACATAACTGAAATAGTTCTTTTATAATTCTCATCAATTAATAATAATGAATTTGTATAATTTTCTTTTGCTAGTTGTTTTTTTGTATTTCGCCCTAAAATATCTTTACCAAAATTGCTCTCAAAAAATGTGTAATATTTTATCATTACATCTTGGTAATTCTCTTTATTAGGTTTTCCCCACTTATAATACATATTTCCCCCTTATATATTTAAAATTTTAAAAATTATTTTAATTGGAGGAACCGACCAGATTCGAACTGGTGCTCAGGGTGTTGCAGACCCACGCCTTACCACTTGGCTACGGTTCCATAATACATAATATGCTTTCTTTCAAGCAATATTATTGTATTATATTTTTTTATTAATGTCAACTTTTTAAATTAATTATGTATTTTTGATTTCTAATTGTTACTATAGCTTGAATTACACTAGCATCAACTACTTTTTTATTGACTTCAAAGGCAATAAAATCTTTCTGATAATCTGGTGTAACATTTAACGCATCTGAATAGACTTTATCATCAACTCTATATTGAACTGTCATAAAGTCATTTGCAAATTTTCTTGGTAAAGTATTACTTTTAGAATAAATTTGATTTTCATCCGGATTATAATTAATATGCAATGTCAATATATAATTTCCATGTCTAGTAGAAGTATATGGGGCTACAATAACATCATCATAAACATTACATTCTTCTTTAAAACACTTTTCAAATGTATAAAAGTATGTTTTATTTATTTCGTAACTTTGAACTTTTAAATTAGTTTTTCCTAAGTATGTATCATCAAAAATTAATTTTTGACCCAATGAATAATTTTCATTCAATTTTAAATCACTAATTTTTTTAGTTCTTATATTTACATAAATATGCTTTGTTGTATATCCTTTTTTGTTATTTACAGTACCATTATATATATCAAGTTTACTGCCCTTATTTTTATCTTTAGTGGGTACTTCATATACTAAAGCAAAAGTTCTATCTGTTTTATGAGAAAATTCACTAATAACATTTTCTGGTGCAAAGTCAATAAAGTATGAACTCTTACTTAAATTAGGCTTAACTAAATTACTTCCTATAGCTAAATTAAACTGATTAAAATCAATTTTTTTTGTTATACCAGAATTATTTTTTAAATTTACTTTTAAAACTACATAATAATATCCCTCTTTTATAACATTACCATTATAATCCAAGTTACTAACCATTGCATCTTCGATAATTAATTGCATGCTATTATATGTAAAAGTTTTATTCATGCCATAACGCTGATCGTAATTTATATTTCTATTTTTTATTAAAATAATAATTAAAATTACTGCAAGAATTCCAAGACAAATTGTTACAAATAATTTATTTTCTTTTAAATAATATACAAACTCCCTTAATGATCTTCTTACTTTTCTTTTATATTTATAACTATTAAGATTAATGTTAACTTCTATTTCCTCTGAATCAGCAAAATCATAATTCATTTCTCTTAAATCGGACCTGAAGTTAAATTTTTTAATATCAAAACCAATTGCTCTTATTAATGAAAAAATCAAAAAAATAACTTGTAATGATGTAATAACAATTGAAAAATCTCTAATACCTCTTGAAAACTTTGCACTTAAAAGTTCTTCACTAAGGCCAGATAAAACACCTCTTATATAAAATAAACATATAAGTAAAAATGTATAATATAGAATCATAAACAAATATAATTTTGTTGGTTTATTTTTATGTCTAAGAAGATAATATATTGAAATAGCTAAAGCAAGTATAAGAATTATCCCAATAAATACTAAGCTTGAAGTATAAACATTTTCTAGTCCAATAAGTACACTTGATTTATAATTATTTTTTATATAATCAATAAAAAATTTTACAATTAGAATACTTCTATATAATATAAATCCAACCAAAAAAGATAAAACTAAATGTATAATTCTAAATCTTTTAATTAAAAAAGCATAAGGTTTTTTTAGTATCACTTTTAATCACCCTATAATAATAATATCACAAAATAAAAATGGTGCAAAGACCATTTGTTATTTTCTTTTAGAAACCAGTATTTGACCTGGCAATAAATAAATTGTTTCGTTTTCTTTAACAACCTCTTGAATACTTTTTTTAAATATATCAGAAACACTATTTAATGTATCTCCTTCAGCAGTAACATAATAGCTATAACCTGATACAGGAAGCATTATCACTTGGTTTGGATAAATATAATCATCTAAATTTAAACCATTAATTGCCGCTAATAAATTTGGATTTATATTATACTTTCTACTTATACCATAAAGTGAATCACCTTTATTTATAGTATATGTATCAAAATATTTTTCTTTATTTTTTGGAACTATTAAATCCATTCCCTCTCGTAAAGTTTCATCATAACTCAAATTATTTAAATCTACTAGAAACTCTTTATTTGTACGAAACATTTTAGCAATGTCATCAATACTATCATTTGATTTTACACGATATTTTTCAAACATTTTATCAACCCCTATAATAAAATATGTTTTATTTTAAAAAGTGTTATTTAAAAATATATATATAGTCATTATTGAATTTCCATTCACTATAGGTCATTAATTTTGTAATTTTATCTTTATTTACATAATAAAGTGTATCATCACTTATAAAGTAACATTCGTTATCATTTGAAAAAATTATATTTGATACCTTTAAAGAAGTAACATTTATCTTATTAATTGGTGTAACGTAGATAAGTTTATTATCATTTAATTCAAAATAAAAATCCTTGTCCTCTTTAAACGAAACATTTCCTTTATTAAGTTTATTAACGCTTACTTTTTCAAACTTATTATTGTTTAAAATTTCATATCTATTTTTATAAATAGTATTTTTCAAAGGATTAATTTTATATTCCATTTTGTTTTGCATATCATATAGGTAAATAAACTTTTTATATGTGCCTAAAAAATAACTATTAAAATAAACTTCTTCGTCTAAAGAGACCTCTTTTACTTTATTATTTTTAGTATTTATTAAATAAAATTTATTAAATTTGTACTTGCTACTATAATCTGCAATTAAAAGATAATCCTTAAATGTTGTACATAAATCTATATTATAAATATCATTATCAAATAGTTTTATTTCTTTTTTATCTTTTGAATTAATGTTGATAAACTGTGAATAATTCCATATATAAAAGTTAGCATTTATATTATATACATCAATATTATCAAAAGTAAATTTCTTTTTATCATCAAAACTAGTTTCATAGTATGCACTATAATAACTATCATTTTCCTTATTAATATAAAAGTTTTGTAAATTACTATTAGTTACATAAATTATGTTACCATTTTGTTTAATACTTTTAATTTGTTTATGATTTTGATAATATTTATCACTAACAGCATATAAATATTCTATATTATTTTTATTAATTTTAAATATATAAAGATTTTTCTTATTATTAAATGTTTGAATTATATTATAACCTTTTACAGTATATTTAAGTTCATAACTTTTTGGAATAAAATAAAAAATTGTAAAAGAAAGAAAAATTAATAAAAAAGAAAAAATTAGTAATCTTAACTTTTTCATACAGTTCTATCTTTATATTTTAATTTTTCTTTCATCATAAACTGAGATATATTAGTTTCAATATCATCTAAAGAACTTTTAGATAAATTTGATATTGTTACAACCTCTTTTACAGTATCAATTGTGATTTTTCCAAAAAATAAACCTTTATATATTCGCATATCATTATATAAATCCGGAGTAATCTGTGTATAAATGCTTCCAAAAACAACTCTTTTTTGACCTATTAAAAGTCTTTTATTAGTTAAAACAATTACACAAGATGTGAATAAATCATACCATTTTTCATTTTTTTGACCACAAAAAGCGTATAGAACATATTCATCAGGGTTAATATATCCTTCAATTACTTCACAATGCTTTTTTAATCTCCAGGCAACTGTACCAGGAAACTTATTTTTAAATTCTAATACTTTTTCATAAACATTATTCATTTTAAACTCCTTTTATAAATTCAACTTTAGTGTGAGACAATCTTTCGTGAATTGAAACATCCTTATTAATCATAAATAATATATCAATATACGAATAAATTGTTGCAATTATAGAAATAATTAAATTACTATAAAAATATACTTTACCCTTAAATAATATAACACATAATAATGTTAATATATTTGATAATGTTGTATATAAAATTATATTTGTAAATATAGGGTAGAATAATACTCTTATAAGAAGTGACCCAAAAGTTAGTTTTCCTTTATCACTAGAAAGTTTAATTTTACATATTTTTTTACCAATTGTTTGTCCATCAAATAGTAAAGGAAATAAAGTAAAATATAAAATTGTAACAACTATTTCAATTATAGAATAACTTATTGAGTAATAAGATAAATCATGCATAATATCTAAGTATTCTGGCGATTTTAATGTATTATAATCTATTGTTGTGTTTTCAGAAAAATTTTCTTCATAAAACTCAGTATATTTTTCATATGCCTTATCATATTTCTTTTTATAAGGATTTAATACATTTATTTGACTTAATAATGTAACAAGTATTAATACAATAAATATATCAATTACATAAGCACATATTCTTTTTATTTTAATATCTTTCATTCTACCTCCATAAATAAGAAAAGAAACTATTACTAGTTTCTAATAAGTTTTTGAATTAGATCCTAAAGTAACAGTGGTTTTAAGAGTTTTACCTTTTCTAATATAAGTGATTTCTACTTTATCACCCACACCATAATTATACAAGTAATATCTTAAATATGCAACACTTGTTACTTCGTCATCATTAATTTTAATTATGATATCATCACTTTCAAGACCTGCTTTAGCCGCTGGAGAACCTTTTTCTGTAGATACAACAATTACACCTTTTGTGATTTTATATTCCTTTAAAAGGGATGAATATTCAGGGTAATAATAGGCATCTGCAACATTAACCATTGATACACCTAAATAAGGTTGAGTTATCTTTTCTTTATTTTCAAGTTTTTCAGCATAACTTAATGCTACCTCAATTGGAATAGCAAATCCCATACCTTCAACAGATTCTGAGACTAGTTTTAATGAGGTAATTCCAACAACTTGTCCGTTTGCATTGCAAAGCGGTCCACCACTATTGCCAGAGTTTATCGCCGCATCAGTTTGTAATACTTTCATAACATAATCACCATTATTATTAAGTTTTACTTCAACCATTCTATCTTTTCCAGATATAATACCTCTTGTAACAGTCCAAGAATAAACACTATCAAGTGGAGCTCCTACAGCAAAAGATGTATCTCCAACTCTCAAATCTTCACTTTTACCAATTTCAGCAACTGATATAATATCAGTTTTTTTAACTTTTAAAACAGCAATATCAGATAAAGCATCAGCACCAATTATTTCTGTATTAATTACATTACCATTAGTAAAAGTAACATTAACAGAGTTACCACCTTCGATAACATGATTATTTGTTAAAATATAGGCATCATTATTATTTACTTTATAAACAAATCCAGTTCCACTTGAAATCATTTTTTCATCTGCATAGGTTGCCACAACTACAACTGCATCATAGACTTTTTCAACAGCCTCCGCAATTCCATTGTCGGTTATTGTTACATTCTTTTCTACTTTAGTTAAATTTGTATGAAGTACAGCTGGGTATTTATAAATAACTCCATACATAAGTAAACATCCTAGAAAAAATACTATTATATATACTATTTTATTATCTTTTTCTTTTCTTATCATAATTAATCCATCCTCTCAATCTCTCTATAATTTATTGGAAAACCCATTGCATCCAAAACTTTATCAATATCAATTGAATGAAGTTTTCCAGATAATATATCTAGTTCATAATCAATTTCTTTTATAAATAAATTAAAATCATCCGCATTTAAAATTCTTTTTAAAATAATAATTAGAGCAAATAAATCATTTTTACCATAAATGTATTCTCCATCCATTTTAGAAATATTTAAAAGTTTATGATATATTGTATTGTTTATAACAATCTGCGTTTTATTATTATAACAAATATCTTCATGTGCACATAGATTTCGATAATTAGCAAGTATTGGTAAATAACTTTGGAAACTATCTATATCTATGTTAAATATGTCCGCAATTTCTCTTTTATCTTCATTTTGAAGCACAGTATAAAGCTCTCCGACTATTCCAAATGATAATACCTTTACAACAACCCAAAGAGGTATATAGCCATAATTATCAATGAAATGACTAGTTGCGGAATGCTGTTTACCATTTATACTAATTTGCCTTTTCATTTTATGTATTAAATCGTTTATTTGTCTAGTTTTAGTATAATCATGAACAAAGTTATTTTTATTCAAATAATTTTTTTCTTTATAACCATGGTTTTTACTCATAACATAAGCCATTATACTTTTTAAGTTATTTTCAAAAACTAGAATATTTTTAAATAATATATTTCTAAGTTGTCTATCAAAAATAAACATTGCATATAGTTCATCAAAAGTGGTACCTTTATTAAATTTACGATCAGTATAAGACTTAACAAACAAAAATCTATACCCGGTTACAAAAAAATAATTTTCTCTAAGAAGTATTGATTTAGCCTTATCAATATCATTTATAGTAAGACCTTTATCAATTAAAATATTTATCTGTTCATCTAATGTTTTAAATGTTTTCTCCACTATATCACCTTTTTACTATATAATTAATTATATCACATAATAGTATTTTTACCATATATTTTGAAAAAATAAATTATGAAAAATATTTAATTACTCCATTAGAAATTAAATTTGCTACTTTTTTTTGATATTCATTTGTAATAAGTTTTTGTCTATCTTCATAATTTGATAAAAATCCACATTCAATTAATAAACCATTTACCTTTAATCTTGAATACATATATGTGCCTTTTGGAATAGTTTTAATCTTACGATTACTATTTAAACCCTTATTTAAAACATCTTGCATAATATTTGCGAAATAAATATTTTTACCATTATAAAACACCTGTGGTCCATAGTATTTAAAGTCACTTAAATAATTTAAATGAATACTTAAATAAATATCTGCTTTAGAATTATTTATTAAGTTTATTCGATTATCAAAATCACTTTTTTTTCGATATATTGCATTCGGAGTTGATAAATCATAGTCACCATCTCTTGTCATAAAAACAGTAGCTCCATAATTTTCTAATTTCTCTTTTAAATAAAGACTTATATTTAAATTAATATCTTTTTCTAAGATATTTCCGTAGGAAGTACCAGGATCCAAAAATCCATGACCAGGATCAATTACAATAACTCTTCCCACTAAAAAAAGGTTATCTTTACCAAAAACCGAAGATAAAAGAAAAATAGATATTATAAAAATTATTAATGAGTAATGAATATATTTTTTCATATAAAATTATATGTTTTATTCATTATTTTAAACTAAAAAATTTAAAATTTTCAAAAAAAGTATAATATTGTATTAATTCCACAAAAAATGCCTAAGGTGCAACGTACTTACTATACGCTTAGCATTGAGCTGCGTGCCCTAGGTCTTAAAGATATATTACCATAACATTATTTTTTATGTCAATCATCAATTTTCTTAATTCTTCCAAATACTTTTCTTCCTGGGAATAAACTTACCCTATATTTACTTTTGTTTAAACCTTTAATAACCGTAGAAACTCTTTTAAAGTTTGCATAATAATTATAAAAAGTATTAACTATTAAATCAGAAAGTTGAATACCAAAGTTAGTTTTAGAATCGTAATAAGAAACACTAAAAACATAATTGTTTAAGCAAAATTCTGTATTTAAATAATTCTCTAAATTTTTTAAGTCACCTACCCTTACATTACGATTATCACAAAGAAGTTTAATTTCAATTTGTTCATCAGCATAGTTTTTAAGAAGGGGAAAAATAATATCAGAAAAGATTAGTTTTACAGCATAATTATAAAATATATTTGAATCTACAATGCCTTTTTGCATTTTTTCTTTATCAAATACCTTAGAAAATCCATAAAAACCTGGAATATTTTCCATACTTGAAAAAATAAGTTGTTTTTCTTTTGTTAAATAGCCATAAGATTTTATTTCTTTATCTATTTTAATCTTTCTTTCGTCTTTTACAAGCTTATTAATTTTTTTATATAATGATGTTATTTTAAGTCTATATTTTTCAAAAGTAAAATATCCACCAACAGCAAAATATTTTGTATTACTATTTTTATGAATTGAACCACTTTCATCTAAATATACGTATAATCTCATGATGTCACCTCTACTCAAGATAATACTAAATAAATTAATTGTTGTCTATATGCAAATATAAAAAAACCCCAATATGGGGTAAGAAAATATTTTTAACGTTTACTAAATTGTGGAGCTCTACGAGCTTTTTTAAGACCATATTTCTTTCTTTCTTTAACACGAGGATCTCTTGTGATAAATCCAGCATTTTTTAAAATATGTCTATAACTATCTTCTCTAGTTTGGTCAGTATTTTCATCGAATTTAAGAAGTGCTCTTGTAATTCCTAAACGAATTGCACCAGTTTGTCCTGAAAATCCACCACCAGATACTTTAACATCGATATCGAATCTATTTAAATTATCAGTTAAAACTAGTGGTTGAGTTAAGTCCATAACAAGTGTTTCATAAGGCATATAGTCATGAACATCTACACCATTAACTGTAATATTACCAGTTCCACCAACTAAAGTTACTTTTGCTACACTACTTTTTCTTCTACCTGTAGCATTCCAAGTTTGTTTTTTTGCCATAATTTCCTCCTATTACATTTCCATTTCGATTGGTTTTTGAGCACTATGTTTATGATCAGCATCAGCATAAACAAATAGTTTTTTACCCATTTTTCTACCAAGTCTATTATGAGGAAGCATACCTTTTACAGCTCTTTCCATCATTTCTTCTGGATAGTTTTCAATCATAACTTTTGCAGTTCTTTCTCTTAATCCTCCTGGATATCCAGAATGATTATAATATTTCTTATCAGTTAATTTATTACCAGTTAAATTTACTTTACTAGCATTAATGATAATAACATAATCTCCACAGTCAACATATGGAGTATATGTAACTTTATGCTTACCTCTTAAGATATGAGCAGCTTTTGTAGCAACTCTACCTAAATTTTTACCTTCAGCATCAATTACATACCATTTTCTTTCAATATTTTCTTTTGTTTGTAAAAATGATTTCATAATTTTTCTTTCCCTTCATTTTAATTAACCAATTTAATCTTCCCACAACTAAAAAGGTCTCTTAAATAAATGTACCGATTATGATTATATGGTAAAAGTAGTAAATTGTCAAGGAAAATATGCTGGTAACATTTGTTTTTACTGTATTTTTAATACCAAACTTTATACAAGTATAATCCCTCGGGTGGTGCAGTAGGAAGTGACTTAACTTCCACAGTATCAAGCATCCTTAAAAGTTCTTCCTTACTAGAGTTATATTTACCAACCTCCAATAAGGCACCCATTAAATTTCTAATCATATAACGATAAAAACCACTACCAATAAAATGAACTTCAATTTTATTATCAAATTTCTTTATGAAGTTAATTTCATAAATAGTTGTTACAGTTTTATCATTAGTCCCTGATATAAAATTATTAAAATCGTGTGTTCCTAAAAATACTTTTGAGGCATCTTTCATAAGTGCAAAATCTAGTTTTTGTCTAGTTTGAAAATAATAGTAATTTAATGAACTTTTAAAGGGACCTATATTAATTTTATAAATATATTCTTTCTTTTTAACTGATAATCTTGCGTGAAAATCATCGTTAACATTAGAAACTGATTTAACAACAATATCCGGATTTAAAAGTAAATTAAGTTTATGTTTTAAACCTTTGATATCATTTTTTATATCAAAGTGAGCAACCTGACCCACTGCGTGAACTCCAGCATCAGTTCTTCCTGAGGCTTTAATTTCTATATTATCCTCGAATATTTTTGACAAAGCCTGTTCAATTGTTTTTTGAACTGTTCTTGTGTCTTTTTGTCTTTGCAAACCATTAAACTTTGAACCATCATAACTAAATATTATTTTTTTTCTCATTATTTACCACACTATCCTTATGTCTTTTTACAAGTGCTGCTATTTTAATAAAATGATGATTAACACCTGATTTTCCAATATTATAACCATATTCAACATTAGCAATTTGTGCAATTTCCGCTAAAGAACTTTCTGGGTACTTTTTACGGATTTCACAAATAATTTTTGTATTATCATCAAGAAGACTTAACAAATCATTATCTATAATATAATTAATTTCATTTAACTGTTTAAGTCCCGTTTGAATAGTTTTTGTTTGATTAGAAAGTTCACAATTATTTAATCTGTTAACCATATTTTTATGATCACGATATATTCTTATATCTTCGAAGAAAAACAAACATTCTGTAGCCTTAAACATTTTAAAAATATCTGATATGTTATCACCGTTTTTTACATAAACAACAAACTTGTAACCTCTTTTTATAATTTTTGAATTAATTTTAAAATACTTTAAAAGATTATCTATCTCTTTAGCAATTTTTTCATTTTTACATATATACTCTAAATGATATCTACTTGTCTGAGGATTTGTAACATTTCCAATTGCTAAAAATGCTCCCTCTAAAAAAGCAATTTTTTCTTCATCACTTTCAAGAGTAATCTTTTCATTAACATTAAGTACTTTTTTAATATAATCAATATTTTCATTTATTGTAAGTATATATATTTGTTTAACTCTAAATCTATTTTGATTTCTAACTGTAATGTTCGCAGAAATATTAAATACTGTTTTAATATCTTTGTATATCTTTCTAGCAACTGAGGCATTTTCTAAAGTAATAATAATTTGCTTCGAGGTAATTTTAGAGTTACATCTTACAAATGCTGAAAGCTCACTACAAGCATCTACACTAGAGTAAACATTTTTCGATATTTCATCTTTTAAACTTGTATTGAATGTCATTATTTTCCATCCATTAAATATGAAAATATTAAGTATGCTGTTTTTAATGAATCATGACGATAATAACCATTTTCAATAACATATAAAGTATCCTTAATTATTTGAACATTCATATTTTCTAATGTATCTACATCTAAAATAACTGGATCTTTTTGCTCACTTGTAGCATATTTTTTTGAAAGTGTACTACTCATAGGTTTATCATTAGCAAGAACTAAATTTACACTACCATTTCCTAAATAGTTTTCTAAAACCTTTATATGATCAGATACCTTAAAACCATCAGTTTCACCAGGTTGAGTAAATAAATTACATATATACATTTTTTTTGCTTTTGAATGATTAATAGCCCTTACTAAATCCTTGTTGATAAGATGGGGAATTATACTTGTATATAAACTTCCCGAAGAAAATATAATTAAATCAGCTTTATTTACTGCATCATACACTTTTGGATTAACAGTAATATCTTTATCATAAGTAATCTTTATAATCCTTTCTTTTGCTTTAGTAATTTGCTCCTCACCAAAAACTTTTTTTCCAGACTCTGTAATTCCAACCAAATTAACAGAATCTTCGGTTAAAGGTAATATTTTTCCATTAGTTATATCAAGAATCTTTTCTAAAATAGGAAGACTACTTGCAAAATCGCCTTTTAAATCCAAAAGAGCAGTTAATAATAGATTTTTTATTGAATGATTACCTAGAGTTTTAGATTTAGTGAATCTATAATTAAGTAGATTTTCAACATCACTATCAATATTCGCCATTGAAAGCATCACTTTAGTAATATCTCCGACTGCTGGAATATTCATTTCTTTACGAAGTCTTCCTGTACTTTTTCCATTATCAGATACAGAAACTACTGCAGTAATATCAAGTGGAAATAGTTTTAATCCTTTTAAAAGTTGTGAAAGTCCACTTCCTCCACCAAAAATAACTATTTTTTTCATTTAAACCTCCTATTTAAAATTTTATTCAAAATATTTGTTTTAACTCTCATTGCTCCTACTGGACAAAATTCCTGACAACAATAACACTTTATACATTTTTCCCTATCAATAACTGGATACCCTTTTTCCATTGTTATTGACTTTTTAGGACAAATATTTTTACATTTTTGACATTTTATACAACTATTTTTATCACAATATGGTTTATTTTCAAATACTTTTGACATTACATTTCCAACTAAACTATGATTATAAAACTTAATATCAATAGCATTTTCAATTAATTCAAAATCTTTTGTTATAAATTTGTTGATATCTTCATTTAAAGTAATTTCATTATGATTAAATAACCCTCTTTTTTCACTTTGAACAATTGTATTAACCAAGTTTGGATTCAAATTTATTACTTTTGCACAAATATAATCTAAAGCATATGTATTAGTGCTAGCAATAATAGAACCAATTTTTTTAGGATTACCCATCGTAGGACCATTACCTTCCATACCAATAATTGCATCAACTATATTTAAATCAAATTTAAAATATTCATTTAAATCAATTAACATATTAGCAAAATCATCATGATTTGGAAACCTATAATGATATTCAGACTTTATAAGTCCTGGAATAGTTCCATATAAGTTTTTTACTGAGGCACTCATTTTCATCATTGCATGGGTTTTTAATTTACAAAAATTTATTTTAAAATCAAAATCATCAATATAACTTGTGTAATCAAAGTTTTTTAAAAATAAGGCTTTATTATTCGAAATGTTTTTAATATTAAAATTATAATTTAGTTCAGCACCTGTTTCATTCATTTTAGTAATTTTATAAATGTGATCTAAATGTGACTTATTAAATTGTCCTCCGGGACTATCTCCAATTACAACTTCTGCACCTCTATTTTTTAAGAAATCCACTAAAAAAGATAAAAGTAAATAATTAGTTGTAGCACCTTTTTCCGGAGGTAAAGCTGAAACTAAATTTGCTTTAATTAAAACCTTTGATTTAGAATTTATTTTTTTTAGGCACTCAAAATTACTAAGAATACTTAAAAGAACATTCTTAGAATTTTTATATTCACTACATTTTTCAATAAATACTTTATCCATTATACATTAAACCTAAAGTAACAAATGTCACCATCTTGCATAACATATTCTTTTCCCTCAAGGCGAAGACGGCCTGCTTCTTTTACTTTAACTTCACTTCCAAATGTTTCAAGGTCCTCGAAACTCATAACTTCTGCTTTAATAAATCCCCTTTCAAAGTCAGAGTGAATTATACCAGCACATTTTGGAGCAAGCATTCCTTTTTTAAAAGTCCATGCTCTTACTTCATCTTTTCCACATGTGAAGAATGTTGCAAGACCTAATAAATCATATGTTGCAAATATAAGTTTATCAAGACCACTATTAGAAATACCTAATTCATTTAAATATTCATCTCTATCTTCATCTGAAAGTGATGATAATTCTTCCTCCATTTTAGCACACATAACAATTACGCTTGAACCTTCTTTTTCAGCATACTCTTTAACTAATTTAGTATATTTATTATCACCATTTATAACATCATCCTCTAAAACATTGGCTGCATAAATAACTTTCTTTTGTGTTATTAAATTAAATCCACTTAAAAGATTAAGTTCATCTTCATTAAACTCTAAATTTTTAACTAAAATATTTTTTTGTAAAGCATCTTTAATTCTATTTAAAAGGTTAACTTCTAGAGCAAGTGCTTTATCTTTTGTAGCTTGTGCTTTCTTTTCTATCTTATCAAGTCTATTTTGAACAATCTCTAAATCAGATAAAATTAATTCTGTATTAATTATTTCAATATCTGAAATTGGATCAACCTTACCAGAAACGTGTATTATTTCTGGATTATCAAAACATCTTACAACATGAACAATTGCATCAACCTCACGAATGTGTGATAAAAACTTATTGCCAAGACCCTCACCACTTGAGGCACCTTTTACAAGTCCTGCAATATCGATAAATTCATAACTGGTTGGTACAACACTTTTTGGTTCATACATATGAACTAGATAGTCCATTCTTTTATCTGGAACCATAACAATACCAACATTTGGTTCAATTGTAGCAAACGGATAATTTGCTGCAATAATATTTTTCTTTGTAATAGCATTAAATAAAGTTGATTTTCCTACGTTTGGAAGGCCAACAATTCCCGCTTTTAATGACATATTAATCCCCCATTCTAAATAAATACAAATCCGTTAACACCTAAAGGTATATTAATTAAATACCATAAAATAATTAGAGCAACGAATGTAAATGCAGTTACCGCACTATATGGTAACATAAATCTAATTGAATCAATTATACTTAATTCATTTTTACTTTGTGAACCTCTTTCAAGGTACGCTAAATATATAATATAATAAGCAAATATAGGTGTTATTCCAATACTTACACATTCTCCAAGTCTAAATATTAGTTGGGTAAACTGAGAGGACATACCAGCATTTAGAAATGTAGGTACAACTGATGATGACATTATTGTCCATTTATTTACAGAACCAGGTACAAATATTGTAGCTATTATAGAGCATACAAATAATAAGAATACCAAAGCAAGTCCTGTAAAATTTGAACTTACAATAAGGTTAGTAAGACCTGCGACTACAACATTACCAATATTTGAATATTTAAAAATACTTATTAATGTTGAACCAACAAAAATATATACTAAGGTTTTTCCTATACCATTTAAACTATAGCCTAAAGCATCAACAAAATCTCTGGAATTTTTAATCTTTTTAGCAACAATCCCATAAACTAATCCCATTATTACAAATAAAATTGTTATAATAAATACAAATCCGTTTGAAAAAAATGATTTAGTACCAAACAATTTATCAATATATAAACTTTCACGATAATTTAGGAAGTTTCCTGATAAAGGAAGTCCAGGTATTATATTATAAATTATTATTATTAAATAAATAATACTAGCAAAAATTGATAAAATTAAACCTTTAAGTTCAACTTTAGACGGATTAAACTCCATTTCTAAATCATCAATGTATTCATATTTAGGTAACTTTTTAGCTATAACATTTTCTGTAATATATGTTAACACTAAAGATAAAACTAAAATAGATACAGTCATAAATAATATTAAAGAAAATGTATTAAAAATAAAATTACTATCAAGCATCTTTGTACTTATTGTCGTAAGATTTGCAAGTGAGGAGTCAATACTTGTAAAAAATATTGATAATCCATAGCCACAAGTTAAAGCGGCATATGATGAAATAACACCAATATTGGGATTTCTTTTACCATATTTAAATATTAACCCAGAAAGAGGAATAATAGCTAAAAAAGGTATATCTCCCATAATACTAGAAAGTAAACAAATTAATATAATAACAAACGTTATCGTTCTTTTTTTTGCTTTTCTAGTAAGAAGTCCTAAAGCAGTTTGTAAAAAACCACTTTTTTCCATAACTCCTATACCAATAAGCATTATAATTAAATTAGATAAAACTTTATAATTAGCAAAATTTGCAACTGTATTAGCAAAAATATATTTAAGTCCATGTAAAGAAAACATATTTATTATTGATTCAGTTGTTGTAATATATTCTCCCCTCGAAGAGTTAATTGCTGTATAAGAAAAAGAAAAATTAAATATAGATAAAAGCAAACTTAAAACTATTACTCCAAAAATTATTATAAGTACACTCATAACCGGATGTAATTTAACTTTATTTCTAATCTTCCTTTTCATTTTTAATCACCTTTTTTAATTTCTTATAAAAATCAAGACGATCAAGCATTATTTCTCGTCCACAATTTTTACATTTAATTTTTACATCAGCACCAATTCTAGTTACAACCCATAAATTTGTTTTACATGCATGAGGTTTTTTCATTATAACTTCATCATTTAAACTAAATTCTTGCTTCATAAACATCCTTTCTAGTCGTTAAAGTTTATATTTAAAATCTCCATTATTCTATTTAAATCTTGCATTGAATTATATGATATTTCAATCTTTTTATTTGAAATTCTAACTTTATTACCAATTGTATCACTAAATGCATCTTCATACATTCTAAATTTTTCATTCTTTTCTTTAACGGCTTTTTTGTCATCTTTTTTTGATAACATTTTTTCAACATCACGAACATTTAAATTCTCTTTAATTATTTTGTTTGCTAAATTAATAACTTTTTCTTCATTATCAATTTTACTTAAACATCTTGCGTGTGACATTGAAAGTTTTCCATTTTTAACAAGTTCTTGTACACTTTTTGGTAAATTTAAAAGTCCTAAAAGATTAGTTATATAACTTCTACTTTTACCAAATTTTTTTGAAAATTCTTCTTGAGTCATATCTTTAACTTGTAAAATATTTGAAATAGAAATTGCTGTATCTACTGGATTTAAATCCTCTCTTTGAATATTTTCAAGAAGAGCAATTTCCATCATTTCCTCATCAGTAAAGTCTTTTATTATTGCTGGTACTGTTGTAAGACCTGCTATTTTTGAGGCTTTACATCTTCTTTCACCAGCAACAATTTCATAGCCTTTAACACTTTTCTTCAATATAACTGGTTCTACTACACCATATACTTTAATTGAATCTGCAAGTTCATTTAAAGCCTCTTCATCAAAGACTTTTCTTGGTTGATAAGGGTTTGGTCTAATTTGAGAAAGTTCAATCTCAGTGGCATTATTTCTTTCCTCTTTAACAATTGTGTCCTCCAAAGTATCAATTGTAAATGATGAATTAGAAAATAATTCCTCTAATCCTTTACCTAAAGCTTTTTTCTTAGTTTCCATCTCTTTCAATCACCTCTTTCGCTAAATTATGATATGCTTCAGCCCCACGACTTTCTGGATCATATTCATTTATTGGTTTTCCATGACTTGGCGCCTCAACAAGTCTTACAAGTCTAGGAATAATTGTATTAAATACTTTATCTTTAAAATATTTTCTAATTTCTTCGATTACTTCAAGTCCAATATTAGTTCTGCCATCAAGCATAGTAAGTAGTACACCTTCAATGCGAAGTTCAGGATTCATTGAATTTTGAACCATTATTATAGAGTTTAATAACTGGGTAATACCCTCTAAAGCATAGAACTCACATTGTACTGGTATAATAACAGCATCACTTGCAACAAGTGCATTCATTGTGGAAAGTCCTAAAGATGGTTGACAATCAATTATTATATAATCAAAATTATCTTTAATAGTTTCTAATGCATTTCTTAATTGGTTATTTCTTTGAAATGTATTATCAGAAAACATCTTTTTAACAAATTCAACATCAATTCCCGCTAAATTTAATGTTGAGGGAATTATACTTAAATTTTTAAATTTTGTTTTATAAATAGCTTTTTTAATTTCACATAAACCAGTTATAGTTTCATAAATATCATGCTCAAAATCAGTGGTATTAAAACCAAGTCCAGTTGTAGCATTGCTTTGTGGATCCATGTCAATAAGAAGGGTTTTTTTCCCACATTGTCCTAAAGCTGCTGCTAAATTTATACTTGTTGTAGTCTTACCGACACCACCTTTTTGATTAACTAATGATATTACTCTTGCCATATTAACACTTCCTAACTGCTACTATATATTTTAACATATAATAATAAATTATTGAATAAAAAAAGATAAAGTTTTACAAAGAAAATTTTTGAAATAAAAAAAGATAAAGTTTTACAAAGAAAATTTTTGAAATAAAAAAAGTATAGAAAATTCTATACTAATTCTAATTTTACCTCTAAAGCATCATCGCCACGGCGTTCATTAAGTTTAACAATTCTTGTATATCCACCAGCACGGTTTTCATATCTTTTTGCTAAATCATTAAATACTTTTTGAACTACTTCGTTATCATTGTGTAAGAATGCTAAAGCTTTTCTTCTTGCAACTAGTGAACCATCTTTTCCATAAGTAATCATTTTATCAACAAATTTTCTTACTTCTTTAGCACGAGATTCAGTTGTAACAATGCTTTCATGCATAATAACATCTTTAGTAAGTCCAGCTAAAATGCTTCTTCTAATTTTATTATTTCTTCCTAATTTACGATACATATTCTACTCCTTAAATTGTAGTCCTAAATCAGCAACTTTGTCAATTACCTCTTTTAGAGATTTCTTTCCTAAGTTTCTAATTTTAGTAACTTCTACTTCTTTCATATTTACTAAATCTTGAAGAGTATGAATTCCGTGTCTTTTTAAGCAATTAAATGCTCTAACAGAGAAGTCAACTTCTTCAATTGGTGTTTCTAATGTTTTTGCTAAATTATCAACTTGTTTTTCTTGCATAATACCAGCAATGTTACTAATACTATTTAAATCAGCAACGATAGCAAAATGTTCTACTAATATTTTAGCAGATAAAGCCATTGCTTCTTCTGGAGTCATACTACCATTTGTAGTAATTTCCATAACAAGTTTATCATAAGTTTCATCTTGACCAACTCTTGTATCTAATACTTCGTATTTAACAAGCTCTATTGGTGAATAATTTGAGTCTACCGGAATAACACCAACTTTAATTTCTTTCATATTTAATTTATTTGTTTTAGCATCAACATATCCTCTACCATTTTCAATAGTAAGTTCCATATCAATTTTTCCACCTTTTACAAGATTACAAATAACTAAATTTGGATTAATTATATCAACATCCGCATTTGGTTCAATCATTCCTGCAGTTACAGGTCCTTCAGTATCACAAGATAAATGAAGTACTTTTTGTTCCTCAGTATGATTTTTTACTACTAATTTTTTGATGTTTAATACTATTTGAGTAACATCCTCTACTATACCATCAATTTTTTGAAATTCGTGCATTACACCATCAATTTTAATTGATGTTACACTACTTCCAGGTAAACTAGATAGTAATACTCTTCTTAGTGCATTTCCAATAGTTGTACCAAAACCTCTTTCAAGTGGTTCTAGTTCAAATTTACCATAATTACTAGTTTCATTATATTCTGAAATTTTGTATTCTGGTTTTTCAAATTTTATCATAATTACCCTCCCTTTTATTAATTTCTTGGTCTTTTTGGTGGTCTACAACCATTGTGTGGAACTGGTGTTTCATCTGTTATACTAGTAATTTCAAGTCCAGCTGATTGAATACTACGAATAGCATTTTCTCTTCCTGGTCCTAAACCTTTTACATAAACATCAACTTTTACAACACCTTGATCTTTAGCAGCATTAGCAGCAGCTTCTGCAGAAAGTCCAGCAGCAAAAGGAGTTTTCTTTTTACTACCTTTATAACCAATTCTTCCAGCAGATGACCAACTAATTGCATTACCATTATGGTCACAAATTGTTACGATTGTGTTATTATATGTTGCATGAATATGTGCTTCTGCTTCAGTAACATTAATTTTATTTTTCTTTTTTCTTCTATTATATGCCATATTATCTCACCTACTTTGAAACCTTTTTCTTATTCGCAACAACTTTTCCTCTACCTTTTCTAGTATGGGCGTTGCGGTTTGTTCTTTGACCTCTTACAGGAAGTCCTTTTTTATGTCTTATACCTTGATAAGAATTTATTTCCATTTTGTTTTTAATGTTCATTTGAACTTCTCTACGAAGATCACCTTCAGTTGTATGTTTATCAACTTCTTTACGAAGTGCTGCAATTTCTTCCTCTGTTAAATCTTTAATTTTTTTAGTTGCTTCAACATTTGCATCTTTACAAATAGTTTTTCCTAAATTTGGACCAATACCATAGATAGCAGTAAGCCCTATCCAAGTATGTTTTTCATTAGGTAATTCAATATTTTTAATTCTCGCCATAATTTCTCCTATCCTTGAACTTGTTTATGTTTAGGGTTATTACAAATAACCATAACTTTTCCTTTTCTTCTAATAACTTTACATTTTTTACATATCTTTTTTACAGATGGTCTAACTTTCATAATATCCTCCTATCTTTTATTCCATGTAATTATCCCACGTGTTAAATCATAAGGTGAAAGTTCTACTGTAACGGTATCACCCGGTAAGATACGAATCATATTAATACGCATTTTACCAGAAACGTAGGCTTTTACAGTATGTCCATTAGATAGTTCAACTAAATAGTCACTACCTTTTAGGACTTCAATAACTTTCCCTTCCACTTCTATTTTATCATTTTTCTTATTAGCCATATTATTTTTCTCACTCTCCCGTTAAAATTTCATATCCATCTTTAGTAACTACAATTGTGTGTTCAAAATGTGCACTCGGCATTCCATCTTCAGTTTTAACTGTCCAATCATTATCATCTAAATAAACATTTCTTTTACCTAAATTAAGCATTGGCTCAATACAAATTGTCATTCCCTCTTTTAAAATAACATTTGTTTTTGTATAAAAATTTGGTACATCTGGATCTTCATGCATTGAAGTTCCAATTCCATGACCCACTAATTCTTCAACTACTGAAAGTCCATTTTTATGGGCATAATCTTCAATAGTTTTTCCTATTAGTGATAAAGGAGTTCCTGCTTTTACAACACTTAATCCTTTATATAAAGCATTTTTAGTATTTTCAACTAAACTTCTTACATCATCAGATACATTTCCAATAATATAAGTTCTAGCACTATCACTTTCATATCCTTTGAACCTAACAGTTAAATCAACTTTTAATATATCACCATTTTTAAGTTTTCGATTATCTGGAATACCATGAACTACTTCATCGTTTAAAGATAAACAAACACTTTTTGGGAAACCTTCATAATTTAGTTCCGAAGGTATTGCACCATTTTTACGAATAAATGCATCAACAATATCATTTAACTCGTTAAGTGACACACCAATTTTAAGATGTTTTTTTATTTCCTCATGAGCTAGAAAGTTGATATGACCACTTTCTTTCATAAGTTCAATTTCTCGTTTACTTTTAATATTAATCACTTAAAATCTCCATTAATTTTTCTTTTAAATTTAAATCTTTGTTATTAACATCAATTTCTACTAATTTATTTAAATCTTTATAATACTCTATTATAGGTAAAGTATTTTGAACATAAGTATCAAAACGAACTTTAAAACTTTCTTCATTATCATCACCTCTGACAGTAAGTGGAGTTTTACAATCATCACATATTCCTTCAACTTTTGGTTTAAAATCATCAAAGAAAATGTTATAACTTCTTCCACACTTATCACAAGTTACTCTACCAAGAGTACGTTTTAAAGCAAGTTCTTTATCAATATTTAAATAAATAACAATATAATTACTAATATTTAATTTATCAAATAAAATACTTAAATTTTTTGCTTGATTAATTGTTCTAGGAAATCCATCTAAAATAAATGGTTTATCTAATTTAGATAATGTTTCTTCGATTAATTTAATCATATAATCATCACTAACAAGTTTGCCAGCATCGATTATTTTTTTTATTTCTTTGCCAAGGCTACTTTGAGAAGCAATTTCACTTCTTAAAATAGCCCCAGTAGAAATATGTTTACAATCATAAGTATTTTTAAGTATGTCGCTACAAGTACCTTTACCTGCAGCAGGCGGTGCTAAAAATATTATGTTTTTCATCTTAATCTCTTTCTCTTAGAAGAATAACTTCTACTAACAAGACTGCTTTCTAATTGTTTATAAGTTTCTATTGCAACACCTACAACAATTAATATACCTGTTCCACCAATTGTTACATATGATGGAAGTGAAGTAAGTTTTGATAGTAATATAGGCATTCCTGCTAAGATTACTAAGAATAGAGCTCCAACTAGTGTTAATTTAGATAATGAATTACTAATATATTTAGATGTATCACTACCAGGTCTAATACCAGGAATATAACCTCCATTCTCATTTAAGTTTTTACTCATTTCATCTGGATTCATAACAAGGAATGTATAGAAGTAAGCAAATACTACTATTAAAACCAAGTATAATATAAATCCAGTAGTAGAAGTGTACATAATATATTTATTTACAAAATCTATTGCACTTTGTTTACCAATTAAGGTAACAATTGTTGCTGGAATAGTTGTAACTATTGAAGCAAATATTACTGGAATAACACTTGCAGAATTTATTTTTAATGGTAAATAGTTTGTTTGTGCACCATATGCTGAAGATGTTCTATTAGAATATTGAATTGGTATTCTTCTTTCAGCAAGTTGAACCCAAATAATTCCAACAATAACAATAACATACACAAGTACAAATAAACTAAATAATATAATTCCAACAGTTTTTGAAAAACTTCCCATTACAAGTGAAGCAAATGCTCCCCTAAAAATATTTGGCATACTTTGAATGATACCTGCCATTATAAGCATTGATTGTCCATTACCAATACCTTTATTAGTAATTTGATCACCCATCCACATACAAAAAGATGTACCAGCAACCATTACTAATGTAGTTTTAATAATTTCCATAGCGGTTAACCCTTTCATATAGAAAGCAGTTAAAGCATAAGCTTGTAAAAAGGCAATAAATATACCTAAATATCTAGTAATTTTGTTAATCTTTTGTCTTCCAGTATAACCTTGATCTTTAAGATCTTTAAAATAAGGTACAATATCCATTTGTAAAATTTCAGTAATAATTGAGGCAGTAATATAAGGGGAAACGCCTAAAGCAAATATTGAAAAATTTGATAGACCTCCACCACTCATTACATTGAATATTTCTAGAAAACCTAGTTCTTCATATACTGCTGATGCCCAAGGAATTGTTATAGTTGTACCTAAGCAAAATATTCCTAAACACATCATTGTAAAATAGATTTTTTTTCTTAAGTCTTTATTACTTTTATTAAAAAATCCTGAAAAACCACGAAACATTCTAAATCACCTCAGCTTTACCACCAGCATCATTAATTTTAGTAACGGCTGCACTAGTGAAACGATTAGCTTTAATAGTTAATTTTTTCTCTAAAGTACCATTTCCTAAAACTTTAACTCCATTTAATCCCTTTTTAAGAATTCTTCTTTCAAATAATACTTCAGGAGTAACAACATCACCATCATTAAAGTATCTATTTAAATCAGATAAATTAATTGTTGCAAATCTGTTAGCAAAATTTGCATTGTTAAATCCTCTTTTAGGAATTCTTCTATAAAGTGGAGATTGTCCACCTTGGAACCAAGGTTTAATTGAAGCGCCACTTCTAGATTTTTGTCCATTCTCTCCACGAGTTGAAGTTTTACCCATTCCACTTCCTGGGCCTCTACCAACTCTTTTTCTAGCTTTCATTTCGCTAGTCTTTGGTAAATTTTCTAATCTCATTATAATTCCTCAACTTTCTTTGATCTAAGTTCAGCAATGTGTTCCTTAGTTCTTTGCATTGTAAGCGCACCTAAAGTAGCTTTTGCAACATTAACTTGAGTATTACTTCCTAAAGATTTAGCAACAATGTCTTTAACACCGGCAAGTTCAAGAACTGCTCTTGCTGCTCCACCAGCGATAATTCCACGACCTTCTTTAGCAGGTTTTAATAAAACTACTGCTCTACCAACTTTATAAGTTGCTTCATGAGGTATTGTTCTATTATCAACAAGAGAAATTTTTACAACATTTTTATTAGCGGCTTGTAATGCTTTTTTAATTGCTTCAGGAACCTCATTTGCTTTACCAGTTCCAATACCAATTAATCCTTTACGATTACCAACAGCTACAGTTGCAGAAAATCTAAAATGTCTTCCGCCTTGAGTAACTTTTGTTACTCTTCCTATATTAATAACTTTTTCTTCTAATAAATTATTTTTTTGTTTATCAAAATCTTTTGCCATAATGCCTCCTTAAAACTCTAATCCAGCTTCTCTTGCTGCATCAGCTAAAGCTGCTACTCTTCCATGATATAAGAATCCACCACGGTCAAATACTACTTTATTAATTTTTGCTTTTTTACATTTTGCAGCAATATCTTTTCCTACAGCACAAGCTGCTTCAATATTACCACCATTTTTAATTTTAAGTTCAAGAGTTGATGAGCTAACTAAAGTTTCACCTTTTGTGTCATCAATAACTTGAGCATAAATAGCTTTATTAGATCTAAATACATTTAGTCTAGGTACTTCAGTTGTTCCAGAAATACTTTTTCTAACTCTTGTATGTCTTCTTAATCTAGCTTCTCTTTTTTCTTTACTATTCATAACATTTTACTCCTTTACTTAGCCGCTTTCTTTCCTTCTTTACGACGGATATGTTCGCCTTTATAACGTATTCCTTTACCTTTATAAGGTTCTGGTTCACGAATTTTACGAATATTTGCCGCAAATTCAGAAACTTTTTGTTTATCAAATCCACTAATAGAAAGTTCTGTATTAGATGGACTTGTAACTGTTATACCACTTGGTACTACAACATCAATTGTATGTGAATATCCAGCGGATACAACAACTTTATTACCAGATACGCTGAAACGATATCCTACACCAACTGCCTCTAAATCTTTTGTATAACCAGTGCTAACACCAATTAACATATTATTAATATTTGAGTTTGTTGTTCCTGAAAGAATATTTGCTTCTTTAGTATCTTTCACTTTTTCAGTAGTAATTTCATTACCTTCAACAACTACTTTAACTAAAGGACTAACGGAAAGAGTTAACTCTCCTTTAACTCCTTTTACAGTAACAATACCATCATTAAATGAAACTGTTACACCTTCTGGGATAGTTAGTTTTCTATTACCAATTCTACTCATAGACTACTTACCAAATATAGGCAAGTACTTCACCTCCTAACCCTTTTTCTCTAGCTTCTTTATCAGTCATTAAGCCTTGAGAAGTAGATATAATTGCAATTCCTAAACCATTTAATACTCTAGGAAGTTTATCAGCTTGAGCATAAACTCTTAAACCTGATTTACTAATTCTTTTTAATCCAGTAATAACTCTTTCTTTTTTATTTCCATATTTTAAAGTTAAAGTCATTTTATCACCGTTACTATTTTTTGTATATTTGTAATCAGTAATATAACCTTCATTTTTAAGAATTTCAGCAATACCTTTAGTCATTTTAGTTCCTTCAACTTCAACTTCAGTGTATCTCATTTGATTTGCATTTCTTATTCTTGTTAGCATATCTGCTATTTTATCTTGTACAAACATTATTATATCTCCTTTCTACCAACTAGACTTCTTAACGCCTGGAATTTGTCCTTTATTAGCAAGTTCTCTGAAGCAAATACGACATAATCCAAATTTTCTTAGTACACCATGAGGTCTACCACATCTTTTGCATCTAGTATAAGCTCTAACTTGAAATTTAGGTTTACGATTATTTTTTACAATCATACTTGTTTTTGCCATATTTTACTCTCCTTATCCTCTAAAAGGCATTCCAAATGCTTTTAGTAATGAACGTGCTTCATCATTAGATTTTGCAGTTGTTACAATAACAATATCCATTCCTCTAACTTTTAAAACATCGTCATAATTTATTTCAGGGAATATAAGTTGTTCTTTAACTCCCATAGTAAAGTTTCCTTTACCATCAAAACTTTTTGGTGATACACCTCTGAAATCTCTAACACGAGGAAGTGCAATCTTAATTAATTTTTCTAAGAAAGCATACATATTTTCACCACGAAGAGTTACTTTAACACCAATAGGTTGTCCCTCTCTTAATTTAAAACCAGCAATTGATTTATGAGCTTTAGTAACTACAGGTTTTTGACCAGCAATTAAAGTTAAATCTTTTACTGCGGCATCAATGAATTTAGAATCATTAGCACCTTCACCAACACCCATATTAATTACGATTTTAGTGATTTTAGGAACTTGCATTACAGTAGTATAATTATATTCCTTCATTAAACTATTTTTAATTTCTTTTTCATATAAAGTTTTAAAATTACTCATAATTCACCTACTTTGCTTCCTTTTTGCTAGTAGTTTTCTTTTTTGAAGTTTCTTTCTTTGCTTCAGATTTAACTACTTTAGCTTTTTCTTCTTTATTATTGTTTATAACTTTTACATTAGATACATGAATAGGTGCTTCAATATCAAATATTCCACCTTTGTCTTCAGTAGTTCTAGGTTTAGAATGTTTCTTAACCATATTTAAACCCTCAACAACAACTTTATCTAATTTTTTATAAGTTTTAATTACTTTGCCTTCTTTACCTTTGTCTTTTCCAGCAATAACTAATACTTTATCTCCTACTTTAACTTTCATATATCCTCCTATAAAACCTCAGGTGCAAGTGATACAATTTTGTGATATTCTTTTTCACGAAGTTCTCTAGCAACTGGGCCTAAAACTCTTGTACCGATTGGAGTTTTATCATCTTTAATTAATACGCAAGCGTTATCATCAAATTTAATATAACTTCCGTCTTTTCTTCTAACACCTTGAACAGTTCTTACTATAACTGCTTTTACAACTTTACCTTCTTTTACAGGACTATTAGGTATAGCTTTTTTAACAGTACCAACGATTACATCACCGATATTAGCACTTTTAACTTTACTTCCACCCATAACACGGATAACTAAAAGTTCTCTTGCGCCAGAGTTATCAGCAACTTTTAATCTACTTTCTTGCATTACCATAATATTACCTCCTATAAAATTACAGCTTTTTCAATAACTTTAACTAATTCATATCTTTTAGTTTTTGATAAAGGTCTTGTCATTGAAATTCTAACTGTATCTCCTACTTTTGCTTCATTCTTTTCATCATGAGCAGCATATTTTTTAGAATATTTAACTCTTTTACCATATAATGGATGTGTTTTATAAGTTTCTACTAAAACAGTAATTGTTTTATCGTTTTTATCACTAACAACTTTACCAATTAATTCTTGTTTTGCTTTTTCCATTATTTTTCACCATCCATTTCTCTTTCTGTTAATACAGTTTTAAGTCTTGCAATTTCTTTACGAAGTTGTCTTAAAACTACAGGTTTTTCTAAAGTTCCAGAAGATTGAGCTAATCTATTTTTAAATAGTTCTTCTTTATCTTCTATGATCTTCTTTTTAATATCTTCATTACTTAATTTTCTTATTTCATTAATTTCCAAGAGTTTCACTCTCCTTCATAACAAATTTAGTTTTGATTGAAAGCTTATGAGAAGCAAGTCTTAAAGCTTCTCTAGCAATTTCTTCAGAAACATCACTAATTTCAAACATGATCTTTCCTTGTTTAACAACTGCTACCCATTCTTCAACGTTACCTTTACCTTTACCTTGTCTAGTTTCTAGAGGTTTTCTAGTTCTTGGCATATGTGGGAATATATTAATATATACTTTACCACCACGTTTCATATAACGAGTCATTGCAATACGTGCAGCTTCAATTTGTCTAGCAGAAATCCATCCGCCTTCCATAGCCATAAGGCCAAATTCACCATTATTTAGGGTAAGATTTCCTTTTGCTTTGCCTTCATAACTTAGTCTATGACTTTTACGATATTTAGTTCTTTTTGGCATTAACATCTTTCATCTCTCCCTTCTTAACATTTCTAGTTTTAAGTATTTCATCTTTATAAATCCATACTTTAACTCCGATTTTTCCGTAGATTGTATTTGCTTCACTTGTAGCATAATCTACATCAGCTCTAATTGTATGTAAAGGTACTGTACCTTCAGTATAGCCTTCAGTTCTAGCCATTTCAGCTCCGCCAAGTCTTCCTGATACAGCAGTTTTAATACCTTTAGCTCCAGCTTTCATTGTATTTCTGATAGCTCTTTTTTGAACACTTCTAAAAGGTGCACGAGCTTCAATTTGCATTGCTATATTATCTGCAACAAGTTGAGCATTTAAATCAGGGTTCTTTTCTTCAACTATGTTAATATAAATTTCTTCATTAACAAGTTTAGAAATTTTCTTTCTAAGTTTTTCAATATCTTCTCCACCACGGCCAATTATAACACCAGGTCTTGCAGTATAAATTGTAAGTTCAACTTTATTTTTTCTTCTTTCAATTACTACTTTAGATATAGAAGCACTTTTAAGATTTTTTTCAATATATTCTCTTATTTTGATATCGTTAATTAATTTAGTTGAGTAATCTTTTTCAGCATACCAACGAGAATCCCAATCTTTATTAACACCAATACGATATCCTATAGGATTAACTTTTTGTCCCATAATTATTTAGCCTCCTTATTATCAGTAACATAAATTACAATATGACTTGTTCTTTTATCATGTCTATCAACATTTCCTCTTGAAGCAAATTGAATTCTTTTGTAGATTGGTCCTGGATTAATAAAACATTTACTAATAACTAAATCATTTTCATTTGCACCATTATTATTTACTGCATTTGCAACTGCTGAGTTTAAAACTTTTAATATCATTTTACTAGCTTTAGTATTAGTATTTTCAAGAATTCCTCTTGCAGTTTCAACATCTTTTCCACGAATTAAATCCATAGTCATTCTTGCAAGTCTAGGTTTAATCATTGCAGTATTATGTTTTGCATAAGTTTCCATGTTACCTCCTATTTATTTCCAGCATGGCCAGTAAATTTACGAGTTTGTGAAAATTCTCCTAATTTATGACCAACCATTTCTTCAGTAATATATACAGGTATAAAATCTTTACCATTATGAACTGCAATTGTATGTCCTACAAATTCAGGATAAATAGTACTTCTTCTTGACCAAGTTTTTACTACTGATTTTTTATTTTCTTCATTTAATTTATTAATTTTTTTCATAATGCTATCATCAACGAAAGCACCTTTTTTTAAACTTCTTGCCATTATTCCTCCCTATTTAGTCTTCCTACTTATAATAAGTTTACTAGATGCCTTTTTAGGTTTTCTAGTTTTAACACCAAGAGCAGGTTTACCCCAAGGAGTCATTGGACTCTTTCTACCAATTGGAGCACGTCCTTCTCCACCACCATGTGGGTGATCGTTAGGGTTCATTACAGAACCACGGTTTGTAGGTCTAATTCCAAGATATCTAGTTCTACCTGCTTTACCAATATTAACTAGGTTAGCATCTTCATTACCAACAACACCGATTGTTGCTATACATCTATCAAGAACTTTTCTTGTTTCTCCAGATTGAAGTCTAAGAAGAACATATTTATCCTCTCTACCAAGAATTTGAGCAGATGCACCAGCACTACGACAAATTTCAGCACCTTTACCAGGTTTAAGTTCTATACAATGAACAAGTGTACCTACTGGAATATTTTTAAGTGGTAATGCATTACCTACTTTAATATCAGCATTCTCACCATTTTCAATAATAGCGCCTACTTTTAAATCTTTTGGAGCAATAATATATCTTTTTTCTCCATCTTTATAGTTAATTAAAGCAATATTTGCTGTTCTGTTTGGATCATATTCAATGGTTGCAACTTTACCTGTAACACCGATTTTATTTCTTTTAAAATCAATTACACGATATTTTCTTTTAGCTCCACCACCAATGTGTCTAACAGTCATTTTACCTTGATTATTTCTACCACCAGTTTTTTTAACTTTACCAAGTAATCCTTTAGTAGGAGTTTTTGTTGTAATTTCTTCATTAACAAGAGTACTCATGCCTCTTCTACCATTTGTAACTGGTTTATAATGTCTTATAGCCATAATTTCTCCTTTCTACTAAAGTTCTATAGAAGAACCATCTTTTAATGTTACCATTGCTTTTTTATAAGTCTTTGTTCTTCCTTGATACTTTCCAACTCTTCTTTTTTTAGATTTAGTGTTTAGAGTATTAACACTTTTAACTTCTACTTTAAAAGCATCTTCAATAGCTTTTTTAATTTCAGTTTTAGTAGCATCCTTAGCAACTTTAAATGTATAAACATTTTCACTTCTTAATGCCATACTTTTTTCAGTAACTACTGGTGCAATTATAATTTCAGAATAATGTCTCATTATTTAAGTGCCTCCTCTACCATTTTAATACTTGCTTCATCAAATACAACGTAATCAGCGTTTAAAATATCATAAACATTGATTTCATCTGGAAATAATACAAGTACATTATTTAAATTTCTTGTTGCCATATATAAGTTTTCTGCTTCTTCACTAGCAACAAATAATACTTTCCCATCAAGTTTTAAATTATTTAATAATTCAACACCTGTTTTTGTTTTAAAATTATCTAATTTAAGGTTATCAATAACCATTAATTTCTTTTCATTTAATTTACTAACTAAAGCGCTCTTTAATGCTAGAACTCTTTCTTTACGATTAATTTTAAATGAATAATCTCTTGGAGTAGGTCCAAATACAATTCCACCTTTTCTCCATTGAGCAGCACGAATAGAACCTTGTCTTGCTCTACCGGTACCTTTTTGTTTCCATGGTTTTCTTCCACCGCCTGATACTTCACTTCTTGTTTTTACTTTTGCAGTACCTTGTCTTGAAGCATTAAGTTGAAGTCTAACCATTTTCTTCATAGCAAGTTCATTAACTTCAATTCCAAAAACTTCAGAATTTAAAGTAATATCACTAACTTTTTCGCCTTTTAAATTATTAATACTTAACTTTGTCATTTTTATCCTCCTTTAAAAGACTACTTGTCTTCCTTTACTTCAGTAACTGTTTCAGTTTCTACAGGAGTTACTACTTCTTCAGCATCTACTACAGATTCTTCATAACTAATAATTTCCTTTGGATTAACTTTTTTGTTACCTTTGATTGCAGTTTTAATTAAAACAATTGAATTTTTAGCACCAGGAACATTACCACTAATTAAAATATAGTTTTCATTAGTATTTGTTTCGATGATTTCAAGGTTTTGAATTGTAACTGTTTCAACTCCCATATGTCCTGCAAGTTTTTTACCTTTTAGAACTCTTTTTGGAAGCATAGTTCCAAGTGAACCTGGTCTTCTATGATAATGTGAACCATGTCCCATTGGTCCTCTTGATTGGTTGTGTCTTTTAATAACACCAGCAAATCCTTTACCTTTTGTAGTTCCAGTTACATCAACTATTTCTCCAACAGTAAATAAATCTGCAGTAATCTCATCTCCTATATTATAAGAGCCTTCATAGTCTCTTATTTCTTTTAAGAAGCGCTTAGGAGTTGTATTTGCTTTTTTTGCACTTCCGATTTCAGCCTTATTGGCTCTATTTGCTTTTTTGTCAATTGCGCCAAGTTGGATTGCATTATAACCATCTTTTTCTGTAGTTTTAACTTGCATTACTTTATTTGGTAGAACTTCAACAACTGTAACAGGGATTAGTTTACCATCTTTAGTAAATACACTAGTCATTCCAACTTTACGTCCTAAGATTCCTTTCATTTTCTCTTTCCTTCCTTTTCTTATAATTTAATATTAATTTGAACGCCACTTGGTAAATCTAAATGAGATAGCGCATCAACTGTTTCTTTGCTTGGGTTTTTAATATCAATAAGTCTCTTGTGAGTTCTTCTTTCAAATTGTTCACGAGAATCTTTATATTTATGTACAGCTCTTAATACTGTAAATTTTTCAATTTCAGTAGGTAGAGGCACAGGTCCTGATATTTCTCCCCCAGTTCTTTTTACTGTTTCACATATTTTTCCAGCAGCTACATCAAGTATTCTGTGGTCATATGCTTTTAAAGTAATACGAATTTCTTGTTTTGCCATTTTCTTTCTCCTTTCGTCTATATTAAATATAGGCTTGCTCCGTACAAATTACCCGACAAACTATAAAATATATTTACCAACTATTCCTAGTGTATCAGCAACCTCGCACATCACAGCAGTCATACATAGACAATATTATCATAAAGTAACCTCCAAATGCAAGTGTTTTTTGCATTTTTTTAAAAATAAATAACTTTTTTGAAAAAATAAAAAGGATGAAACAATAAATATATGTTTCATCTATTTAAATATAAGTATTATTTTAAATAAAATAGAAAAATACACTTACAAAAGGCTTTTAACATGATAGGCCTATTTTCTAGCATTTTAACGATTTTTGCACCTTTTGTACCCACTTTTAAAAAAATACTATAATATTTACCTTTTATAAATGATATCTCTATATTCTTTCTCATACTTAAGTAATTTTTCTTCTCTACCTTTTTTAATATTATTATTTGAATTAACCATCCTTAAACCATTTTTTAAAAAATCGGCAAATGTTAATGATATCAAGGAATTATTTTTTACATCATAAAGTAATCCATCAATATTATATTGAATCGCTGAAAATAAATCTTCAGAAAGCCATAAATCTATATTTGTACCATTATATTCAAACTTAAATCCGCCAAATTTATTTCTATCTGGATGTATTTTATAAATTTTAAATACTTCATTAATCCATTTTTCATCATTTCCAAGAACAACAAAATCTAAGTCTTTTGGAATTTTTGCAACTAATAAATCTCTAATACCACCACCTAGTAAATAAATATTAGAATGCTTTGATATTGTATATGCAGGATAAAAATGATTTTTAATATATCTTTGAATCCTCATTTGAAAATTTATATCACTAATAAACTCATCATCGTTATCATTATATTTAATTTCTAAATCCATATATTTTACCTCCTACATTGCTTGTTATTAAAAAAAATGAAGATATTATCCTTCTCTTTCTATTAATGAGTAACTAGTCATTTCGCTAGGTATACTAATGTCCATATAATCAAGTATAGTTGGTGCAACATTTGTTAAATCTCCACCTTCTTTTAACTTGACTTTTGAATCATTTATTACAAAAGGAACTTTTTCATAACTATGTGTTGTACAAGGAGTACCATCTTCATAAAGCATAGTGTCAGCGTTACCGTGATCTGCCAAAAGAATTACAGTGTAAAAATTATCTTCAACGACCTGTAATATTTTACCAAAACAAATATCAAGTGCCATACACGCCTTTGTTGTCGCTTCCATACTTCCTGTATGACCGACCATATCTGGATTTGCAAAATTGACTAAAATAAAATCATAGTCTTGTTCTATTGCATTAATAACCTTTTTAGTTACATTTACTGCACTCATTTCTGGTTTTAAATCGTAAGTAGCAACATCTGGGGATGGTATATGAAACTTATCAACACCCTCAAGTTTTCCTTCATAACCTTCATCAAAAAAGTATGTTACATGAGGATATTTTTCACTTTCGGCAATTCTTGCTTGAGTCATACCAAGTTTAGATAAATAAATTCCTAAACTATTATCAATATTAGGTTCGTGTATAAGAACATTTGCTTTTATCTGTTTATCATGATTAAAGAAGGTAAATACTTCAAGATTAGGCATTAAGGTAATGTCAAATTCTGCGAATTTGAGGTTAGTTAAAGCAAGTAATATTTGCTTACTTCTGTCAGAACGATAATTCATCCACATTAAAACATCGCCATCTTTGATAGTTCCTTCTCTATTAATCATCATAGGTCTTAAAAATTCATCGGTAATACCTTTATCATAACTTGCTTTTAAAGCATTTTCTATATTAATTATCTCTGTGCCTCTACCTTTTGTAATTAAATCATAATAAATTTTAGTTCTATCATAATTTTTATCACGATCCATTGCGTAGTATCTACCACATATACTTGCAATAGAACCAACCTTATTTTTTTGAATATTCCTTTCTATTAATGATATATAATTATATGCGGCTTTACTATCAGTATCACGACCATCTGTTATTAAATGAAAAAATATTTTTGTAAAACCTATTTTAATTAAATACTCATACATTTTTAAGAAATCATCAATACCAGCATGGACATTACCATCACTAGCAAGTCCCATTAAATGAACGGTTCTAGAAGTTAAACCTTTTAATTTTTGAATATTCACATCTTGATTTAAATATATGTTATCTAAATAATCATCAGTTAAAACTTCTCTACTTTTAATAAGTCTACCTGCGCCAATAGTTTGATGTCCTATTTCACTATTACCAAATTGTCCATCATGAAGTCCTACATAATGGCCACTTGCAAAAAGTGTTGTATGAGGATTTTCATTATAAAATTTATTAAAGTTAACCATGTTTGCACTTATTATTGCATTACCATAGTCACTTTCTTTCATTCCAAATCCATCAAATATTATAGTTAAAATTTTTTTCATAATCTCAATTCTTTCTAGGAAAATAATAACACATGATAAATAAAATAGCAAATTAAAAAAATGCTTATGCAGCAATTTTTTTTATCCCAGTTTACAATCCAACCGTATTCTATCAGCTATTGTTGAAATAAATTCTGAATTTGTTGGTTTAGATCTTTCAACACTTACACTAAAGCCAAATAACTCATCCATAAGATTAATGTCACCACGAGTCCAGCTTATTTCTATTGCATGTCTAATAGCCCTTTCAACTCTTGAAGGTGTACTATTAAATATCATTGCTACCTCTGGATACAAATCTTTAGTAACATGTAATAATCTATTACTTTTACAAGAAATTAATATACATTGTCTAATATACTTATAACCTTTTATATGTGATGGTATACCTAAATTATGTAATAACTGGCTTATATCTAAATCTATATTATTTCCTCCAAAAGGATTGTTATATTTTCTTGTTATTGCATCTTTAATTCTTTTTTCTAATGAAATCATACTATATGGTTTTAGTAAATAACACGAAATATTATATTCATCACAATTATTTATAACTAAACCATCCTTATAAGTGGATGTTACTATTACTTTCATATTAATATTTCTTATCTTCATTTCCTCAAGGAGTGAAACACCATCTAAGCGGGGTAATAGTAATTCAAGTATAACAATATCTGCCTCATTTGGATGATTTACTAAATATTGTAAAGCTTCCTCTCCGTTATTAAAAGCTGCTAACACTTTTATATCTGTATTATTAGCAAAATGGTTTCTAATTGATTCAACAGCTATACTGTTGTCATCAATAACTACGATTTTAATGGGTTTTATCATAAATTTTCCTCTTTCCAATAAATCCCTCACACAAAATACATATTACACTATAAATAGATAAATTTCAATAGAAAAAAATGTAAAAAATTGACACTTTACGTATAAATGTGTCAATTTTTGTCGAATTTTACTCTTTTTTAATACTATTAATGTAATCAATTGTCTCTAAATGATCAGAACTAATATATTCTAAACTTGCTCCACCGCCACTAGAAAGGTAAGTAAAATTCTTGTCAAGTTTAAAAGTGTTAATTGCATTTAGTGTATCTCCACCGCCAGCTATTTTATATGCATTAATATTTTTTAAACTATTAAATAAGTTAAATGTTCCAGCAATATATCTTTTATCCTCAAAAAGACCCACTGTTCCATTTATAAATATTGTTTTACTTTTTTCAAAATATGAAATATATTTTTTTATTGATTTAGTATTAAGATCTAATATTTTGTCTTCTTCAATAACAAAGTCAATAGGAAGAACAATTTTATCACGATATTCTTTCATTAAATTCTTTATCTCTGATAAAGTTATCTCATCACTCGTACATAGACTTTCCATTACATCAAATCCGCAAGCATATAAAAATGAATTTGCGATTCCTCCACCAACTAAAAGATAATCACATTTTTCTAGTAATCCTTTAATATATTGAAGTTTATCATCAACTTTTGCTCCCCCCATAAATACAGTATATGGTCTTTGAATATTATTAATAAGTGGATTTAAATTCGATATTTCCTCTTTTACTAAAAAACCGTAATAAGTTGGTAAATAGTTAGAAATACCCGCTACGGAGGCATGTACTCTATGTAGTGAAGCAAAGGCATCAACAACAAAGACATCTCCTAAAACAGACCAATACTTTGCTAAGTTTAAATCATTATGACTTTCTAATTTCTCAGGATAGTCACAAAAACGAGTGTTTTCTAAAAGTGCTACTTCTTTAGGCATTAACTCTTTACATACATTAATAACTTCCATACCTACTGGACTACCAACAAATTTTACTTCTTTATTTAATAAATTAGATAACACATCTTTTACTGGTAATAAAGACTTTTCTAATTTGTCTTTTCTACTTTTAACTCTTCCTAAATGACTAAGTAATATTAATGAGCAGTTATTATCAAGTAAATAATTAATTGTTTTTAAACTTTTTAGAATTTTTGTATCATCCAATACTTTACCATTTTCTATAGGAACATTAAAATCACATCTTAATATTACTTTTTTATTTTCTATCTTTTCTTCATCTATAAATTTCATAAAACAACCCACTTTTATTTAAACATTTTTTTTGCAGTACAAAGCATTTGATATGTATAACCATATTCATTATCATACCAACCAACTAGTTTAACTAACTGTTTTCCATCAACATCAACAATATTTGTCAATAATGAATCAAAAGTACAACCTCTTTTTTTACCAATTACATCACTTGATACAATTGGATCTTCAGTATATTTTATTGCATCATTTTGATTATTTTTTATTGTATCATTTATTAGTTCTTTTGTAACTGGAACTTTTAACTCAAGAGTAACATCAATCATTGACCCATCAATAGTAGGAACTCGATAAGCAATACCATCTAATTTACCTTTTAAACTAGGTATTACAAGTCCAATAGATTTTGCTGCACCAGTTGAAGTAGGAACTATGTTATGTGCACTTGCTCGACCTCTTCGAGAACTAATACCTTTTTTATGCATATTGTCCATTGCATTTTGATCTGCAGTATATGCGTGAACTGTACTCATAAATCCTTTTTCTATACCAAAGTTATCTTCGATTATTTTTAAAAGTGGTGCTAAACAATTTGTTGTACAACTTGAGGCACTTACAACTGTATCACTGCCAGTAAGTTTATCATCATTTACACCATTAACTATGGTAAGCATTTCATCTTTACCTGGTGCTGATATTAATACCTTTTTTGCACCTGCAGATAAATGCAAACTTGCTTTTTCTGTAGAAGTAAATGCTCCCGTACACTCTAAAACAAGATCTACTCCTAAATCTTTCCAAGGTAACACCGCTGGATCCTTCTCATTAAACATTTTTATAAATTTAACGTTAGATATAACAATGCTATCATCTTTATACGATATTTCATTTTCGTGGAATGCCCCGTGAACACTATCATATTTTATTAAATATGCAGCTTCTTCGGCACTCATATCTAAATTATTTATGGCAACAATATCAAAACTCGCATCAGTAATCATTTGTCTAAATGCTATTCTTCCTATTCTACCAAAACCATTAATTGCAACTTTAATCATATTCACTACCTCCTATAAACTCTCTTAAAATTGAATCTTTTGGAACATATTCTCCGCTTATTGTGAAAAAACCATTTAAAAATCTAAGTAATCTTCGTGCTTCATCATAATATTGTGAAGTACTTGGAACCGAATAAAGAAGTGGTTCCACAAAAACTTTTAAAATACCAACTTCATAAGATAATGAAGTATTTATTATTTTGTCTGCCTCAGGTATCAAAGGTATAATATATTTATCTTCGCCTATAGTAACCTTTTTAACATTTTTTATAGTAGTTGGCACATCATAACCTCTTGTTCTAAAATCTCTAACTATTCTACGAAGAAGTCTTAAATCATTATTAGATATATAGTTATGTTCATCTATACTAAGTGGAATAAATGGGCTAACATATATTTTATATTTCATTTTATCAGGAATAAATGATAGCATACCTTTATTAATAGCGTGTAATCCTTCAAAAAGGAGAATGCTATTATCTTTTAACTTTACTTTTTTAGAACTTAATTCTTTACATCCTGTTACAAAATTAAATCTTGGTAATGTAACTTCTTCACCATTAAGAATTTTTGTAACATCTTTTTGTAAATAATCTAAATCAGTACATTCCAAACATTCAAAATCATACTCACCATTAGCATCTTTAGGACTATCAACTCTTTCTTTATAATAATCATCTAAAGAAATAACAATTGGGTCTAACCCATAAATTTTAAAGTAGGAACCAAGCCTTTTAGTAATTGTTGTTTTTCCACTTGAGGATGGCCCAGATATCATTACACATTTTATCTCTTTATTTTGTGAAACCTTTTTAGCGGTTTCATTTATTTCAATATTAAAGTTTAATTCACAAGATTTAACAAAGTTTTCTATATTACCATTACATACTTCTTTATTAACATCTTTAATAAAGGGAACTTTCATTATATCAAGCCATTTTTGTCCATTTATATAAGCATTTATTATTCCATCATAATTGACATACTTTGGCAAACTTCCATCGCCATTTTCACTTGGAACGACTATTACAGCCATATTATTATCTAAATACTTTATTTCATACTTATTAAGCGTTCCAGTACTGTAAGGCATTTCTGAATAATAATAGTTTACTAAATCGTCTAATTCATATAAAATAACAGTTGGATCAATTATATTTCTAACATTATCTGCCTTAACTTTATTTCCAATATCATCATAATAATTTATTGCGTCACTATTTTTAATTATTAATTTTTCAAAATGAATATTACTTTTAACAATATCATCGACATTACTTTTGATTAATTCTATATCTTCATCAGTAAGATTATTATCACATTCTAAGTTAGCAATAATTCCATTTGGGACATTGTAAGAATATTTAACTTTAATATTTGGAAAGCATTTTTTTGTGGCAAGTTCAAAAATCATTTTAAGCCCTGCTATATACATTCTATTTCCATAGGGATTTGTAATATCAATAAATCTTATAACTGTATTTTTAGTTATTTTTTCATCTAACGATAAGACCTTTCCGCCAATTAAAACACCAATAATATTATTAGCATTACTTTCTTTCAAACTCAAATCATAATATGATGAATTATATGGTACTAAAACTTGTCTTCCATCAGTAAATGTTATACTAATATCACTCACATTAACATCCCTTCTATTTTAATAATACTATATTTTTTATTATAAATCTATAAATTTTATGAATAAATTAATAACTTTTTAATTATTATATAATTAGGTGATCAAATGAATATACCAATGATTTTAAAACAAAACGATAATCATTCAATGACTTATGATTTATATTCTTTATTATTAACTAACAGAATAATCTTTTTAAGTGGGGAAATAAATGATACTTTGGCAAACCTTGTAATCGGAGAACTTTTATATTTAGATAAAGAAAATAACAAAGATATTTATTTATATATTAATTCTCCAGGTGGAGCTGTTACATCAGGACTTGCAATATATGACACAATGAATTTTATAAAAAGTAATGTTATTACTATTGGAATGGGTTTATGTGCAAGTATGGGTGCATTTTTACTTTCAAGCGGTGACAAAAGATATGCACTAGAAAACACCGAAATTATGATTCACGAAGTACTCGGCGGCTTCGAAGGAAGTGCTAGAAATATAAAACTTCAAAGTGACAGAATAAACAAAATTAAAGAAAAATTAAATAAAATTATGGCAAAGAACACTAAAAAAACTATTAAACAAATTGAAAAAGATACAGGTAAAGACTATTATATGTCATCTAAAGAAGCAAAAGAATACGGTATAATTGATGATATCATAAAAAAATAACTATTCGCCCATACGAATAATTACTTCATCATCTTTTGAATATAAAAACTTTTCTTTGGCATATCTTGCTAAATACTCAGGATCGTTCATTTTAGTAACCTCTGAAGTTAAGGATTTTTTTTCATCTAATAACTTCTCGTACTGGGCATTTAGTTTTTTTGTTTCTCTTTTGTTGTTAACTATAGTCACAAAATCTTTATATGTTGACACACCTAAAAAAACTATCAAAATTATTATGATAAAACAAATAAAAAATAATCTTTTTTTCTCCTTTTTAGTCTTCATATTACCTTCCCTATTTTATATATAGTTTAAATTTGTAAATATGTCAATCCTTTTTTAATTTATTTTTTAATATTTTACATAAGTTTACAGTTTTATTTTTTAATTTATAAGCAATATAAAAACCTAAAATGGTTGGAATTAAATAGTATATATGAAAACGGCCATAATTAATTTTATATATAACAAGTAAATATATTATTCCTAAATCAAATGAAAATAAAAGAGTAATTAGAAAGTGAAAAAGTAAAGAGAATTTCCCAAATAATTTATAATTTAAAAGTGACAAAATTAAAAAGATAACTCCATAAATAAAACTAATTAATAAAACAAGAATAATACTTAATGGACTCATTTAAATAGCCTTGCTATAATACTTTCCTCTTTTTTATTAGTTTTTTCTAAATATACATAACTATTTACTTTACCTTTGATTTTAATTACTCCATTTGTGGTATCAAGATTTAATAACTCCATATTTTCACCCTTAATATGAACCAGTCCCATCACACTTTCAATAATGAATTCTTTTTTATCAAAATTAATAATTTTTTTTATGCCAGTTATACTTAAAATACATCTATCAATCATTTTTACTTCGTGATTAGTATTTACTATTTTATCATTCATATTATCACCAATTAATTATATGAATTATGCGAAGAAAAATGACATTATAACAAAATAAAAAGAGCCGTAGCCCTTTTTATTTTTAATTATTCTTCACTAGATGAAGGATTTTTATATTCTTCTAAAATTTTATCTTCGAACATTTTTCTTGTTTCTGCATTAATTGGATGACAGATATCTTCATAACGCTCGTCATTTACCTTTTTACTAGGCATAGCAATAAATAATTTTTCATCGCCTTCAATAATACGGATATTTCTTACAACAAAGCAATCATCAAGTGTTACTGTTGCATATCCTTTCATTCTAGATCCTTCTCTTTCGGTTTTGTGAACTTTTACTGATGTAATTTCCATTTACTCACCACTCCTTTATTATTTATTCACAATTTAATTGTACCTTATTAAATCTTAAATAGCAAGAGAAATTTATTAAAAATATGTAATTTTTATGTCTTTTGTAGCAATATCTCGATATGCAAAACTCTTCTCCTCATTATTAATAAGTATTGTAAAAATATTTGGATAAGTTTTATAAATTGTTCCCTCATAAAAACTTATTTTGTTACGAAGACCATAAACTGTTATTTTAACATTTTTGCCAATGGATGAAGAAATTTTTTCCTTTATTATATCTAAATTCATCTTGGATACCCCACATACATTAAACCATTTGTGATAATTCCTCCCATTCCATTTGAACCATATTTGGTTTTTTCCAATAATTCTGGCACATTTATTTGAGTATCAGTTTTGGTAAGTGCAATAGTCGAAGCAATTATCGCAGGATCTAAAGCATGAATATTAACTCTTTTAGGACTCGAAGCAAAGTTAGCACCTGCTTTAATTAAATCTTCATAATCACTTTGACAAGCACCGGCTATAATAACTAATCTTTCATGACTTTTTTCATAATTTCGTGCTTGTTTAATAGCTTTTACAAAATTTTTTGAGTTTTTATAATTATTTATATCATTTTTATTTCCTTTTTTAGCATAATATGCATCGTGGCCAGTTATTACTAAAATGTCCGGTTTTATTTCCTTTAAAAGAAGTGGAATTTGTTTTGCTATATCATTTTCATTTATTTTTTTACCTACAGCATAAATTTTATTTGTTTTATAAAACTTTAAACATTTTTCTAAATATTCATTGTCTCCATCAATATGTAATATTTTACCCGGCAAATAAAAATAACTTGTTCTATCATTATTAATGTCTAATTCTATAAAAAAATCATCTGGTTTTTCATTTGTTTTTACTAAATCAAAAATATCACTATCAGCATAAAGTCTATCATAAACTCCTTTTAAATAAACTGTATCTTCGCTTATTGATATAACTTTAAAAATAATATCATTATTATAACTTTTTCTTGTTACAAAATCTCCTTTTTCTATATTCAAAATATCACCATTAAATTTTATTCAAATTAAAAAAAATTATTAATCCAATTTTGAAATTGCATTAATAATTGCTATTTTTCCATATTCATATGTAAGTGATCCTTGATGATAAACTGTAAATGGTGGTTTTATTGGGCCATCACAAGAAAGTTCAATTGATGAACCTTGTGTAAATGAACCACTTGCCATAATTATTTTATTAGAGTACCCAGGAATGTCTGATTTTTCAGGGAAAACATTCGAATCTATTGCACACATTGATTGAATACTTTGAACATATTTTACCATATCTTTTTCATTATGAAAGGTTATACACTGTACAATATCTGCCCTATCATCATAATACTTTGGCTGGACATCATAACCTTTCTTTTCAAGAAGATAACTAGTAAGTATTGCCGTTTTTAAGGCTGAACCCACTACAGAGGGAGCAAAATATAAGCCTTTTAAAATATCTTTATTTGCCCCTAAAGAAGGGCCAACATCTTTTCCTTCACCAGGAAGATTTAGTCTTTCACCAGCTAGAGTGCAAAGATCTTTTCTTCCAACAATATAAGCACCATTACTAGCAATTCCTCCACCTAAATTTTTAATTAATGAGCCAACTACAATATCGGCACCAACCTCTGTGGGTTCTTTTGTACTAACAAGTTCACAATAACAGTTATCAACCATAACAATACTTTTTGGTGATACTTCCTTAATTAATTTTATTACTTTTTCAAGTTTTTCAATACTTAAACTTTTTCTTTGTGAATAACCTTTTGACCTTTGAATTTCAATTACCTTATAAAACTTATTACTTAATATTGATTTAATAGTTTCATAATCAAAGTCATCATTAATTAAATCAACTTGTTCATAATTTATGTTAAATGATTTTAAAGAACTAGGATTTTCCTTTATTCCGATCACTTCATCAAGCGTATCATAGGGTTTTCCTGTAATAGATAAAAGTGTATCATTAGGCCTAAGTAAAGCAAATAAACATACCGTCAAAGCGTGAGATCCAGATATAAACTGATTTCTAACTAAAGCATCTTCACATTTAAAAATATCTGCATATATTCTTTCGATTTTGTCTCTACCATTATCTGCATAACCATAACCAGTGGTTATATTAAAATCATTTTCCGATACTTCTTCTTTAATAAAAGCATTAAGTACTTTTTGAGAATTAAAATAAGTAGTATCATCTACTTTATCTAAATACTTTTTAATATTTTTTTCAATATCTAACATATACTTCCTCCATCAACCCTTATAACTGAATTATTTATATAACTTTCATTTGCTACAAAAAAAACAACATTTGCTATTTCTTCAGGTTTAGCAAATCTTTTAAGTAAAATACCCTTCTTAATGCCTTTTATCTGTTTTGCAGATAATTCTTTATTTTGATCTGTTTCAACCCACCCTGGACATACAGCATTTACCCTAATCTTCGGAGCAAATATTTTAGCAAAATTATGAGTAAGAGAAATTACACCAGCCTTCGAAGCATCATAATCTATACTTTCTGGGTAATATGTATCAATTCCATTAGTCGAAGAAATATTAACAATACTTCCTTTTCTCATTAACTTTGATATATATTTTGTAACTAGAAATGTACCATTTAAATTAACATCAATAACTTTTTTAAAATCATCATAAGTTTTTAAATCTAAAATCATATCATTACAAATACCTGCATTATTAACTAAAACATCTATTTTACCAAATTTATCTTTAATAAAACCAGCCATATTAATAACATCTTCCTCTTTTGAAACATCACACTTAATAGTTTCACATATAACATTATATTTTGTAATAATTTCATTTTGTAAAGAAAGTGCTTCATTTTCACTATTTAGATAATTAATTATTACATCAAAATTATTCATCGCAAATTTTTTTACAATTGAGGCACCTATTCCTCTTGAGGAACCAGTTACTAAAACAGTTTTTCTCATAAAAATCCCCTTTCAAGCAATTTGTATTATATAATATAAATAATTAAATAACAAGAAAAAGTGCCTTTAGCACTCTAAACTTTTAAAAATCTCAATAAATATATCTTCACTAATTTGTTCAGCACGAACACTCTCAGTTAATCCATATTTATTTAATACATTCATTATCTTTTCAAAATCATAAGAAACAATATTATTTTTTAAAGTTTTTCTTTTATGAGAAAAACATTCTTTAAGAAAAGCAAAGTATTTTTCTGGATTAATATCAGGCACTTTATCTTTTAAAGATAAGGAAATAACTTCACTATCTACCTTTGGTATTGGATCAAAATTATTTTTGCCAACAAATATTTCATTATTTACTTCATAATAAAAATTTAAAAATAATGTAAAATAACCATATTCTTTAGTATTAACTTTGGCACTATACCTATCAGCAACTTCTTTTTGAACCATAAAAACCATCTTTTTTGATTTAATATTATTAATTAAATGCTCAATAATTGGGCTTGTTATATAGTAGGGCAAATTACCGACTACATAAACATTTTGATATACTTTAGTAATTTCATTTAAATCTACATTTAAAATATCTTCATATATTATTTTACATTTTTTACTTTGATATTTATCTAAATAAAATTTTAAATCTGTATCAATTTCAATACATATTAAATCACAATTTTTTTTTATTAAATATTTAGTAAGGGCACCTCTTCCAGGTCCAATTTCAATAATTAAATCATTTTCATTTGGATTTACTAAATCAGTTATATTCTTAATTATTTCTTCATTTTTTAAAAAGTTTTGACCATAATATTTTTTAGCTTTCATTATTCCATCCACTTCGTAATACATCATAGGTTGCATTAAATCTTCCAACAGTACCAATAGCATAATCATAACTTGGAGAAAGCAAATCTAAATCATTACCTGGAACACCTCTATCAAGAACAATTGCAATTATTGGTTCACTTGATATTCTTGGAGCATCAAACTTAACAATAGATCCACAAGGTAAATTTGCACTCGAAGCAACTATATTTACAGTACCATACTGACTATCAGGATAAGTAGTAGTGCCATCTTTTATATTATAACTACTCATACAAGCTAAGGTTCCTCCACATAAAGGACAGTTAAAAATATAACCTGTTATTTGTCCATTAAAAGTATCTTTTGCACTATATAAAGCATCATAATCAAATTCATTTATTTTTAATGCCATAGCAACTTCATCAATAGTTCTATTCGGATTATTATTATGAACTCTAGCTTCATAAATAGGACTATTTGTAAAAGTCATAAATACTATAAAAACTAATATTAATAATTGAATAACTTTTATTACTTTCTTCATACTATCCTCTTATACAAAGTATTATAGCATATAAACCATTCAAAATAAAGAAAAAGTATATAATCATTTCAAATCATATACTTATATTAAATAATTTTTTTACGTTAGAATTAGTTATTTTTTCTAATTCATCTATTGAAATATTAAGGCTTTCTGAGATAAACTGGGCAATATATTTTATATTACCAGGAAAGTTTATCTTCCCTCTAAAAGGAACTGGTGATAAATAAGGACTATCAGTTTCAAATAAAATATTTTGAATACCAATTTTTTTATATACCTCAATTAATTTACAATTTTTAAAAGTAATTACTCCGTTAACTCCTAGATAAAAGCCTAATTTTATATATTCTTTGGCCATCTCTAAACTACCAGAAAATGAATGAATTACTCCCGTAACTTTATATTTTTTTAAAATATTAATAGTATCATAACCAGCATCCCTACTATGAACTACGACAGGTAAATTATATTTTTCTGCAAGTGATAATTGTTTTTCAAATACAGTAATTTGTTTTTCTTTATTAAAACCATCATAATGATAATCTAAACCTATTTCACCAATACCAATGACATTTGAATTATTAAGTTTTTTTTCTAACAAAGAAAAATCTTCTTCAGTGATATCATTTGCAAATTCTGGATGATAACCTATAACAGCATAAACACTATCATTTTTAATACTTAAAACTTCTTCATTAGTATTTTTATCGCAACCGGCATTTATAAATTTAATTATTCCATTGCTTTTAGAATTTTGAATAATCTTTTCGATATTGTCATAATACTCTTTATATAAATGACAATGAGTATCTACAAACATTATTTTTCAATCCTTGCAAATAATACTTCAGGTGTATTAACAGTATTTGGACTTTCATAATTACCAAATTTTTCAATGGTATCAAATGAAGTTTCTTTAGTATTAATTTGTTTAAATATCTTTTCAGCAGTAGTAGGCAAAAATGCTTGTAATAAAACAGTGCCAATTCTTATACATTCCAATAAATTATAAAGAACGCATTCAAGTCTTCCTTTTTTACTTTCATCTTTTGCAAGTATCCAAGGAGTAACATCGTCAATATATTTATTACATTTTCTAAATAAATCAAATATTTTATCTATAGCATTTGAAAGTTCTAAATTATCTACTAAGGTTGTAACATTTTCTTTTAAAGATGTAGCATAATCTATTAAATCTTTATCTATATCTTCATAAATTTTAGTATTAGTAACATTACCAGCAAAATATTTATTAACCATTCCAATAGTTCTATTAACAAGGTTTCCCAATATATTTGCCAAATCGGAATTTGTTCTTGTTACAAGTGCTTCCTCGGAAAAATTACCATCACTTCCAAATGGTACTTCACGAAGAGCATAATATCTTACAGCATCAACACCATAGGAATTAATATATTCTCTAGGATCTTTATAATTACCTAAACTTTTTGATATTTTTCCACCATCAATTACTAGCCATCCATGACCAAAAACCTTTTTAGGTAAAGGTAAATCTAGTGCTTTTAACATAATTGGCCAAATAATAGTGTGAAATCTTACAATCTCCTTACCAACAATATGTAAATCTGCTGGCCAATATTTTTTAAATAAACTATCATCATCAGTTAAATAACCCAAAGCGGAAATATAATTTGATAATGCATCAATCCAAACATATACAACATGGTTTTCATCAAATGAAACTGGAACACCCCATTTAAATGAGGTTCTTGATACACATAAATCTGAAAGACCTGGTTTAATAAAGTTATTAATCATTTCATTTTTTCGCGATGTTGGTTCAATAAAATCTGGATGACTATCTAAAAACTCTTCGAGCCAAGCTTGATATTTAGAAAGTTTAAAGAAATATGCTTCCTCTTTTACTTCATGAACTTCTCTATGACAATCAGGACAATTACCATTTTCATCAAGTTGAGTTTCTGTCCAAAATGATTCACATGGAGTACAATATAGTCCTTTATATTCTCCCTTATAAATATCTCCTTGATCATATAACTTTTTAAATATTTTTTGAACTACTTCTTCGTGCTCTTTATCAGTTGTTCTTATAAATTTATCATAACTGATATTTAATGATGCCCATAAATCTTTTGCATTATTCACTATTTTGTCTACATATTCTTTTGGGGTTACTCCACATTCTTTGGCTTTCTTTTCAATTTTTTGACCGTGTTCATCTGTTCCAGTTAAGAAAAATGTATCATAACCTGATAACCTTTTAAATCTTGCAATTGAATCTGCAATTATAGTTGTATAACAATGTCCTATATGAAAATTATCAGATGGATAATATATAGGTGTTGTTATATAAAATTTTTTATTTTCCATAAATCCTCCTTAATTATTAGTACTTCCAATGCCACCGGTACGTTTTTTATTATTTTCTTCGCCACAAGTTAAATATTTAATAATAATTCCTTGAGCATAGGCATCACCTTTATTTATTACAAAATCTTTTGTTCCTTCATTTTGAAGTGCAACATACATATGACCTTCATTAGATTCATTATTATAGTAGTCAGCGTCAATTACACCTACTTGATTACATAATCTAATGTTATATTTAAAGCCCATTGAACTTCTTACAACTATCAAAAGCACTTCATCATCTTGAAGTTTTACTTTATAGCCTGTAGGTATTTTCTTTATTTCTCCAGGTTTGATAGTAATATCTTCTAATGCAATAAAATCATAACCAGCACTTTTACTAGTCTTTCTAATAGGTAAAGTTATACTTTCATATAATTTTTCATCATCCTTAACACTTTTTTTAAATTCTTCAAAGCTTATTTTTTCGAATCCTCTTTCCATTTCCACTCCTCTTTTCTAAAAAACAAAAAATCACGAACTAAAGGACGAATATAATCCGCGGTACCACCTTAATTCATGATTTACATGCACTTTCTAATTATAAGGTAATTAACCATTAAACTCAAAGACTCACAATATAAATCGTTATTACTTAATTCCACCAAACATAAGCTCTCTATAAATGCAATTTATAAATCTTTCTTCTCCACATTTAATAAGTCAATATTACCATAATTTTTATCGGTTTTCAATAAGTTTTAATATAATATTTGTAAGAATTTTTTCTTCATTTGTAAATACTGTTTCCTTTGCAAACATAAGTAAACCCAAAATATCACTTTCTACTATTATTGGATAAATTACAAAATATCCACTTACTTTATTAATAGTTTCTTTATTAATACTTTCATGTTTTTTTCTTTCTTTGATAAGTTCAATTAACGTATTATCAATATTCTTATTTTTAAAATCACCCTCAGTAATAAATCTTTCTTTATTAGTTACAAATACCTTAATATTTAATTTTTCATCAATAATGTTTACAATATTATTTGAATAATTTAAGATATTATCACTTTTTTCATATTTTTTTAAAACTATTTTCATATTATCAATAAATATTTCTAAATCATCATTACTATGTATACTAAGTACATTACGAATTTCTTTGGGAATTACTATTCTTCCTAACTCATCTATTTTTCTTACAATACCTGTACTTTTCAAAAAACACACCTCATATTTAGTGTGTTTTCTTTTTTATAGATTATACTAATTAATTGTATTAAGTAATCTAACAATATATCTTATAAAATGTTCTTTTAAATTTGCATATTTTAATGTAATAATTATTTGATTATGTCTAAAGGCAAATGAAAAATTTCTTGAGATACTTAGGGCATTAAGTAATAATTTATCTCCTTTAACTTTTGATGATAACTTTTCCGGTAAAACTATTTCTATAAATCTATCGGTTTGTCTAATTTGCGTAATATTATATTTTTGAGCCATCTTCTCAAACCATTCTTCATACATATAATCTTCCATTTCAAGAGTAATTTTACCAAAACGGTCTTCAAGAACGTTTTTAATTTGTTGCAACTTATCATAACTATCAATTTCATTTATCATTTGATGAATTTCTATCTTAATATTTTCATCAATAACATAACTATCATCAATATGTGTATTTACATTTATTAATGATTGTTCATTTGTACTTTCTTCAACGGGTAATCCTTTTACTCTTTTAAGTTCATCCTCAATCATTTTCGTATAAAGTGACACACCTACTGTATCTACAAATCCTGCTTGGGAAGAACCAAATATATCTCCAGAACCACGTATTGATAAATCACGCATCGCTATTTTATAACCACTACCTAATGCTGTAAACTCTTTTATTGCATGTAATCGCTTAATTGCGGTTTCATTTAACATTTTATTTTTATTATAAAGTAAATAAGCGTAAGCTATTTTGTCGCTTCGGCCTACTCTTCCTCTTATTTGATATAATTGGGCAAGTCCGAATTTATCAGCATCATAAACTATTAATGTATTAGCATTTGCAATATCAATACCATTTTCAATAATTGTGGTACATAATAAGATATCAAATTTATGCATTGTAAAATCTTCCATAATTTCATCTAAAGCATCTTTATTCATTTGTCCATGAGCACATCTAATTTTAGCCTCGGGTACTAATAATTTTAAAGAATTCATTTTTGACACTAAACCCTCAATATTATTATAAAGCATAAATATCTGTCCATTACGACCTAGTTCTTTATAAATTGCATCTTTTATTATATAATCATCCTCACTAGTAACATAAGTTTGAACTGGGTATCTATTATTCGGTGCAGTTTCAATTATAGATAAATTTCTAAGTCCAGATAAAGCCATTTTTAAAGTTCTAGGTATTGGTGTTGCTGATAAAGTTAATACATTAATATCATTTTTTAATTCCTTTATTTTTTCTTTATGTTTAACTCCAAATCTTTGTTCCTCATCAATTATTAATAAACCTAATTTTTTATATTTTATCTTGTCATTAAATAATTTATGAGTTCCAAATACAACATCAATACTTCCGTTTTCTAAACCTGTTAGTATGTCTTGCTCCTCTTTTAAAGTGGTAAACCTATTATAAAGTCTTATTTCAATAGGCCATGAGACAAATCTTTTTTTAGCAACATTATACTGCTGTTTTGATAGTATTGTTGTAGGACACAAATAAATAACCTGTTTATTATTAAGTATTGCTCTAAACATTGCTCTTAATGCAACCTCTGTTTTACCAAAGCCAACATCACCACAAAGAAGCCTATCCATTGGAATATCACTATCTAGATCATCATTAATATCATTAACTGCATTTTGTTGATCTAAGGTTAAATCATAAATAAATTCATTACCAAAAATTTGTTCTTCCTCAAACCTTTTGTAAGGCGTAGTCTTTGTTTCCAATCTTTTTTGATATAAATCCATTAATTCTTTTGTAATATCCTTTATTTTTGCTTCAACATATTTTCTAGTCTTTAGCCAAGATGAAGAATTTAATTTATTAATTTTTGGTTTAGTACCATCTTTATCTGAATATTTATAAATATTTTCTATTTTTTGAACTGGTATATATATTTTATCATTTCCCTCATAAAGAATTTGAATATAATCTTTAGTTATGTTATTACTAGTTAAACTAACAAGACCATTGTAAATACCAATTCCATGATTTATGTGAACTACATAATCACCTTTGTTAAGTTCATTATAATCTACAATCTTTTTACCACCATATAAGTTATTTTGATATTTATAATCTCTTTTTATATTATCTATATCAAATTCACTTATTATAACATATTTACCTATAATAAAACCGTGATTAATCTTTTTCTTAATAATATTTACATTTGTAAAAAGTTCTCGAATCTTTTTAATTTCATTATCATTTGATAAATAAAAATAAATATCTTTTCCTGATTCTTTCCATTTAATAACATTTTCCTGTAAAAGAGGAATATCATTATTAAAATTATCAATACTTTGAGTAACTATTTCAATATCAGACTTATCAGTTTTAAAATGATTTAAAGTTAAAACATATTCTGGATTTATTTCCTCAAGTTCATATAAAAATTTTTCATGTTTATCACAATGCTGTTTATAAGCAGTTATATCCTCAAAAATTTTTTTATAAGAGGCTTGGATCTGTGGTAAATCTACATTAACTAGAGTTGCTTTATTAGTATAATCATAAATTGAACTTGTTTTATTTGTATTTATTTCCACGATTGGTTTAAGCATTATTTCATCAATACTGTTAATCGTCATTTGTGTATTTTCATCAAAATATCTAATATTACTTACTACATCATCATCAAACTCGATTCTAATTGGATGTTTTTCATTTATTAAATAAATATCCACAATCATTCCACGAACAGAAAAATCCCCTGAAGCAGTTGTTAATGCATCTTTATTATACCCAAATTCAAATAAAGTATCTAATAGTTTCTTTCGAGGTAAGTTATTACCAACTTTTATTAGCATTTTACTTTGTGAAAATTCTTTATTATTAGGAAGTAGCATTAAGTAGCCCATTAAGTTACAAATAATAATATAATTTTTTGAACTTAACTTATCTAAAGTATTTAATCTAGTCAATTTTAATTCTGGTGAAGATGCTACCACATCAGATATAAATTCATCCTTTAAAAATAATAATACATCATCACTATATGTTTGAAATAGATTATAATAATTATTTGCTTCATAAATAGAACTTACTAAAAAAATGATATTCTTTTTTTGCTTTTTAAATAAATTTAACACATAAAAAACTTTTAACTCGGAAGTTAAACCACATATAACACTATTATTTTTATAAACAAAAAAATCATCTAGAAAATCCATTTTATTCTCCATTTGAATTATATTTATTCATACACATTGTAGTACCATCACAAATAAATGTATTAATCATTTCTTTAAACTTATCATTTTGTAAATAAGTTATTTCCTCTTTTGATAAATTACCTAGAACATAATCTTTTTGATCTGAAGAAAACTTTCGACCAATACCCACTTTTAAATGAGTAAAATTAGTTGTTCCTAAAGAATTTATAATTGATTTAATACCGTTATGTCCTCCTGCTGAAGAGTTAAATTTAAATCTAATAGTTTTTTCTGGTAAATCTAAATCATCGTGAATTATTAAAATATCTTCAGTTGGAATTTTATAAAAATTAACTACTTTTTGTACCGCTAAACCCGATAAATTCATAAATGTTAATGGTTTAATAAAAATAACTTTTTCATTATTAATATTTTTTTCTAAAAATTCATAATTATCTTTAGTATGCCATTTTTCACCATTAAAATAACTATCTAAAATAATAAATCCAACATTATGTCTAGATTTTTCATATTCTTTACCAGGATTACCTAGTCCCACGATTAACTTCATTACTTCCTCCTTTAAAAATATTTTGATATGTTTGCATATTTTCAATATTAACTACATCGTTAATAATAACGTGCTTTTTAGAATTTTTAACCGCCTTCACGATTACTAAAGATGGTGCTCTGTCTTTTTTTGTTTTAATTAACTGAATTTTTTTTATACCTATATTATATTTATTTCCAAGTATGATTAGTTCATCTAATCTTTGTGCCCGATTAACTATATAAAGCGAGCCTTTAGATGTTAAAGCATAATCAGCTATTTGAAATATATTTTCTAATGTTAAGTATACTTCATGTCTAGCTATAGTTTTTTCTTCTTGAAGATTTACCATATTACCATTGTATTCAAAGTAAGGTGGATTACAAACTATAGTATTAAAATAACCTGAATCATAATATCTATTCAAGTTTTTTGCATCATCATTAATGATTTTTATTTGCTTTGTAAGATTATTTTCATCAACTGACAATTGTGCTAAATATGCAATTTTCTTTTGAATTTCAAACCCTATAATATTATTTTTGGTGTATTCTGCCAAAATAAGTGATACTGCTCCATTTCCTGTGCAAATATCTAATATATTTCCTTTTAAATCTTTTCTATCAACAAATTCCGCTAATAAAATTGAATCTATTGAAAACTTAAAAAAATCAGTATCTTGATAAATGTATCGATTTTTATAATCATATAAATCATTTTTTACTATCATTTATAATCTCTTCTGCATCTACTAAAATCTTTTGTTCATCAACAATTATTTTATACTTCTTATTTAAAATATCAACACCAATAACTGTAGCATCTTTTCCTTTATATTTAATTATACTACCTACAGATTTTAAATTTTTGCCACATTTAATATATTCATCATCTTCATAACCTAAACAACATAAAAGTCTACCACAACAACCATTAATTTTTGATGGGTTAAGTGCTAAATTTTGATCTTTTGCCATATTCATAGTAATTGAATCGAATTGATTTAAAAAATTTGAACAACATAATTTTCGGCCACAAACACCAATTCCACCAACTTGTTTTGCTTTATCTCTTGCTCCTATTTGACGAAGTTCAATACGTGTTCTAAATTGACCAGCAAGTTTTCGTGCAAGTTCACGGAAATCAACTCTTTCTTCAGCATAAAAATTAAATAGAAGTTGCGCTCTATTTAAAGTATATTGAGCATTTATTATATTCATATTTAAATCTAACTCTTTAGCAAAATTTCTTGCTTTTACTAAGGCAAGTTCAGCATCTTTTATATTAGTATAGAAATTATCTTGATCTTCTTTTGTGGCCTTTCGTAAAATCTCTTTTAAATCATCAGTTTTTAATGAATCAATAATCTTTACAATTTTAGCATATTGTTCTCCTTTATCAGTATCAACAATAACTTCATCATCAATTTCAAACTTTTCTGAACTTTTAAAATAATATAATTTATTATTTCCTTTATATATTACTGCATAACTATTCATTTACTTCTCCTAACTCTAGTGTTAATCCACTTAATAACAAGCTTAAATTAACATTATATTGTAATTTATACAAATAATCGTTAATAATAGTAAGCTTTTTAAGTATTTTACTATTCAGGACATTATTTGTAAACAATTTTTGATGGTAACAATCATATAAAACCTTTATTAAGGTAATCAAGTTTGTTTTATCAACATATTTTTTTAAAATTACACTATTATTATATAAAATTATATTAGAATTATCTAGTTCTATTTTGTTTAAAAATTCACTAGCATCATTTAAAACTTCATTATATTCTTCTTTACTTAATCCATAAGAATTAAAATCATCAGATTCCTGATAGTTTACTTTTAAAATTTCAAGTCTACTTAAAATCGTTGGAGCTATATTTTCTTTAGAATTGGTTATAAAAAAACCAATAATATTATCTTCGGGTTCCTCTAAAAACTTAAGCATGTGATTATAAGCAGAACTATTCATTTTTTCAGGACCTACAATAACATAAATGTTTTGAGCAGTATATAAAGAACATAAATTAAAAGATTTTTGAATATCAGATACTGCATCTTTTTTTATAGTTTTTTCACTAGTTTTGATAATTTTTAGACTAGGTAAATAATTATTATCAACTAATGCATCAATATTTTCTATTTCAGAAAAGATATTTTTTACAAAAGTTTTTAAATCAATTAAACATTTTTGAATATCATTTGTTTCAAACAAATAAGCGTGAGCAAGTTTATTCTCACGATATAAAGTATACAAATTTTCAAATACATTATTTAACTTCATATAAACCTCTTAAATTATTAAATATAATATTACAATACCACAAAGACCTGGAAAATCAAGTAAAGATACAACTAAAATTGTAATCAAATTAATGGGAATAATAATATTTAAAGATGACAGTAATAAATTTACTGCATATAAGATACATATAGATATTACTACTTTTCTAACTACAATAAATAATTTTTTTATCATATTTCATCATTACATAATATGAAAAAAATGGATGTTTATGATATTATTTTTCTATCACTTAATGCCTTATCAAGCGTTAAAACATCCAAATAATCAATTTCAGCACCCATTGGAATACCATAAGATAATCTTGATATTGTTACACCTTTATTTTCAAATATTTGCTTAATATATAAAGTTGTGGTTTGACCTTCAATTGATGAGCGAAGAGCAATTATTATTTCTGGTTTATCTAATTTCTCAATTCTTTTCACCAACGATGATATGTTGATATCTTGTGGAGATACATTATCAATCGGAGAAATTAATCCATTTAAAACGTGATAAACGCCTTTATAATTACCAGCTTTTTCAAAAGAAATAAGACTTTTATAATCCTCAACTACACAAATTATATTTTTATTTCTATTTTCATCATTACAAATGTCACATATATCCTTATCAGTAAGATTACAACATATTTTGCAAGGTTTAAGTACTTTTTTTGCTTTAATCAAAGTGTTACTAAAGTTATTTAGTTCTTCTTCGGATAAATCTAATGTTGCTAATGCAAGTCTTTCAGCACTTTTTTCACCTATTGTAGGATACTTTTTAAAACAACTAATTAATTCCTCTAAAACCTTAGGATACATTAAAATAAACCGCCCATATTAGAGTATTTACCCAATTTATTTTCAGTTTCTTTATCAATTTGTTTTAAAGCATCTTTTACGGCAATTAAAATCATATCAGATAATATTTCTCTATTTTCTTTGTCAAAAGCATTATCATTTATTATATTTACACTTTGAATGTCCTTATCACCTTTAAAAGTGACCTCAACCCATTCAGATTTACCAGTAAATGTCATTGCATCTAACTCGCCTTTTTTATTCATAATATCTTTTTGCATTCTTTGTGCTTGTTGCATTATTTGTTGCATATTCATAAAAATATTCCTCCTTAACTTTCTTCAATCTTTTTTTTATTGAACACATCTATTATATCATCATATTCTATATTTTGTTCATTTTCTTCAATAAATTGATATTTTATATTATTTTTTATATTATTTTTATATTTTTCCATTTCATTTAGCCAGTTTTCATTACTTGTAGCAATAAATTTATAATTTGTATTGTTAGATTTATTAAAATCATCTTCAAGCGAACTAATATTTGTATTAATTTCATTAACTAATGCAGTTATTTGAGTTAATAATACGATAATATCTGATGAAGCTAAAACTACCTTTGCATCTTCAATTAAACCTAGAATTTTTTTGTTTTCATAAGTGTTTAAAAATGCATTCCACTTTTCAGATGATTTAATTTTTTCTTCTTTTGAGGCATTAACAAAGCAGTTATTAATACGTATACTTTCCAAATTAGTTAAATTGCATTCAATTTTTGGCGTTTTTTCAACTTTTTTAACATTGGTAGATACTTTTTTTTCATTTTCAACAATATTTTTAGAATTATTAACTTCATTTTTGACACTTGATTGAGTGTTTTTATTAACATTAGTATTAATGTAACTTAATAAAATAAGTTCAAGCATACCAAATATATCAACATTTATATTAGTTTTATATAATGATTCTGTTAGTTTAAAACTTAATTCTTGATAAGCGTCATAATAAATATTATCTATTCTTCTACTTAATTTAATATCAACTGCATGTATATTTATCTCTTTTATAATTTTTTTTACTAAAGTTTTATAATCAACATTTAAATCTCTACATCTATCAACAAATTTTATAATATTTTCAGCATTATTTTCATTCATATCATCAATTAATGTTTTAATATCATTATTGGATATTGTACCTAGAGTAGATATTACATCATCGTACTCTACCCTTTTATTAAGTTTTGATAATTGGTCTAAAATACTTAGTGCATCACGCATTCCACCATCAGAATAATTAGTAATTTCCTCGATTGCTTCATCAGAAATATCAATATTTTCCTCTTTAGATACTTTTTTTAATTGTTCATGAATATCTTTATTAGCAATTTTGCGAAAATCAAGTCTTTGACATCTTGATAACACAGTTATTGGAACATCCTCAATGTTGGTAGTTGCTAAAATAAATACTACATGTGAAGGTGGCTCCTCTAAAGTTAAAAGTAATGCATTAAAAGCACTTGTGCTTAGCATATGAACTTCATCAATTATATATACCTTATATTTAGATGTTATTGGAGATAGTTTTACATTATCAATTATTTCTCTAATTTGATCTACCCCAGTATTTGATGCTGCATCTATTTCATATATATCATTATTTAAATTAAAATTACTACAAATTTCACAATTTAAACAAGGATTACCATTTGTATTATCTAAACAGTTAATTGCTTTTGCAAATATCTTTGCAGTACTTGTTTTACCTGTTCCTCTAGGACCTGAAAATATATATGCATGAGAAATTTTATTATTAATAATGCTATCTTTTAGTAAAGTAATAATATTATTTTGCCCGACAATTTCATCAAATGTTTTAGGACGATATTTTCTGTATAAAACTTTATAATTCATTGTACCTCCGTCTCTATATATATTATACCAATCAATTAACCATTTTTCTATCTTTTATTAGCAAAAAAATTATTAATTATTTCATTAAAAAAGTTATTATCAATCTCTAGTTTTTTATAATTTGTATTATATGTATTAACTTTTTTAAAATTTGAATTCACTAAATAATATACATTATCAATTCTTGATTGTTTAATAATTTCTTTACACATATCACAAGGTTCTAATGTAACATACATGTCATAACCATTTAGTCGCCAATCTTTATTTTTTTTTGCAGCTTTTTTTATTGCTAAAACCTCTGCGTGATTTAATATAAAATTTGTTTTATGTTTTAAATTATGAGATTTTGATATTATTTTATTATCTTTAGTTATAATACACGCAATTGGTACTTCATCTTTTTTGAATGCTGTTTTACATTCTTTAATTAAAATATTTAAAAATTTTTCATTCATTTTTAACCTCAAAAAAAGTGCACACAAACATTGATTGATATGGCTGCTTTATTCCTAACCTGACCAGTTTACAATATATTTGTTGCACAAATAAATAATAACAAATTATATAATAATTGGCAAGTATTTTTGATAAAAATTTTAAAAAATAGTCGATTTTTTGGCATAAGTTAGGCAAAAAAATCACTATGTTTCACGTGAAACATTGGTGGTGAAATACATATTTTCTATATATAATAATAAATAAAATTGAGCAAGCAATAGTGTTTTATAATATATAAAATTAGATTTTGAAATTATTTTTGTAACAAAAAAGTCTGTTTTTTGGCATATTTTAAGGAAATTTTAATCAATGTTTCACGTGAAACATTGTACTTGTAATACAATTATTATATATATAAACATTATTATTTTATATGATACTTCATATAATAAATCATGTTACTATATAAATATACATTTTCAGGCATATTTTAGCCAAAAAATCCACTATGTTTCACGTGAAACATTGATGGTAAAATACATATTTTCATATATAATATTAAAATAAATTAAGTAAACAGTAGTATTTTATAATATGATAATTTAATTAGATTATGATATTATTTTTTTAACAAAAGATGCTGTTTTTTAGCATATATCAGGGAAATTTTGCCTAATGTTTCACGTGAAACATTAGGCTCAATATATATACTTTACTTGATAAAACTATTAAACAAAATCAATTTAATATTAAAATCATATAATGTAAAAATTGTATTATGTATTTAAATTTTATAAATTATTTTAATAAAAAACGCTATTTTTCGGCATAAGTTAGGCAAAAAATAAGCAATGTTTCACGTGAAACATTGCTATTATTATTCTTCATTAGTAGATTCTTCATCAAAATTTTTATCGACAATACTTATCGCAGTTACCTTTTGATTATCTTTTAAATGAATTAGTCTAGTACCTTGTGTTGCCCTACCCAAAGTAGAAATTTGTGAAATAGGCATCTTAATTGTAATACCTGAATTAGTCATTAAAATTAATTCTTTATTTTCATCAGATACTTTTACAGATACTAAATTACCATTTTTTTCAGTAACATTTAATGCTTTAACACCTTTGCTACCTCTTTTTGTTTGACGATATTCTGAAACTAGAGTTTGTTTACCATATCCTAACTCAGTAACAATTAGTATTGTATTAGATTCCTTAACTGTTTCTAAACAAATACATTCACCACCATCAAGATTAATACCTCTTACACCTGAAGCAGTTCTACCCATTGTTCTAACTTCATTTTCGTTAAATTTAACAAGTTTTCCACTACTTGAGCCTAATAATATTAAATCGTTATTAGAAGCAAGCCTTACACCAATAAGTTCATCATTATCTTTTAAACTAATACATATTTTGCCTGAAGTTCTAATATTTTCAAATTCATTTATACTAGTTTTCTTAACAATTCCCTTCTTTGTAGCAAAGAATAGATAATCTTTTGTAGAGTCTTTTGAAATTGATACAATTGATGTTACAAATTCATCCTTTAATAAAGGTAATAAGTTAATAATTGGAAGTCCTTTTGAAGTCCTTGAAAATTCTGGAACTTCATAACCTTTCATTCTGTATACCTTACCTTTATTCGTAAAGAATAAAATATGATCGTGAGTAGATAAATTACAAGCCTGATCAACGAAGTCTTCATCGTTTGTAGTAATACCTTTAACTCCCATTCCACCACGGTTTTGAGTTCTAAATACGTCTGGTTTAGTTCTCTTAATATAGCCTTTTTTAGTTAATACAACCATTATATTTTCCTCAGGTATTAATGATTCATCATCAATATAATCAATAGCTGTCATATCTATATTAGTTCTTCTTTCATCAGCATATTTATTCTTGATTTCTAACATTTCATTCTTAATTATTTCATCAATTTTTTGTGGACTACTTAAAATTGCTTTTAATTCATCAATTAATTTTAATAAATCATTTAGTTCTGATTCTATTTTATCTCTTTCAAGTCCTGTTAAACGTTTTAATTTCATTTCAAGAATTGCTTCAGATTGAATATCATCTAAACCATATCTTAAATTTAATTCTTTTTTAGCAATTTCATCTGTTTTTGAAGATTTAATTATCTTAATAACATCATCAATATGATCTAATGCTATCTTTAATCCCTCTAAAATATGAACTCTTGCTTCGGCTTTTCCTAAATCGAATTTAGTTCTACGAATAATTACTTCTCTTTGGAAATCAATATATTTTGATATAATATCTTTTAATCCAAGGGTTTTTGGAGTTAAACCATCAAGCATTAAGAAAATAATTCCGTAAGATATTTGAAATGCAGTATGCTTATATAAGTTATTTAAAATAACTTGAGGATTTGCATCTTTCTTTAAGGTAATTGTAATTTTGATACCATTTTTCAAATCAGTATGATAATCAGAGATACCATCAAGAACCTTATTATGAACAAGTTCTGCAACTTTATCTTTTAATTCAGCAGTATTAACACCATAAGGAACTTCAGTGATAACTATAACATTATGTCCTTTTTGTTCCTCGATAACTGCCCTACTTCGAATTGTTATTGTTCCTCTACCGGTATCATAAGCTTTTTTTATACCAGAGTTACCTAAAATAATACCACCAGTTGGAAAATCTGGTCCTTTTATGAAATGCATTAACCCTAATGTATCAATATCTGGATTATCAATATAAGCAACACAACCATCAATTACCTCACCTAAATTATGAGGTGGAATATTTGTGGCCATACCAACTGCAATACCCATTGATCCATTAACTAATATATTAGGAAATCTACTTGGTAAAACTTTTGGTTCTTTTTCTGTTGAAGTATAGTTATCATCCATATCAACAGTATCTTTTTGAATATCTCTTAAAAGTTCCAAAGAAATCTTGGCAAGTCTTGCCTCTGTATAACGGTATGCAGCTGGAGAGTCACCTTCGATTGTACCAAAGTTTCCGTGACCATCAACAAGCATATAACGCTGATTAAAGTCTTGAGCAAGTCTAACCATTGCATCATAAATTGATGAATCTCCGTGTGGATGGTAATGTCCCATAACATAACCAACTGTAGTTGCAGATTTTTTATGAGGTTTGTCAGGGGTATTACCTTCTTCATACATTGACCATAAAATTCTACGATGTACCGGCTTTAACCCATCTCTTAAATCTGGTAATGCTCTTGATGTTATAACACTCATTGAGTAATCTAAAAATGATGTTTTTACTTCACTAACAATATTATTTTCGATATGCTTATCTTTTTCGTGAAATTCTCCACTATAATCAACATCTTCGATTAATTCTTCATTTTCAATATTTTCATCATCTATTGAATTAATATTATCATTATTATCCATTTAAACCTCCTATATATCTAAGTTTTGAACATTAATTGCGTTTTCTTCAATAAATGTTCTTCTTGGTTCAACTTCATCACCCATTAATTTACTAAATATTTCGTCAGCCATCATACAATCTTCAACAACGATTTTACGAAGAGTTCTTTTTTCAATGTCCATTGTTGTTTCATTTAGTTCTTCAGGGTCCATTTCACCAAGACCTTTCATCCTTGTTATTTCAACTCTATTCCTAATATTTTCAGGTAAACTATTTAGATATGCATCTCTCTCTTTTTCATCAAGTACATATTTTCTTGTTTTTCCATACCTTATTCTAAATAATGGAGGCTGTGCGGCATATACGTGGCCTGCCTCAACAATCGGTCTAAAAAAGCGGTAAAATAACGTTAAAAGAAGAATTCTAATATGAGCTCCATCGACATCGGCATCGGTCATAATTATTATTTTGTTATAACGAAGTTTATCTAAATTAAATTCTTCACCAATACCTGTACCAAAAGCAGTAATAATAGATCTAATTTCTTCATTATTTAATGCTCTATCCAACCTATTTTTCTCAACATTTAATATTTTACCACGAAGAGGAAGTATTGCTTGTCTTAAGGAATCACGACTCTTTTTTGCAGATCCACCTGCACTATCACCCTCGACTATAAATATTTCACATTCATTTGGATCCTTACTTTTACAATCGCAAAGTTTTCCAAAGAAATTTGTAACTGCTAAATCAGTCTTACGAGTAATCTCTCTTGCTTTTTTTGCTGCATTTCTAGCTCTACAAGCAAGCATTGCTTTCTCAACAATTATTTTAGCATCAGCTGGATTTTCCAAAAGAAACTTCTCAAACCCTTCGGAAAAGACATTATCTGCAAGTTTTCTAACTTCTGAATTACCTAATCTTCCTTTTGTTTGACCTTCAAACTGAGGATTTGGATGTTTACAAGAAATAATCATTGTTAAACCTTCTTTAACATCATCACCTGTTAAAGATTCATCTTTTTCTTTAAGTAAATTAGCTTTTCTTGCATAATTGTTAATAACTCTTGTTAATGCTCTACGTACTCCTTCTTCGTGTGTTCCACCATCGTGAGTATTTATATTATTAACAAATGAGTAAATATTGTCACTATAACCATCATTGTATTGTAGTGCAACCTCGAAAAATACACCTGAATCTTGACCTTCAAGATGAATAATATCATCGTGAATTGGAGTTTTGTTTTGATTTATAAATTTTACATATTCAGATATTCCACCCTCATATAAAAATGTATCTCCAGTAGTATCTTCTTCATCTCGATCATCTCTTAAAGTTATTCTTAAACCCCTATTTAAAAAGGCTAATTCCCTAATTCTTACTTTTAGAGTTTCATAGTCATAAATTGTTGTATCAAATATTTCTGGGTCTGGTTTAAATGTTACTGTTGTGCCTGTTCTATTAGGTTCACAATCACCAATTTCGTGTAATTTTTCAACAGTATGTCCACCTTTTTCAAATCTAATAAAATAAATTTTACCATTTTTAAATACCTTTACTTCTACCCAAGAAGATAATGCATTAACTACTGAAGCACCAACTCCATGAAGACCACCAGAAACTTTATAGCCTCCACCACCAAATTTACCTCCTGCATGAAGTACAGTATATACGGTTTCTACTGTAGATAACCCTGTTTTAGGGTGTATATCAACAGGTATACCTCTACCATCATCTTTTACTGTAATTGAATTATCTTTATTAACAATTACTTCAATATTTTTACAATAACCAGCAAGTGCTTCATCTATTGAATTATCTACGATTTCCCATACTAAATGGTGTAACCCTTTAACATCTGTTGTTCCAATATACATTCCTGGTCTTTTTCTAACTGCCTCTAAACCTTCAAGTACTTGAATATCCGAAGCATCATAATGTTCTGCCATACTTAATTCTTCCTTTCTATTTGACCATTATTAGCATAATAAATATTACTTTCTTCAAGTAAACTCTTATCAACATCATTAATATCAGTGGTTGTAATAAAAGTTTGAACTTCTTTATTTAACATTTTAATGATGTTATTTATTTTTATACTATCCAACTCTGAAAATAAGTCATCAAGTATCAATATAGGATAACTCCCATTAATTAATTTAATTAAAATTAATTCAGCTAGTTTAAATGATATTATCGCATTTTTTTGTTGACCAACACTACCATATTCCTTTATATTATAACCATCTAATATAAAATCAAAATCATCATGGTGTACTCCAATCATAGTTTTACGATAATTTAACTCTGTTTTTAAGTTCTTTTTATATACATTTTCAAGATCTTCATATGATTTATTTTTATAATCACTACGATATTTAATCTCTAAATTTCCGTAATCAAAAATATTTTTATAAATAGATGTTAAATTTTTGTTAATATTATCAATAAAACTTTCTCTTATCTTACAAATTTCCATTCCTAAGGTAATCAATTTTTGAGTTAATATATTTAAATATTCTAAGCTTCCATTACTATTTAAGTATAATTCTTTTAGATAAGCATTACGATTTTTTAAAACTTTATTGTAATCACTTATTAATTTGATATAACTACTATTTATTTGCGATATTTCAATATTTAACAGCTTTCTTCGATTACTTGGTGAATCAATAAATATTTTTGTATCATACGGATTAAAAAGGACAATATTAATTTTAGAAATAAAATCCCCAACCTTTGTTATTTTTTTGTTATCAATGAATAACTTTTTAGAATTTTTGTTTAGTTCAATAAAGTATGTTTTATTATCAACTACTCCTTTTACTAAACAAACATCACTATTTTTTCTTATTAAATTATTATCATCCATTGTTCTAAAAGATTTACTCAAAGATAATAGATAAATAGCCTCAATTAAATTTGATTTACCAGTACCATTATTTCCATATATAATATTTAAATTATTTGAAAAGTCAATATTTAATTGTTCATAATTTCTAAAATTATATAATCTTAAATTCGATATTATCATTTTTGCCTCTTTTTAACTAAAATCATTAATTTTACCCCCTTACCGGTACTCCTATACATACAACAATTATACCACAAATGAAGGTTAAATTAAAGAACTATTTAATATTTCTTTTAAAAATAGTATCTAATCTAGAAGCTTTAAATAATTGTTTAGTAAAAATGTTATTAGATACTGGTATTACAAGTTTTTTTTTATTTAAAAATGTAATTATTAGTTCTTTTGAATTAATAGAATAATATTTATCTACTTCAATATAATTAATCCAAACACAATTTATATTTTTATAAGAATTTGTTGGAAAGAAAATTAACTCTTTTTTTTCACTAATAATAATTGGTAATTTTGTTGATATACCAAGTAGTGATTTTGCACTATGCATTCTTCCTAAAAATGTGCTTCCATAATAAATACAACTATCATTTATAATGTTGTTTAAAGATCCTTCAATATAAAAATCTATATATTTTTCTACTATTTTAACTTTATTATCTATAGTTAATAATGCTAAAGTATTCTCATTTATTATATATTTGTCCATAATTTCCCCCTGACAAGGATGTTATAACATAAAAAAGACAAAAACTTTGTCGATTTTTGTCTCTTAGTATGTTTTTATTGGTAAAATTAATTCAATTATAGTATCATCATCTACACTATTAATAATTATTGGTTTATCATCACCATTTATAAGAAGTATAATATTTTCACTATCAAGAACTTTTAATGCATCTAACATATATTTTGAAGAATAACTAATTTCTAACTTTTCTTTATTATTTGAATCAATTGTTAATTCTTCTTTACTTTTACTATCTGAAGATGCAGCAAAAAGTGTCATTTTCTTGTTATCAATTACCATTTTAATAATATTTTTATCTTTACTTACCATAATTGTTGAGGCTCTATCAATTGCACTATAGAATTCTTTTAAATTTAAGTTAATCATATAGTTAAAATCTTTTGGAATATAATTTGAAGTGTCTGGGTAAGTTCCATTTAATAAGGCAGTTTGGAATAATATGTTATTATAATGAAATAAAACTTTATTTTTAAATAAATCTATTTCAACATTGCCTTCATCTTTTAAAATGTATACTAATTCATTAACACTTTTACCAGGTATTACTATATTTATATTACTATTTATAGAATCTTTTAATTTAACAGTTTTTTTAGATAATCTATAAGAATCTGTAGCTGTACACTCTAATATATCACCATTTATTTTTAAATTTAATCCTGTAAGAAGAGGTCTTACCTCTTGCATACTCATAGCATAAGATGTTTGATTAATCATTTCTTTTAAAATTTTTGATTCTAAATATATAGTATTTTGACTTTTTTCAAGTGCTATATTAGGATATTCCCCAATATTATAACATTCAATTATATATTCATTTATATCAGAATAAATTTTTATATTATTATTATCAGTTAATTCAAAGTTAATAATTTCACTTGGCATTTTTCTTATTATTTCTAATAAACATCTACTTTGAAGTACTGCTCTACCTTCTTTTTCTATATTTACTATATTTTTTGCTTCAATAGTAGTTTTAATTGTAAGTTCACTATCACTTGCTTGTACCTCTAAACCATCATTAGTTAAGTTTAGTAATATACCATTTAATACTGGTATTGTAATTTTTGTTGATAAAGCTCTAACAGCATTTGATAAAGCCTCAACGATAATATTTTTATTAATTGTAAATTTCATATTTTTCCATCCTTCTTTCTTTTAAAATTAATTATTATGTTTATTATAATGTTTTGTTTGTTGATAACTTGTGAATTACTTATATTTTAATATAATTTTATTGATTTTTATTAAAATTTTATCAACATAATTCCACAAAATTATAACTTATTTTTAATTTCTTTAATAGTATTGTTTAATTTTTCATCTTTTTTGATGTCATTATTTATTTTATCATAAGATGCTGAAATTGTTGAATGATCCCTCCCTCCAAATTCTAAACCAATTCTTTCTAGTTTTTCATCTGTTTCAACTCTACATAGATATATTGCTATATGTCTTGGTTTACTTATATTTGAAACTTTCTTTTTACTTTTTAAATCACTAACAGTTATTCCAAAGTAATCCGCTACTGCTTTTTGTATTTTACTTATGGAGTTATCCGCATAAATATTTACACTTAAGTAGTCTTTTAAACCTTCAATTGCAAAATTTAAATCTATTTTATCAGGAACCATCATTGCTGTATAAGCCATTAATCTATTTATTGTTCCTTCTATAAATCTAATATCATTTTGACAAGAGTTTGCTATATATTCAATAACCTCTTGATTTAATCTATTTTCTAGTGATGTATTTTTGATTTTACTATGTATTATTTTACATCTTAGTTGAAAATCTGGTGGATATATATCAACTGGAAGTCCCCACATAAATCTGCTTCTTAATCTATCCTCAATTTTCTTTAAATCATCTGGAGATCTATCAGAACTTATTATAATTTGTTTGTTTGTTTGATATAAAGCATTAAAAGTATGGAAGAATTCTTGTTGAGATTTGTCAGCACCAACTAAAAATTGAATATCATCAATAATTAATACATCTACATTTTTGTATTTATCTTTGAAGTTTTTAGCATAATTCATTGAACTAATGCCTTTTTCAATACTTGCTATTCCAGTGTAATCCTCAACAAATTCATTACTTGTAACATAAAGTACTTTTTTATTAGAATGATTAACGATATAGTTTCCAATTGCATGCATTAAATGAGTTTTACCTATTCCACTTCGTCCATATAGAAATAATGGATTGTGAATTGAGCCTGGATTTTCCGCTACTGCATGAGCAGATACTACCGCAAGTCTATTAGATTCCCCTACTACAAACGATTCAAAAGTAAATTTTGGATTTAGGTTTGTTACCCACTCTTCATTTAAATCCTCTGTTACTTCTTTGTTAGGTTTATTTTCTTTTGTTTCTTGCAATTCATCTTCAGTGAAATATTCAATATTAAATGTTTTTCCAGTTATATTAATAAATGCTTTATCAATATATTCTTTATAATTTTCTGAAAGCATACTTTTATGAATATCCATTGGAACAACTATTTTTAGCGTGTTACCTTCTAAAGATATTGGTCTAATTTTAGAAAACCAAAGATTATAAACATTTAGGCTAACAACCTGTTCAATTTCCTCTAAAAAGTTTTTGAATAACTCATTTACATCCATACCTTACCCCACATACAAACTTTCCTTACCTACATTGTACTTCATTTTTGCAAAAAGATAAAGAAAAAATTTAATATAACAAGTTATCAACAAAAGTTATCAACATTTTTTCCTTTTAAATACTGGGCTTAAACCACTTATCAACATTATCAACAAAATGATTTGTTAGTTATTTTGTTGAAAGATAATTATACTATGTGGAATTTGTTAAAATAAAATTGTTAATAATGTTGAAAACTTGGTTAACCTATTATATTACTTTAAAATTATTGTTGATAATTTGTTAATAACATTGTTGAAAGATATAAAATAATCCAACTTTAAAATTTAATAACAAAAAATACTTGACTATTTGCTTGATTTATAGATATAATAGTAACGCGTAAGAAAAGGAGAAAGTATATATATGAAAAGAACATATCAACCAAATAATAGAAAAATGAAAAAAACTCATGGTTTTTTCTCAAGAAAAAATGGTAAAGTTTTATCAAGCCGTAGAAAAAAAGGTAGAAAAGTTTTAAGTAAATAAAAACCACTTTAAATGTGGCTTTTTTTAAAGAGGTTAATTATGAAAAAAAGAGACATTGTTAAAAGTAGTGAAGAATTTAATAAAATTTTAAATAATAAACAAAGAGTATCTAATAATAGATATATTATATTTTATTATCCAAGTGAGGATGGTAAAAAATACTTTGGTATAAGTGCTCCAAAAAAATATGGAAATGCAGTTTTTCGTAATAAAATGAAAAGAAGACTTAGATCACTTATAGATGAATGTAATTTACTATTCAAAAATGGTAAAAAATATATTATAATTATTAAGAGAGATTTTATAAATTCTGCGTATAAAGATAATTTAGAATCTTTAAGAAATTTGATAGGAGAGTTAAATGAAAAAAAATAAGAAATTTTATATCATAGTTTTATTAGTTATAACTATGTTAACAACTGGGTGTGGCTCTAATAGCTATATTAAAGATGAAAAGGGTAAATTAGTAACAAATTCTGAAACCGGACAAAGTTTACAAAAAACTATTTATTGTAAACCTTCAGAAAAAACAGAAATGTATGAGTTATATGAAAAGTATGAAGATCAGATGGAAGTTAAACTTTCAAAGTTACCAAGTTGTGATAAATATAAAATAAATTCTAATAAAACAAATAGTTTATGGCAATTTTTATTTGTTAAGCCACTTGCATTTATTATTTTAAAAGTAGGTTTATTATTCAAAAATATAGGTATGACTCATGTTTATTTAGGATTATCTGTTATATTAATTGGTTTATTAATTAGAATTATATTATTACCACTTACGATTAAAACTCAAACTCAAAGTGAGAGAATTAAAAAAGCAACTCCAGAAATTCAAAAGTTAGAAAGAAAATATGGTAATGATACTTCTCAAGAAGCAATGATGGCAAAGCAACAAGAAATGATGATGATTTATAAAAAGTATCAAGTTAATCCAATGTTAAGTTGTATTATGTCACTAATTCAATTACCATTATTCTTTGCTTTCCTTGAGGCAATTTATAAAATACCTGCAATATACGAAGGAAGAATATTTGGATGGAATTTAGGAACAACTCCAAGTATTGGAATTTTTAAAAATCATCAATACACATTTATTATTCTTGTAGTATTAATTATTTTATCAACTTATTTTTCATTTAAATTTACAATGAAACAAACTGCATCTAGTTCAAGTTTACCAGGTGCTGAAAAACAAACTAAATTTATGTTAATATTTATGACAGTATTTATTGGTTTTGCATCATTAAGTTTACCAACAGCTATTGCATTATATTGGATTGTTACTTATGCATTTATGATTATTCAAACTTATATAATTAAGTTTATAAAAACTGGTAAAACTGATAAAAAAATCAAAAAACAAAAGAAAAGTATTAATGAAAAATTAAAGGTTAAGGAGAATTTGAAGTATGGAAAAAATAAGTAAAGTAGGTAAGAATTTTGAAACAGTATTCGAAGAAATTTTAACAGAAAATAATTTAACTCAAGAAGAAGTTATTTATAAAACTACTGAAATTAAAAAAGGGTTATTTAAATCAGCAAATGTTGAAGTAACAATTTATAAAAAGTCTGATATTTATGATTTTGTAAAAGAATTTTTGAAAGAGATAGTAAATAATTTAGGCCTTGAGGTAACATTTGAAACTAAAAAAGTAGAAGATAGAGTGGTTATTAAAATGTATTCAAACAATAATAATATTTTAATTGGCCATAATGGAAATACAATTAAGGCTCTTGAAAATTTAGTTAGACAAAAAATTCAACTTGAAACAGGTATGTTCTTTATAATTTCTTTAGATGTTGAAAACTATAAAGATAAAAAAATTAGTAGATTAGAAAGACTTGCAAAGCAAACTGCTAGAGAAGTTAAAAGAACACATATTGATGTTCATTTAGAGAATATGAATTCATATGAAAGAAGAATTATTCATAATGCTTTATCAGAATTTAAAGGTATTTCCACAAAAAGTACTGGTGAAGAGCCAAATAGACATATAGTTATAAGTTATATTGGAGAAAAATAGTCAATTTCATTTTGGCTATTTTTTATTTACATTAAATTAAAATAGTGTTACAATAACGCAAGGAAAAGGAGGCACTATGGAAGATACTATTTGTGCTATTGCTACTTCTTTAGGAGTGGGGGCTATATCAATAATTAGATTAAGTGGTAAGGATGCTATAGAAAAAGTTAATAGTATATTTTCTCGTGATTTAATAAATGTAAATTCTCATAGTGTTACTTATGGTCATATAGTTTATAAAAATGAAATAATTGATGAGGTATTAGTTACGGTAATGAGAGCTCCAAAAACATATACAACTGAGGATATAGTGGAAATTAACTCTCATGGGGGGTATGTAACATCAAATAAGATACTTGAAATATTATTAGAAATAGGTTGTAAATTAGCAGAACCTGGTGAATTTACAAAAAGAGCTTTTTTAAATGGTAGAATAAATTTAATTCAATCTGAAGCGGTAAATGAACTTATTAAAGCAAAAACAGATTCAAAAAGAAAATTATGTTTAAATCAAATAGGGGGAAATGTTACTAAAATAATTGATGATATTAGAGAGGATATTGTCAAATTACTTGCTAATATTGAGGTTAATATAGATTATCCTGAATATGAAGATAATCCTATTGTTACAACAAATTTACTTAATGAAAGTCTAAATCATATTAATAAAAAAATTGAAACTTTAAAAACTAATGCAAATTTTGGTAAGATTATTTGTGATGGAATTAATGTCGCTATTATTGGAAAACCAAATGTAGGTAAAAGTAGTATATTAAATAACTTTTTAGATGAAGAAAAGGCTATTGTTACAGATATTGCAGGAACAACAAGAGATATTGTTGAAGGAAATATATCCTTAAATGGAGTAGAACTTAAATTAATAGATACAGCAGGTATTCATGATACTGATGATTATGTTGAAAAAATTGGTGTTAATAAAAGTTTAGAAAAATTAAATAATGCTGATTTAGTTATTCTTGTTTTAGATGGTTCAAAAGAACTAGATGAAAATGATAACAAATTACTAACATGTATTGATAAAACAAAAACAATTATTTTCGTTAATAAAAGTGATTTACCACAAAATATTAATTTAAATTTAAAAGATAATGTAATTTATGGTAGTGCAAAAGAAGTAGAAGGACTTTCAAAATTAAAAGAAAAAATAATAGATATGTTTAATTTAAATGAAATAAACAAAGATCTAACATATTTATCAAATGTAAGACAAATAGATTTAGTAAAAAAAGCGTATTTATCAATTAATAATGCAAAAAATTCATTAAGTAATGGAATACCAATTGAAATGATTTCTACAGATTTAAAAGAATGTTATGAATTTTTAGGAGAAATAATTGGTAAAACATATAAAGATGATATAATTGATAGATTGTTTCAAGATTTTTGTGTAGGAAAGTAGGAATGATTATGTATGATGTTATAGTTGTAGGTGGAGGACATGCAGGTTGTGAAGCTGCACATATAAGTGCATTTATGGGTAAAAAAACTTTGCTTATCACTTCGAATAAAAAAAATATTGCAGATATGCCTTGTAATCCTTCAATTGGTGGAAGTGCAAAGGGTATTATTGTAAGAGAAATAGATGCTTTAGGTGGTTTAATGGGTATAGTTGCAGATAAATCACATTTTCAAATTAAAATGCTCAATAATTCTAAAGGTCCTGCAGTAAGAAGTTTAAGAGCTCAAGCAGATAAAAAAGTTTATCCAAAAGTAATGCTTGATTATTTAGAAAATACTCCAAATTTAGATATAAAAGAGGGTATGGTTGAGGATTTAATAATAGAAAATAATAATATAAAAGGTGTAATTTTAGAAAATAAAGAAGAAATTTATTGTAATGCAGTGATTCTTACAACAGGAACATATTTAAATGCTAATATTTTAATTGGATCTGAAAATACTCCAAGTGGTCCTCATGGAGAAAAAAGAAGTAACAATCTTTCAAATAATTTAAAAAAATATGGTTTTAATATAAAAAGACTTAAAACAGGTACTCCTCAAAGAATTAAAGCTTCAAGTATTGATTTTTCAGTTTTAAAAGAGGAAAAAGGAGATGATACTTATTGGACATTTTCTTTTGATACTAAACCTTTATATAAAATTAATGAACAACAAAAATGTTATTTAGTTTATACAAATGAAAATACTCATAAAATTATTAGAGATAACTTAAAAAAAAGTGCTATGTATGGTGGTTATGCAACAGGTGTTGGTCCAAGATACTGTCCATCTATTGAGGATAAAATTGTTAGATTTGCTGATAAAGAAAGGCATCAACTTTTTTTAGAACCAGAAAGTATTTACTATGATGAATGGTATTTACAAGGATTTTCAACTTCAATGCCTAGAGATGTTCAAGAAAAAATGGTTCATTCTTTACATGGATTAGAAAATGCAGTAATATCTAAATATGCATATGCAATAGAGTATGATGCAATAGATGCAATGCAAATTAAACCTAGTTTAGAAACAAAAATTATTTCAGGATTATTTACAGCGGGACAAATTAATGGAACTTCAGGTTATGAAGAAGCTGCTGGTCAAGGTTTAGTCGCAGGTATTAATGCTTCATTAAAGTTAGATAATAAAGAAGCAATGGTTTTAAAAAGATCAAGTGCTTATATAGGTGTTTTGATTGATGATTTGGTTACTAAAGGTATTACAGATCCATATAGAATGCTTACTTCAAGAGCGGAGTTTAGACTACTTTTAAGACACGATAATGCTGATGAAAGACTTACTCCAATTGGATATGAAGTAGGTAGTGTATCTAAAGAAAAATATAATAATTACTTAAATAAAAAGAATAATATAAATAAATTGAAAGAAATTCTTACAAATAATAATCTTGTAATGAATGAAGAAGTAAAAGAAAAATTTATAGAAAATAATTTAGATGTTCCTAAAAAAAATATGAAGTTTATTGAACTATTAAAAAGACCAGAAATATCTATAGACTTTTTAGCAAATTTTATTGATATATCTAGGTTTACTAATGAAGAAAAAGAAGAAGTAACTATTGAAGTTAAATATGAAGGTTATATAAAAAAAGAGTATGAACAAAAAGAAAAATTATTAAAAATGGAATCTAAACAAATTCCTAAAGATATCGATTATAATAAAGTAAAAAATATTGCTAGTGAAGCAAGACAAAAGTTATCACTTGTTAGACCAGAAACTATTGCTCAAGCATCAAGAATAAGTGGAGTTAATCCTGTTGATATATCACTTTTATTAATATATTTAAAAAAGGAGTATAACAAAAATGATTAATGAATTTATTAAAAATCTTCAGAAAAATAATATTCCTTATGATGATGAAAAGTTAACTCAATTAAATATTTATTATAACTTTTTAATTGACTATAACAGTCATACTAATGTAACAGCAATTACTGATGAAAAAGAAGTATATTTTAAACACTTTTTGGACTCTCTAATGGTTTCCAAAGCAGTAAATTTATCTAATCAAAATATACTTGATATTGGTTCAGGTGCAGGTTTTCCTGGTATTGTTTTAAAAATTTTTTACCCAGATATTAAACTTACAGTTCTTGATTCAAATAATAAAAAAATAACATTTATAAATATGTTATTAGAAAAACTTAATATTAAAGATGTAATTACTGTATGTGATAGAGCAGAAAATTATATGATAGATCATTTAAATGAATTTGATATTGTTTTATCAAGAGCAGTTGCTTACGCGGATATTATTACCTCATTATCAGTGCCATTTATTAAGAAAGATGGAGTAATTATTCTTATGAAAGGTAGTTATGAAGGGGAACTTAAAGTATTAAATACATATAAAAATGAGCTTAATATTTCAAGTATTGATATTATTAATTATGATATTTTATCAAATGAAAATAATCGCTCTTTAATTGTGATTAAGAAAAATAATGAATCATCAAAAGTTGTTAATTATGCAAAATTACTTAAACAAAGCGAAAATAGAAAGAAGAAACTAAATTTGAAGTAGTTTCTTTTTTATAATAAATAGCGATATATTAAAATTAAGAAATATCAAAAAAACCATAAAGTCTTCTATTTTAGATAGTTCACTGTATGGTTTATTTTATTTATCATCTCATTTTTTTAGATGGTGATAATTTCCTTTGAATATTTTGAATATCTTCTTTTTCTTTAGAAGATTCATACCATTCTTTACACATTGAAGCCGTAACATAATGAACAAATTCTTTAGATTTTGAATCTGAAAATACAATTCTAATTTCTTCATTTAGTTCGTTCAAAAAATCTTTAATATCATTCAATACAACTCTTTTAGTAAATATATTTCTTAATAATTCCCCAAAAAGTTTAAAATTATCATATATAAATTTTGAAATATGATTACTACCATCACTAAAGTCTATGTTTAAACTTGGCATTGGTTCATATTTTTGTTTAGAAAAGCTAGTATGATTATCAATTGCTTTGGCTTTTTCATTAATTATTACAATATCTTTATTGGCTATCAATCTTTTAATTTCTCTTTTCGAGTATATTTTATTATAATCATAATTAAATTGATTGCTTCCGATAATATCGTAACATACTTGGTACTGTTGCTCCCACCAATCAAAACTTTTATGAAAACCTTCAGTTGTCATTGCTTTATAAGTCATTGTTGTGCGAATTGTGTAAATACCTATATATTCTTTATTATAATATTGAGCAAGCATTTGAAAGTAGTCATTTTCATCAAGATATATATCATAAAATTCACAAATCAAATTGTAAAAATCTAAGTCGTTTAAAATGTTGAAATCACAATTTCCTATTTTTTTTAATAGTTCTATATATATTTTTATGTTTTTTTTAAATTCTTCTGTTTGTTGTTCAAAACTGTATGGTCCAATAAATGTTTGTTCAGCCAAATTAGCGTGCTTTCTGTATTTTTCCATAAACCCTCCTTTCTAAGTATTATACCATATCAATTAAATGTGTCAAATTATTTTTCTTTGCCCTTGAAAAAATTTACAAGATATATTATGATATATATAGTAGAAGAAGGGGCCAATATGAATTTTGATGCTAATGTTTTAAATGTTGCTGTAGAAGATATAATTCCTAATCGATTTCAACCACGATTAGTTTTTGATGATGCTTCTTTAAAAGATTTAGCAGAATCAATAAAAGCTCACGGAATAATACAACCGCTTGTTTTAAGAAGACTAGGTGAAAAATATGAGATAATTGCTGGTGAAAGAAGATATAGAGCTGCAATGTTAGCCGGACTTTCTAGTGTTCCTGCAGTTATTGCTAAAATAGATGATAAAAGTGCCCAAGAAGTAGCAATTAGTGAAAATGTCCAAAGAAAAGAATTAAACCCAATTGAGGAAGCAAAATCTTATCAAGCATTACTAAATGAAGGTTTTATGTCTAAAGATGTTTTTGCTAAAAAATTAGGTATACCTCTATCAGTATTGGAGGCAAAACTTAAATTATTATATATGCCACAGGAAGTACAAGATGCTCTTTTAGCGGGTAAAATTTCTGAAAGACACGCAAAAACCTTAATGAAAATAAAAGAAAGTAGCGATCAAGTAAAGTGGCTACATGAAATTATAGATAAAAGATTAAATGTTAAAGAGTTAGAAAATGAAATTGCTAAAGAATATGGCGATTTAAATACTTCATTTAACATAGATATTGATAAATTAAAAAGTACTTCAACTGATATTAATGTGCCTCTTATACAGCCAATAAATCCTGTATCAAACACTAATGTAGGTCCAATTAATTTAGGAGAAAAAAGACAAAATAAGTTCTTTAATGACCTTGAGGATGAACAGGCAAATATGAGTACTGATGAAACTGTTAATCCATTTCAAAATTCTTATATGAGTTTTGAAAGTGATAAGGAAAGTATAGATAGTTTAGATTTTTTACCTCCAAACTAACTATCTTTTTTTGTATCTATATAATATGGTTCACTACCTTTTAAATAGTAGAATATAGCCATATTTTTTTTATCATTTGTAGTTTGTCCATTAATAGCATTTAAAGGAAGTCCTACTACATTTTCCGGCATCTCATACCAGTTATTTTTACTATCATTTTGAATATAGGAAACTGTATTTGCCCAAACATTTTTAACTTCTCCTCCTAGTTTAAGTTCTATATTTGAGTTATCATCATAGCCTGCCCATGTCATCATTAAAATATTTTTATTATAGCCAACAGCCCAGTAATCTGTGTCTGTTGTTCCAGTTTTAAAGGCATATTTTTGATTTAATTTTTCTGCTATATTTAAGGCTGTAGGATAATTATAATCTATAAATGATGAATTTGTTGTACTTGTAAGAAGCTCATTTAAAATATATACATAATTTGGATTTAATACTAAATTATTAGTAGGCTCGTGAGAATATATAACATTTCCTTCCTTATCAAGTATTTTTTCTATAAAATATAAGTCTTTTTTATAACCTAAAGAGGCAAAAGTTGTATAAGCATTAGCAAAATCCAACATATTTAATTCACTTGTACCTAGTGCAAGAGATACTACATTTTTTAATTTTTCTTTTATACCACATTTTTTAGCAGTGTTTATTAAAGTATCTACGCCTAAAAAAAGATTTGTTTTAACTGCATAAATATTATCTGAATACGCAAGAGCGGCAGCCATTGTTATTTCTTTATTACCATATAAGTTACCATAATTTTTTGGTGCATATGTTTTTCCATCATTTAAATTAAAAGTTGTATATTGACTTAAAAAAGTTGATGATGAAGTCATACCATTTTCCAAAGCACCATAATACAAAATTGGTTTCATTGTTGAACCAACTTGTCTTTTTGCACTTAATGCACGATTATATTCACTCTTTTTATAGTTTCTACCTCCAGAAAGAGCCAAAACTTTTCCAGTATTGGGATCAACAATAATCGAAGCCATTTCAAGCTTTTCATCTTTTATATTATTAAGAAGCTCTTCTTCCATTTTTTTTTGATAATCAAGATTTAAATTAGTATAAATTTTATATTTACCACTGTTAATCATTTTATCATCAAAACCAAGTTTATTTTTTAATTCATAATAAACAGCATCTTCATAATAATCAAGCATCTGCAGGTTATTATCATTTTTTTTGCCATAAATTTCAATTTTATTCTTAAATAAGTTATTATATTTTTCACTTGATAAAAGTCCATTATTTACCATTGTTAAGGCAACAACTTTAGCTCTTTGAATACTTTTATCATAGTCTGATACTGGGTTGTAGTGACTTGGACTTTTAGGAATACCCGCTAAAATAAGAGATTCCTCTAAAGTTAAATCTTTAGGTTTTTTATTAAAATAGTATGCTGATGCTTCAGCAATCCCATAGTTACCCAAACCAAAATTAATTGTATTTAAGTATGCCTCCAATATTTCGTTTTTATCGTAATGAACCTCTAAATTAAGTGTCATTAAGGCTTCTTTAATTTTTCTATCCCAAGTTTTGTCAAAATCAAGATAAGCATTTTTAATATATTGTTGAGAAATTGTACTACCACCCTCAATTATTTTCTTGTTTTTCAAATTATTAAATAATGCTTTTATAATTCTTAAATAATCAAATCCATTATGAACATAAAAATTTTTATCCTCAACTGAAACAACAGCATCTTTTAAATTTTGTGATATTTTATTAATATTAGTCCATCTATTATTTTTATTACCCTCATAGAAAACATTTTCATCTATATCATATAATTCATAAGTATGATAAGAATTTAACTGAAGTTTTGGGGAAAAGTATGAATAAGAATATAGCCCAATTATTATAATAATTATTGATAAAAAAGAAAATAAAAATATTTTGTATAGTAAATTTAATATACGCAACTTTATTCACCCTTATTTAGTATCGTAAAAAAATTAAAAAATATGAGTGCATTTTTAGATATAGTATGCTATAATGTTGTAGAAAAAACGAGAAAGACCGGGAAAGGTGGTAAAAAATGAAAGAAAAATTAATTAAATTAATTACTGATGCACTAAATACTTTAGGTATTTCTGAGGACAATATTTCACTAGAAATTCCTAAGAATAAAGATAATGGTGATTATAGTACAAATATAGCATTAAAAAATGCTAAAAAGATTAATAAGAGTCCAATGGAACTTGCAAATAGTCTTAAAGATTTAATTCATAGTGAATTTATCGAAGAAGTTAATGTTGCTATGCCAGGATTTATTAATTTTAAATTAAAAAAAGATTACTTATATGAAAATTTAAATAATGTTTTGACTTTAAAAGGTGATTATGGAAGACAGTCATTTGGTAACAATGAAAAAGTTAATATTGAATTTGTATCTGCAAACCCAACAGGTATACTTCATATGGGTAATGCAAGAGGTGGTGCTTATGGTGATTCTCTTGCTAGAATTATGTCTTTCTGCGGATACGATGTTACAAAAGAATATTATTTAAATGATGCTGGTAATCAAATTAATAAATTAGCAAACTCAGTTTACAGTAGATATTTAACATTATGTGGTATTGAAAATGAATTTCCTGAAAATGGTTATCCAGGAAAAGAAATTTATGATATTGCTGAAAAATTATATAGTGAATATAAGGATAAATATGTAAATAATGATTTTAATTTTATAAAAGAATTTTCTACTAAATATTTAACTGATATTATTTTTGAACATTTAAAAGAATATAGAATAAATTATGATGTAATAACTTCAGAGAAATCTATATATCAAAAATATAATTTTGACGATGTTATAAATAAAATGAGAGATAATGGTTATATTTATGAAAAAGATGGTGCTATTTGGTTTAAAAGTAGTGCAATATATGATGACCAAGATCATGTTTTAATTAAAAGTGATGGTACAAATACTTATTTACTTCCAGATATTTTATATCACGAAGATAAAATTAAAAGGGGATTTACTCAAATAATTGATGTACTTGGAACAGATCATCATGGTTATGTAGCAAGACTTAAGGGAGCTATTAAAGCACTTGGATTAAATGATAATTACATTGATATTAAACTTTTACAATTAGTAAGAATCATTCAAAATCACGAAGTTGTTACTATGCATAAAAGAACTGGTAAAGTTATTACTTTAAAAGATTTAATTGATGATACATCAGTTAATGCAGTAAGATTTTACTTTTCTAAATATTCCCTTGATACTCAAATGGATTTTGATATTGATTTAGCAAGATCTAGTTCAAATGATAATCAGGTATATTATATTTGTTATGCATATGCAAGAATATGTTCTATATTAAATAAATATAATAAAGAAGTTAGTAAATTAGATGACTATAATTACATAACTGGTGATAGTGCTCAAAAATTACTTACATTTATATATAAGTTCCCAGATGTAGTTAAAAGTGCTGCACTTAAGAAAACACCACATATACTAGCAAATTATAGTTATGAACTATCATCACTATTTCATAATTTTTATGAAACAAATAAGATTATTACTGAAAATGATGAGCAAACTAAAGAGAATATCTGTTTAATAAAGGCAGTTAAAATTACTTTATTTAATGCTTTAAATTTAATAGGCGTAGTGCCAGAAGAGAGGATGTAAAATGAAAAATTTAACAAATGAAGAAATTGAAAATTTAAGTTATGAAGAACTTGCAAAAATGATACTTGAAAATAAAAAAGGTAAAATGAAAATAATTGATATTTTCAAGAAAATATGTGAGTTAAAACATTTAACTGATAAGGACTTCGAAGATAAAATAGCTGATTTCTATGAACTTATTTCTACGAATAAAGAATTTATAGTATTAGAAAAAGGATTTTGTGATTTAAGAATTAATCATACTCCAAAAGTAATAATAGATGATGAAGAATCTTCAGAAGAAGGTTATGAAGAAGATGAAGAAGAAAATGATGATTTAGAGGATGAAGAAAACGATGATATTTTCTATGATGGTTCCTCTGAAGAAGATGATGTTACAGAAACAGATGATGAATTATCTGATTTTGTAGTAGTGGATGAAGACGAAGAAAATAATATATAAAAAGAAGGTGAAAATATGATAGATAGATTAAATGCAATGCTTGAAAAGTATGATGAACTATCAAATAAATTAACTAGTGAAGAAGTATTAAATAACTATGAATTATTAAAAAATATTTCTAAAGAAAAAAGTGATTTAGAGGAAACTGTAGATACTTATAAAGAATATAAAAAAGTAATCGATGACATTGAAAATACTAAAGAAATGCTTAATGATCCCGATTTAAAAGATATAGCAAGTGAAGAACTTACTTCTTTAGAAAATAGAAAAGAAGAGTTAAATAAAAAATTAGAAATACTTTTAGTACCAAAGGATGAAAATGATGGTAAAGATGTAATTATGGAAATTCGTGGTGCTGCAGGTGGCGATGAAGCAAATATTTTTGCAGGAGATCTATTTAGAATGTATTCTTACTATGCTGAAAAAAACGGTTGGAAAATTGAAGTTTTACACTGCATCGAAGGCACAAGTGGAGGTTTTTCACAGATTGAATATATAGTTAAGGGAAAAGATGTTTATTCAAAATTAAAATATGAAAGCGGATCTCATAGAGTTCAAAGAGTCCCTGAAACTGAAAATCAAGGTAGAGTTCATACTTCGACTGCTACAGTACTTGTAATGCCAAAATATGATAATGTTAGTATTAATATTAATGAAAATGATTTAAAAATTGATGTATATCATTCATCAGGTGCTGGAGGACAAAGTGTAAACACAAGTAATTCTGCAGTTAGAATTACTCATGTTCCTACTGGAGTTGTTGTAACATGTCAAGAGGAAAGAAGCCAGTTAAAAAATAAAGAAAGAGCAATGGAACTTTTAAAAATTAAGATTAATTCCGCTTTAGAGGATGAAAAAAACAGTAAAGAACAATCTGAAAGAAAAAGTAAAATTGGTACTGGAGACCGTAGTGAAAAGATTAGAACATATAATTATCCACAAAATCGTGTTACAGACCATCGTATAAACTTTTCAATTATGGAACTAGATAGAGTAATGGATGGCTATTTAGATCCTATTATTGAGGCCTTAATTAATGAAGATATGAGGTTAAAACTCGAAGGTTTAAAATAAATGGTAAGTGATTTTGATAAATCATTAGTGGAAAAATATATTCCAGTTAATAAGCAAAAAAAAGCCTTAAAAAAATTAGAAAAAAACTATCCAATTCAATATTTAATTGGTGATGTAGACTTTTACGGATGCAAGATTTTAGTTAATAAAAATGTTTTAATACCTAGATTTGAAACTGAATCTTTAGTGGACAAATTACCCCGTTATATAAAAAAATATAATTTTACAAATCCTAAAATACTTGATATGGGAACAGGTTCTGGATGTATCAGTATTTTTCTAAAAAAAAATATTAAATGTGATATTTTAGCAATAGATAAAAGTTTAAAAGCCTTAAAAGTTGCTAAGAAAAATGCTAAATTAAATAATACTGATATTACTTTTAAACATATATCAATAGAAAAATTTAAAAGTACTGAAAAATTTGATATTTTAGTATCAAATCCTCCATATATTGACATTAATGATGAAGTAGATATAAAAACTAAATATGAACCTCAAATAGCTTTATTTGCTCCTAAAAAAGGATTATATTTTTATGAAGTTATTTTAAATAATGCAAAAAGTTATTTAAATGATAAAAATATTATTGCCTTTGAAATAGGTTACAACGAAGGAAAACAAATAATTAAGATAGCAAAAGAAAAATTTCCTAATGCTGATATTTATTTAGAAAAAGATTTAAATAATAAAGATAGATTTATATTTATAGTGAATAAATAATCTATCTTTTTTTCATAATTAAATTGGTGAACAAATGAAAAAGATTATTATATGTTTATTTGTAATAGTGGTTTTTATGTTATCTTTTACAAAAGAAAATGTTGTAATACCCAAAGAAAGTATTAGGTATAGAATTGTAGCAAATAGTAATAATGAAATAGATCAGTATAATAAACTTAAAGTAAATGAAGTAATATTTCCAATAATAAATGATATAATGAACAATTCTAATAATATAATAGAGGCTAGAAAAAATATAAATAAAAATATTCCGCTTATTGAAAAAAGTTTAAAAAATTTAAATATTAAATATAAAGTATCTTTTGGCCAAAATTATTTTCCAACAAAAACATATTTAAATAATACATATAGTGAAGGTAATTATGAATCATTAGTTATTTATTTGGATGATGCTAAAGGAGATAATTTTTGGTGTGTTATGTTTCCACCGTTATGTTTAATTGATATTAATAGAGAAAATTTAGATAAAGTAGTTTATAAATCTTATGCAAAAGAAATCATAAATAAATATTCAAAATAATATAATTGAAGTATGAAAATATTATCAATAATATTAATCGCAGTTTCTTTATCAATGGACACTTTTTCTCTAGCATTATCTGTAGGAACATCTCTAACTAAAAGAAAAGATATACTTTTTTTATCTTCTTTAGTTGGTGTGTTTCATTTTTTTATGCCACTTTTAGGAAATGCATTTGGTAATGAAATAAAACAAATTTTCAACATAAATCCTAATTTATTATTATTTTATCTATTTATGTTTATAGCAATTGAAATGGTAATTGACTTATTTAGTAAAAGCGAAAAAGCATTTTCTTTATCGCTTTGGCAAGCAATTTTATTTGCATTTTCAGTTAGTTTAGATAGCTTTACTATCGGAATTGGTCTTAAAAGTATAATAAATGATATTATTTTTGCATCATTTATATTTATGATAACATCAGCATTTTTTACTTATTTAGGTTTAAAAATAGGTGTTTATTCCTTTAAAAAGATGGGAGAAATTTCAAAAATTATTGGTATAATAATAATTTTATTTTTAGCATTTAAAAATTTATAACAAAAAAAATGAAAATCGTATAACACATAGATTTTCATTATTTATTATTATCTAGATTTGCTCATTTCAGCAATTGCTTCTTGTAATTTAGGATGTGGGTTTTCCCAACCATCAGGTTTAATTACTTTACCCATTTCATTGTAATGTGGTTTACCATCTGCCCATAGTTTGCTCATGTTTGCATGTTGTACAATTTCAAATAATACACCAGGATGAACTCCCATTTCCACTAAAGTTCCTAAAGCAAAATAAATTGTATCGATCATTGCATCTGCTTGTTCAACGATATCTTTAGCTTTAACAGCATCAAGAAATTCATTTATTTCTTCGAGTATCCAAGCATATCTTTTCTTAGCTCTATCACTTGTCATTGAAACTGGTACATCAGAATGTGGATGTCCAAACGCAGTATGAAAATTTTTAACTTCCTCATATTGATAATCAATCATGTAATCTTCTTTTGTTTTATCAATTGTTAAACTATTTTCCATTAAATTTACAGCTTCTTGTAATTTAGGATGTGGGTTTTCCCAACCATCAGGTTTAATTACTTTACCCATTTCATTGTAATGTGGTTTACCATCTGCCCATAGTTTGCTCATGTTTGCATGTTGTACAATTTCAAATAATACACCAGGATGAACTCCCATTTCCACTAAAGTTCCTAAAGCAAAATAAATTGTATCGATCATTGCATCTGCTTGTTCAACGATATCTTTAGCTTTAACAGCATCAAGAAATTCATTTATTTCTTCGAGTATCCAAGCATATCTTTTCTTAGCTCTATC
>CABUPU010000004.1 GCA_902493595.1 uncultured Mycoplasma sp.
GTATAATCATATATAGAAAGAGAGCGAGTTCGTAAGATGTATTTAAACCGCTCCATTGGGAAATCTGTCCGAACTTTTATAGTTTAGATCTTAATATATAAATATCAATTTCTAATCAAGTTGATATTTTTTTTGTTATTTTAAGAAAGGATTTGATAATATGTATCTAATAAAAAGAAAGGAATAATTTAAAGTGATAAACAATATTACTAAAGAATTACCTATTGATGATGAAATAAAGAAAAAAATAGAAATTATATGTAGTTTTTGTAATACCACTCCTACTTTTAAAAATGGAAGTATAAGAAAAATAGATAAAACAAATTTACAATATTTAGAACAACATAGAATAATCATCAAAGGTATAACATATCTAATGTTTATTTATTCAAATGAAATATATATTGGTAATTTAAAAAATATTATTTACTTTATTTTATACATTTTTATTAACTGTATCTATATTAACATTTACAAGATATAAAATATGATATCGAAATTAAAAATATTAAATTCGCAGATGAATTTATCTCTAAAAATAATGAAGAATATTTTAAAATGTTAGATAATGTGTTTCATAAGTTAGCAAGACAAACAAATTTTTATGGCTATATAGATGACAAAACATATAAAAAATATGCTACCTACCTATTTGAAATATTAGATGATATTAAATACAACTTAAATATAAAATAAAAAGGCAATGCATCAAAGTATTGTACTATTTTGTTATCTTATAAATTAATTATTAAATTTTAAAAACATTAATTTATCACACGATATTTCCATCCATTGATTGATTCACCCATTCCGGTAGTATAACCCCTATTTAAATCCATTCTTAATGAAAAAGTAAAGTTATTAGAAGTATTATCAATATAATAACATCCAAACTTATATCCATCATCATAATCATCACTTGAATTTCCATAATTTTTATGTTCCTCAGGGAATTCTATTTCATTATGCTTAATATCTAGTTGTCCAATATAACCATAAACCTGTACAATTTTAATGTTATCATAATCTCTTAAATATTCTAGTTCTTTTGTTATATTATATTTTAATGTTTCTATATTATTTTCACTATTATCATTAATGTAAAACGAAATAGATAAATCCGATTCTTGTAAAACATATTCTAAAAATTGTTCTACATTTTTATCATTAATCAAGTTATTAAATTTTGTTTGTAAAACTGCATTAATAATATTATCATTTCCGCTCCAACTACCTCCATAAGATTTATTAAATTCGATGTAATCAAATTTAATTCCTGTTTTTTGATAATAGTAATCTATCAAAATATTATTTAAATCCTTTAATTGCCTATTGTCAGAAATAAAACCTTTTCTATCCGCAACAGTAATTAGTTCATTATTGTTTTTAAATACAGTTATATAAGGAATATTATATGTAGAACCATTTCCAAAAATATCTGAATGTTTAGTATAATCTTGTTCACGATAATAAATACAATCACTTTCTTGAATGTTTATATTATATTTATCATTTAAGAAACTAGCCATTTTATCAATTTCTTTCTTTTTAACATTATTATATATATTTAATTCTCTTCTTTGCTGTATAATATACTTTGAATAATCAAATCCACAAAAACACAAAGTCAATAAAGTTATTAATATCAATGGAAATATTATTGATTTATTTTTTACATTTTTGTCTAATGTTTTAGGAATAATATTTTCTTTCTTATTTTTTTTAACTTCAATAATTTTAAAAATAGAATTAATAATTAATAATAATAAATAAGCACAAAATGCAAGAAAACATATTAGTAAATAGCCAAGACCATTCCAACCTAAATATTTATTAGTTAAAGCATAGCCTCCTACCAATACAACACTTATTATAGAAGATATATTGATTGAAAATAATATTAGCCAGTTTCTATTATCTTTTGATTTTATAGACTTTATTAAAAAATATATATTAAATATTAATTGCAGAGCAAATAGAATTACTAATAAAATAAACATTTTAGACCTCCATTATTTTATATTTTCATTATATCATAAAAATTTTTTTTCATATACTCCAATTGAATTTTAATCATGATTCATATATAATGTTTTTAGAAAGAGAGCTCTGTAGTTCGTAAGCTGTAGCTTAATCGCTCAAATTAAATACGACTTACGATCTATTATATCGTAAGTTTTTTTATGGAGCTGCCATCGTCTAACCTTGCCAAGACCTAATAAATTTTCTAAATAATATTTATTTTTTAAAAAATTAATATTTATTTTAGTAACTAAGCTAGTTTTAAAATTAAACTTAATAAAAAATAATGCTATTATAAATACAAATATATAAGATTAATTAAAGATTTAAAACTGCTAGAGTTATTATTGGATTATAAAAAAAGTATGATGTTGATTTTTTATGAAGCTATTTCAAATTAATGTTAGGTGCCATTGAAGGAAATATTTTCTAATCTAGACACTAGATAAATTTTTCTTTCAAAACAAAAAGACTAGTTATATTTCAAACTATTCTTACCGATAAATTGTAATTTGAATTATAATTTCTTTTTCAGAGTTTTAGGCGCATCATCCTTATTTATAGAATTTTTCCATTCTATCTTTTTTAATACTCCATCAATAATTAATCCAATTCCATATCCAATTGCTACTCCACCAATTATAATTAAAACTATCTCAATCAATTTAAATCTATTTGCTGTAAAAGTCCATATTCCAGCAATGCTACCACACACTACCATTATGCCTAAATAAATATAATTGTTTTTTTCATTTTTATCTTTAAAAATCATGTCATTATCTAAAAGATTATCCACACTTGTTTCAAGTGTTTTTGAAAGTAATAATAATTGTTCAGGATTAGGAGATGTTTCTCCTAGTTCCCAATTAGATATTGTTTGTCTTGACACATTTATTTGTTCTGCCATATATTCTTGTGAAAATCCTTTTTCTTTTCTTAAATTATAAATATTTTTATTTAATTCCATAATTTTCTCCTTTCACAAAAAATTATATTATAAATAGTATTTGCAATTCTATCAAAGATATTTGTAACTCTCGCAAAGATATTTAACATTTCAACAAATTACTATTTATAAAGACAAGTAGTAATTATAACTTCAAATGCATACTTAAATTTTATATATTCTAATCTTTAAACCATTTTACTAAAAATGGCTTAATTAATTCGTAAATAAATATTGCCATAAAGTTTATTAAGAATACTATTAATATCAAACTAATATCTATTGATGTTATACTTATTAATTTACCAATAGGTGTAACAAACACTATGAGTTCAATTAAAAGTATCAATAGTAATCCGTAGTTCATTGCTTTATTAGAAAATAATCCCTGTTTAACAACTGACTCTTTCAAGTTTCTACAAGATATAGAATAAACTATCTCCTGTACTACCATTGAAAGAAGTGCTAAAGACATAGCTGTTTCTTGGCCATACATTTTTAAACTAATAAAGTAAGTGAGAACTACAAATATAGTTTCAATGATAGCTGAAGATGCGATACATGATTTTATAAATGGTGTAAATAATGGTTTATTAATGCCTCTTGGTTTTTTATTCATTATGCTATCTTCACTCTTTTCAAAAGATAAACATATACTAGGAATAGAATCAGTTACCAAATCAATAAATAAAATATAAATTGGTAATAAAATTGTTGTTTTAGTAAGTAGTCCTATAATAATAGTAAATATTTCAGCAAAATTACTTGATAATGAAAATACAATATTATTTCTAATGTTATTATATATTCTTCTTCCTTCTTCAACTGCTACAACTATTGTTGAAAAAGAATCGTCCATCAAGACTATGTCTGATGCAGACTTTGTAACATCAGTACCAGTAATACCCATTCCAATACCGACATGAGCATCTTTAATAGCAGGAGCATCATTTACTCCATCTCCAGTCATTGCTACAATCTTTCCGCTATTTTGAAGCGCAAAAACAATTCTTTCTTTATGTGATGGATTAACTCTTGCATACACAGAATACCTTTTAACGATATTTTTTAGTTCTTCATCATTATATTTATCAAGTTCACTTCCAAGTATTGCTTCATTATCATTATCTATAATTCCAACATTTTTTGCAATAGCAGTTGCAGTATCTATAGAATCTCCTGTAATCATTATTGGTCTAATGCCAGCATTTTTGCATAAAATGACACTTTTTTTAACACTTTCTCTTGGTGGATCTATTATTCCTAAAATACCAGCAAAAGATAAATCATTTTCCTCTTTTTCTAATTCTTTAATATCTTTTGGTATATAATCTAGCTTTTTATAAGCAAACCCTAAAATTCTTAAAGCATTTTTAGAAAAATTCTTAACTTTATCTAAAACTTGTTGTTTTTCAATCTTAGATAGATTTACTTTTTCAATTAAAGAATCCATACTACCTTTGCATAATATATATACATCATTATCAATTTTATTTAAAGTAGTAAACATCTTTCTATCACTATCAAAAGGTATATCTAATATTCTCTCACATTTTTTTCTCAATTTAAGAGAATCGATTTTTTTATTATATAGATATTCATATAAACAAGTTTCTGTAGGATCACCTACATATTTATCTTCATAAATAAGGCCATCATTACAAAGAGCACATATATAATTAAGCATATTCTCATCTATTACATATTCTTCTTTAACAGTCATTTTATTTTGCGTTATAGTACCTGTCTTATCAGAACAAATAATATCTATTGCTCCAAGTGTTTCTACAGCTTGCATTTGTTTTACTACTGTTTTCTTCTTTGCTAAATTAGATATTCCAACGGATAATGTTATTGTAATTACAGTTGGCAATCCCTCTGGAATAGCAGCCACTGCGAGTGATGAGCATAGCATTATAATTTCAAGTATTGTGTATTTATTAATTAAAGCTAAAATAAATATAAAAATTAAAATAATAAATACTATAAATGTAATTTTTTTAGAAAGTTCTTTTATTTTTAATTGTAATGGTGTTTCTATTCTATCTATTTCATTTAATGATAATGCAATCTTACCTATCTCAGTATTTTTTCCTGTACTTACAACTATACCAGTACATTTCCCATTAGTAATACTTGTTCCTAAAAAAAGCATATTTTTTTGTTCTTGAAGAATTAAGTTTTCTTTTAAAATATCCGCAGTTTTTTGTACTGGAACACTTTCTCCAGTTAATGCTGATTCATCAACTTTTAAATTTTCACATAAAAATATTCTAATATCAGCAGGAACTGTTTCTCCGGACTCTAAATATATTATATCTCCTGGAACTAATTCTTTAGTGTTTATTACTATTATTTTATCATCTCTTTTAACTTTACAAGTGCTGGTTTCATATTTTTTTAAATCTCTTAATACTAAAGTGGCTTTTTCTTCTTGTATAAATCCAACAATAGCATTTATAAAAACTACAAAAAGTATGACAATAGTATCAGTATATTCATGAGAATAAAAATATCCATAAAAATATAAAAGTAATGCAACAATCAATAATATGATAATCATAGTATCATTAAATTGCTTTAAAAACCTTATAATCCATGGCGTTTTCTTTTTATTTAGAATGATATTTTGTCCAAAATCATTTAATCTTTTCTTAGCTTCTTTGCTATCTAATCCACGGGTATTACTATTTAAAATTTTAAATATTTCTTCTTCTTTTTTTGAATACACTTTTTCCTCATCTCCATTTTACTATTTTTTTAACTTCTAACTTCTTTAAATTTTAAGTATTGTCTTCAACATATATCATCATTTGATTATATAAAATAGCCTAATAATAAAGTTCTAATAATTTGTAAAATTATAATTATCTTATTATAATACCAGTTTACTCTTATAAAGATAATTCATTTTAGTTTTTGTTAATACTATTTTTTTTATAAATTTCAAATAATTTTTAATGACAATTTCACTACAATTTACAGATTTACAAATACACTTAGGACTATTTAAAAGTCCTATATTTTTTATTAATACGTTCCATCAACATTATATATCACATTTAAATATTTTTACAATAATATTTTTACATTATTTATACAAAACTTTACAATGTTTTTACATTCTAAGTGTTCTTTTGCAACCATTATTTTGTAAACTATAATACGCAAGTTTATTTAAACTACCACACATAATATTATTATTTAATAAATATTTTAGTTCTTCTTCAGTAAATATTCCATATGTCAAGTTTTCATTTGAATTTACATCAAACGCTTTAACAGAGCTTTTCATTCTTACAATATAGCAAACCGAGTTATCTATACCTACAGAATAATATGAATTATCAAGTATTGTTACATTATCTGAAACATATCCAGTTTCCTCTTTTAACTCTCTTTTAGCAGCTTCAATAACATCTTCCCCATCCTCAATATAACCCGAAGGAAACTCTGCTATTATTTTATCATTAATTCTAGTTTGAAATGTCAATATGTAATTTCCGTTACTATCTGTAGCAACTATTATAACTGAATCTTTACCACCATTTTTAACTATTTTTTCTCTTGTGATAGTTTTATTATTAGGAAGGCTATAAACCTCTTTTATAAGATTAATAAAATCACCACTATATAATATTTCCTCTTTAGTAAGTTTTCCTTTAACCTTTTCATAAATATTAGTTATTTTTTCTAACAACATTTTTTCTTTGTACTCTGGGCTTCTTAAATAATTTAACTCATTTACTCTAATCATTGTACTATTAGCACAGTCCTCTAAAGTTTTATTATTTTCATTTAATAATTCTTCCCTAAAAATAGTACTTACTTCAACCTCATCAACGTATGAAGTAACCCTCATAATAATTTTGCCTTTTTCAAAATTTTCCATTTCCTTTACAGAAATTTCTTTTCTATCTCCATAAACAAAGTCACTATAAATCCCCGTTGTAAAATCAAATAAAAAATATTCATCAGAGTGATCATCATAATAGGTAAAAATATAAATTGGCTTTTCAAAAAGTTCTTGATTATTAAATAAATAATCAAAATCTTCATAACGATATTTAGTATACCTTTCATCAATAATATCCTTAACTGTTAATATATAACTATTAGTTTCTAAATTAATATTATATCTTCTTAAAATTAAATATCTATGTCTATTAAATATATCACTCACTTTATTAAAAAAGTCATCCTTTAATTTAATTTCAATAAATACTTTGTCCATATTTTTTTCTTTACTTTCATATAAAATATCAGAAAGCAATTTATAAAATCTAGCATTTTCATTTTCATAAAATTTTAACTTTCGATAAATATTTAATTTTTCCTCTTGGGAAAAAGTTTTTTGATAACCTAGTTTTGCTATATTATCAAGATACTCTAGTTCCTCACTTTTAAGTTTAATAAACTCTTTTTTTAACTTTTCAATATCCATAAAAATTTCTCCTTTTCAATAATATTTTATTCCTTATTTATTGATAAGTAAAATATATTTATGTTATAGTATATATAAGGAGGACTTATATGAATATTGACCTAGAATTATATAAAGTATTTTATGTTGTTGCTAAAAATAAACATATGACTAAAGCAAGTGAAGAACTTCATATATCACAACCAGCAATATCACAATCAATAAAAAAACTTGAAAACCAGCTTGGAGGAACACTTTTCTTAAGAAGTAATAAAGGAATGCAGCTTACTAATGAAGGAAAAATGTTTTATGAATATGTTAAAGGAGCTTTAGAACTTATCAATAATGCTGAAAATGAGTTTACCTCTTTTAAAGATTTATCTAAAGGTGAAATTAAAATTGGCTGTTCAACAACACTCACAAAAATAATTTTATTAGATGTAATAAAAAGATTTCATCAAGACTACCCTAACATTTCAATAAACATTACCAATGATTTAACAAGTAATTTAATTAACGATTTAAAATTAGGAAAGCTAGATTTTGTAATATTTAATGAAAGTAATATCAAAGAAACAAACCTGCATTTAGAAAAAATAACCGAGCTAAAACAAGGATTCATTTATAATCCAAACTATTTCAAAGATGATATAAATAATTTTGAAAATTTAAATAATTACCCTCTTATATTGCAAAAAGAAAGTTCTAACAGTAGGAAACTATTAAATAGTATTGCTTCAAAAAATAATACTATTTTAATACCTAAAATGGAAGTTGTAAGTCAAGAACTAGTTACAGAATTCACTAATATTGGACTAGGCATTGGTTTTACAATAATTGACTCAGTAAAAAAAAATTTCAATAATTTAAAAGAATTAAAAATTAACAAAGATATTCCAAAAATAAATGTTTATTTAGGTACTAACAAATCAATCTTACCTACTTTCGCAAGTTCTACTTTTATAAAATATTTAAAAAGATGATCAAAAAAATCATCTTTTACTTATCTCTCTAATATATTTAGGCCTATCTATTTTGGATGTTAACATTCTTACTTCGTTTAACATAGTTATTTCAAAACCAACATATTCACTTAATTTTCTTTTTAATTCATTAAGAAGTTCTAAAGCGTTTGCATCTTTTGAATCATATAAATCTTTTAAAAAAGAATTACTATTTACAAAGTTATTAAATAGATTATCCACTAAAAAGTATTTTAACTCTAAATTAAATCCTTCAGAGTTTTCTTTTAATGTTACATTTCTTTTTGAATATTCCATTGTATCTATTACATTAATCTTACCTTTTGAATATAAAATATTATACATAATATCATAAATCTTTATATCATTATTTGTTAATAATTCAATATCTTTATAACTTTTATTTATAGCGTTTGCAAACGAGTTTAAATTTACATATAATGGATTTATTTCATATAAACTTTTTGACTTAACGAACTTCATAGTATAACCTATAACAAAGCTTTTATATTCTATAGTTTCTATCGGCCATATAAAAGTTGAGTTAGTTATATTACTAAACTGGGTTAAATCTTCGAATATACCATAATCATAATCATTATCAAAAAATATGTGGAATACTTTTAAAACTTGATTAGTTTTAGGATCATAATAACAAGCTCCTTGTGAACCAACACCTAAAAATCTAAGACTATTTAAATAATTCAAAAATCTATCTTTATTAGTTATTTTCATATCACAAAACTCCCCTTAAGTACGATAATTATATCATTTTTAAGGGGCTGTGTCAAATTAGTGTAAAGTGTTTTTTAAATAACATTTTAATTACCAACCATATTACTTTTCATTATTCCATATATTTCTGATATAAACTCACTATCTTTTTTTAAATTTTTATCACATAGTAAATAAACATGATTTTTTGTTCTTGTAAGAGCAACATAAAATAATCTTCTTTCTTCAGCAAAAGGAATGCCTTCATCAATAACTTCATTTCGATACAATTTTTCTATCCAAGTCATACCTGTTTTAACAGATGGAAATGAAGTATTTAATCCAATAATAATTACATCATCAAAAGTAAGACCTTTAGATTTATGCATAGTCATTGCTTCAATATCTATATCTTCATAATTTTTAAATACTAAACTAGATTCTATTCCATCAAAGAAACTTTCATCATCATATAAATTATCTATAATCCTATTTGTTCTACCTAATATTAAAATTCTATGATCTGGACTATCACTATATATCTCTAAAATAGTACTTTTAAGTAAATTAATTTCCTCTTTATCAGATTTAGTTCCATCAAAAGTCTTAATAATAATTGGTTTATCTATATGTTTATCAGATACTAAGTCTTTTTTTATTTGACTATTATTTTTCATAACAAACTGTCCAGATAAGTTGATAAGTTCTTGACTATTTCTATACGTCTTATTAATTTTAAATAGTTTAGCTCCCTTAAAATAGTTAGTAAAATTATAAATATACTCTATTCTTGAGCCACTAAAGGAGTAAATACTTTGCCAATCATCTCCAACAGCGAATACTTTAGCATCATTTCTTTTAGCGGTCTTCATAGTAAGTTCATACTTAATATTAGATATATCTTGATATTCATCAATAATTATATAATCAAATAATAAATGAGTTTCACTTGTTAATTTTTCAATATACTTAACTGCATAGTATAATAAATCATCAAAATCAAAGTAATAATATTCTCCACCATAAAGTTTATTTGAATAATAATTATAAAAGTCTAAGAAGTATTTTGCCTCAATCATAACATTTTGTTTTTCTTCACCTTTTAAAGTCATAATATATTTTTTTATAACTGTTTTATCCTCTCTATAAGCAGATGATTTTAAATATTTAATACTTGAGTACATAAAATATTCAAATGGATATACTTGTGAAAGTGGATTTAGACGAAGAATATGTTCATATATTTCTTCATTAGTTCTTTCATTATATTCAACATTTAACTCTCTTAATTTGTTATCTAAAATTCTAACAATATTTGAAAGTGATGTTCTTTCAATTTCAATAAATTTATTATTATGCTCTTTATGGTATTTTTCTTTTTCTAATTTTATTTTATTATAGTTTTCATCCTCTAAGCCAAAGTATTCAATATATATTTTTTCACCAGCATAATCAATTGTAAAATCAGGTTTATATATTAAATTATTTTCCATTAGTTCTGGATAAGCTTCTTCATAAGAATATGAAAGACCTCTTTTATAAAGAAAGTTTGCCATTACTGCTTCACCGGCTGATTTAACATAGTCTCCATTTATAGATATAATATTTTCATCTTTCTGAAGTTGCCTTTCAATCCAAGATTTAATTAAATTTATAGTTCCTACAGTTTTGGCTTCATTAAGTTTAACACTTACATAGTATTCTATAAGCTCATCATAAGTATTAAATTTTTGATAGTTATCAATAAAGAATTTGCTAAATACAAAGTTTTTCATTTGTTTAACAGTATCAAAATTATTAATTATTTCAGTAATTTTATTTTTATCTAAATATAAGTTTTTAAAGTACTCTAAAAAGATTTCTCTTTTTTTATTTCTATCAAGTATAACGCATTTTCGATTATTAAATATTTCTCTAATGTATTCATAACCAAGTGAATGAAATGTTGTTACGTGTGCTGGGATATTAAAATCTAAGCAAATTCGTTTATCTAGTTCTTCAGTAGCTTTTCTTGTATAACTTAGTACTAATATTTTTTCTGGTAAAATATTTTTCTTTTCCACTAAATATTTGACTTTTGATGCCATAGTGGTAGTTTTACCTGTACCTGCCCCAGCAATGATAAGACTATATTTTTCATCACTTAATATGGCTTTACACTGCTCTTTATCAAGTTTTATATTAGGATCAATATCTTTATAGAAATTATCAAAGTAATCTTTATTTAACAAATATAACTTTTCTAATACAATGTCATTATAAGTATCAATATTAAAGTTAGAGGGCACAGCACCACTATAATTTGCTAACACATTTAAATATAAATCATTTGAAATATATTCATGATTATTATATTTTTTTATAAACTCCTCTTTCACACTGCCACCTACTATAATAGTATTATAACAAAAATTAATTATTTTTTATAGTGAGTTTTATTTAGTTTAAATTTTTTGTAAATATTTTATAGTATTATATTAAAAAAATAGGATATTACTCCTATCTAATAAATTATATAGCAAATACCATCCAAGGAATTATTAACATTAAACTTATTAATAAACACACTTTATAATCTTTTTTAAATAAGTTAATTATATCTAATGAAGAAAGTATTGAAATAATAACTAATATCATTTGAACAACAGTTATTATAGCGGATATTATATGTGAATCATTAAAACCCTCGATGCAAAATATTCCATATATAAAGAATAAAATAATACTAATAATTCTTACTACTTTCTTACTTTTTTCTTCTTTTCTTATTAATGATTTACCATTATTTTCAAAATATTTCTCTTCCATTTTGTTTTTATGTTTTAACTCTATTATTTCTTTTTTGTTTTTAGTTTTAGATTCTAATTTTTCTTTCCAATCATTTTCACGTGCATTTATGCCTTTTTCAATAAGGCTTTCTGCATCAGCCTCAACTTCAACTCCAATTTTTTTAAAATTAACTTTCATAAACTATTTCACCTCATTAAATACAATGTTTTTCTCGTAAACTTACATCATATTAATTATATCACGTATAATGTTAAACATAAAGATTTTATAACTATGCTAAAGGTGTATCAAAAATTGCTTAATAGTTCTAAAGCCCTTTAATATAAACAAAAATGAAAGTTTTAGTTCTCTTCAGGGGGCATGCTCTCTTCAGTTAGAAGAGGCCAAATTGTGTTAAACCCTTTAAATACGGGCCTTTTTATATTGGCATAAACCGTCATTTACCGTGGTTTTTAGTATTTTTTGTACCTAAATTGTACCTAAAAAAGACAGTAGTTTTATTTCCACTGCCTTCTCGGATAATTTGATTATACCATTTTTATTGATTAATATCAATCGTTAAAAAGATCTGCTTCTATTAAAGATATATCCTACCAATATGCATGAGGCTACATATAAAACTATAAACATAATTATAAATACTGTTATGTTAGATATTAGATATCCTAATATTGTAATTAGTGCTGTAACATAACAATAACTTATTAAATAGCCAAAGCTTCCAAATGCAGGTTCATCTACTCCTTTGGTGTATCCACATCCAGTTAGTATATATGCACAGGAATGCAAGATAGTACCACCAATAAATATGTTAAATAAGTCAGCATATACTTCACTACCTATTATATTTATATAAGGATTTGGTAGAACAAACTGTCTTATTAATGCACTAATCAAATGAATAAACTTATACATTATTATTCATCTCCTTCTTTTATAACAAACTTGTAGCATTTTGAATTTGGGATTTTTCTTATTGAAGGAGATATAAATAATTTAAAAACACAATTTCCTTTTAGATATTCTATTTGATCTTCAACACTTCCTTTTTCCTCTAACCATTTAGTGTTCTTTTGTATTTCATTTCTTGCACTTGTATTTGTTGAACAGTCTATAAGGTCATAATATACTCCATTTAAATAAGTACCTGACTCTTTTATATCTGGTTCATACATATCAACCCTTGGTAAATCTTTTTTCTTAATTAAATAGATATCTCTTGCTTTAGGTATTTTTATTAAATCAATCTTTCTATTATTTATATCGATAGTTTTATCGTCAAAATTATTTAAGTTTAAAATTCGCCAATTGGATGGGCTTGTAATAATTACATATTTTTCCTTTTCGTTCAAGCCATCTATATATTTTACAAAGTCTTCCTTAATAACCTCTGCTATACTATCTAATTTTTTTAAATAATCTTTTGAAATTCCAGTAAGTATAGCACGTCCATAATCCTTGGAAATATTATCTAATCCATAAACCTCATCAAAAAATAATTCTCTTCCCATTATTTGATTAATTCCAAATAATCTTTTATTTCTTTTATTAATAATTGAATACTTATTATTATCTTTTAAATATGATGTCAATTCATTTCCATTTTCTATCTCCTTAAAAATAATTTTTTTGAAACTCTCAGTTTTTTCTGAACTTATTTTGTTATTCTTAATATATTCTGCTTCAGCTTTTTTACATTCTTCCACTATTTTTTCTAAAACACTTATTAAAGATGAATTGTTGAAATTAACATCTAATACTGCCTCTAGCTTACTTTTCTCATCTGACTTCACTATATCTAATAATCTTTCATAAAAATATTTATTATCCTTTGAAATCAATTCAGAATTTATATCATCTGAATTTGAATATCCTATACCAAACACATAAATGAATTCTTTCAAAATAAATATGTCGTCAACATGAATTCCGGACCATGAATTCCTATATTCTTTATTCTCAAATCTAAAATCAAAATGATAATATACATCATGGACATTAGAAATAAAATTGTAATATTTTTTAAAATATTCTATAGCTTCATTTTGACTATAAAAATCTACAAAATTACTCTTAACATAATTTATTAGCTTCTTTAATTCATCTTTATCTTCTTCATTAAATACATCCTTATTTGATAGAATAATTAACCCATATATAAACCCAAACGAAAATTGAATCTTAATAATATCGTATGAATCAGGTTCACCATCAATAAATCCATTATAATCAAAAATAACATTATTAAATAAATCATTAATAGACTTGAATTCTTTTTTTATTATTAAATCAAACAAGAAATTCATTAAATTTGATAGTAAAACATCATAATATATAGAATCACTATTCTCTTTTATAGAATAGTAATCATACCTAAATAATGAATTAGTAAAATCATATGATGTCTTTCTAACATCATCAGTAATTTCTAACTGTTCAGTATAACAATAATAAATATAGTTACTTAAAAACCTGTATCTTTCATAATCCTCATTAGAATAAGCTAAACTAGCTAACGTGCTTAAAAAATTTGCTAACTCTTTATTTTTATGTATATCTTTATAATATTTAATATATATTTTTCTTATATATTCATATGAAATATCTAATAAAGATCTCATATTATTTTTATATAAAAAATTATAAAAATTAAATAATCTACTATCAGAATCAAAATTATCATCTATATTAGTTTCTGCTAAAGAAAATAAATCATTAATTATCAAGTTAATTTCATTATCAAGATATGGAATACTATCATTTAATAAACATGAATTTCTTATACTGTCTTCATAATTTATGATTTCGTTTTTGCAATAAGCAACTGTCACACCTCTATTTATTTTTTCTCCACCTTTTAGTTTAAGAATTATTAAAGGATCTATATATACTATAAGTTCTTTTCTTCTTCTGTTTTCTTCTTCTATCTTATCTATTATCGCTTGTAATGATCTACAACTATATGATTTAAAGATTCCACTTTTATTTGCTTTTATTGGAATATAATCATCAATATTTTCTACATCAAAAGAAAAATATTTTTTATTGTCTTTCACAAATTTATCTATAGATTCATTTTTCAATTTCTTTTTTGAATTTTTAATGTTTCTATTATGAATTTCTATAAGTCTTTTTTCAATATATTTATCATATTCAGCAGAAAAATAGTCACTATCAGTATTAAGTTTGATAGCTATTCCAAAAAGTTTAATTGTCAACCAAATAGAACGACAAATAAAAATATTTAATAACAATTCTACTACAAAAAATAAAATTTTGAATAAATCTGCACATTCTTTATTATATGGTATTATCTCTTTTATGATGCATAGTGATAATATAAGGATTGAAAAAGTCATGATACCTTTCATTCTTGTTTTTTCTAAAACAAATCTTTTGTGTGTTTCAACCTTCTTATCATTCATCGTCTCTGCAATAAATATTATAATTGCTACTAATACTCCGACTATCCCAACAAACGCATCTATTCTCACACTTCCATTTAAAGGTTCAAAAATATTTACGTTCATCCAAATAATAAAATTATAAACATTTTTCATAAATTCTTCTATATTCATCTTTTACCTCCAATCAAAAAAAGAGCATATTCCATCTTAAAAATGAAACACACTCTATTATTTAATATATATTATAGCATTTTTTTATAATGTTTTAAATAATTTTATATATTATTATGTAGTATATAGTTTTTTTATTAAACTTGATTTATAAGATTAATTAGGCTATTAACTCTATTTAATATTTTTTCTTGTTCTTCAAATGGAGGCAAAGGAATATACATATTTTTTAAAATATCAAATGGTGGAATATTCTTTATAGCTGTTCCCTTACCTTTTTCATTTGCCTCTTTTTTTAATACATAATCAAAATATAATAAGAAGAAGTCTCTATAATTATTATCAAATAAAGTGATTTTCATAAGTGCTTGATTAATAATACCTACTCTAGCTTCTTTTGGCATTACATATGTTTCGCCAATTGTTCCAGCACATGATACTATTATATCATTTGGTTCTACAGAAAAAGATTTCATAGATTCATATTTTTTTCTAGAAATATAATAATCTCCCAATGTGTAATCTTTTTTTATTGCATTTTGCTGCTCATAAACTTTAATTGCATCTTCACTATATGGAATAAACATAGATTTAGTTAAAGAACTTCCAAAAGGGCCTTTTTTATATATACCTATATTACCCAATCTAACCCATATCCAATTTTGAGGAATAGAATATGGAACATTATTTGAATTTATTTCCATTACTTTTTTATCTTTCTTTAAATTATGTCCATTTCTAAATTCACTTTCTATTTTAAAAACATCAATTTGTTTATCTAATGGATTATTCTTTATTAATTCACCGTGAATAGCTTTATCAAATATAAGTATTTTCAGTTTTTCTTTTAATTTTTGAACTCTACCAATACTCTTTTCCAATTCATTTATTAATTCAAATGTTTTATCAATCTTTTCACATAATTCTTTTTGATATTCAATATCAGGAATGCAAATTGGAGTATTAATAATTATTTCTCGAGATATATTAGGTTGTGCTCCTCCAATGCCCGCATTAATAAAATAATCCCTTAATGATAATAAATAATAAAATAAATATTTTGATTCTATACCATAATATATATTACAAGAACAACATGCTTGATTAGTAGTTAATTCAATTTCTGATATTCCTAGTTTTCCAATTGTTGCACCATACATAGCAATCATAACATCACCGGGATGAACAAATTTTAAAGAACACTCTTTTAATGCTTTTTCAGTAATTTTTTCTTCAGTATTATTTATATATCCATCATTGAGTTCACCAGTTTTAAGCCATGCTATAGTACCATTATTATAATATTCTTCATTACTTCTCAATGGAGTTGCACCTGCACCCCAACTTCCAATATTTCCTAGTCTATCCCATACCCAATTTGTTGGAGATTTATATATTTTTTCATCATCAGTTATATCTTCATCTAATTTATCTTTCTTTATTTTTTTCTGATTAATGAGATCATTTCTTATTCCATCATATTTTTCTTTAATATCTGAAGATAGCTGTTTTCCATCATTTGGTAATAATTGACCACTAAAGGCCATCTGAAGAATCTTTTTTCTTAGCTTACTTACATTCATATTTATTCTCCATTAATCAACAAATCTAACTTTGATACAATATTTGTAATATTATTTGTTTCTTTTTGTATTTCACTAAATAATTCTTCAATTGTAATATCATCTAAATCATCATCATCAGTTATCCATTTTATATCTAAATTAAACTTATTATTCTTAATGTCATCATATGAAAATTTTCTCCATCTTCCATTTGGATTTTCTTCTGACCAAGTTTCAGTTCTATCATGAATATTGTCTGGATTAAAACACTTAACAAAATCGTCTAAATCTTTATTTTTTATTGGCTTTTTCTTTAAAGTAAAATGCATCCCAGCTCTTAAATCATATATCCAAACTTCTTTTGTTTGTATTTCTTTAGACGCAGGTTTATTATCAAAAAATACGACATTTGCTTTCACTCCAGGTTTATAAAATATGCCTGTTGGCAATCTTAAAATTGTGTGTAAATTGGTTGTTTCCATTAGTTTTTTTCTAATAATCAATCCTCCTGATCCTTCTTCAAATAATACATTATCAGGTAATACAACAGCTGCTTTTCCATTAATCTTTAACAAAGTATGAATATGTTGAACAAAATTAAATTGTTTATTAGAACTTGTAGTCCAAAAATCTTGTCTATTATAAACTAAATCCTCATCTTCTTGTTCTCCATCTTCATTTGTTATTGTTAAGGATGCTTTCTTACCAAATGGAGGATTAGTTAAAACATAGTCAAATCTTTCACCTGGATCGGATAATAACGCATCATTTCTTGTTATTGGTGATTTACCATCAATGTCACTTATATTATGCATAAATAAATTCATTAAACATAATCTATACGTACTTTGAACTATTTCCCATCCTCTAAAGGTACTATATTTTAAGAAATTTTTATCCTTTTCATTTAAATCATAATTATCCTCAATAAACTCTTTTGATAATAATAGAAAACCACCAGAACCACAACATGGATCTACTATGGTTTTATTTGGTTCAGGTCTTATGCATCTTACCATTGCATCAATAACTGGACGAGGTGTGAAGTATTGACCTGCTCCACTTTTTGTATCTTCTGCAATTTTTTGAAGTAATCCTTCATAAATATCACCTTTAACATCTGAAGATAATGCAGTCCATGTTTCGCCGTCGATCATAGTAATTATTTTAGATAGCATTGCAGGAGTAGATATCTTATTTATTGCTCCTGAATATATTTCCCTTAACATACCATCTTGTTCTGATAATGACTCTAAAATGCCATTATAATATTTAAATAATTCTGCACCTTTTTTTGATTTTAATTCATCCCAACTGCAATTATCAGGTAACTTAATTCCTTTTTCAAATGGTGGTTTATTATATTCATCTATCATTTTTAAAAATAATAAATATGTTAGTTGTTCAAGATAATCTTGATTGGAAACACCATCATTCATTAGGACAGTTGCCATGCTCCATACTTTTTTATTAATTGTTGAAGTTCCCTCACTCATTTTTTAAAACCTCCTAAGCTAATAAAGCATAATTTAATTCAGCTAATATTTCTCTAAATTTTGCACCAAACAATTGGAAAAATTTAGCTAATCCACCCTTATTATTAAAAGGTGTTAATTCTAAATCGCTTTCTTTTATATTCATTGAAATAGCAATATGATCTTTTATCATTCTTAACCATTCCATTTGTTCTTCACTGAATTCTCCATATCCTTCGTTTTGTTTAAAGCACCACTCTTTAAATTTAATATTAACAGTTGTATTAAATGATTTTAATTCAGTTGTTTGCTTTAATTCAAATTTAATTAAAGATATGATATCAGCAAGTTTGTCTTCTACTCTTGTAGATACTTTATCACCATAAATAGTTGAATAAGCTTCCCATAATTTAGTATTTGATAGAAAATACGGAGCACTCATCATTTTTTCATATAATTCTTCAACCATTTTATAAGTTAATGGTCTATTTTTATAACTTTGATTATAAATAATATTTAATGCATCTATTGAATCTTTATTTTCTTCAATAAATTCTGCAAATGTTTTAATTATTTCTTTGGCTTTTTCTTCTTTGTTTGTATCCCAGCCAGAAAACTCAATTGAATCTATATTTTCATTATCAATAATTTGATAATGCTTATCTCTCGCTTCAAGAATAAATTTTCTAACTTCTGGATTATATATTGGTTTAATAGCTAAATCAATAATCTCTTGTTTTGTTGATTCATATTTACTATTTTCATCTGAAGATTCAATTTTTAAATTAATATAATCATCATCAAATGCATTTAAAATATTCTTCGCAACATCTATTATTGCTACACCGTCAGTTAATTTTTTAAATTCTTCTTTATCTTCTGTTTTAAGCACTTTATCCAAATTAATAAATCTATTTGCTATTGATGTCAATGTATCTTCATCTTTAGCACCAAATGCAACGCTATTAAGTAAGTTTTTAAGTGATTCACTTGGTTTTCTTTCTAATTGTCTAGAAGTTGTTTTTTGTGATGATGTAACACCTACAGCATCTACAACTATAAATCCTAATTTTCTTTCTGTTGCTGATGGTGATACTTTTTTTAAATTATCTAGATCTAAAGTTCTTGTAGCTCTACCTAGCATTTGTTCAAAGTAATTCTTGCTTCTTACATCTCTCATGAAAATTAAACATTCAATAGGTTTAACATCTGTTCCTGTAGCAATCATATCTACTGTAACAGCAATTCTTGGATAATAATCATTTCTAAATGCACTTAAAATTGATTTTGGATCTTCATCAGAGCCATAAGTAATTTTTTTACAAAATTCATTACTTTCACCGAATTCTTCTCTTATAATATCTACGATATCATTAGCGTGACTATCTGTTTTAGCAAATACTAATGTTTTAGGAACTTCTTTTCTTCCTGGAAACATTTCTGTCAATACCTTTGACTTAAATTCTTTAATAACATTTCTAATTTGCGATGGATTAACGATATCATTATCAAGTTGACTTGCTGAATAAACAACATCTTCATCTAATTGAGACCATCTTTTTTCTTTAGATAATCTTTCTCTTGTTTCAACAACTTGTTTTAATATACAAGCACCATGTTTTGTGATATTTGTTTCTATTAAATATGTTCCCTGTCTTCCAACATTAACATCATCTAAAACAGCCTGTTCATGAGAATACTCTGATACGACATTTTCATTAAAGAAAGCAAATGTCCTTTGATCTGGAGTAGCTGTTAATCCAACTAAAAATGCATCAAAATAGTCTAATACTTGTTGCCATACATTATATATTGATCTATGACATTCATCGATAATTACAACATCAAAGAAATCTATTGGATATTTTTTGTTATAAGATACTTCTTTTGGTCTTTCATTTTTAAATGACTTTTCTGATAATGATGATTCTTCATCTCTTTCATCCAATTCAAATCCTCTCAGAATTGAATACATTCTTTGAATTGTACTAATACATACATGAGTGTCATTTGGAATATATGATGAATTAAGTCTTTTAACATTGTATAATTCTCCAAATAATCTACTATCATCATTTGGTCTATATTTTCTAAATTCTTCTTCAGCTTGTTCACCTAAATTTTTAGTATCAACTAAGAAAAGAATTCTTTTTGCCTTTGCATATTTTAACAATCTATATACGGAAGTTATAGCAGTAAATGTTTTACCAGCACCTGTTGCCATTTGAATTAAAGCTCTAGGTTTATTTTCAGAGAATGATTTTTCCAAATTAACAATAGCATTAACTTGACAATCTCTAAATCCATTTACATCAAGTTCTGGAAATTGTTTCATTCTATTTCTTAAAGTATCATTATCTTTTAGTAATTGTTCTAATTCTTCTGGTGTATGAAACATAAATATTTCTCTTGATCTTGCCTTTTCATCTTTGTAGTCACAAAATCTAATTATAATGTTTGTACATTCATAAGCAAATCTGATTTCAGGTTGTTCTTTTAATCCTCTTAATCCACTTTTAATATATCTTAAAGATTGTTCCGCTACAACACCTAGCGTAGTTCCTCTTTCTTCTTTTTTAGCTTCAATAACACCAACAGGTTTACCTGCTATAAATATTAAATAATCTACAGGTCCACTATTGGTTTGTGCCTCTCTTAAAATAACACCTAAAGATGCTGTAGGATTAAACGAATCAATATTTTGAATTACAAAACCTGCTTCTCTTAATTTTTTATCAATATCTATTCTTGCTTTTGCTTCGGGATTTAAATTTAAATCTTCTAATTCCATACTACTACCTCTTACTTCCCATTTCATCTCACATATTCAATAATAATTATAACATACAATTCGACAAATTTTGATATTTTTCGACCAATTCGTACCAGAAATTACCAAATTGTATTAATAATCTTGACTATTTTTTAATTTTAAGTGATTAATACAAGGAATTGGAGGAATTGTATGATTAGAAAATGTACTGATGAGGATATATCTGATGAAGAATTAGAGAAAGTTATAAATCCTTTTTATGATAATTATAATGAGTATATTATTACTTATGTATGCCTGAAGTAATTGCATTTTATATAGCTAGTTTTTATAGTAGGAATGCTATGTGGAAGCAACATTTTATCAACATTATAATTCAGCTAAAGATACATTTAATGTTAGTGATGATGAAAATTATGAAAGTATTAAAGCTGAAGTAATTAAGTTATTAAGAATGAAATATTCTTTAGAAATTATTAGTGAAGATCCATTAGTTCTTAAAAAAATCGAGTATTAGTTTTTGTTCTAATATTTTCAATCTTTGCAGTTCCTTCTGCCAAGCATTCAAGATCATAATGAAAATAGTACTTATCAGCTCTTCTTTTCGTAGTAAGCGGTATCATTGTCCACAATTTTTTATCGCTTGTTGGCCTCCATAATATTGCTGATCTTAGCTTTCTTAATTCACTGCCAATACCTATTCCAAAATCAACCAAGTAAATTGCATTTTGAATTAATTTATCTTCTTCTACATATTTTTTATTAATTATATATTTATCTCTGCACCATTTTATATAGCTTATTCCCTCAAAATCACTTTTTACATTCTTGTAATATTAAATTAAAATCCTTTTTAGTTAACTTTAATGGTTTACCATGAACATAAATACATCTATTCATTTTAGATCTATTATAATCAGCAATTTTATTTACATCTACATATTTGTTAATGGAATTGTAATAAATACAGCCTTCTTTTTCTTTAGATTATACCGGCATTCCAACATAATGATTTGCTGAAATATCATAGTTAATTAAAACCCATTCCTTATCAACTCTTTCATTAGTTTCATATATTTGTTTAAAATTAATTGTTAACATTTACTACACCTCGCTAACTAATTACTCCATTTGTATCTTTCTCTATATTTAGCCATAAAAGAGTAATCATTAATATCGTTTTGAATTCGACCTATAACAATACCCGGTTTAACATTTTGAGAATCTGCAAACCTTTTTATTTCAGATAAACTTATATTGCTATTTTTAATAAAGTCTTCATAATCATTTTGATTAATTAACATGTTTCTAGCAAACTTATCAGCTTCTTTTTCTTCTTCACTTTCAATAAATTGATAATCTATATATTGATTAGCAAAATCATCATTTGTTAAGTGGCCAATCTCATGGAACAAAGTAAACCAAAATATATCAGAGAAAGATTGTCTTATAGTCATACATAAAACAACTTTACCATTTCTTTTTTGAATGAATCCTTGAACAGGTGCTCCAGTAAAATGTTTTACGACTTCAAATGCTATACCACACTCAGCAAAAATATTTTTCAATTCAACAACCATATCATTTGCAGGTAGAAACATTGTCCTTTTTATGTCTTCATATTTCGTTTTTAGTTTTTCTATATCATAACTATTAGTAATTTTTATTTTATTTGTAAAATACTCACATAATTTTTGCCATGCATATAATACATATACATTTACTTTATTTGCCTTAGAACCTCTAAAAGCAGCTTGTTGAATAGATAAACTTGGTATACTACATAAATTGTTTAAATTAAGAAATTTTCTCATATTTAAAACTGTTATTTCTTTTTTAGAATTACATTCAATTATTTCTGCATTTTCACAAAAATTAATAACATCTTTTAAATCTTTTAATATATTTAATTCTTTTTCTTCAATATTACTTAAACTATTAATTTCAAAAACTTCTTTATCATAGTTACTTTGAAGGTTCATCCAAAAACTAGCAGGTATACCTAAAGCATACTCTAATCTATTTGCAAACTCAGATGATATATCCTTCTTTCCCCTCACAACCTCACTAATATGTTTAGGAGAATATTCTGTTCTTATAGCTAATTCTTCTTGCGACATCTTCTTTTCTTCCAAAACTTCTTTAATTGTTTCCCCTGGATGAACTAACAAATCAAGGGATAAGCCATTCACATTTCCCATCATGATAATCTGCCACTCCTTTCAAATTAACTTTCTTACATTTTCTTAACGAATCATCATCTAACATTTCAGATAATGGTTCTACTATTAATCTATAATTTCTATTAATTTTAATACCAAAAAGATTATCTAAATTTCCTACAAGAGGATGAGGATCACCCAAGCCGATATCTAAATACTCTTTAAAATTATCTGCTGCCCTAAGTTGATCTATTCTCTGTTTTAGTGCTCTTGTCATATCAATACCAATAGTCTTCTTTAAGTTTTCAATATCACTTAATTTCTTTTCTAACCTTCTGTTATCAGCTTCGATTTGCAACCTCAAACCTCCTCTCATTTCTAAATTACCTAATAGGTAATTTTATTATATGCTATTTTTTTCAAAAATACAACCCTTTTTACAAAAAAAGTCATCTATTTTAATTCAGACAACTCTTCATAATTTTCTTCATTACCCATCCTTTTTAAATAATCTTTACCACCATCAACAGCAACAGCACCGCAAGAGCACTTTTTATAATCATTTGTACTTTTAGACTCTATGATATCTCCGCATTTTTTACATTTGATTTTATTACTAATTATTTCTTCTTTCTTTTCCATAATCCAACTCCTCATAAGTATTATACCGTGATCTTATACTAATCATATCCTACCGTTTGCGGTATAATATTTTTGTAATCATACGGATATTATCAATTTTGTCCGTATTAATGGTAAAAAGTCCATTGAGAATTTTTGCCACTTTTGCCACTTTTTCTCAATGAGATTTAAAATAAATAAAAAATCCATTGAAGATTTTTGCCACTTTCGGCATTTTTTCTCAATGAACCATTCTTAATTCAAATTTTTTTGTACCTAAATTGTACCTAAAATTATTTTATCAACATTAGTGCCTCACAAACCCATATAAAATGGGCACAAAAAATGAGAGCACGGTTAAATGCTCTCTTCAGGGGGAAGAACAACCTACAACACCACCGTGATGAGAACAACATCCTCTTTTAGCATAAACACTAATAGGTATTAATAAAATAATTAATAATAAAATCTTTATATTTTTCACTTCAAAAAACCTCATATTAAATTATTCATATCTTTCCATTACATCTTTTGCAAGAGGTATATCTGCAGGAGCTAAATCATAATTTAATAAATCATTTATTTTTACCCAAGCATATTCTGAGTGTGCATGAAGTTTAAAGTTACCATCAATATATTCACATTCATATAATTTAAGTATTACATTACCATGTGGATAATTAAAAGTGCTTTGTGATATAAAATCTTTTGCTTTAACTTTTACATCAAATTCTTCATAAATTTCTCTTTCTATAGCTATTTTTTCATCTTCATTTTCTTCGACTTTACCACCAGGAAATTCCCATTTACCTTTTGCATCTTTATCCGTAGATCTTTTTGCAATTAATACTTTATTATCCTTAAAAATTAAAGCCGCTACTACATTTATATCTTTACTCATAATACATTTACCTTTCGTTAATCCTATTATACTATATTTTCAATATTAAAAAAACTAAATGTTTCTTGACATTTAGCTTTATTTAACTTTCTTTATTAATACATGGTAATGAAAAGATGAATATGTTTTATCATTTGATTCATAAAAATCTTCAATATGATTAATAAACTCTATTTTAAAATCTTTGAATAAAACTTTTATTAAATCATAATCTGCATAAAAATGTGGTGTTTTATATTCTGGGCCCTCTTCCATTCTAAGTCTTGTATTTTCATCTACTAAAGGCCAAGAAGTTTGTTTAAATCCCCATGTAGATTTAGAACCAAGTGTTAAATAGCATTCTCCATTATCCTTTAAAACTCTATAAAGTTCTTTAATTATTTGTTTAACTCCTTCAGTATCTTGATGTGATATAACATTTCTACATAATATACAATCAAAACTATTATCATCATATGGTAAATGAATCATATCACCTTTTTTTAAGTCTGCTTTTAAGTTAAGAGAATCTAGCCATTCTTTAGCTCTTGTTAAACCTTCTTCACTAATATCAAATCCATACGTTTTAAAGTCATTACTTGCAAATAATACAGTATGTCTTCCTAACCCACAACCTAAATCTAGAAAAGATTTAAAGCCTAGTCCTTTCCACCTATCAAGTAAATAATATGACTCAATACTTGGTATTTTCCATACACAGTTTGAATCATCCTCAACCATTTTCCAATTCCATCCTTTAGATTTAATCATTACTTCCTCCTTCAATAATTTTATTTAAATCTTTATTACTTTTAACACAATAATATGATTTAACATCCTCGATAACTTTTCCTATAAACTCATTATCATTAGTTTCTAATACTTTTTTCTTTGTTAATTTTAAATCTATCTTATCATCTCCTGCTGCATATAATGTTTCTATTACATAAAATTCATCTTTTACCTCAATAAAATATAGCATAACTTTAGTAAAATCTAAATTAAAATTGCTATAACTTAAAGTAATTCTTCATACTATTTCCCTATTACCATTTTTTATTGCATAATCAATTAATTTATCTAAATTTTCTTGTCCTATATTTTTAGGATGCTCTAAAGATAAACAACTTTTAAGCTCATTTAAAATAATATCAAAATCCATTTATAATCCTTTCAAAGATAATACTCTGCATAAAAGTTCATGTATATCCTTAGTATACAATACAAATTATTATAATTCAATTACAAAGTACGCATTTTTTGAAATATAATTTTGCCTAACTTATGCTAAAAAATCACTATTTTTTAGTGAAAACTGTCAAACAAAAAAATCTCTTTCGAGATTTTAATTTAACACTTGTTTTAAAGTGCCATTTTCCAAATCATTAATGTTATACATTGTTTCAAGTTCATTAAATGTTTCTTTAAGATTATTCTTTGCATCATGCCAACCTAAGCCATCAGTAATCCATATAAACGTTATTCCATCAATTTCCTTTACTTTTTTTGCTAGCATTTCATAACTTCTTGCAATTTCATTTAATTTAGAACCACTACTTGCATAAAAATTTGTTTCAATTAAATATATTTGTTTAGGAGTTTTTATAACAAAATCAAATCTTTTTGTGGAAACATTATTTCCAGATAAAGAACTTAAATCAATATTCCATCTTTTCTCAATATCATTTAAGTACATTTCTTTAAAGTAATTTACATCTTTAACAAAACCAGATTCCTTAATATATTTTTCTACTAAATCTTCCATTAAATGACCACCACGATTTTTTCTACCATTAGAATCAAGACCAACTTCAATTCCTAAAACATAATCATATAAATTATTTATAATATGATTTTGTAATAAATCAAATAGACCACTTTCTTGCATAAACCTAACATAGTCATCCATTGAATAAACCATTTTTTTAAAGTCAAATAAATATTCATTAATTTCATCCTTAACAAATATTTCAGTAGAACGAACCGCTAAAAGAAGTGGTATACATTCTAAAGTTTCAGGATATTTAAGCATTATGTTTTTAAAAGCTTCTTCAATTGTTTTACTACCAATTAATGAATTTAAAATATTAAGTTCTACTTTTACTTTATCAACATTTTTATATATTTTTTTAAAATCAGCATAATAACTATAATTAGATATACTAGACTTAAAGTTTTTAATCCATTCATTAAAATCTCTTTTCATTTTCATCACTTTCCTTTCTTTTAATTGTTAAATCTAAATATTCTTTTTCTTTTTCAATACCGATATACCTTCTTTTTAATTTGCTGGCAACAATACCAGTTGTGCCACTTCCATTAAAAGGATCTAATATTAAATCATTTTCATTAGTTGAAGCAAGTATAATTTTTTCTAATAATTCTATTGGTTTTTGAGTGGGATGTTTTCCACACTTTTTTTCACTTGGTTTGGTAAGTGAGGTTTCCCAAACATCTTTCATTTGTTTATTATTATTAAGTTTTTTCATAATGTCATAATTAAATTTATATTTAACATTCTTTATGTCCTTTTTGGCCCATAAAATAGTTTCTGTCGAATGAACAAAACATTTACAACTTATGTTTGGTGGTGGATTTAATTTTTTCCAAGTAATATTATTAATTATTTTAAATCCATTTTCCTCAAGGGCCATACCTATAGAATAAATGTTATGCATAGTTCCACTTATCCAAATTGTTCCATCATCTTTTAAAACATCTTTGCATAATTTTATCCATTTTTTGTTAAAATTGTGTTTTTCTTTTAAAGTAATAGATTTATCCCAATCGCCTTTATTAACACTAACTATTTTTCCACCACTACATGTAATACCATTACTAGATAAAAAATATGGGGGATCAGCAAATATTACATCAATACTTTTAGGTTCTATATTTTTAAGTATTTTTAAAGAATCACCTTTATATAATGTAAAATTATCTTTTTCATAGTATGGTTTCACTTGGCCTCCTTAATAATTTGTAATAATAACTTCCTCTACTTTACCTCTTTTATTTCCATTTGCGTTAATACTTCTTTTAGCATCGATTACATGTATATTAAAACCTATATATAATTCATTTATTAAAGAAGTATTATGATTTGATAACATTACTTTTACACCTTTATTATCTAACTTTTTAAATACACTTGCAAGTCTTTTTTGTTCCTCTTTATCAAAACCAGTATCTGTATAACTATTAAATGTATGTGTATCTGAATCATATGGAGGATCAATATATACAAAATCTCCTTCTTTAGCACTTTCTAAAGAAGTTTCAAAATCCTCACATAAAACTTTAATATCATTCATACTAAGATAATTACTTACAGTTATTAAATTATTTCCATCATAAGTATTAACTTTATCTTTTTTTCCAAAAGGAACATTAAATTCATTTTTGCTATTAACTCTATAAAGTCCATTAAAACACGCTTTATTTAAATAAATAGTTCTTGCAGCTCTAGTATAGTCAGATAATCTATTAAATGTTTTTTTATTTCTATCTTTATTTCTCATTTCATAATAAAATTCTTCATTATGTTTAGCTTCAAAACTATTTAATGAGGCACATAACTTTTTAAACTTATCTTCATCTTTCAAACAACTATAAACATTCATAAGTTCTTTATTAGAATCATTTATAACAGCTTTTTTTGGTGATAATTCAAAAAGAAGTGCTCCTCCCCCTACAAAAGGTTCATAATATGTATCAAAACTTTCTGGAACATATTTTTTTAGTTCATTAATTATTTGTCTTTTTCCACCAGCCCATTTTACAAATGGTTTTCCTTTAATCATAATTTCATCCTTTTCCTACTTATTTAGTATAACATGAATAAGAAATTTCTTAAATAAAAAATAGAAAAATTTGCAAAGTACGCATTTTTTGAAATATAATTTTTGCCTAACTTATGCTGAAAAAACACTATTTTTTAGTGCAAACTGTCAAACAAAAAAATCTCTTTCGAGATTTTAATTAGCATCTTCTATCGTAAATATTTTCTACAACATTTTCTTCACAACACGTATTACATGGAGTAAAAGTATGTTTATAAATATGATGATTAATTATTCTAGTATTACAAGGTTTAATATGAGGTACTTCATAGCAAATATATCTATGACACACCCTTTCCTCTGGACACTCATAAACTGGTTCACATGTACATCCCATCATATTTTCTACTTTACCCATATCTTCCATAGCAGGTCTTTTATCACAATTCATAATAGGTAATTCCTCCTTTTACATTATACTATTCGAAAAAATTATACATGTATGGGCTTTTTATATATATCAAAGCATAAAAAAATGATGCCTTGCACCATTATTTTAATTTTTTATCATTTTTAGGAATAACAAATTCTCTAGTATTATAATAATATTGACATCCACTTATAACACTAAATATTGTTGCTATAATTAAGCATATTTTTGCAAGTGGGAAGTGGAAAAATTCACAAGGAAAATTACTAAAGAAAGTTAGTGTTAATCCAACCATCATAAAGGCAGTTTTAATTTTTCCCATTGAGGAAGCCGCTACTACTTTACCTTTATTTCCAGAAATCATTTTACAAGTATCAGTAATAATATCACGAGTAATAATAACAACTGGTACAACCAAAGGAATCACTCTATCATATGCAAGAATAATAAGTACACCATTAACTAAGATTTTATCAGCAATAGCATCAGCCATTTTACCGAAGTCAGTAACCATATTATATTTTCTTGCTATATGTCCATCAAGTTTATCTGTAAGTGAGGCAATTAGAAATAAAGTTCCTGCAATAATATATTTTAAATTAAATGTAACTCCATGATATAAATATACTGGCCATGAAAAGCCTAAAGCATGCCATGGTATACATAACATAATAAGTATAATAAATGCTAAAACAATTCTTGAAATTGTAAGTTTATTTGGTAAATTCATTTCCTACTCCTTATAACTTATCTCACTAGCAACTCTAGTGTTAACAGTAATTTGTTTTACAGCCCAGAAAACTGCAAAAACTGCTAAAATAACAATTAATACATATACAAGTACATATAAAACATTATTTGGTTTCTTTTCATGTCTTGTATATGGTGAAAATACTTTTTCTTCATTACCTTTAGTATTTTCCTCGATTTCTTTTTCAATATCTTTTACAGGTATTTTTGATGTTGTTTCAAAAACATATTCATTAAACTCATCTACTATTTTATCAGCATCAAGTCCTAAATATTTAGCATAATTACTAATATATTTTTTTAATGCAAATATGTCTTGAAATGCACCAGTTTTACCATCTTCGATATTTTCAAGAATTACTTTTTCAAGATTAAGATCACTACTTACTTCCTCAAGGGAAAGACCAGCAGCCTCTCTAGTATCTAGAAAAAGACTTCCAATATCTTTCAAACTAAATCTCTCCTTAATTAAAAAATAAAAATAATATCTTAATAAGCCATGTTCTGTACCATTACTGGTGACAAACATTTATCTATGTACAAAGTACATCTAGTCTTAGGTTCGTTTTCCCTTGACCAGCTCCCCTACCAAAATTTGGGTTTCTCACTCGCGGGGTTTACCACGTTCCACTTCTTTTATTTCTAAAAGACTCGTCTCTTTGGCACTTTTATACCTAATCATTTCATTTTCAGAAATTTTCGGAGCCGTTAGCATATGCTACCTTAAGTTATTTATTCCTTAAGCACGAACATATTATCCATCACAGGATAAGTGAGCATGGACTTTCCTCAATAAAACTAAAAGTCTTACAGCGTTTGTCTAAAGATATTATTCATTTCTTCCATAAACAATTTTTTCTAAGTTACTTATTCTTTTTAGTAAATCAATGTTAGTAACTTGTTTGTTAGAACTATCTTCTTGCGTTTCAAGTTTTTCTTTTAACGCACGAATTTCTTGTTTAAGTGTATAATTATCAGATGTTAAATCATTAATTTGACCTTTAAGATTCTTAATAATATTATTATACTCAGTATAATCTCTTATGATCATATCAAGATATTTATCAACCTCTTGAGGCCTATATCCTCTTGCATCAATTTTGAAATCATGCTCTAGTATCTCCCCTGGTGTTAAATAAATCTTTTCATTATACATTTTTACACCTTCCAACATAAAAATTATAGCAAATTTCTTACTTATTTGTCAATATCCGTAAGGTTTTCATATTTTATTAAAAGTTTAGCATAATTAGTATCATCAATTAATTTACTTATAATAAAATCTATATCCATTAGTATCACCACTATTATAATATGATAAAAGAAAAATGTTATCAACAACTTCGACAAAACATGTCATTTATTTTATAAAAAAAGTATGCTATAATTAAAATGGTGAATATAAATGAATTATCCAACTGCAATTAAAAAGACCTATAAAAAACAAATTAATTATGGCAACCGTGGTATGGATTTAGAAAATTTTATTAACCAAACCAACGAGTACTACTTAGAAAAGGATATTGCTGTAATCTATAAAAAACCTACACCTATTCAAGTAGTAAAATATAATTATGATAACAAAAGAATAACTGATGCCTTTTATTTAACTCAATCTACCTTAGATTATAATGGAGTTTATAAAGGCTACTACATAGAATTTGATGCAAAAAATACAAATAAAAATTTTTTACCGCTTAATAACATAGCAGAGCATCAGATTAAACATATGAAAAATATTGTAAAACACAAAGGAATATGCTTTTTACTTATTGCAATTAATGGTGAATATTATGCTTTACCAGCAAAAATGTTATTTAATTTTATTGATAAAAAAGAAAGAAAAAGTATTCCCTATGATTTTATAAAAGAAAATGGTTATAAACTTGATTATAATTATTTAAAAGGAATAGATTATATAAAAGCTGTTGATTTAATGATAAAGGAGAATGTATGAAAAAATTAAAAATTCAAAGAAAATTAAAGAATTTTAATAGTAATGTAAAAACAAAAATTAATAATGAAATAAAAAGAAAAGGAAAAAAAGGATTTATTTGGGAAATAATATTTAGCTTTTTAATATTTTGTGCAAGTGCTGTTTTAATATTTGTACTTTATATTATAATTAGTGCTCCAAACTTTGAAAAAGATAAACTATATAAAAAGGAAGCCACAGTTATTTATGATAAAAATGGAATTGAATTTGCAAGGGTTGGACAAGAAGACCGTGAACTTATTGAATATAAAGATCTTCCTCAGGTATATATTGATGCTTTAATAGCTACTGAAGACTCAAGATTTTTTCAACATAATGGACTTGATATTGCCAGATTTTTAAAAGCCTCAGTGGGACAGCTTGTTTCCTCAAAAGCAGGTGGTGCTTCAACTATTACAATGCAACTTGTTAAAAAGACTTATACAAATGGAGCTTCCGAAGGTATAGCGGGTATTATTCGTAAATTTACCGATATATATATGGCTGTATTTAAAATAGAAAGTTCATATACTAAAGAAGAAATACTAGAATTTTATTCAAACTCATTATGGTATGCTAACGGAAGAAGTATTAATACTACAGGTATCTATGGAATAGAGCAAGCAAGTCAACATTTTTTTGGTAAAAGTGTTAGAGATTTAAACCTTGCTGAGGCATCATTAATTGTTGGAATGTATCAAAATCCAAGATTATATAATCCATACAATAACCCTGTTGGTTGTCGAAATAGACAAAAAATAGTTTTAAAATTAATGGTTAATCATGGATACATAACTGAAGAAGAAATGAATGCTGTACTTGAAATACCAATTGAAAGTATGGTAGCGGATGATAGTGATGCAGTATCTACTAACGATTATCAAGCAATAATTGACCATGTAATTGATGAAGTATATGAAAAAACTAAAAAAGATGCTAGACAAGTACCAATGAAAATTTATACTACATTTGATTTAAAAGTACAAGATGTTCTTGTTAAACTTGAAAAAGGTGAATTATTTAAATACTATAATGATTATGACCAAGAAGGAACTGCAATTACATCAATCGAGAATGGTTCGATAATTGCTCTTTCTGGAGGTAGAAAATATGGTGCAAGAGGATTAAATCGTGCAACTGATATTAATCGTCAACCAGGTTCTACTGCAAAACCATTATTTGATTATGCACCTTATATTGAATATCTAAATGGTTCTCCAGGAGATTATTTCTTCGATGAACCTTATGCATATTCAACAGGTCAATCAATTAATGATGCCGATAGAAGATATCAAGGTATGATTACATTAAGAAAAGGTCTTATTGGTTCAAGAAACGTAACTGCCTTACAAGCATTTCAAAAGGTAGCTGCTAAAGATCAAAGTTTAATTGAAAATTTTGTCCATAGCGTAGGAATTAATTATGGTTCTACATTATATGAATCTGCCTCAATTGGTGGTTTCAATGGTACTAACCCACTTGAAATGAGTGCTGCTTATGCTGTATTTGGCAGAGGTGGATATTACATTAAACCTTATTCATTTACAAAAGTTATTTTCGAAGATGGAACAACATATGAAAATAAATATACAAAAGAAAAAGTTATTAGTGAAGAAACATCATATATGATTACCAATGTTTTAGTAGACACAGTTAGAGATAGTTGGTCTGGTTCAATAAAAATAAGTGGTACTGAAGTTGCTGGTAAAACTGGTACAACAAACCTTGATACAGCAACACAAAAAGCACAAAATTTACCTGCAGATTTAATTCCAGACTCTTGGAACATTACATATAATCCAGAATATTCAATTGCTTTATGGTATGGATATGATAGACATAGAACTGATTATTATATGAATACTAATACTGGATGGACTGCAAGAAGTAGAATAATGGAAGCTCTTGCAAGAAATATTTATAGCACGAATAAAACATTTAAAAGACCTTCAGGTGTAATAAGTGTTGAAGTTGAAAAAGAAACAGTACCTTTAATGTTAGCAAGTGAATATACTCCTGAAGATATGAGAATGACTGAACTATTTAAGGAAGGAACAGAACCAACTGAAACATCAATAAGATATCAAAAACTTGAGGCTCCTACAGGAGGAAAAGCAAGTTATAATGGTAATGAAGTAACACTTTCTTGGACAGGTATTAAAACACCAGATGCAATAAATAGTACTTATTTACAAAATTATTTTAATGATAATTATGCAGCATTTGCTACAAAATATTATGAAAAAAGAATTGAATATAATAATAGTTATATTGGTAAACAAGGTTATGAAGTTTATATGCAAAATGAAGATGGTTCATTAAAGGAATTAACTTTTACTGAAAATGCAAGTTATAAGCAAACTATCGAAGGTGGAAAATCATATAAATTTATTATTAAATCAAGTTATTCAATCTTTAAGGCAAATCAATCAGATGGCTTAATTATTAATGTTAATACAAAAACTGATACAACAATCGATGATATAATTAATCAAGATAAAGATAAAGATAAGGATAAGGATAAGGACAAGGACAAAGATACTGGATTAAACTAAAAACAAGGATTAAATTTTCCTTGTTTTTTTATATTTGCATTCCATTTTACAGTTTTGACATAATGGATTTTTTGCTTTACAATAATATCTACCAAATAAAAGTAATTGATGATTAATTTTATTATATTCACTTTTATCAAATATTTTGGATAACTTTTTTTCTATTTTTAAAACATCATCATTTTTATTAGCTAGTCCTAGTCTTTTTGAAACTCTTTCTACGTGTGTATCTACCGCCATTGTAGGAATATCAAATAGTTCTGATAAAACCACATTCGTAGTCTTTCTACCTACACCAGGCATTAGTTCTAACTCTTTTCTATTACTTGGAACTATTCCATTATATTTTGTTAATAAAATGTTACTAATTTCTTTAATATATAATGCTTTCTTATGATAAGAACCTAAAGGTTTAATAATATCTTCGATTATTTTAACATCTAAAGAAGCTATTTCATTTAAATTATATTTATATAACTCTTTAGTTACTTCATTAACTCTTTTATCTGTTGTTTGAGCAGAAAGCATCACAGATATTAAAAGTTCATAATCTTTATTATAATCTAGTTCACACTTAGGATTAGGTATATAATAATCTAAATTATCTCTTAAATTAGTTATCATCATCTAACCAATTATATTCAAAAACACTTGTTTCAAAGTTTTTTGTTTCCTTATTTATTTTATTTTCATTAATTTCTTTTTCTAACTCTTCCTTACCCTTATATCCTTTTTTATTCCATTCAAATAATATTTTATCTATATATCTAAGTGAAGGTGCATCATTTTTAATTGCTTCATCTAAGGCTTCGAGAATAAGCGATTCACTAAACCCTTTTGAAAGCCAAGCATTAATTATTTCATAATCCATACCTGATAAACCTTTACCAAACTTTTCTTGAAATTTAAAGAAAATACTATTTTCATTCTTTTCCTCTTTTTCTAAATCAATAGTTTCTTTTAAGTTATTATAAAAATTTTCTAATGATACTTTATCAATAACTTTTCCACCTTCATTTTTAATTTGATTTAATTTAATTAATTTTTTTGTAAGTAAACTATTAAAGGCTATTAAAGTATCATTTTCAGATAAACAAGTTGCTTTAGATATTTTTTTTATATCAAAAGTTAAATCATAATCATTATCAAAGTACATTAAAACTATAAACTCTTTTAAAGTTAAACTATATTTTAATGCCTCCTTTAGAAAAAGGGTTTCTATTATAAATTTTTTGTTGTCTTTATTCATTTTTGTACCTACCTATTATATATTTTTTAATTTCATTTTTTTTATTCTTCAAATTTCCCTTTAAAATTTCAATTTTAACATTATTTATTATTTCACTAACCTTTTTTGAGGGTTCAAGATTTAAAAGTGTCATTACTTCTTTACCAGTTATATCAATATCTTTCATACTTTTTATAGGAAGATTTTTATATATTTTGTTGATAGTTTGTTTGTTTACATGTAAAACATCCCCGGCTACATAAGAAAGATATAATCCATAATTAAATAATGTAAAGTTATTAATTCTATTTTGATTTATTATTTCCTTTATCTTAGCAATATTATCTTTTTCCTCTTTAGTATATTCAATTTGTTTTACCTCTATTTGAGAAAGCATACCTAAAATATCCACAGTAAAAGTTATATCTTCATTATATTTAAGTCCTAAAACTTCACTTATTTTTGTTTCATCTAAAAGCTTTAAACCTTTTTTAAAATTTTTATTTGATAATATTTTAATTAATTCATCTTTAACTCTTTTAGGGCTTAAAGTACTAACCTTTTCATAATTATTTTTAATTGCATTATAAGTATTTTCTTCGATATCAAAATCTAATATACTTGCAAATCTTATTGCCCTAAGCATTCTAAGTGGATCTTCAGTAAATTTATCATTGGCATTACCAAGCGATCTTATAATACCTTTCTTAAGGTCTTCCTTACCATTTAATAAATCTAATATTTTATCATTTTTATCTAAACATATTGAATTTATAGTAAAATCTCTTCGATTAATATCCTCGAGTAAATTACTAACATATTCTATTTCAATAGGCTTTCTATTACCATATTTTTTTTCTTTTCTATATGTTGTTATATCAATGTTGTATTTTTTAATTTTCATATTAAGTCCACCATAATTATTAAGATTTTGTTTCACATTAAATAAATGAATTAAATCTTTAGGTTTAGCATTTGTACATATATCAACATCATAAGAGTTTTTTTTAAGTAGATAATCACGAACAAAACCACCTACTATATAGGCTTCATATCCTTCACTTTCAATTTTTTTTAGAATATTTTTTATAATTTTATCCATAATCTCTCCGTAAATATTTTAACATAATTTTATATTAAAAAAAAGGACATATAGTCCTAGATTGTTTTAAAATAAATTATTTCTTAATATCTTCATTATTTATACTATCTTTAATAGATTCTGCTATTTTACCAACACTTTTAGCTATTGTTGGAGTAGCTTTATCTATCATTTCGTCTGCAATAGGCATAACCTGTTGTGCATGAAATGCTGTTATTTTTCTTTTATTTGCTATATAGAATAAATTAATAGATATTCCTAAAGTAATCAATAAAATCATAACTGCAGGCATAAATTCAAATGTATTAAATATTAAATTTGAAGTTTTATCATTATCTTTTTGCTCTTCAACATTTTTTAATTCTTCTTTTAAAGTACAGTATTTAGAGGTTATTGCATTTGTTTTATATTCATCAAAATCACAATGAGGAAAACTTGGATCAAGTGCATTAATAATTATATATAAATCATATGCTTCACCACTTTGGTAATCTGGACTATCTTTAAGTCCTTTTGCTTTCAATTCTTCTTTTTTAGTTTCAAGAATAGTTTTTTCTTCATCGATTTGAGAATTTAAACTATTTATTCTTTCTTGTTTTTTTTGCTCTGTAAATTCAGTATTATTTGTATTAGATTTTGTTTTCATAAATGCTTTAGCAAATAAATACCCACTACCTAAAATACCCGCAACTAAAATAATTGTAGCAATAATTGTAATATTTCTTTTTACCTTTTTATACTTCTCTTCGCTTAAATATTCACTATTTCTCATAATCAAACTCCTTTCAATATCATTATAACATTTAAAATACAAATTTCAAACATAAAATTACCACTTTAAGTAAAAGTTATGTTAAATTTTTTGTTCCATAATATAACTAAAGGTGGTATTTATGATAAATGATGAAAAACTAGATTTTAAAAGTATGCAAGTTTTAAGAGAAAGTAAAAAGATAACACAAGTTAAATTAAGTTTAATGGTAGGAGTTTCTCAACAAAGTATAACATACTATGAAAGCAATACTCGTATTCCCTCATTGCCTGTAGCATTTAGAATCGCAAAAGCACTTGGAACAAGTGTTGAAGGATTGGTTAATAGCAATGACATAATTGCTAAATATTATTCGTTATGTGAAGCAGATAAAGAAACTGTTAATAAAATAATTGAAACATTATATAATAAATAAATTTTAAAGCAACTTTAATCATATTTATTTTGACTTAATTAGAAAGGAAAATTAATTGCAAGTTTATAATTACTTATACAAAATAAAACTACTTTCAGTTTAATTTGAAAGTAGTTTTATTTATGATATATAATAATTGAAACAACATAGTAATAGAAAAAATAACCCTTACGGATTACTTTTCTGCCTAAGGGATCCCGTACTTAACATACGGTTAGAACATTCGCACATATAATGCTTGGTTCGATACATCTTAAAGGTCTTCTAAAGATATTAGATCATTTCTTTTAGAATTTACAACTAATTCTTCAAAATTTTTTCTTTTTCCAATTATTTAATACTTTTTGTTAATGAAAGTTTTTGTACATTATTTTTATTATTTTCTAACTGAATACTTGGATTATAGATAAGCTTATCATCCTCAAACCAAGAACCACACACAATTCCGCTTCTATGTATTATTGCAACATTAAGATATGTTGGTCTACGATTTTGAATATGAGTTGCTAGTTTATCACCTACACAAATACGAACTGGTATGCCTTGATAATTAGCATTTAAGTATACATTTCGTCTTCTTATATCAGTTTCATTTGATATATTTAGTTTTTTTAGTGTGTAATTAAAAACATCATCTGTTTCTTTATTGCCAGGTAAAAGACGATTTAAATATAGTGGAATTCCTAATCTAGAATATTCATCGATATCAAATGATTCATCAATTGTAACTCTTAAGCAAAGTTTTTCTCCAAAAAGAATTTTAGCCTGTTCAATAGTCAAAATTGGTTTTGTGGCTTTGAATATTTTTTTGTTTATTTCTTCGTTAACAGAATTGCGATGTAAATTTATATGATTAATTTTAGTTATACCACTAAAATAATCTTCGTTAAGTGCTGCACCATTAGTATTCCAGTTTATATATGAATCGGGAAAGTAAGCTTTTATTAAATCTATTAAACTATTAAAATCTTTAGAATTAAGTGTCCCACCAGTAATAGCAACATTTTTTATATTAGGAAACTCCCTTAATACTTTTTCGCATATTTTCAGAAAATTTGCATTATCTATTGAATTTTTTCTAAGATATGTATCAATACAATATTCACAATTTGCATAACAAGGTTCTGGTAAATTTATTACTATTGAATTAACAAAATCTAAACAAGGAATGCCAAAAACTTCACGAAAATGTGCATTAAAAGTTTCTATTCCTAGTTCTTTTTGAGCCGCTAATAATTCTTCATTTGCCTGATAATCTGAATCAATCATAAAAATGCCTACTTTTTATGAGATATTATATCATAATTTTTTATAAAATAAATAAATAAATATTTAATCAAAATAAAACTCGAACTAAAAAGTTCGAGTTAGGTATTTTATTGGTGCTTGTAATCGGGGTCGAACCGATACTTTCTTTTGGAAAAATAGATTTTGAGTCTATCGCGTCTACCAATTCCGCCATACAAGCAACAAACAAATACATTATATCATTTAATTATTGTTTTTTCAAATAATCTAAAACAATTTCTTTATCATCTAGGTGATGTTTTTCATGTCCTATAATTTGATAATCTTCATGCCCTTTACCAAGAATTAATAAAGTATCATTTTTATTAAGCATTTCTAACCCTTTATTAATAGCTTCTTTTCTATCAAAGATTATTTCATAATTTGTTTTATGAACACCACTTATTATATTATCCATAATTATTTTAGGGTCTTCAGTACGAGGATTATCATTAGTAAATATTACATAATCACTTTTTTGGGTAGCAACATTTCCCATAATAGGTCTTTTTTTAGGATCTCTATCTCCACCACAACCTACAATAGTAATTATTTTACCTTTTTTATTTTCTAAAAAAGAATTAATTATTTTTTCAACAGCATCTGGTGTATGAGCATAGTCAATAACTGCCTCAGCATCACGTACTTTAATTTGTTCACATCTTCCCTTCGGAGGAAAAACATCTTTAGTTATATCAAATATTTTTTGAATATCTATTCCATAAGTATTAATTATGGCTAGTGCCGTCATATAGTTATAAACATTAAATTTACCCCTTAAATTAGTTGTAACACTTAAATTTTTTTCATGATATTTAAAATTAATTATTGTACCACTATCAGTACTTTCATAACTTTTTACTTCATAATCAGATTTAGTAAATCCAATTGTTTTATAATTTTTCTTTTCAAAATACTTACCATATTCATCATCATTATTAACAATAATTGTACCAGTGTCCTTTAGGTAATCTAAAATTAAAAGTTTTGCTTTTAAATAATTTTCCATAGTTTTATGATAATCTAAATGATCCTCGGTAAGATTTGTAAATGCCTCAATAGTAAAAGATAAACCTTCGACTCTTTTAAAAGATAAAGCATGTGATGAAACCTCCATTACAACAGCTTTGCAGCCCTTTTCAAGAGCAGTAGTTAGCATTGAATAAATCTCAGTTATCTCAGGAGTTGTATTAGGTAATTCATAAACTTCATTCTCTATATAAAAACCAATTGTACCAATATAAGCAGTTTTAATTCCAAGTTTATTAAGCATTTGATAAGTTAAAAAACAAGTAGTTGTTTTACCATTTGTACCAGTTACACCAATAATATCAAGTTTATTAACAATATCCTTATAATTATCAACAATATATTTTTGTAAATACTCTTTTGTATCAGGAACAACAATTGTTTCAACGTTATAACTTCCATGTTCACATACTATTTTTGATGCACCATTTTCAATTGCTTTTTCAATATAATCGTGTCCATCAACAGTATTTCCCTTTATAGCAATAAAAGTATCACCTTTTTTAACTTTTCTTGAATCAGTTTTAATATTTATCATAATTAATCCTTTCTATATTTCATTAAAATATATGTCGTACCACACTAAAAATGTGTATATTGTCCAAACCTTTTTATATGAATCTCTTTTACCATTTTTATGTTCTTCGAGAAGTTTATTAATTTTTTTTGTATCAAAAAATAATTTTGCACTTTCTCCATTAAATTTTTCTTTAATTATATTATATAACTTATCAGTTTTAATCCACTCTCTCAAAGGAACAGGAAACCCAAGCTTTTTCTTTTTATATGCTTCATTAGGTATTACCTTCGAAGCGGCTTTTCTAAGAGCAACCTTTGTAGTTTCTTTATTTATTTTTGCATAAGTAGGTAAAGATTTTGCAACTTCATAAACTTTATTATCTAGAAATGGAGTTCTTGCCTCAAGGCCAAACATCATTGTATTTCTATCTACTGCATGTAAAAAATCATTTACTAACCAATAATAATAATCAATCATTTGTCTTTGAATTAATGTAGAATTATCTTTATATCTATCATAAATATTCTTTACAATATCTTTTGTATTTATTTGATTTGGAATTTTAACAATACTTTGTGCTTCTTTATCACGAAATACTCTTCCTAAACCAATGTTATAATTTTCTAACTTTTGTCCTCTTCGATAAAGAAAATTAAAACCTCTTATATCTGGAAAAATACTCACAATATTTGAGACAATATGTCTTAAAAAATAAGGTAATTTCATATATCCTTGCATAGTAAGTTCCTCTTGGTAAGAGTTATAACCTGCAAAAAATTCATCTGCTCCTTCACCAGAAAGAACAACTTTTACCTCTTTCGAAGCTATTTCTGACACAAAATATAAAGCAATTGCTGATGGGTCCGCTAAAGGTTCATCCATATAATACATAATTTTAGGAAAAGATTCTATATATTCATCCATAGTAATTTTCTTTGAATAATTTTCAATACCTAACTTATCAGATAAATCTTTTGCATAACTAATTTCATCAAATTTTGGATTATCATATCCAACGGTAAACGTTTTATCTGGTTTTGCAAGTGAAACTATATACGAAGAATCTATTCCACTTGATAAAAATGAACCTACTTCAACATCACTTATTTGATGATATTCAACTGAATTTTTCATTGCTTTATCAATATTATCAACAATTTTATCCATATCATCATTTTTTTCTTTAAATTCTAGTGTAAAGAAACTTTTTGTTTTAATCTTACCATCTTTATAAATTAAATAGGTTCCTGGGTCAAGTCTATATACCCCTTTGAAAAAGGTTTCTGATGTTGGAACAGAGTTAAAACATAAATATGCAGATAATATATCAGTATTTAGTTTTTTTTCAAAATCTGGATTTGCTAAAAATGCTTTTGGTTCTGAGGCAAACATAAATGTATCATTAAATTTTGCATAATAAAGTGGTTTAATACCAAAACCATCTCTTGCCATAAATAATTCATTTTTATTTTTATCCCATATTGCAAAAGAAAACATACCTCTTAAATGATTTGGAAGTTTTTCACCCCACTGTTCATAACCATGAAGTATTACTTCAGTATCAGTTTTTGTTTTAAAAACATGTTTCTTTTTTAATAAAGCGTCTTTTAATTCCTTAAAATTATAAACTTCTCCATTATAAATAATAACCTTACTTTTATCTTCATTATATATTGGTTGTGCACCAGTATTTAAATCAATTATTGCAAGTCTACGATGAGCAAGTGCACAATTATCATCAATATAAAAACCTTCACCATCTGGACCACGATGCTCAATTTTTTTTGACATATCTTTAATTATTTTCTCTTTGTTTTCTTTATTATTTACAAATCCTACGATTCCACACATACTATCACCTTCTTGTTAGTTTTCTTTATATGTACTTTTATATAAATCTACTTCTTCATTTGAATTTTCTTTATTAAATTTAATTTCTGGTAAATCACTTAATGATGCAAGTCCAAAATAATCTAAAAATTCTCTTGTTGTTTTATATAAATTTGGATGTCCTGGTAAATCAGACTTTCCACATACTTTAATTAAGTCTTTTGCCATTAATTTTTTTATCATAAAAGATGAAGAAATTCCTCTTAAATTGTCTACACCAGTTCTAGTAATTGGTTCATTATATGCAATAATTGCAAGTGTTTCAAGTGCTGCTTGAGATAATGTTTCAGTTCCTGAAGTATCCTTAATTAGTTTTTGATAATACTCAATATGCTCTTTTTTAGTCGTTAATTTAAAAGAGTTAGATAAATAACTTATTCGAATACCTCTTTCAGCTTTTTCATATTCTTTCTGTAAATCATTTAAAAGTTTTCTAGCTTCTTTTTCATCAATTTCCAAAACTTCACAAATTTTTTCTAAAGTAATACCTTCATCTCCGACCACAAATAGTATTCCCTCTAAAACTGCTAATTTATTCATTATATACCTCAACATATATTTTACTAAAATTTTTGTTTTGTGACAAGGTTATCAAATTATCTTTACTCATTTCTAAAATACTTAAAAAAGTAACAACAATTTCCTCTTTTGTACATTCATTAAAAAGCCTAGTAAACTCAACCTTTTTTTCTCTACTCAAAATATCTTTTATATAATTAATTTTATCTTTAACACTAATTTCTTTTCTAGCAATTTTTGTATTTCTTGGTTTTTTATACTCTAATCTTTCGGATATTTCAAGCATTGCATTAACAAGATCCTCTAAAGAAACATCATCACTTAAATAAGTTTCATTATTAGCATATTCCTTTAAACTTTCTGGTACTTTTGTAAAATAATCTTGTCTATTTTTTTCAAGTTCACGAAAATCATTAGTAATAGTTTGATATTTTTCATATTCAATTAATCTATTACGTAAATCTTCTTCACTATTAATTTCATAATTATCATCGTCTTCTTCTTCATCAAAACCTAATATAATTTTACTTTTTAAATGTATTAGTTCTGATGCCATAACTAAATACTCACTTTTATTATCTAAATCATTTTTATCAAGTGAGTTTATAAAGTTGATGTATTCATCTATTATTATCTTTAAATCTATTTCATATATGTCAAGTTCATGTTTTTTAACCATATGAAGCATTAAATCTAAAGGTCCTGTAAAATCTTTAATATTAAAATTCATTTTTCTCCTTACTAACTACAAGTAAAGAATTCAGCGGTCATTTCATAATTAATTTTAATTGGACTTACTCCTTTACTATAGTAATAAATATTATCAATTTTTGTATCACCGGCATTATAATCCATAGTTAATCTATATCTAAATCCATTAGTTATTTCAGTTACTGTTGCAGTAACACCTGACTTACCTTCAAAAGATGCTGCTAAAGTAGTGTATTCATTAAATAAGTTTGCATAATTTACATTATCATTAGTAACTATTATAGTATCTTCATATTTAAATAACTTATCATTTTCAAAAAAATATATAATTGATTCGCCATTATTATTTTTACAAGTCATCGCAGATTTATTTTCACTATCAACATCAAGGCTAATTAAATCATAATCACTTTCCTCGAGTTTAGCAATATTATACTTTGTTGGAGTAACACTTAACTGATATGAAAAGTTTTTATTAGATTTATTAGTAATAATACCATTAATTTTAATTACAGAAATTTGAGAATTACTGTCATCATATAGTCTAATAAAATATGAATCATTTGTTAAATTAAGTTCTTTATCTGCATTATTGTTAACTAAAAAACTTAGTGTTCCAGCATCAAAACTAATATTAGTAAATGTAGTTTCATTTAACTTTACTTCATTATTTGTAAATGCATAAATAGTATTTTTACTATTTTCGGTAACATTTGTTGTGGTGTTAGTCCCATTTTCAGTACCATTTGTAGTGTTATTATTTACTACATAATTATTCGTAAAGGCTTTATTATATAAATAATCACGATATGCTTTTTGAATATCAGGTAAGAAATAAATTACCACAATAAAAATAATAAATAAAAAAAGTGTTCCAATCCAACCATATTTTTTTGTATCAGTTCTTCCTATTGTAACTGATTGTAAAGGATTTGTATCTATATTAACTTTTCTTCTTCTAGCCAAGTTATTCCCTCCTACTCTTCATAATAATTATACTATATTTGCAAATATAAAACAAGAAAAGTATTGCACTTTAATTTAATTATTGTTATAATATATCTAGTTTTGTTGAAGCAAAACGTTTTGGCGGGGTATATCAACTGGCTAGATAGTTCGGTTCATACCCGAAATGTTGGGGGTTCGAGTCCCTCCCCCGCTACCAAATAAATTTATGTCAAACATTAATGTTTGACTTTAATAAATAACTAATTCTAGTAAGGGTTAGTTTTTTTATACTATTAAAACTGTTTAAAAATCAATTAAGAAAAATAAATTTTTATTTAAAAAGTATTGCATATTGTCAATAAATAGTGTATATTACTTATTGAGATGTGCCTAGGAAACTTTAGAAGCCCTAGGTCTTTTTCATTTTATAGGAGGTAAAAATGGCTAAAGAATTTAAATCAACAAATGAATTATTAGAAATAATTAATTCAAAAGGTTTATTAGTAAAAGATAATAATAATTTCAGATATCTAATTGGAAAGTACTCATATTATTCAATAGTAAATACTTATAAGCTGATATTTAAAATTGGAAATAACTATAAAAATAACGCTTCGTTCGAAGAAATATTTGCAATGTATAAGTTTGATAAGAACTTAAAAATAATAATGCTTAAATATATTCTTGAAATTGAAGCTGTTATTAAAACAAAAATTGCTAATCTATTTGCTGAAAAGTATGGATTAGAAGATTATTTAAATATTAACAATTTTGATTTAAAAGATGATAATTCTAATTTAGAACATATAGAAAAATTAATTGAAGAAATAAAAAATGAAATTGATAAAGGAAATGGTAAACATGATGCAATAACTCATTATATGAATAAGTATGGATTTGTTCCACCTTGGGTTGTTACTAAAATATTATCTCTTGGAACTATTAGTAAATTTTATGGTTTAATGAAACAACAAGATAGACAAGAAATAAGTAAGCAATTTCATATAAATGATAGAATATTAAAAAATATTCTTGGTAATTTAACATCAGTTCGTAATATAGCAGCTCACGATGATAGATTATATACCTATAGAAGTACTTTCTATATTAGATTAGACAAAACTAAAAAATCACCAGATAAAGTATTACATACAAATATGTATATAATAATTAAATCGTTGGAATTATTATTAGAAAACGATCAAGCAATTGAAATGAAAAACTTAATTATAAAGGAATTAGATATATTAAAAAATAGTTTAACTTCAATAAAAATTGATGAAGTATTAAAGGTAATGGGATTCGATAAGAACTATTACACTGCATAAATATTGATTCACAGCATATAATAATAATGAAAAGTGCCTAGGAAACTTTAGAAGCCCTAGGCCTTTTTCATTTATCTCATTATAAAAGTAATGATAAACATGATGAAAAATGAATACTAATATAAGATTAATTGTTTATGAAATATTTTTGAAGTTTCAAACATACAACGTATTTGTACGGAATAAATATTTAATAGATAGAAATATCTATTTTTTTTTAAACAAAATAAAGTGTTCAGTCAAGAACACTTTTTTAGAGGTGATTATTTATAATAAATAATCCAATATAATTTTAGCATGTTTTTCTATAAACCTCAACGAACAAGTGAGTATAATTTTACTTAATTAATGAGAAAATAATATTAGAAAGACTGGTGAGCATATTGCATAATAAAAATGATGAAAATTATATTTATTATTTAGTTGCTCACAACCTAAAATCTATTAGAAAGAAAAAAGGATTTACTCAAGCTAAATTTGCAGAACTTTGTAATTATAGTGAAGGATTTATAATGAATATTGAAAGTAATAAATATTTACAAACATTTAGTTTAGGAACACTTTGGAAGTTTGCCCAAGTTTTAGAAATTGATATACGAGAGTTATTTATACCAATTGATGATAATAAATAACTTTTTTTCATTTGTAGACAAAACATAAAATATATGATATAATCTATTTGTTTTTGAAAAACTTTTAAAAATAAGAAAGAAGGATTTTATATGAAAAATGAAATAGAGGAAACATCTATAGTTGCTTTAGGTGGCCTTGGAGAAGTTGGAAAAAACATGTATGTCATTACTCATAAAGATGAAATAATTATAATAGATTGTGGAGTTCTTTTCCCTGAGGATGACTTACTTGGAATAGATTATGTTATACAAGATTATACATATCTTAAACAAAATGAAAGCAAAATTAAAGCATTAATAATAACACATGGTCATGAAGATCATATTGGAGGAATTCCATTTTTACTTCAAAGTGTAAATATTCCTGTTATTTATGCTCCGAAAATTGCTACAGATTTAATTAATAAAAAACTTGAGGAAAGAAATATTAATTACAAAAATATTGAACTAATAAATAAAGACTTAGTTTTAGAGTATAAATATTTTAAAATTGAATTTGTTAATACTACTCACTCAATACCAGATAGTTTTGCAATATGTATTCATACACCAAATGGAACGATTTTTGAAACTGGAGATTTTAAATTTGATTTAACCCCAATTGGACCAATGGCAGATATTCATAAAATGGCTAAAATTGGTGCTGAAGGTGTAACACTACTTTTAAGTGATTCAACCAATGCTCTATCCGAAGGTTATTCAAAAAGTGAATCATCAGTTGATGGAACTTTAAATGATATTATATCAAGACATCACGGAAGAGTTATAATTGCAACATTTGCCTCAAATATATTTAGAATTAAACATATAGTTGAAACTTGTAAGCAATACGGAAGAAAAATAATTGTCTTTGGAAGAAGTATGGAAAATGCAATCGAACTTGCTAGTAATAATGGTCTTATCGAAGATAAAAGTATATTTATAGATGCATATCAAGCAAAAAGTTTAAAAAGAAATGAAGTATGTATATTATGTACTGGTACTCAAGGAGAACCTCTTGCGGCTTTATCAAGAATAGCTAATGGTGTTCATAAACAAATATCATTATTAAATGATGATTTAGTAATATTTTCATCAAGTGCTATACCAGGTAATGCAAATAGTATAAATAAAATTATTAATAAACTTTATTTAAAAGGTGTAAGAGTATTTACTAATACTGAATTTAGTGATATACATACATCTGGTCATGCTAAAGAAGAAGAACTTAAATGGATGCTTAGAATTATTAAACCAGCTTATTTTATGCCAATGCATGGTGAATACAGAATGCTTAAAAAACATGCTGAAATTGCTAAAATGTGTGATGTTGAAAATTCTTTAATTTGTGAAAATGGTAATGTTGTAAAAATGCTTAATGGAAAAGTGTATAAAGATGGTAATGTTATATCTGGCGATGTTTATGTTGATGGATCAAGAGTTGGTGATGTAGGCTCTGTAGTTATAAAGGATAGAAAACTTATGAGTCATGACGGTATTTTAATCACTATTTTAAATATTAATACTTTAACAAGAAAATTATTAATAAAACCAAATGTTACTGCGCGTGGATTTGTTACAATAAATGAAAATATTGAATTAATTAATAAAATAGAAAATAAAATTTCTGATATTACAAATAATTACCTAGCAAAATCAATTTATAGTTATACTGATTTAAAAAATCAAATCATTTTAGAGGTTCTTCCATATATTAATGAACTTACAGGAAGAAGACCAATTATATTACCTGTAATTATGGAAGTTAATCAATCTATATATTAAAAAAACTGCAATAATCATATTGCAATTTTTTTATAGGTATTTTTCTAATTGTTCATTTTGACTATAGAATCTATCAAAGGTTAAATACTTTGCTCCATCTTTTATTAATACCTGTGGTTTTTGAACCTCTCTACTTTTAAAAACAGTTTCACAATTTAAAGTAAAATATTTTGGACTAAATATCATACAAATTTTATCACTTGCCCAATGTTTTTCTAATACATTTCTATCAGTTTCAGAAAATACACTAGTATATTGTCCATGTGAATGATAACAGCCAATAACTTCGAGGTTTTTAGATTTAGCAAAATTTAATGCTCTTGACTCATAAAAAAGTGGAAACATAAATTCATTTGCAGAACCAACTAAATCTTTTTCATAATACATTTGTGTAACATAAAAATATTTAAGCCCATCCTTTTCTATCATACTACCTAAAAGATAACCTCCACATTCGTGAAATTCATCCATAAATGCGTGATTTATAATAGCATCAGACACATTTAAATTCATAATAACAATTGATTTTTGTGTTTCCATAATATCCTTTCAAAAAGAAGAAGTCATTATTTTGCTTCTTCTTGTGCTCTTGTTTCCCTAATAACAGTAATTTTAATTGTACCAGGATATTGCATTTCTTTTTCAATTTTATCTTTCATATCTCTAGCAATTTTAAAACTTGTTAAATCATCAACTTCATTAGGTTTAACCATAACTCTAACTTCTCTTCCTGCTTGCATTGCATATGTTTTTTCAACACCTTCGAAAGAGTTTCCAATACTTTCTAATTGTTCAAGTCTTTTTATATAATTTTCAACTGAATCATTTCTTGCACCAGGTCTTGCAGCACTTAAAGTGTCCGCTACTGCGACAAGGTTGGCAATTACAGTTTTTGCTTCTTTTGCACCATGATGAGAAACTATTGCATCAAGTACTGTTTCATTTTCATGATATTTTTTAGCAATATCATATCCAATATCAACATGAGAACCCTCAACTTCAAAATCTATTGCTTTACCAATATCATGTAAAAGTCCCGCTCTTTTAGCAAGTGAAATATTTTCACCAAGTTCTGATGCCATAAGTCCACATAGATTAGCAACCTCGATTGAATGCTTTAATGCATTTTGTCCATAACTAGTACGATAATTTAATTTACCAATTAAATGTAATAGTTCTGGATCCATCTTAGTAAGACCAAGTTCATTCATTGTCTTATTACCAAGTTCAGTTATTTTACTATCAATATCCCTTACAGTTTTATCATATACTTCCTCGATTCTTGCAGGATGTATACGGCCATCTTTAATAAGTGTCTCAATAGTAATTTTAGCTATTTCTCTACGAAGTGGATCAAATGATGATATAACAATAGCTTCAGGAGTATCATCAATTATTAAATCAACTCCAGTAATAGATTCAATTGTACGAATATTTCTTCCTTCACGGCCAATTAAACGACCTTTCATTTCATCATTAGGAAGTTCAATTGTACTAACTGTCTGAAGACCTACAACATCATCAGCATATCTTTCCATTGAACCAACAATTAATTGTTTTGCTTTTTCATTTGCCTCAAGTTTTGCTTTTGCAGTTTCTTCGGAAATATACTCTGCTATTTCCTTACTCATATCAGCCTCAACTCTAGACATAATTTGTTTTCTAGCATTGTCTTTACTTAAGCCAGATATTTTTTCTAATTTTTCAATTTCCTCTTTTAAAAGAGTATCCATTTTATCCTCTTTTTCTTGGATAGTTTGATTTCTTAAATTTAGAGAGTTTTCTTTTGCATCTAAAGACGAATCTCTTTTCTGAAGCATTTCTTCTCTCTTATCAAGATTATTTTCTCTACTAATTAAACGATTTTCAGTTTCTTTAAGTTCTGCTTTTTTTTCTTTTATTTCAGCATCCGTTTGTTGTTTTAATTTAAAACTTTCTTCTTTAAGTTCCAAAAGAGCATCTCTTTTTTGTTTGTCTGCTTCTTTTTTAGCTTCATCAATTAGTTTAATAGCTTTATTAGTGCGTTTTTTATTTATAATATAATAAATTACAAATACTATTGCACCACCAATTATTAATCCAATAACTAGAGTTAAAATGGAAGTTGTAGTTAATTCCATTTTAATCCTCACTTTCCTTTTACATAGAATTTTTTTAATTCCTACAATTTAATTATATATTTTTTTTCAAACTTAATCAATAGAAAAATAATATAGGTTTACAAAATTACCTATATTACATATAAAAATATTGAAAAAAAGAATAATATACTTGCGGCTAAAACAAAGAAATGAAATATTGAATGCATATATTTTTTCTTTTTACCTACTGCATAAAATATTGCACCAATAGTATAAATAATTCCTCCACTGAGCATCAAATAAATACCTGCTATATCAATGCTATTTAATAGTGTTTTAAAAGTAAATATAATCATCCATCCCATTACTAAATAAAGAAACATTGAAAATTTTTTATACTTATTTAAATTAATTGAATTTAAAGTTATACCAAGTATTGCACATCCCCATATAACCCCAAAAACTGTCCATCCTAAAGCCTTGGGAAGTGATACCAATGCATATGGTGTATAAGTTCCCGCAATAAGTAAAAAAATCGAATCATGATCTAATATTCTAAAAACTCTTTTAGCATTATTAGGTTTAAATGAATGATATAATGTAGACATTGTATATAAAATAATTGAGCAACTTCCATAAATAACTGAACTTATTACAGCATAAACATTATGATGAATTGCACTAAAAACAGTACATAAAACAAGAGCTGCAATTGAAAGAAGACCTCCAACACCATGACTTATCGCAGATAATAATTCCTCACATAAATTATATTTTGGTATTTCAATCTTATCTTTTAATTTCATATATAAATCATATCATAAACATAACAATATTTAAAGAGCAAATATTTTAAAATATGTGTTATAATAGTCTTCATAAAGGAGAAAGAATATGCAAGATAATTTTATGAAATATATAGAATATTTATATGTAACAGGGCAACTTGATGAAATGGATAATGAACAGATTTCAGAAATTGCCAATGAACTTTTTAATGATGATGAATCATTAGATAATGATGATAATAGTTTAAAAAGATAAAAAAACAATGCCACTTATGCATTGTTTTCATTTGATGTTAAAGTAATATTTCCAACTCCACCTTCAATAGTTAAACTAACAAGTCCTTTACCATTTTCATAATTTGAATTTATTTCTTCGCCATTAACTTTAATATTACCTATCCCTTTATTAATCTTAACTTTATAATCATTTAAACTATTAAATAAGTTAATATTAAATTCTCCTACACCAGTAGTAATTTTATTACTACCTTTGAATAAAGCAGAAATATTTGTTTTACCAGCTCCCATAGTTAAACTTAAATTATAGATATTTCCATATTCAATATCAAGACTACCTGCTCCACCTAAAACTTTAGTTTCATCTAAAACAGTAAGTCTTTTAAAATCAATTTTACCTGCTCCTTGTTTTAAATTAAGTTTTTTAGTTACAAGATTTTCAGCTTCAATTTTACCAGCACCTGTAGTAAATTCTATTTCACTAAATTCTTTATCTCTAGGAAGATAAAGAATTAAATTACTATCTTTTGTTTCAAAAGAAACATTAATTTTTTCTTCATTGATTTTAATTACACCATTTTTATTTTCTAACTTTACATTTTTATTATTTGTTTCTATTTTAAAGTTTTCAGCATCTTTAATAATTAAATTTGTATAAGATAAAGTTACGCTTAACTTAGAAATATTATCATTTCCATCATAAATAACTTTATTTTCCTTTAAAAGAGCACCAGTACTAAAAAACTTTTTAAATACATTATATTTGCCTGTATAAAGTCCATATATAACAAATATTATTAATGCAAGAATAATTAATCTAAATAATCTTTTTATCATTTAACATCTACTCCACCAAAGATGCATACAGAATTTAAATATATAGTAATTTCTTTTTTACTAGATTGTTTTCCTCTTTTTACTTCAACACCTCCGAAAAATGGAGTCGAAGATACTTTAACTTTTACATCATCAGGCACATATATATCTATTCCACCAAAAACTGATAAAGTATTTATAACAATATCTTTTTCAATTTTGGCATCTCTTAAATCAAGTTTTATTCCTCCGAAAAGTGATTTTAAATCTAAATTCTCTACTTTTTCATCCTCAAATTTTAAATCTTGAGAACCAAATACTGCAATATAATTATTGCTTTCTTTATTATTTGCATTAATTTTTTTAATTTCTTTGCCATTAATACTTAATACATCCTTAAATACTAATAAAAGTCCAATTGAAATTAATATAACTGGCAATAATAATTTAATTAAAAGCTCATATTCAATTAAATCTCTTTCCGCTAAAAAAAGCCAAACACCAATAATTAAAAATATTAAACTTGAGGTTTTTTCTTTATCATTTATAAGTCCTACTAAAGAAGGAATTATTATAAATAAAGTCCACCAACCAGAGAAAAATAAATTAATATTAGTAATTCCAAAAGCATTTAAACCAAGTATTAAACCAATAAAAATTAATAAAAATCCAATAATATATTTTGTATAATCTTTCATATCTAACCTACTTTCTATAAAAATTATAACACTTAATAAAGTCTATGTAAAACTATTTTAAATAATAATGTCTAATTGTATTTAAGTTTTCAACATTATTTGCCAGCTACATTTTAAAGACTCTTTATAAAATCATAGATATATGGGTATATAATTTTATATCCTTCATAATTCAAATGAAGATTATCTGGCAAATATGTTTTTGTATTAACTTTTAAGATATTTGAATATTCTTCATTAAATAAATCTAAATATTTTATATTCCATTTATCAAGAATTTTCTTTGTCATCATAATATATTTATTATAATCATCATAACTCCATTTATGACCTCTTTCTGTATAATTTGGAGTATAATAAGTTATAATATATCCAATTTTTGCATCTTTAAAATATTTTTTTGCGTTATATATATATGATTCAAATCCTCCGGCAAAAGTATTTACATCAAAATCATCTTCACTCTTACTATTTGATATTTCTCCTAAAGGTGTGTTATATAAAACATCATTAATACCACCTTGCATAATTACATAATCATATTTTTCATTTGCATGAGAAATAATTGTATCTGTAAGCCACTTATTTTTATCATCATAGGTTGATACTCTATAATCACTTATTCCAGCATTCATAACGATGTTAAAATCATAATTATCCTTTATAAATTCTGCCCAAGAATAACCTTTAGTTAGAAAACCATAAGTTATAGAATCACCGAAAAATATAATATTTTTATTTTTAGTAACCATAGTATAAATAATTTTATAAGATACTTCTTTATTATCGAGTTTGCAATTTATAGTATCATTATTTTTTTGACAAACGACTTTTTCATTATTCGAAGATACAATGTTATCTAAATAATTATAATTTTCATTTTCTAAGATATGTACTTCTTTAGATTTAACATTTATAAAAGTTTCTTTTTCTTTTACATTATTACAACCACATACAACTACACATAACATTATTAAAATAAATTTTTTCATAAATTACCTACCTTAACTTTAATATTGACATATCATCATATAAATTGTTTAAATTATATAATATTAATACATTATCAATATTTTTACTCTTTACAAAATCACTTACACTTTTATTATAATACCTTAAATCAATTACATAAATATTTTTATAATGTGATGTTAAAAAAGGAATAAATGAATTTGCATAACTATTTTTTATAACAAGAATTGAGTTTTCATTTTCAAAATTTTCAATTTCTATTAAAGCATGATTATTATCTAAAAATATTGAATACTTATCTTTTTTATCTAAATAATCATAATTATATAAACTATTAGTTATTTTATTTTCATTAACATAATTTATAGTTAAATTTTCATTTTTTAAAAATAAATATATATCATCACTTTTATCATAACTAAGCACTTTTGTTTGACTTGTTCCTTTAAAAGAGTTACTTACTTTAACAATATTATAATAGCTTTCGTCATTTGGAATAACGTTTTTACTTTCCATATATTTTTTATATGCATAATATGCACCGAAACTAGTCCAGTGATGATCAGTTTTATAATACATATTTGTTTTTTTATTATGATTTTTTAAAGTATCTATTACATTTATATTATTTGAATATTTTAAACTACTATATAAATAATTTATATCAATTTCTTCATTTGTGTTAATACTTCTTTTTAGTTTATCACTATTAATATAAATAGAATCAGGTACTATCATAACATCTGTTTGAATATTTTTAGCAAAATCATTTATTGTTTCTATTATTAAACTACTTTTTTTGATTTCAACTTTTTCTGGCAATAAATAATAATCATTTGCAACATAAACTCCATTTACAAGGGTTTTACCACATAATAATTCAATTTTATTTTTTAGTTTTAAAAGTTTATTTCTAAATGGTGCATTATCAAGTAAATAACTCTCTACATTGTTTAAACTAAATTTTGTTAAATATCTATTTTCAAATTCTGAATAGCTTTCCTTTTTTTTAAATATAAACATAACTGAATAAATAAAAATCATAATACTTATTATTAAAAATATAATTTTATTTCTTTTTTTCATAAACTACCCCTTAAAAACTATTATATAAAAATGGTTTAAATGAACCAGATAAAATAAATGAAACTGTAATTATAAATAAACAAACATAAATAATTATTATTACTATATTTATAAATTTGTTATTAGAAATTTTATTTTTTATACTTTCTGGAAGTTTTAAAATCATAAGTAAACTTAATATGATTAAAAATAAATTATCCCTTAAATAAAAGATTACTTCATTATTATAAAGGTTACCTTTAAACATGTTTGATATAAATAAACTTATATCATTTAAACTATTTTGAGTAAATAATATATAACCAAATAAAACAATAATTATTACATACAAATGCTTAAATATTTTAGGGAGTTTTTCTAAAAAATTATTTAAAACAAACTTTTCTAAAACTATTATTATTCCATAGTATAATCCCCATAATAAAAAATTAATTGTATTTCCGTGCCAAATGCCCGTTAAAAGCCAAACTACCATAAGATTTCTTATTGTTATGAGTTTATTTTTCTTACTTCCTCCTAAAGGGAAATAAACATACTCTTTAAAAAAATTTGAAAGTGATATATGCCATTTACGCCAAAAAGAAGATATACTATTTGCTAAATATGGATTATCAAAATTTTCCTCTAAAGAAATACCACACATTTTACCAAGTCCTAGTGCCATATTTGTATAACCTAAAAAATCAAAATATAAATATAATGCATAAATAATTAAAACAAACAAACATGATAAAAATGTTTTATTAGTTATACTATTAAAAGTGTTATATAAAATACTTAAATTATTTGCAAGTAATACCTTTTGAAATAAACCCGTTAAAAATCTATAAAAGCCTTTTGCTCCTATTTCAAAAGAAATATCTAAATTCCTTATATTTTTTGTTACTTCATTAAACCTTGTAATTGGTCCCATTAAAACATTACAAAATAATGTAATATAACATAAATAATCTAAAAAACTTTCATTTTTAATTTTATTATGTTTTCTATCAAGTATGTAACTAATATTATTAAAAGTATAAAAACTTATCCCTAAAGGAAATATAAAATAGTTTGTATATTTAAAAAAACTTAAAAATAATATATTAATTATTACCAAAACATTATATGATCTTTGATATTTTTTCCCTAATAGCTTAATATAAAAATAATTAAATAAAATGGTAAAAATTAATAAACAAAAATTAAATATTCCACTGTAAAGATAAAATATTAAATTAAATATTATAAGAACAATATATCTTTTTGACTTTGGAAGTAAAATAAATAATAAATAAAAAATTGGTAAAAAAAAGAAAATAAATAATAAACTACTAAAATTCATTAATTTATATATTCCTTTACTACATTATACATTTCTTCATTATTTTCAGATACTATATATATTAAATAATCACCTACTGATGTTGCAAGTTTATTTTTAATTAAATTAACAGCCTCTGGTGAATATAAACTACTTTGATTTTCTAATATAGAAAACATTTCATCCATATTATTTTTAACTTTTTCTTTGTTTTCAGATTTTACTTTAATTAAAGCATAAAAATTACCATCTTGATTTTCACTTGACTTAATAATATATTCTTCCATTAAAGTTATATCTTGATTATAAATACCCTCAAGTTCTTTTTCACTCATAAGAGCCATATTTTGATATTTTTCATCAAGGGAGGTTGATGCTCCTTTCATATCAAGTGTTGATGCACTTTTGTTACAACCAGCTAAAATAATTGCAAGCCCTATAACCATTATAATTTTTTTTAATTTCATATTAATTTACCACCTTTCCTAAATCTAAATGTTTTATGTAGTCTATATATTTATTTCTTCCTTCTTCATTTAAATGAAAATTGCAATTAAGTTCATCAGTACATTCAAATAAACTTACATCAGCATAACCTTCATTATCCTTTATTTCATTTGTAAAATCAATAAAATTTATATTATTTTCATAACAAAATCTTGCTAAATAATAATTTAAAATATTAATATTTTTTTGACTTGCTTTATTTAGTGTACCATCATTTATTGGAAATATTGCTGAAAATATAATTTTTGTATCTTTATAATTTAACTTAATATTATCATAAAATTTTTGAAGTTCTCTTACAAATACATCTTTTTGCATATAAAGTCCAGCATTAATTCCAGGACATACAATTAAATATTTTGGTTTATATTTTGTAAGAGCATCATTTAAAACTGTATTTTGTCTATTTTCATAAGTTTCAAAAGTCGAAGAATTCATTTGAGCAATGTTTAAGTTATTTCTTGCCCAAGTTTGATAAGCCGAAATATGTTTTCCTTTTTGATACAAAAATGATGTATTTGAGTCTCCTAAAAAGATAGTATCATTAAAATAATTATATTCATTTTCTTCATAAGTTAAAGTCGTTTTAGTAAATAGTCCTTTTAAAGTAAAATCTTTTATCGAACTTGTTAATGCACTATCATCAAGAACTTCAACAGTTCTTACAACTTTTGCTTTATTTTTAGAACTATCTATGGCCTCATACACAACCTCATACTTGCCTGCTTTGGTTTCATCAATATTATTTGTTACTTTAATTTTGCTATTAATATCTTTATCATAGTTATCAGTTATTTCATAACCAGGTTCTTCATATTTACTATCTTTATTAAGATATATTATATTATCACCATTTAATGTTATTACAGGTTTTTCAATATCAACTACATGAATATTTCTAATAACACTTTTTTTAAAATTTAATAAGTTTGCTGTATATGTAACTTTATAATCTCCTAAAGAGGTATTATCAATATTATTTTTTACATCAACTTTTAACTTTTTACCAAAAAATGTTGCTTTATAACCATTTTCAAAATAAGGACTATTTACATTTAAATAAATGTCTTTATCTCCGATTAAAATAATATTAAAAAGAAAATTCATACTAAAAAAAGTAACTAAAAATATAGCTATAATTATAAGTAAAAATTTATATTTTGTTTTTAATTTTAACTTCTTTTTCTTCATAACTACCCTATAAAATAATACCATTTAAATTAATTAATTTCAATTATTTTGAGTTTAAATATTCATTTAATTTATCTTTTATATTATTATAATCTTTTATTCCAATATCATATATTCTATCTATTTCTTTTTTATTTACTTTATTAAGACTTATATCAATATTTTCTGAGGGATATATAGCAAATATTTTATTTTCACTACTTAATTTATCAATTATTTCTAATGATTCATTATACTGTTTATATCTATTAAGCATTGCTTTAATAAATTTAGGATATTTCTTATACTTAGTTTTTATTCCTATAATTTCTCCTTTATTAAATGGTTTTTTAATAAAACCTTTTTCCCTTGTTAAAATAACAATAATTCTATCATATTCTAAAGATAAAGCTTTTTTAATTGGAATGCTATCACATATTGCTCCATCTAAATAATAATTATTATTAATTTCTACAATATTTGTTAAAAAAGGCATTGCACTACTTGCTCTTAATACTTCAATCTGATTATAAACATTATTTACTTCAATATATTCAGGTAGACCAGTTTCAACATTCGATACTGTTGCTAAAAGAAGTTTGTAATTTTTTTCATATTCTTTTTCATCAAATACTTCAATATTTTTAGTAACATTATAATAAGCAAAATCTTTATTAACAAAATTACCAGTTTCAATTAATGATTTTTTACCCATATATCTTGAATCTTTACAATATTTTCTATTAATATTTAAACATCTTCCTATTTGCCTAGAATAATAATTTGGAGCTATTAAAGCACCTGCAGAAACACCAATTATTGCATCTATATTAATATTATCTTCGATAAATTTATCTATTATTGCAGCAGTATATGTACCCCTAAAAGCACCACCCTCTAAAACTAAAAGTGTTTTCATGTATCCTCCTTTTCAAAATAATTATATCTTCTTTTTTATTAAAAGTATATATACTTTAGATTAATAATTAATATATCAATAATCTTTTTTACCATTTTTGTGTATTTACACACTTTTGGTAAATTGGTATTCATAATAATTTTATTCTAAAAAAATGCGGCCTGTAAAAAGGCCGCTCAGGGGGTTTTGGTTTGACTATTCCTCACATTATAATTCGTAAGGTTTTAGTCAGGCATAGGTTTTTATTTGTCCTATGCTAATTAAATGATAATATGATTTTTTAAAAAAGTCAATTATTTTCTTTACACTTTACTAATGCTTTACACTTTTTAATCTGTGATGTTTAAATTTTGAGCTAAGTCTTTATAATATTCATTATTTAAATATTCTTTACTATCAATAAATTTTTTTGCATCTTCATTAGCAAATAGTAAAATATTATAATCATTTTTTAAATTAGCAAGTTTAAATGACATATCTCCATGTTGTTTAACACCAAATAAATCTCCATGACCACGCATTTCAAAATCTTTTTGAGATATATAGAAACCATCATTACTTTCCTCCATTACTTTAAGACGATCATTATCACTATCACTAATTAAATAGCAATAACTTTGTAAATCACTTCTTCCTACTCTTCCTCTTAACTGATGAAGTGTTGCAAGTCCAAATCTTTCAGCATTAAATATTACCATCATGGTAGCATTAGAAACATCTATACCTACTTCAATAACGGTGGTTGCTATTAATATTTTAATCTGATTATTTTTAAAATCATTCATGATACTTTCTTTTTCACTAGTTTTCATTTTTCCATGAATTATTTCAATTCTAAATAAATTTTTAAATGCAAGTGATAGTTTTTCCTTTAACAAATTTATACTTGTTAAATTTAATGATTCATCCTCTTCGACTAAAGGAGACACTACATATATTTGATGGCCTAATTTTATTTGTTCAAGCATAAGTCCAAGCACCTCTTTAATATCACTATTTTTCTTAACCTTTGTAATAATATCTTTTCTACCAGTTGGTTTAGTTTTAATATATGAAATATCTAAATCACCATAAATAGTCATTGCATAAGTTCTAGGAATAGGTGTTGCTGATAAATATAAAATATCAGGGCATTTTGATTTATCTTCCAAAGTAAATCTTTGATGTACTCCAAAACGGTGTTGTTCATCTGTTATAACAAGTCCTAAATTATTAAATATAATATTTTCATTTAATAATGAATGTGTTCCAATTAATAAATCTATTTCTTTATTTTGTACCCTTTTATAAATTGCTTCTTTTTCTTTTTTAGACATTGAACCAGTTATTAACTCAACAGCTACATTAAATTTATCAAGTATTTTTTTAATACTAAAATAGTGTTGAGTAGCAAGTACTTCAGTTGGAGCCATTAAAGTAGATTCAAATCCAGCAATAAAATTAGCATAGATTGCTCCCACGGCTACAACAGTTTTACCACTTCCAACATCTCCTAAAAGAAGTCTATTCATTTTTTTATTTGAACTCATATCTTGAACAATTTCACTATAAGCATTATCTTGATCAGTAGTTAAAGAAAATGGTAATAATTTTTTAAATTCATTTATTTTATTTATATCAATATTTTTAGGTTCTTTATCTTTTCTAATATTTTGATTTTTAAAATAATTCATTTTAAATGAAAAATCAAATAATTCTTCATAAATTAATCTATTTTTAGCATAATGAACCATTTTTAAATCATTTGCAAAATGAATATTATATAATGCATCTTTTTTAGATAATAAATTATATTTTGAAATAATATTACTTGGTAAAGAATCTTTAATATATATATTATTAAAATTATCTTTTATTAATTTAGAAACTGTATTATTAGTTATTCCTTTTGTTAAATGATATACTGGTTCTATTTGACCATTAGTTACATTAAATTTTATATCCGAAGATGTAAATATATTTTTCTTAAAATCATATTTACCAATAATAGTTATATTTTTTCCAATAGTTAAATTTGTTTTTAAATAAGCTCTATTAAATATTACTACATTAAAAATTCTTTCATTATACCTTGCTCTAAATGATAATCTATTAAAATTTTTTTTAATATATGAAACAATTGGATTAGATTCAATAATTACATTTATTATTAAGGTAGAATTATCTATTAATTTATTTGAAAAATTATAAACATTATATCTATATGGATAATAATTTATTAAATCATCATCTGTAAATATTCCTAGTTTATTTAATATTTTTGAAGTTTTTTCACCCACCTGGTGTAAATTTTTTATGTCCATTTTACCTCCAACCTAATTGTATCAAACTTTATAAAAAAAGCAAATATAAAGTTTTTTAAAAAAATATGTAAAATGAGTGTAAAGTTAATTGACTTTTTATCATATATGCTTTAGTATATTAATTACCAAATCACTTAAGAAGGCGATTTGGTGCTAGTATCACACTAGTCAACCCCTTTTTATTCTTTGAGGCCCTAAAGGCCTCGTTTTTTTATGAAAAAAAGAATACTAATCAGTACTCTTTATTTTATTATAATAATTATATCTTTCTTTAGCATTATTAATTTGTATATTAAGAAGTTTATTTGCTAAAGAATTATCTTTTATTTTTAAAGCATTATATCTTACTTCATTATTTAAAAATTCTTCATACTTATCAAAATTAGGTTCTTTTGAATCAAGATATAGTTTATTATCTTTATATCTCATTAAAAGTGTATAACCACACTCTACTGCAAGTTTTTCTTCGTTAATTGAGTTACACATTCCACCCTTGATACCATGTTCTATACAAGGACAATAACATATTACAATTGAGGGACCATTATGATTTTCTGCTTCAGTTAATGTTTTAATTGCTTGAACATTATTGGCTCCCAAACAAATTGATCCAACATATACATTAGGGGCGCACATAGCAATTTTGAATAAATCTTTTTTACTAGTTTTCTTACCAAAATCTGCAAATTCAGCAACAGCACCAACTTTAGTTGATTTACTTGCTTGTCCTCCAGTATTTGAATAAACCTCTGTATCAAGAACTAAAATATTAATATTTTCATTTGAATGAAGAATATGATCTATTCCATTATATCCTATATCATAAGCCCAACCATCACCACCAATAGCCCAAACACTTTTTTTAGGTATATATTCTTTTAAATCATATAATTCTTTTGGTAAAGTTAAATCATCCATATTTTTTACAAAATTATTTGTAATTTCATAATTATCAAAATTTAAAAGTAAATTTAAACAAGCATCTTTTTCTTTTTCAGAATAAGAATTAATAGAGTTAGAAATAATATTTTTTATTCTATTTCTTTTTTGCTTATATGATGTATAAATACCATAAGCAAATTCTGCATTATCTTCGAAAAGTGAATTTGCCCAAGGAACTAAATATGGTGTTGATGGAAAACTACCTCCGTAAATACTTGAACATCCTGTAGCATTAGCAATAACTAATTTTTCTCCAACAATTTGAGTTAATAATTTAATATATGGAGTTTCCCCACAACCAGCACAAGCGCCAGAAAATTCAAATAAAGGTTTTGTTAATGATATTCCTTTTATAGTGTTTTTTGGATATAATGATGGATTTTCATATGTATTAAATAATTCATCCGTTGGAATAACATTTGTTTCTAAAGTAAGAGCTTTAGTAGGACAAACTCCTACGCATAAACCACATCCAGTACAATCTTTATTACTAATACCTACAAAATAATTATATTCATCATTTCCTAAAAGAGGTTTACCAAGTGATTTATCTTTAGTAATAAATGGTCTTATTACACTATGAGGACAAACTATATTACATGCTCCACATTCAATACATTTATCTATATTCCATTTTGGAGTAAGCATAGAAACATCTCTTTTTTCATATTTAGATAGTCCACATTTAACTCCACCATTACTAAACATTTTAACTTCACTTGTAGAAAGGTTTTCTCCTTTTCTATTATTTATTAAAGTATAAATATCTTTTTCTTCATTTTCCTCTTTTGCAAAACTATCTATTATTTTTACATCTTTTATTTCATTTAATGATGCATTTATAGCATTAATATTATTATTAACAACATCTTCACCTTTAGTCATAAAGGCCTTTTTAACGGAATTAACAACCATTTCTTTAGCATTTGGTACATTTAATAGATTAAGTATATTTACTTCCATAATTTTGCTTATTTTGCCATTTAAATGATTTTCATAAGCAATCCTTTGTGCATTAATTATTTTTACATTTATATTTTTAGATATAATTTCTTTTTTTATAGAACTACTTAAATAATCATTTAATTCTTTTTCATTTTTAATAGTATTTATTAAAAGGATTCCATTATCTTTTATACCAGAAAGCATATCATATCTTTCAAAGTAAACATCCTTTGTTACAACCACTAAAGTAGGACTAGTTACATAAAAAGGTGCATTAATACTATTATCTCCCATTCTTAAATGAGATATAGTTACTCCACCACTTTTTTTAGAATCATATTCAAAATAACCTTCAACATATTTTCCTAAACTTTCATGTAATAATGTAAGCATATTTTTCGAGGCACTTACCATTCCATCTGAACCAAAACCATATATTTTAAATTCTTCATAATTATTAGATAATTTATAATCAGTTTTTGGTAAACTTAAATGAGTTAAATCATCATTTATACCAATTGTAAAACTATTTTGAGGTTTACTTTCTAAACTATCATAAACACTTTTTATATCACTAGGACTAGTATTTTTACTAGATAGTCCATATCTTCCTCCGACAATCTCAATATTTTTATCTTTTAACGAAGATAATACATCTAAATAAAGTGGTTCACCAATACTTCCAGCTTCTTTAGTCCTATCTAATACAGCAATTTTTTGTACGCTTTTAGGAAGTACTTGCTCTAAATATTTTTTACTAAATGGTCTATATAAATGAACCTCAATTAAGCCATAATCATTATTACCATTTTTTATTTCATTATCAATTACAAGTTTAATAGTGTCATTTACACTACCCATTGCAATAATTATATATTTAGCATTATCACTTCCATAGTAATTAAATGGTTTATAACTAGTTCCCATTATTTCATTAATGTTAGTCATATATTCATTAACAATATCTGGCATTTTATCATATAATTCATTTCTACTTTCAGTTATTTGAAAATATACATCCTCAGTTTGACTTGTTCCATAATTTAAATCTGAAAGTAATGCTCTTTTCTTAAAACTTTCTAAAGCATTTTTATCTACTAAAGGAAGTAGTTTTTCTTCGGGTAATTCTTTTATTGTATTAAGTTCATGACTTGTTCTAAAACCATCAAAAAAGTGTATAAAAGGAAGACTTCCCTTTATCGCAGACAAATGTGCTACTGCCGCAAGGTTTTGAGCATCATAAACATTACTACTTGCAAGCATGCAGCATCCTGTCATTCTCGCAGAATATATATCACTATGATCACCAAATATTGAAAGAGCATGTGTTGCAATACTTCTAGCAGCAACATGAATTACTCCAGGAAGACATTCACCCGCTATTTTATATAAATTTGGAATCATTAATAGTAATCCTTGACTTGCTGTATAAGTAGATGCTAAACTTCCAGATAATAATGCTCCATGAAGTGCACCAGCCGCTCCAAGTTCTGATTCCATTTCTACCACAGTAGGTTTATCATTAAATATATTTTTTTTATCAGTATGCGTTAAATAATCAATATTTTCAGCCATCGGTGAGGATGGTGTAATTGGATATATTGAACATATCTCACTAAACAAATATGCTACACTACTACACGCTTTATTTCCATCAACTATTTTCATTTTCTATCACCACTTTAATTATATAAAAAAAACTAGCATTTTACTAGTTTAATTTATCTTCGATTTCCATAAGTCGATTATATTTACAAATCCTTTCTCCTCTTGAAACAGAACCTGTTTTAATAAAATCAAGATTTAGTCCTACACCTAAGTCCGCAATAAAGGTATCCATTGTTTCACCACTTCGATGAGAAATAATTGTTTTATACCCATTTTTCTTTGCGGTATAAATAGTATCTAAAAATTCAGTTACACTACCAACTTGATTAGCTTTAAGAAGTATTGCATTTCCAGCACCAAGTTCTATACCTTTTTCTAAATATTTTTTTTGAGATACAAATAAATCATCACCAACAATCATTATTTTACCATTAAAATATTTAGTTAATTTACTAAAACTTTCATAATCATTTTCTTCGAAAGGATCTTCAATACTTATAATTGGATATTTTTTTATTAAATCTACATAATAATCAAATAATTCATCCTTTGATAACTTTTTACCATCGACTAAATAGCTATTTCCATCGTATAGTTCTGATGCTGCAACATCAAGGGCAAAAAATACATCAGTTCCTGGAGTATAACCACTTTCTGTAATAGCCTTTACTAAAATCATTAAGGCTTCTTCATTATTTTTTAAATCTGGTGCAAATCCACCTTCATCACCAACACCTGTTGATAAATGATAACCCTTTAAAATAGATTTTAAAGTATTAAATATTTCACTTGCACATCTAATTCTTTCTTTTTCCTCTTTTTGAACAGGAACAAGCATAAACTCTTGAATATCTAAATTATTATCAGCGTGTTTTCCACCGTTAATAACATTAATCATTGGTACAGGCATATTAAATTTACCAGTACTAACAAACTCAAATAATTCTTTACCTTCGAGTTTTGCTAAACATTTTAAAGCACATAGTGATACCCCTAAAATGGCATTAGCTCCAAGTTTAGATTTATTTTCAGTTCCATCAAGTTCAAGCATCTTTTTATCAACATTTTTAATATTTAAATCCATATTATAAAGTGCTGGGAATATTATTTCATTAACATTTCTTACAGCCTTTAAAACACCTTTACCATGATATCTTTCATCATTATCACGAAGTTCTAACGCTTCCTTACTTCCTGTTGAGGCTCCAGATGGAATAGATGATACAGCCTCAACTCCATTTTCTAAGGCCAAAGTTACCTCTAAAGTGGGATTTGATCTACTATCAAGAATTTCTCTTGCTTTTATTTCTTTTATCTTCATAATTACCTACCAAAATATCTTTGTTATTTCATTTGCTCTTTTCTTAAGAAGTATTAAATCTGTTATATCAAGAATACTTGAAAGCACTAAAAATGTTCCAATTACTTGAGTAACCGTAAGTGCGGAAAATGGATTTGATAATACTAATATTCCAAATACCATAAGCATTACTCCAATTACAAAAGTAATTAACCAAGATGAATCATCACCTATTTTAAACCATACACCATAAGTTACTTTATTTGCTCCGAATACAATTAAATATAATCCTAAACAAATTGTTAAAAATGATGTAACTGAAAATGGAACTAATATAATAATTGCTCCGATTAAAACAAGTATTATTCCAAAAAGCAAATTAAGTGAATAAAGTTTTGCACCATTTCTTGATATAAACTTATAAATTGTATTAATACCTGAAAGTGCAAATAAAGCTCCAGTTATAACACCAATTAACTTATTAGACATTTCTGGCATAAATATAAGTACTGCTCCAATTAAAGCAATAACAATTGAAGTTACTATAGACATCATAATAAATTTATTAAATCTATCACTTATTGTCTCTCTAACTATTCTTCCCATATTTTTTTCACATCCTAACATATATATTATAATAATTTTTTTTACTAATTGCAATTATTTATTTTTAATGATATAATATTCTCTTTAAAAAAGGAGGATAAATATGCAAATAAGAACAATTACTTTAAAAGAATTTCAAGATTTTTCTGAAAACTGGGAACATCAAAATTTTCATCAAAGTATTAGTTATGCTCTTTTAAAAAGTGAAGAGGGCTATGAATATGAAATGATTGGCTATTTTGATGGTGATTCAATAGTTGCTAGTGCTCTTGTACTTGTTCAAATGATTAATAGTTATCTATATGCATATGTTCCCGAAGGCTTTTTAATTGATTATAAAAATGAAAACTTACTAAATAATTTTACTAAAGATTTAATAAACTTCTATAAAAAAGAGGGTATTGCTTTTATAAGAATAAATCCTACAATACCTATTGCTAAAATAGATAATAAAACAAAAAATCCTATATATAATGATAACTACCGTATAATAGAAATATTAAATAGATGCGGTTATATAAAAATAGATACCTCTAAAGTATTTACTTCAATACTACCTACTTATGAAGCAATTGTAAATTTAGATAGTTTTAATATAAATAATTTAAATAAAAATGTTAGAAATAAAATTAGAAAATGTGAAAGAAAAGGTTTAATTATAGAAAAATCTGATGCACTAAGTATGGATAAATTATATAAATTTATTAAAAATAAAATACATAAAGATATGTTTCATTATAGTGATTATTATAATATTTTTAATAAAGAAAATGCTATTGATTACTTTTTAGTTAAAATAGATAATGAAAGTTTAGCAATAAATAGTCAAAAAGCTTATGAAGAAGAAAAAGAAAAAAATGAACTTTTAAGTAAAAAACTTCTTAAAGTACCAAGTGAAAAAAATATTAATAAAAAGATGAATTCTGATAAAGCACTTCTTTGTTTAAAAGAGGATATACTTCTTTCAAATAAATATCTTGCTAATAATGAAGATAATTATATAGCGGGAGCTCTTGTTATAAAATGCAAAGATAAAATATCTATTTTAGTAAGTGGTTATGATAAAAAATATCAATCATTTTCACCAAATTATTTCTTATTTTATAAAATATTAATGAACTATAAAAATAATTATAAATTTGCCTCTTTAGGGGGTGTCTCTGGTAACTTTTCAAAAGATAGTAAATATTATGGTCTTGACAATTTTAAAATGGGATTTAAACCAGATATATATGAATATATTGGAGAATTTGATTTAATATTAAATAAAATAAATTATTATTTCTTAAATAAAAAGAATTTAGTAGAAAAAGAATTTCAAAAAAATAAGTATCTAAAATAACAGATACTTATTTTTGTAATAATAAATAAAGTTTTAAATATATAGAAATATCTTCATTATTATTTAATAAAATATTATATAAATCTATAGTCCTAATTCCCATTTTATATGCAATATCTACCATATTTATTTTATTACTAGCAATTAGTTTTAAACATCTATTAGATATATTAGTTATAAAATCATTTTTTTCTTTCATTAGTTTCTCCATAAATTACTTCATTTATTAATTTTTTATTTTTATTTATAAAATTAAAAGTTAAATCAATTATATTATTTTTATTACCAAAGGCTAATATATAAATATTATTATTATATTCAATGTTAGTGCTTGCTCACCCAAAGTATTAACTCTTATTATATAATTACTATCTATATTAACCTTTACTGGTTCAATACCTTTTTTATAGTCTAAATTACCCATCTGGAGTTTATTTAATAGTTCTATTGGTATATTTATATCTGTTAAGTTAATAACTTCATTAGGCATCTCAAATACGTTTTCTTTAGGGATAATTTTTTTACATTCTTCATAAATATCATACATACTATCAAGTAATTTAGTTATTTCTTCATCCGAGGATATATTAGAGTTAATCATTATATCTAACTTTCTTTCGAGTGTTTGTAAAACAGTTAATAAAGTAATAAAATTAACTTCAGGGTACATAGCATTATCAAAATCTAAATATGGTTTTGCAAGTGATAATATACTTACTACTGCTTCATTATTTAAATAATCTTTATATAATAATTCATTACTTTTAAGAAATGCTATTATAGAAATATATTTTTCATTATGAAAAAAGTTCTCTTTTACTTTGTTATCTCTTTTTGGAAGTTCAACTTTAGAAAGAGATGCATCAAAATTATTCTCAACAGGTTTTCTTTTATTAGGTTTATAATTAGATAAAACTATATTTATTTCACTAATAGAAAATTTATGTTTCATCATAAATTTAGTTATAAATGAATAATCAAGTGATCCATTATCAAAATCCTCTTTTAGATCAGATAGTTCATAATATCTTTTATCAACATTTTCAAAAATAGAATTATTTAATATTGTTGATATAATAGAATCATATAGTGAAAATTCATAATAATCTTTTTCTGTTAAATTTTTACCCTCTATAATTAAATTTCTAAAATCATTTTTAAAGTATTTATTATTTTCAGGGTAGTCTAAAAGAGGATATAATTTTTTTATATCCATCGAAGAAGTAAACTTTTTTAATATACCTAAAAAATTTAATTCGGATAAAATCTCTTTATAATACTCTAATAAATAATTATTAAATTTGTCCATTGTATTTGTCATATACTACTCTACCCTAGATAATTTTAACATAATATAATTAAAGTTGCAAATAAAAAAACCACGAAATTACTTCAGTGATTTTTAAAATTTATTATACTTTTATATTTTTTAAATATGTTTAGTACCATTTTTGTAATTCGGGGTTTTCCCTATTTAATACTAATTTTTTTCCTTCCATTTTTGATGATTCATAGTACACATCACAAATACAGTCAAACTTTAACTCGTTATTACTACGACTTATTTTAACACCTCTTTTTTGAAACTCATTATATATTTTTCTTAAATTAAAACCAACAAATTTGTTTAAAACTTCTTCCCATATATTATTTTTATATAAAATACTTCCTCTTACATCATGTTCTAAAGAATATTCCTTGTTAAGAATAGAAAAAAATCTTGTTTTATCATTTTGTAAATTTGTAATTTTTAAAACATTATCAATCCCTTTAAAAGTTGATAAATATTTAATTCTATATACCTTTGGAATAGGATTTCCAGCATTTTTATAAAACCATTTTTGTAATTGCTTTATGTTATCAAAAAATAATGGGCTTTTTTTATAAGTACTTGTATGTGCTGGAATATAAACATCACTATTTATTTCATCACTATAATAATACTCACCACCATCGTAAGATATTTCATAAGGAACAATATATAATAGTTCTATATCATTTTCATTCATACCAAAACCTTCTTTCTTGCACTATATTTTAACATATAATGGGTTGAGTTGCAAATAAAAAAACCACGAAATTAATCGTGATTTTTAGTTATTCCTTATTTTAAAATTTCAGAAATAACACCAGCACCAACAGTTCTTCCACCTTCACGGATAGAGAATTTAGTACCTTTTTCAAGAGCTACTGGAGCAATTAGTTCAACAGTCATGTCAACTTTATCGCCAGGCATAACCATTTCAACACCAGCAGGTAGTTCAATAACACCTGTTACGTCAGTAGTTCTGAAATAGAATTGTGGTCTATAATTTGAGAAGAATGGAGTATGTCTTCCGCCTTCTTCTTTAGATAGAACATAAACACTTGCAGTGAATTTTGTATGAGGTGTAACGCTTCCTGGTTTAGCTAAAACTTGTCCACGTTCAACATCATCTCTAGAAATACCACGAAGTAAAACTCCAGCGTTATCTCCAGCTTCAGCAAAGTCTAATGTTTTTCTAAACATTTCAATACCAGTTACAACTGATTTTTGAGTAGGTCTTAAACCAACGATTTCAACTTCGTCATTAAGTTTAAGAATACCTCTTTCAACACGACCAGTAACAACTGTACCACGTCCTGAAATAGTAAATACATCTTCAATACTCATTAAGAATGGTTTATCAGTATCTCTTACTGGTGATGGAATATATTCATCAACAGCAGCCATAAGGTCACGGATACTCTTTTCAGCTTCAGGATCTCCTTCAAGAGCCTTAAGAGCTGAACCTCTTATGATAGGACATTCAGTGTCATAACCATATTCTCCTAATAATTCTCTGATTTCCATTTCTACTAAATCAAGTAATTCTGGATCATCAACTTGATCACATTTGTTCATGAAAACAACAATTTTAGGTACTCCAACTTGTCTAGCAAGTAAGATATGCTCTCTTGTTTGAGGCATAGGACCATCTGCAGCTGATACTACTAGAATAGCACCATCCATTTGAGCTGCACCAGTAATCATGTTTTTTACGTAGTCAGCATGTCCTGGACAGTCAACGTGAGCATAGTGACGTTTTGCAGTCTCATACTCAACGTGTGCAGTATTAATAGTAATACCTCTTTCTCTTTCTTCTGGAGCTTTATCGATATCTGCATAATCAACAAATTTTCCAAAGTATTTAGTGATCGCAGCAGTTAATGTAGTTTTACCATGGTCTACGTGTCCAATAGTACCAATATTAACGTGTTCTTTTGAACGATCAAATTTTTCTCTTGCCATATAATATTTTCCTCCTTTTCTACTATTATATTTTATCTAATGCTTGAAAAAATTTCAAGTATTATTCTTAATTAACGCTGTTTTTCTTAATAATATCTTCAGCGATTGATTTTGGAACCTCTTCATAGTGGTCCATAAACATTGTAAATGTTCCTCTACCTTGAGTATTACTTCTTAAAGAAGTTGCATAACCAAACATTTCAGCAAGTGGAACCATTGCAACTATTGAAAGTGCATTTCCTCTTGATTCATTACCCATTGGTTTACCTCTTCTTGAAGTTAAGTCACCCATAACATTTCCTAAATATTCTTCAGGAACTACTACTTCAACCTTCATTATAGGTTCAAGAAGTACAGGTTTACATTTATTTTTTGCTTCTTTTAAAGCTAGTGATGCAGCAACTTTGAAAGCCATTTCTGATGAGTCTACATCATGGTATGAACCATCAAATAATGTTGCCTTAACATCTACCATTGGATAACCAGCAAGGATACCACCAGCCATGGCCTCTTGTAATCCTTTATCTGTAACTGGAATATATTCTCTTGGAACTACTCCACCAACGATAGCATCAACAAATTCATAACCTTTACCAGGATTTGGTTCAAATCTAACCCAAACATGTCCATATTGTCCACGTCCACCTGATTGTTTAATGTATTTACCTTCACATTCACCCATTTGAGTAAGTGTTTCACGATAAGCAACTTGTGGTTTGCCAACATTACAATCAACGTTAAATTCTCTTCTCATTCTTTCAACAAGAACGTCTAAGTGAAGTTCACCCATTCCTGAAATAACTGTTTGACCAGTTTCATGATCAGTATGATATTTAAATGATGGATCTTCACCAGCAAGTTTAGATAGCGCAGTTGCCATCTTATCTTGATCTGCTTTACTCTTAGGTTCAATAGCAAGGTCAATAACTGGTTCTGGAATTTCCATACCTTTTAAAATAACTGGATTTTTTTCATCACATAGAGTGTCTGCAGTAGTAGTATCTTTTAAACCTACAGCAGCGGCAATTTCACCTGCATAAACACAATCAATTTCTTTTCTTGTATTTGCATGCATTTGTAAAATACGACCAACTCTTTCTTTTTCACCTTTTGTTGAATTTAGTACATAACTACCACTTGAAAGTTTACCAGAATAAACTCTAAAGAAAGTTAGTGTTCCAACAAATGGATCTGTCATAACTTTAAATGCTAAAGCAGTAAATGGTTCATTATCATCTGCTTTTCTTAATACATCGTTACCATTTTTATCTACACATTCAGCTGCACCAATATCAAGTGGGCTTGGTAAATAATCAATAACAGCATCAAGAGCAAATTTAATACCCATATTAGCTTTTGCACTACCTACAGTAACAGGGAAGAATTTAACTGCTAAAGTTCCTTTTCTTATTGCTCTTTTTACAAGATCAACAGATACTTCTTCACCCTCTAGGTATTTTTCCATTAATTCATCGTCAAATTCAGCAACTGCTTCAATAAGGTCAGTTCTTTTTTCTTCGATGAAATCTTTCATATCTTCAGGAACATCTGTTTCAGTATAATTTTCATCTGCTGAACCATCATACATTAATGCCTTACGATTTAAAATATCAATAATACCTTTAAAATTAGATTCTGCTCCAATTGGCCATGCAATAGGTTTTGCATTAACACCAAGTCTTTTCTTAATTGTTTCAAGACTATATTCATAGTCAGCACCTAATTTATCCATCTTGTTAGCAAAAACAAGACGAGGTACATTAAATTCAGTAGCTTGTCTCCAAACTGTTTCAGTTTGAGGTTCTACACCATTTTGAGCATCAAGTACAGTAACTGCACCATCAAGTACTCTTAAACTTCTTTCAACTTCAATTGTGAAGTCTACGTGACCTGGAGTATCAATAATATTAAGTCTATAACCTTTCCAATGTGCTGTTGTTGCAGCGGAAGTAATTGTTATACCTCTTTCTTTTTCTTGATCCATCCAGTCCATTTGGCTCTCACCATCGTGAGTTTCACCAATTTTATGAATTTTACCAGTATGATATAAAACTCTTTCTGTAAATGTTGTTTTACCAGCATCTATGTGAGCCATTATACCAATATTTCTAGTTTTATCTAATGAAACATCTCTTGCCATAAATGCCTACCATCTATAGTGAGCAAATGCTTTATTAGCCTCTGCCATCTTATGAGTATCTTCTCTTTTTTTAACGGCTCCACCAACACCTTTTGCAGCGTCCATGATTTCATTAGCTAAATTTACAGCCATGCCCTTTCCGTTTCTAAGTTTTGCATAATTAACAAGCCAACGAAGTGCTAACGCTTGACTTCTATCGTCAGAAATTTCGATTGGAACTTGGTAATTACTTCCACCAACTCTTCTTGATTTAACTTCAAGAGCTGGTCTAATATTTTCTAATGCTTTGTTATATACTTCAATTGGTTCTTCTTTAGTAGTTTTCTTAATTATATCAAATGCATCATATACAATAGTTTGAGCTGTTCCTTTTTTTCCATCTTTCATAATAGTATTAACAAGTCTTGTTACTACTTTTGAATTATATACAGAATCTGGAAGAACATCTCTTTTTACTGCTCTTCTTTTACGCATACTTTTTTCTCCTTCTTTCTATTTATTATTTTTTCTTTGTACCGTATTTACTTCTACCTTGTTTACGGTCTTCAACTCCACGAGTATCTAGTGTACCACGAACAATGTGATATCTAACACCGATTAGGTCTTTAACACGACCACCACGAACTAGTACTACGCTGTGTTCTTGTAAGTTATGTCCTTCACCTGGAATATATGCATCGATTTCTTTACCGTTAGATAATCTAACACGAGCATATTTTCTTAAAGCTGAGTTTGGTTTTTTAGGTGTTTTAGTACCTACTCTTGTACAAACTCCTCTTTTTTGTGGACTCTTATCGTTAGTTTGTTTTCTTTCAATAGTATTAAATCCTACGTTTAGAACTGGACTTTTACTTTTTCTAGTTTTTTTACCACGATTTTTCTTAACAAGTTGATTAATTGTTGGCATCTAATTTTTCCTCCTTCCATTAACACACACCCTGGTGTATCAAATTACCTATTAAATTAGGTTCTACTTAAATAGAACCCAACAAAAATGCATAATTAATATATCAAAAAAATATGTGATTTGTCAACAAAAAAGTGACATTTTTTACATATTATCCTATAGAATTATATAATACATATATATAATAAGCCGCTATAAGTAAAAAAATTAATAAACATGCACTTATTATAAGCATAGTATTTAAACCCCATCCTTTATTATTTAATTTCATTTGTTCCTTTCTAAATCTCTATCAAAAGATGTAAAAAACATAGTAAACTCTCTTGCATCAACAATTTTTGTATTTTTTAAATAATATTCTTTATATTTATAAAATAAGCCATAACATACTTTAGCATCTTCTTTATCATTTTCACTAATATTTTTACTATTTAAACATACTAACGGTGTTTTATCAGTTTTAACACGATAATATTCATATATTGTAAAAGAAAACAAACATATAAAAACAATCATTACTATTAATAATATTTTCTTTATTAATTTTACTTTCTTTACTACTTTTTCATTGCTATCATATTCCATAACTATCAACCACCATATTAAGTATATGATATTTTAAGAATTTTTTCAATATAATAAAAAAAAGCCATAAGGCTTTTCAAATTACGCTAGTTCTACTTCAGCGCCAGCTTCAGTTAATTGAGCTTTAATTGCTTCAGCATCAGCAGCAGGAATATTTTCTTTAATATTTCCACCTTTATCAGCTAAACCTTTTGCTTCAACTAATCCTAAACCAGTAAGTTCTTTAATGATCTTAATAACTGCAATTTTGTTTCCACCAGCATTTTTAAGTACAACAGTTTTAGTACTTGGTCCTTCTTCTTTTGCTTCAGCAGGTGCAGCAGCAACAGCTACAGCAGAAGGGTCAACACCAAATTCTTCTTTCATTGCATCAACTAATTCTTTAACTTCAAGAATAGTCATTTCTTTTAATGAACTAATAAATTCATCTCTTGTTAATTTTGCCATTAATTTTCCTCTCCTTCCATTTTTTCGGCATAAAGATTAAGTGCAATACTTAAATCTTTTACATAAGCAATCATTCCACTTGCAAGCATTGTTAATAGTCCTTCTCTTGATGGAATTGATGCGTATTCTTTAATTACATTCTTATCTGCAACTTTACCACTTATAACACCAACACGAATGTCTAGTTTATTATGATCTTTTGCATATTTAGAAATAATCTTAATTGGTTCTAATAAATCAGTACCAAATAAAATAGCATTAGGTCCTTCAAGGAATTCATCGATATTAATATCAAGACTATCACAAGCAAGTTTTAACATAGTATTTTTATATACTCTAACTTCACTATTAACTTCTTTTAATTGATTACGAAGTTCAGTAAGTTCGCTTACAGTAAGTCCTTGATATGCAAAAATAATTACTGATTCACTATTTTTAATCTTATCAACGATTTCGCTTACAATTTGCTTTTTTTCATTTAGAATTTTTTCGCTTGCCATTTTTCCTCCTTATTTATTTTTAGAAAAAACTTCCCATGGGGAAGCTTTAAAAGATAACTTTCCCCTCGGTAGGAAATTAAGCCTTTTGGGCACCTACTGTCTTTGGCTCTCGTTTTTTCTAATTGCTATTATAATACACTTTTAACTAAAAGTCAAAAGAATTTTTATCTACTTTAATTCCAGGACCCATTGTAGATGAAATACTAATTCCTTGTACAAAAGTTCCTTTTACTGAAGTAGGTTTACTTTTAGATATAGTGGATACAACATATTTTAAATTTTCAAGTAATGCTGTTTCAGTAAATGATGCTTTACCAATAATAGTATGAATATTACCATAACTATCAGTTCTATATTCAACCATACCTTTTTTGATATCATTTATTACTGTATCAACTTTTGGAGTAACTGTACCAGTTTTAGGATTTGGCATTAAACCTCTTGGTCCTAAAATGTTACCAATTTTTCCAACTTCAGGCATCATTTCTGGTGTAGCAACGATAATGTCAAAATCAAACCAATTTTCAGTTTTAATTTTGTCAATTAAATCTTTGTCACCAACATAGTCAGCACCTAACTCTTTTGCTACTTTAGCTTGTTCACCTTTAGCAAGTACTAAAATCTTTTTAGATTTTCCACTTCCGTTTGGTAATACAAGTGATCCACGAAGCATTTGATCAGCTTTTTTAGGATCTACATTAAGTTTAATAGCAACATCAATAGTACTATCAAACTTAGTAACATTAGTTTCTTTTACAAGTTTAACTGCATCTACAGCGCTGTAAAGAGTATTCTTTTCAACTTTTTTTGATGCTTCCACATATTTTTTTCCAAACTTTCTCATTTTTTTCCTCCTAACTGTGGTTTATTAGCGGATTATTAAATAATATAAAATTATTCTTGATTATCTTCTTCTTCGTTATTTTTTTCGTTAATGATTTCAACATTTGATGCATCATGTTCACTTTTTGCTTCAGCTTCCATTTCTGCAAGCATTTCATCACGTTTTGCTCTTTCAGCTTCTTCAGCTTTTGCTTCAGCAGCTTGTTCAGCAAGTTCAGCATCATTTACACCTTTAACTGCAATACCCATGTTTCTAGCTGTACCTTCAATAATTTTCATTGCACTTTCAACATCGTATGCATTTAAATCTGGAAGTTTTGTTTCAGCTATTTTTCTTAAATCTTCCTTACTAATAGTAGCAACTATTTCATTAGCTCCCTTACTACTAGCTTTTTGTAATTTAGCAGCCTTCTTTAATAAGAATGCAGCAGGTGGAGTTTTAAGAACGAATGTAAATGAACGATCATCATAAATTGATATTTCACAAGGAACTACATCGCCCATTTTATCACGAGTTGCTTCATTAAACTTTGAACAAAAATCTTGTAAATTAACTCCTGCAGGTCCTAAAACAGTTCCAACTGGTGGAGCTGGTGTAGCTTTTCCTGCTTCAAGTTGTAATTTAATTTTCTTTACGACTTCTTTTGCCACGAAAAACACCTCCTATAAATATTATTCGAGTAAGTGGTATGGGCATCCGCTTTCCCCTCCACTTAAGCAATAAATCAATTGCTATCAATGATAATACCATATAATCCACAGTTTTACAAGCAAAATGTGACACTTTTTCCACAAAAAAGGTTTACTTTTCTAAATATTAAAAAATATGGAACAAATTTATCAACTCATTCCATATTATCATATAAATATCAACTTACTGTATAAACATTATTCCAAGTTCCATTTCCCGATAATTTTGTTGAAGAAGATAAACTAATAACAGGGCGGATTCCATACTCAATATTAAGCACCATATTATAATCCAACTGTCCTGATGATTTAGCATAAAAATCATAAGGTCTTGAGGCCCACCCGACAAAATAAGTTGGTGATCCAGTCCAATAATATTGATTAGTATACAAATAATATGAACTATTATTTATAGCATAAACGCCTCCTGCCATTGCTACTTCATCCGCTGTTATTAAACCTACTGAATATTTCAACGCTCCATTTCCATTACTAGTATTAACAGTAAATTTATCACTAGTTGTTGTACAATTTAATTTTGGAGTTTTATAAGTTAATAATCTTACATATGGTCCATAATAATAATCCGTACTTGTACTCATACTTCCACTTATTTCTCCTGGAGTTCCACTACTACTTGTTGTGACACTTCTGTCATTACAGAATATTTGATCTGCTACTAAACTTTTTGTTGTTGCATCTGTTTCTAATGTTGTTGTTTTATACCAATTATCTATTGCTGTTTTTATTGTACTTGGTGTACCATTACCATGTTGCTGACCTTCTGTAAACATATATCCTACATATGATGGATTATTATAACTACTATTAAAGGAACTTGTTCCTATTTGAGTTCCTGTTCCTGTCATCACTGTTGATGTACTACTATCTGGTTTTGTTGTGCCAGAGTATATTATTCTTATTGAACCATCCCCATTTATTCTGATTATTCGCCAATAAATTTCATTACCACTTCTATCTTTACCAAATTTTACCCAGTTATTATTTACTGCACCTCTGAAATAATAACTTGTACCTAGATCATCCTTGGCTGCATACATTCCCTCATTGGTTGTGGAAACTGTGCTAAAACTTGGTATACCTTTTCCTTTTATATAGTTTATTGCAGCATCTACTGTTGTTGCACCTCCACCATTATTTATAAGGATTGTTTTATAACCTTTCTTTTCTAAATCTATTATATCTGATACGGTTTTATTACCACTACTATCTTTTATCCATATGTAATATGTTCCTTCAGTTGTTATTGTAGTATTTAAGTTATAAGATGTTCCACTTATTGTAGTCCAACTTGATGGCTCTACTGTATTACTTGTACTTATTCCATAACCAGATAATTCTATATTATCTGTAAGTATTGCAGTTATGGTTGTATCATTAACCGTTAAATTATTTATAACCGGATTTTCTGTATCTATTATTTTATCAAAGTATAATGAACATCTATCACTACCAAGAAAACTAAATCCTATTTGTCCTGTAGAATTATTATAACTTACTACTTTTCCACCATTTTCGCATACAGTTTTTTCTTCATTTAAAACATAATTACCTTTAGGTATTGAATCTGAACTAACATAGTCTCCAGATTCATTTTTAATCATAATTGCTAAATTATTTTGATTTCTTTGTTTAGGTTTTGTTACCTCATTTTTATTTTTATATGTAATATTGAGTGACAATATCCCTAAAATAATTAATACGAACAAAACAATTTTTATTTTTTTCTTCATAACCACACCAATCCCGCATAAATAGGAACTTTGAATTTCGTAAATTATATACTTATGAGAAAATCGAGGTACCATATTTCGTTAAAAAGGGCTTGAAAAAGTAACAAAAAAATGGTTAAATTATAGTGAAAGTAGCGTAAATACGGATGTTATTTTTCCTAAAAGTATATAATATAGGAAAATACGAACGAGGTAAATACTCGGTTTGTGAGGTTTTTAAACATTTTTTAAAATATATTTATTTAGATAAAAAATTTGTAAAAAATATTGACACTTTTATAAAAAATAATCAAAAAATTATTGGTATAATTTGCTTTTTATGGTATCATATAATAGAAGGTAGATGATTATGGGAAAATTTTTTAATGGAAATGTAAAAACTTCGAAATCAACAATGATTAAAATAGCAATTGTTGCGGTGTGTGCTGTACTTATTATAGTAATATTGATTGCACTTAATAAAAACAAAAATCCCCAGCGAGCGAATTTAAAACTATATAACAATTTAGATGTGGAGATTAATAGTGAAAAACCAGATACAATGGATTTCTTCTCCGTATTTGATAATTACGATATAAGCAAAGTTAAAGTAACTTACCCTGATGACTTTAGCACAAAAGTTGTTGGAACTTATGAAGTCAAAATTACAATTGAGGGAAAAGATTATACAACTAAAATTAATGTATATGATGATAAAGCACCTGACCTTGAGGTTAAAGACTTTGAAATAGACGCCGGTAAAAGATATTATGTTGAGGACTTTGTAGAAAGTTGTTCAGACAATTCTGGTGAAGCATGTACAATTGAGTATTATGCAGATTCAAAAGACCAAGATGGTAATACAATAGATTATTCAAAATACACTGAAGTAGGAAACTATTTAATTAAAATTATTGCTAAAGACGATAATGGTAATGTCACAGAACCAAAAAGCGTTAATTTAAAACTAACTGATGAAAACGGTAATACTACAAATCCTGATCCGGATCCAAATCCGTTGCCTCCACCAAACCCAACAGTGGAATGTAAATATGGTGATTTAAGTTATAATGATAAAATATATACTCATCCAATAGCTGTCATAGTTGGAGATGAACAAAATAATTGTGCACTTAATCGTGACTTGTGGGACAATGAAGATGTTCAAAAACCTGTTGTAGAATTATATAAAAGAGATTTAGAAAAACTAAAAACGGATTTTGGTAAAATATATGAAACTAAGTATCCAAATGGTGCCCATACATATATTTACCAAGACTTTAAAGCTGTATTAAATAATGATAATACTGGACTTGTTGGTTATATGGTTTATGTTAAACTTTATGCCACAGAAGCAAATTTAAGTATTGATAAAAGTACTACTGAAAATTTAATCGCAGAGTATTATTTAAAAGCAGATGGAAGTAGAGAATATATTCAAAATCCATACAATATAAACTAGTGAAAACTAGTTTTTTTGTGCCATAAAAAAAAAGTTCCCAAGGAACTATTTTTGTTTTTTTCTTGAGAAATACATAAGACTTCCGATACCGCCAACTAAAACAGCTAAAATAACAACTGTAATAATTGTATCATTACTATGTTCATTCTCAGTAGAAATATTATTACCAATTAAAGGTGCAACAATATCTTCATAGTCTTCATTTTCATAAGCTTTTTTAATTGCTTTCTTGATATCTTCATCAAAACCTGGTTGATATCCATTCCAAGATGCTTCATCACCAATTACAATATAAGGAACACCATTAACTTTATCTCCACGTTTTTCAGCTACACTATCCATTGCTATTTTTAAATTTTGATCTGCATTCCATTCGGCATCATATACTTCATAAACAACTAAATTAAAATATTTACCATATTCATCAGTAATACTATTTAAGAATGTTTTAGCCTTTTCACAATAAGGACAACCATCTTTGGTAAATACATAAACATTGATTTTATCTTTAGTAGTTTCTTCAGCAGCATTTACATTAAGCATTGATAATGATAAAGCACATAATATACCTATTAATAACTTCTTCATTTTACCTCCTACAAAAATTATACAATAAAGATTTTTATTTAACAAGATTTTTATATATTTTTACGAGTCTAATCATTATTTTTTCTTCATCTAATTTAATTTGATTCGTAGCAATTAAAGTTGCAAGGCCATTTGAATAAAGCCACATATGTAAAAATAACTCTTTAGCCTCTTCAAAAGAAAAACCATGTTTATTTACTAAATTTATAATTGTAGATTGATTCCATTTTTCATCAAAAACATCTTCGATTTTTTTCCACTTTAAATTATCTGATAAAAATAGACTGCAAAATAAATTTTTATAATCGTTAGCAAATTCAACATAGGCAATACAAAGAGTTAATAATGCCTTTTTACTATCGATTTTACTATTAATAAATTCATCATATTGCCTATTAATTTCTATTAAGACATCTTTTTTAATCTCATCCATATTACTATAAATTCGATACAAAGGTTTTGTACTAATTCCTAAAAACTTTGCTAAACTTCTTGCATTAAGGTTAGTCCACCCATCATCATTTATTAATTTTACTGCTCCCTTTACGATATTTTCTTTGGTTATCAATAATGCTTTTGCCATTTTTTATCACCCCACTTATATGATAACTTATGTTTTCATTATAGCATACATTTTTTTGATTTTAAAGTACTAAAAAAGGAGAAATTTATCCCCTTAATTTAACATTTAAATTGTTTGTTACTTTATCAATGATATTTTCAAAATTATCCATAACTTCTTTTTCAGTTAAAGTTCTTTCATTATCACTATAAGTTAATTTAAATGCAATACTTTTTTCATTACTATCATTATTTGGAATATATAAATCAAATACATCAATATTTTTTAAAAGTCTTCCACCTGCTTTTTTAATTTCCTTTATTAAACTTTCACAAGTTATATCTTTATTACAAACAAATGCTACATCTTTAATAATTTCTGGATATTTTGAGGCTTCTTTATATTTAATAGGTTTTATATCGCATATTAATTTATTAATAGAAAGTTCACAAACATAAACATTATCTTTACAAATAGTGGGATGAACTTTACCAATTATTCCTATTTGTTTATTATCTAGGGTAATACTTGCACTTATACCTGGATGTAAGTTATTTATTTTGCTAGCCACAAAATTATATCTATTTTTAAGTCCTAGATAATCTAATAAATTTTGAACAATACCTTTTAAAGTATAAAAATCACATTCAATTTCATTATGATTCCATGCGTTATAAATATATTTTCCACTTATAAGCATTGCTACTTTAATATCTTCATTAAAGTCTTTATCATAAGTTTTACTTATTTCATAAAGTAATATATCATCTACTTTTCTTGCTTTATTATAGTCGTAAACATTTAAAAGTGATGGAATAATGGTAGTTCTAACAATGCTTTTATCTGCGCTCATTGGATTAGGAAGTACAACATTTTCTTTGCCTTCATAGATAAATAAGTTAGCCATAGATGGAGATACTAAAGTATATGTTTTACATTCATTTAAACCTAAACTACGTAGTCTTTTTGAAATAATCTTTCTATATTTAACATCGCCAATATATTCACCTTTTTTGTATGTTCCTTTTGGTAAAGTAGATATTAAATTTTCATAACCATAAAGTCTTCCTATTTCTTCGGCAATATCATTAACATATGGGTCAATATCAAGTCTACGATTAGGTATTGTTACTGTAAATATACCATCTTCATATGTATATTCAAACATTAACCTATCTAGTTCTTTAGCCATATCTTCAGTTGAAATTTCAATTCCTAACATTTTATTAACATCATTTGGATTAAATTTAACTATTTTTTTAGTTTTATCTACTTTATCATATGTTACCCTACCTGATAAAATTTTTGCATCAGCATATTTTTCAAGTAAATGACATGCCCTATTTAATGCATCAATTGTATATTCATAATTTAAGCCTTTACCATATCTAATTGAGGCTTCACTTTTTAAATTTAATCTTGCGGCTGTATTTCTTATTGATACAGCATCAAAAATAGCGCTTTCAATTAAAATAGTTTTTGTATTTTCATCAACATCAGTATTTTCGCCACCCATTACACCAGCAATACATACTGGCTTTTGGCCATCAGTTATAACAATATCATTTTCATTTAATACTCTATCTTTTCCATCTAAAGTTTTAATTTTTTCATCATTTAATGCGTTTCTAACAACAATTTTATCACCAAGTTTATCTTTATCAAAGAAATGTAAAGGTTGTCCATATTCAAGCATAACATAATTTGAAATATCAACAACATTATTAATTGGTCTCATACCAGCACTAATTAATCTATCTTGAATAAATTTTGGTGATGGTTTAATATTTAAATTTGTTACCATCTTTGCAAGATAAAATGGACATTTTTCAGTATTTACCTCTAAAGAAAAGTGATTTGTAATGCTATCTTCGATTTCATTATAATTACTATCAGGAAGTGTTACCTTTTTGTTTAATATTGAAGCTATTTCATAAGCAAAACCAATATGATAGTAACAATCGTTATTTCTATGTTTATGAACATCTAAATCATATATAGTGTCTGATGAACCAAGTAACTCTTGAGGATCACTTCCTATAATGGCATCATCAGGTAAAATATAAATACCCTTAGCATAGTTTTCCTCGGTCTTTTCTTCGAGTCCCAATTCTGATAAAGCACATAACATTCCAAAAGATTCAACACCTCTTATAGTGGATTTTTTAATTTCAAAATTTCCAGGTAAAACTGCCCCGATTAAAGCAACAATAACTTTCTCATTTTCTTTTACATTTGGAGCCCCACATACTATCTGAAGTATTTCACTACCAACATCAACTTTACAAACATGTAAATGATCTGAATCTGGATGCATAGTGCACTCTTTTACTAAGCCAACACATAAATTATCAATATGATTAGTAATAACTTTTTCAACATTAATACCTGCTTTAGTAACTTTAACGGCTAACTCTTTTAAATCAATACCTTCTAAATCAATATAATCTTTAACCCAATTTAAACTTATCATACTAATTTTCCTTTCTATCAAATACTGAGACTTCTCTTAAATCTGCTGTATAAAATGTTCTTATATCATTTATATTATATTTAAGCATTGCAAGTCTTTCAGCACCAAAACCAAATGCAAATCCAGTCCATTTACTTGGATCATAACCACAATTTTTTAATACATTTGGATGAACTATTCCTGCTCCAGCAACGGTAATCCAACCCGTGTTTTTACATAAACTACAACCCTTACCATTACAAGCAAAGCAACTTATATCAGTTTCTACTGAAGGCTCAGTAAACTGGTAATAACTTGGTCTAAATCTTGTTACGCAATTTTCTCCGAATAACTTTTTAGCAAGTAAATCAAATATTCCTTTAAGGTCTGACAAACTTATTTCTTTATCGACTACTAAACCTTCAATTTGCATAAATTGATGTGAATGAGTTGCATCATCATCATCACGACGATATGTTTTACCAGGACATATCATTCTAATTGGAGTTTCACCATTTCCCTTAAGCATTGTTCTTGCTTGTACAGGGGATGTTTGACTACGAAGAAGCACTTCATCATTAACAATATAAAATGTATCTTGGGCATCTCTTGCAGGATGTCCTTTTGGAATATTTAAAAGTTCAAAATTATATTTATCTTCCTCGATTTCAGGGCCATCTACAACATCAAATCCAAGAGACATAAAAAGCTCTTCAACCTCTTCGATAGTTTTTTCAAGAATGTTTGGTGCTCCACATTTAATACTTACTCCAGGAAGTGTAACATCAATTTTTTCACTTTCTAATTTTTCATTAATTAATTTGTTATTAATTTCATCATTTTTCTTTGTAAAAAAATCATTAAAATAAGTCTTAATTTCATTTACATACATACCATATGCCTTTTTATCTTCGGCTTCTCTAATCTTACTTTGAAGTTCTGTAATTACTCCACTTTTTCCTAAATATTTTACTTTAACATCATTTAATTCATTTAAATTATTAACTTTTTCTAAATCTTTAACTATTTCCTCTTTAATATTTTCCATTATTTCCTCCTTAAAAAATAAAAACTTTCCATATTTATAGGGGCGTTTTATCGCTGTACCACCCTACTTTATGAAAAGTTTATTTCAATCTTTATATTTATAACGCTATTACCCGTTTATACTCCTTATTTGAATTTCGCTTTATAGTTTCTTAATACTTTCACCAAATGCATTAATCTCTTTTAATTTTATAAAACTACTTATAATAATTCATCGTATATTAATAATTTGTTGCTTTTAATTCCATAAATGATTCAGAGTGCTTACATACAGGACATACTTTTAATGCATCTTTTCCATAATAAACATGTCCACAGTTTCTACATATCCAAATAACTTCTTCATTTCTATGGAATACTTTTTCTTCCTCAATATTACCTATTAATTTTAAATATCTTTCTTCGTGATGTTTTTCAATATCACCAACCATTTCAAATAATTTAGCAATATCTTCGAATCCTTCTTCTCTAGCAATCTGTGCAAAACCTTTATACATTTCTGTCCATTCAAAGTTTTCACCATTTGCAGCATCTTTTAAGTTTTCCATAGTCGAAGGTATTTCTCCACCATTCAATGCTTTAAACCAAAGTTTTGCATGCTCTTTTTCATTATTTGCAGTTTCTTCGAAAATACTTGCAATTTGTTCATAGCCATCTTTTTTAGCTTTACTAGCATAATATGTATATTTATTTCTTGCTTGACTTTCTCCAGCAAAAGCAGCCATTAAATTACTTTCAGTTTTACTACCTTTTAATTCCATCTTTTCACTCCTTTTTCAAGACTAATCTTACCACATAAATTATGATGTGTCAAACACTTTGTCATAAAAAAATCCATAAATAATTTATGAATTTTTTTGACTTATTAATTTTACTAAAATATCTTCATTCTTCTCTAAAATAACATAATAACCATCATCATATACTTCTTTAACAAAAACAAAATTTTCTTTTTTTTCTTCATTTAATAGCTCATATGCTAAATAGTAAATATTATTATTTAACTGATATTTATTAGTCAAAATATATCGTTTGTTATTTTCAAGAACAACTATATCACTTAATCTCATTGAACATGTTCTTCCTGATTAACAATTTTTTGATTTTCTATTTCAGCGCGTTTTTTTACATTACTTACTTTAATTAATTTCATAATGTCCTGAATTATAATTACAAGTGCCGGAATAATTACAACTACTAGCCAACCGATTTTGCTTCCTACAAATCTTTGAACATTTCCAAGTCCAGGAATTTTTAAAATAACTTTTCCAATAAGATTGCTATAAGAAGCTGGACTGTCATCTTTAATTGGATTATTATCGCCCTTAGTTACATACTCATAATCACTAGCTTTTTCATCATAATAAACATCCTGTACTCTATGTGTAACTGTATATCCTGGAGAAACAATGCTCGTAGATTCAAAAGTAATTATATCATTTACTTTTACTTCATTTGGTTCTTTCACTGTTTTATTAATAATAACATCATATACATTTATTGTTGGAACCATACTTGGGGAAACAATTGTATATACGGAGAAAAACGGTCTATATTTACTACCTTTTGCTTCATAAAGTTTTAATGAAACAAAATAATACATTAAAAATCCAGCACAAATTATTAATATTGAAAATAATGTCCAAGATATAACTGAACCAATATAGTTTAATATTGATTTAATTCTCATTTTTTTTGTAATCATATTTTTCTCCTTTCTATTTAATTGTTTCTATATAAAGTTTACCTTTAAATGTTTTTCCACTGTCTATATTTTGATTAACTCCAGTTTCTTTCCAATCCATCCTTAATACATATTTAATTGTTGTTTTTCTACGAATTAAAACTTCTGTTTCAAGGAATGTTTCTTTCCTTGGCGCCTTTAAATTATTTAAATACGAAATATTACTACGAGTTATAAAATAATCTAAAGTATTAACATCAGTAAAATCATTAAATACATCACGCCAAACTATTTTATAAGCCACTGCAAAGTCCGCATCATTTTTTATTTTCAAAACATAAGTACCATTCCATCCAGGCTCAATGTCCGCAGAAACTATTTCAAGAGGATTGTATATATAAAAGTCACTATCAGTACCTTTAGCGATTTCTAAAATATTTTTCTCATTTTTATATTTATCATCCTCATAATAATTATAATCACTATCTATTTTTGTACTACCATTATCACAGTTAAAATCACAAATACCATCATTATCAATATCAACATTTATATTTGGAAGGCCATCACCATCAGTATCACAATTTTTTTGACAAGTAAGACCATTTTCAACAGGATTTGAAAGCGATCCATCATCATTTACACAATTAAAATTGCAAGTTCCAGTTCCATATACATCAATATTTATATCTGGAATTCCATCACCATTTGTATCAATATTAAAATCAGCTTTACCATCTTTGTCAAAATCAATATTTATATCAGGTACTAAATCTCCATTTGTATCAATGTTTATATCTGGATGATTATCATAATTTTTATCACAATTTACATCACATTTACCGTCATAATCAGTATCAATATTTATGTCACCAACTTTTTTTTCACCAACATATATATTATGATCTGGTTTACCATCACTATTTGTATCGCAATTTTTTATACATTTACCCGTATCATCAGTTATATTTAAATCAGGTTTACCATCATTATCTAAATCTATATTTATATCTGGAAGGCCATCACCATTTGTATCTTCATTTAAAATAACTTTATTTCCATCTATAGTTACTTCTTTATTTACGGGATTTGTAATTGTATTTCCACCATCATCAGAAATATTAACATCAGCTTTTCCATCACCATCAATATCAATGTTTATTATTTTAGTGGTTCCATCTGGTAAAGTGACTTTATTATTTAAAGTTTTACCATCACCATCTACATCAACATTAGATATAACATTACCCGTATCATCAGTACAATTTCGAATACATACACCATTTTCATCTTTAACATTTGTAGGATTTTTAATATTACCATTCTCATCAATAACATTAAATGTTGGTTTTCTATTACCTTTATAATCAATGTTTCGAATTGGAATAGTGGAATCATCACCAGTTATATTAACATCTGGATTTCCATCGCCATCTAAATCAATATTTGTGTCCGCAAGCATATCACCATTAATATCACAGTTTAAATCACAAGTATTTTTTTTATTGTAATCCTTTATAATATTTATATCCGCTACTTTATCGCCATCAAGGTCAATGTTATAGTCTGGCCATCCATCATTATCACTATCACAATTTAATTTACACATACCATTTTCATCAAGTTGGTTAATTTCATTAAATAGTCTTGTTTGATTACCAAATAAATCGATATTAAATAAAGGTTTACCATTTTTCCTATAATCAACATTATAAAATGGTTTACAATTTTCATCTTTTGAAACATTTAAATTTGGTACTTTACTACCCCATATTTTTTGATTAACATATTTACAATTATCTGGATTACTTGGATTATAATTTCCATATATTTTATAAATATAAATAGTTAAATAAGCAGTAATTATAATTAAAATTATTACAAGTAAAAAGATTAAAGATTTTATTATATCTTTTTTAATAGATTGATTTTCTTTTTTTTCATCAGAAAGTAACTTTTTCTGTTCATCAAAATCATTTGTAGCTGCAATAATATCATCACTTATATCTTTCACATTTTACTCCTTATTCTTATTTAAATTATATCACGATTTTTTTAGATAACAAATACTTTTTATAAAAAAAACTGTCACATAGACAGATTTTTTATTGTTACTTCATCATAACTTTTACCACGATAATAACCATTTTCATCAAAATCATTATTTGTTAAATAAGAAAATGCTTTAACATAGATATCTGAAGTAATATTTTTATATTCACTTCCACATGTTAATTTCATCGAAGTGATTAATGTATTATCAGTTATTTCATTATCTAATAAATGTGAATACCACTGTCCATATTCATGATGTACACCATCATACAAATATATTTTCAAATAATTATAAAAGTTTTCAGAATCAGATGGTTTTAAAATAGTTTTATGAATTTTTTCATCATTAACCTCGAAGGAAATTTCCCATCCTAATTTATAATTTAAATTTTCATATTCCTCACTAGTATATTTATTCCATATTTCTTTATAATATGAACCAGTGACTTTTTCTTCTTCAGTTAGAAAGATATTTAAAACTATTATATCTTTTTTTAACACCCAATTATAAGATAAAGTATCACTTACTTTCAAATCATTATCAGCATAAATTGATATTTTAATAGGATTTCTATCTTCATACTGCACTTTTTCAGGAATAACTACTTCATTATTATTTGAAACAGTTTTATTAAAATCTTCCTTTTGATTACAACCGCATAATGATAATATTAAACAGATTAGCATTATCTATTTCATATTTTAATATCTTGAATAGAACCATACACCATAAGCTGGAAGTGCCGGAGGTTGGAAACTATTTGCAACATATTTACTATAACTTGAATAGCCTTCGGGACCACCTCCTAAATAAAATCCTTTTGTAACGCCATAATGTAAATGCCAGCCTGTAGAACATGTATCCCAACCACCATTTACTTTTAAAGTACTTCCTCCACCACCAACTGTACCAATTACAGTCTGCTGGGTAACAGTATCTCCAACTTTAACATAAACATCTTTTAAATGAGCATATGTTAATGTATAAGCAATTCCTTTAACTCTAACGTGAATATAAACTTGGTTACCTCCACATTTTGCTCTACTTATAACAGCTGCTACAGTACCTGCGGCAGTAGCATATACAGGTGTTCCTCCAGCATTACCCGCAATATCATTTGCTGGATGGAAATCAGAATAAGGTCTACCATTTAAATAAAATGAACGCCAACCAAATCCCGATGAAACATAACCTCTTACTGTTGGTCTTAAAAATTGAGCACTATTTGCAACATTTATACATGAAGATAAAGTTTGATCATCCTTACATCCTAAATCTTCATAATATTTAATAAGTTTTTGTTGAGCAGTAATCTGTTGTGAAATATCAAGAGTAACCTCAACTAATGAAGATAAATCATTTTTTAATGACGCAAGACTATTTTCATAAGTCTTAATTTTTTCATTTAAATCATTTTGCTTTTTTACTAAATTTATTTGTAAATCTTGATTTTCTTCGATTAAACTTTCCATCTTTTTAAGTTCATTTTGAGTATATGAAATAATTTGACTTATTGCATCTGCTCTCATAACAACATCTGTTGCTGTAGAAGCTCCTCCTACATAATCTAGGAAAGTATTATCACTACTTACAATTTGATAAAATGCAAGCAATTCTTCACTTTTAGCTTTCGTTTTTTCAATCTCTTTAGTAGATGCCTCAATTTGTGCTTTCGCAGACACTATATCATTTTCAGCCTGTTCTACTTCATTATGTGCATTTGATATACGATTATTTTCTGCATTAATTTCACTTTGAGTTCTATTTCTTTGAGCATCATTTGCATTTTTTTCATTTATTAATGCCTGAAGTTCATTTTTTAAATCTTTAAGAGTATTGGCAGCGGCATTAACATTTGAAAACATAAATAATACTATAAGTATACTAAATACTTTTACTACTTTTTTCATCATATTTTCAAATACTTCCTTACTGAATTTGCACTACCGAACATACCTACAATTGCGCCAATTAAAACAATTACGCCAGATACATAGAATACAAAATTATATGGTTTAATTAAATTAAGTGTCTCGGTAAACATATAACCGTGCATTGTATTAAATAAAATTACATATCCATAAATAGTTATACATACTGGAATTATTGAACCAATTATTCCTAAAAATAAACCTTCGAACAAAAATGGTAATTTAATTGCTGTATTACTTGCTCCAACAAGACGCATTATTTCAATTTCATTTTTTCGTGAATAAATAGTTAATTTAATTGTATTTGAAATTAAGAAAGCTGTAACTATAATAAGAGCAATAACAATTCCAATTGTAACCTTCTGGATAATATCAAAAGCAGATACAACCTCCTCAACCATAGTTTCACCATATTTAACCGTTTGTATATTTGGAACCTTTTTTATTTCTTCGGCTACCGAGGAAATATTCTTTATATCATCAACATATACAGTACAACTGTCCATCAATGGATTTTCAGTTAGATAATTTAACATTGTTGAAAATGTATCAGAATACTCACTCATTTGAGTTTTCCATTCCTCTTTACTTTTATAAGTAACTTTACTTACACCCTTAATATTTTTTATTTCTAAATATGCATTATTACTATCTTCTTCACTTGCATTTTTATTAATATAAACAACTATATTCATCTCTTTTTCAATTGACCTTGTGGCATTATTTACATTTACTGCAATAATAATTGCCACAGAAACGATAATAAGAGTTATCATATCACAAAGAATACTTGCCATTGAAAGTGAAAAATTACGAGTTATACTTTTAAATGCATCTCTTATACTTCTTCCAAAAATTCTAATCGCTTTCACTCTTATAACTTCCTTTCTTATAATCACCAACAAGCATACCATTGTTAATCACTAATACTCTTTTTTTCATTCTATTAACAATTTCTTTATCATGAGTTGCCATTATAACTGTTGTTCCTAAATCTTTATTAATATTTGAAATAACATCCATAATTTCTTTACTAGTCATTGGATCCAAATTTCCCGTAGGTTCATCACAAATTAAAAGTTTAGGTTCATTTACAATTGCTCTAGCAATACAAACTCTTTGTTGTTCACCACCAGAAAGTTCTTTGGGAAAGCTTCTTACTTTATCTTTTAAACCAACTCTTTCTAATGCCTTTAAGACTTTTGGCCTTATATCAACACCTTTATCGCCAACACATTCAAGAGCAAATGCAACATTTTCATATGAAGTTAAAGTAGGTAGTAATTTAAAGTCTTGGAATACAATACCAACTTTTCTACGAAACTTATATACCTTTCTATTTTTTAATTTTCCAACATTTACTCCACCAACCATTACAGTACCTTTTGTTGGTTTTTCTTCTCTATATAACATTTTAACAAAAGTAGATTTTCCACTTGCAGTAAGTCCAATTACAAAAACAAATTCGCCTTTATCAATTTGAACGCTTACATCAGCACAAGCTGTTATGCCATTACTATATGTTTTAGTAACATCCTTAAATTCAATGAATTTCATACATACCTCCATTATGTTTAAATTATACCACTTTTAAAAATATAAGTAAATTAAATGAAGTTTATTTACATTTTTTAACAATAAAATTTATAACAAAAAACTAGGTTGTATTATAAATAGTGTTGTTGATAAATAATAACACTATTTTTTACCTAAACAAAAAGACATAAATTTGATACAATGTAATTGGTAAAAAAACACTGAAAGGAACAAATCTATGTCTATAAATAATTATATATTAAATTTACTAAATATCAAAGATGAAAATATCTATATTATAACAAAAGTTAAAGACAAGATGATAGAGAATAAAAAATATATTTGATATTTTAGATTCAAGGAAATCAAAGGATTTAGAAAATTACTTTTTAAGATATCCAAGATCTGAAAGAAATAAAGTAATGCATATTTCAACTGATTTCTATTCTGGCTATATATCACTCGCAAAAAAAAGTTTAAAAACGCAAATATTTCTATCGATAGATTTCACATTGTTATTCAAGCATATAATGCATTAAATATAACTAGAGTTAAATTATGTTACAAATCTAACCTTTATTATAATAAACTAAAAAATTATTGGAAATTAATATTAAAAAATGAAAATGATTTGTCTAGTAAAAAGAAATATTCAAAATATTTAAAAAAGAAATATCACAACAAGAAATTATACAATTACTTATTAACACTAATAAAACGTTAAAAGCGACATATCAATGCTACCAAGGAATAATAAATTCAATTAAAGAAGATGATTTCAATAAATTTAAAAATATTGTTTTACATAAGAATAAAAGCATTTCAGATAAAATGAAACAAGCATTAAATTTATATAAAGAAAACATTAATTATATTGAACATTCGTTTAAATATGATATTAATAATGTAGTAATCGAAGGAACTAATAACTTAAATAAATGTATTAAAAGAATCGCTTTTGGTTACAAAAAATTTGATCATTTTGTAACTAGAATATTCTTAATTAAAGGCACTTTAAAAGGATGACTTTCGTCATCCCTTATATTCAATTCATTTATCAAAAATTATTGTCTACCAACACTATTTGACAAAGAGCCTTTATAAAACACACATTGCTATTGTAAGGATTACCATTGCAGCAAGACCAATACAAGCAACTATTTTAAATGCCCATTTGAACCATGTTGAATACTCAACTCTAGCTAGAGCAAGACCACCCATTATCGCTCCACATGTAGGTGAAATTAAATTTACAAGTCCATTAGAAGCAACAAGTATCATAACATTTGTTTCAACTGAGAATCCTAATTGATGAGTTAAGCCACCCATAATTGGAGTTGAAAGTGTTGCAATACCTGATGAAGATGGTACAAGTATTGATAAGAATATATGTAAAATAAAGTTCATTGGTGCGTAGATAACTGCAGGCATATTTTTAAGGGCATTTGCCGCATTATAAATAATATAATTATCTAAATATGTAACTTGCATTAATACTGAAGCACCCCTTGCAATTGCTATAATTAATATAACACTTAGTATATCAGAGGCACCATCAACAAATGTATCTACAAATTCTTTTTCACTTAATTTACCAATTATTCCTATTACAATAGCCATTACAAAGAATAGTACGGCCGCATCTTCGAAATACCAATAACCAAAACAATTTCCAGTTAAGAAAGCTGTAAAATGTGTTCCAGCATCAGCAATATCCGCAGGTATAATACCAAAATCTACCCATGGAATGAAACCTGCTATCATAATAACAAATGTTAAGCCAAATATAATTAATATAAGCTTTTGTCTTGTAGTAAGTTTTACATCTGGATTAATAAAGTCATCTTTTGCATAATGTTTTTCCATTTGTTTTTGTTCTTGTAATGAAAGAAATGTACTTCCTTTCTCGGCTTTCACTTTAGCAGCATAATTTAATACAAATGCTACTGCTATAATATAAGAAACTAACCATAAGATACATCCAAGTAAAATTATAGTTCCTTGATTAACTTTTATACCATCTGGTAATGCACTAACTGCAGCACCTACTGCAAATGGATTTATTGTTGAACCAAGTACACCTACACCAGCACCAAGTAAGACTGTGGCTGATGCAACAATAGTATCCATTCCCGCTGCTACCATAGTAAATGATAACAAACCATAAAATGCAACTGTTTCTTCTAACATTCCATAAGTAGTTCCACCAACTGAGAATATAAACATTAGTATTGGTATTAATACTAGTTCCTTACCTTTTAATTTGTTTACTAAAACTTTTATTCCTGTTTCAAGAGCACCAGTTTTAGTAACGACATTTAAAAATCCTCCTAAAATAAGAATAAATACACCTACATCAGCAGCATTTTCAAATCCTTTGATTGGAGCCATTAAAAAGTCAGAAAATTTAGCACGAACAACACCACTACCATTAACAATATTTTCACCATCAAATGTAGCAAGTGGAAGTAAATATGAAATTATAGCAATTGCAACAATAATTAACATTATAATTGTAAATGAAGATAATGTAAATTTTTTCTTTTTAGCTTTTTTTGCCATTTTTATTTCCTCCTATAAAATATTCTTGTGCCTTTATCACCATTAATTGCTTCAAGTCCTTCATTTAATGAAGCAATAATAGCGGTGCCTTCTGAGTTTTCATTTAGAAAATTCATACAAGCATTTATTTTTGGAAGCATACTTCCTTTTGCGAAATGGCCTTCATCGATGTATTTTTGTAATTCTAATGTATCAGTTGAATCAAGTGCCATTTGATTATCTTTATTATAATTAATATACACTTTATCTACTGCTGTTAGAATTAACAAAATATCAGCTTTAATATTTGCTGCTAATTTACTACTTGCAAAATCTTTATCAATAACTGCGTCAACACCTTTATATCCTAGTCCATCCTTTACTACAGGAATACCACCACCACCGACAGTAATAACAATATTTCCGTCATCCGCAAGATTACTTACTATTTCTTGCTCCAAGATTCTTTCAGGCTTTGGTGAGGGCACTACTCTCCTATAGCCTCTACCAGAATCTTCAACATATTTATAACCATTCGAAGAAGCGAGTTTATCTGCTTCCTCTTTGGTATAAAACATTCCTACAGGTTTAGTTGGATCAGTGAAAGCCTCATCATTTTCATCCACTTCAACCTGAGTAATGATAGTTGCGCATTTCTTTTCAATATTATTTTCTCTTAATTTTTCATTAATAGCATTTTGTAAATGATAACCAATATATCCCTGACTCATTGCTCCGCACTCTGCAAAAGGCATAAATGGAGCAACATTAAATTTGCTTGCATACTCAAATGCATTTGCAATCATTCCCACCTGGGGACCATTTCCATGAGTAACAATAACATCATTATCTTTAGCAATACTAACAATTATGTTGGCTGCTTTTTTTACAAGAAGTTTTTGTTCATCAGGAGTTTTTCCAAGAGCATTTCCACCTAAAGCAATAACAATTTTACTCATATTAATTCCTTAATGTAGCATAAATAACTGCTTTAATTGTATGCATTCTATTTTCTGCTTCCTCAAAAACTCTTGAATGTGAACCATTAAATACTTCGTCTGTAACTTCCATTTCAGGAACACCAAATTTTTCATAAATCTCTTTACCAATTGTCGTATTTTGATCATGAAAAGATGGCAAACAATGAAGAAAGATACAATCATCTTTAGCATTATCTATAACGGACTGATTAACTTGATATTTTCTTAAATAATTAATTCTTTCAGCCCACTTTTCCATAGGCTCTCCCATTGATACCCAAACATCAGTATATATTGCATCGGCATCTTTAGTACCTTCCATAATATCTTCAGTTCTTTGAATAGTACATCCGTTTTCTCTAGCTATTTCTTCACATTTTTTAGTAAGTTCTTCATCAGGCCACAAATCTTTTGGCGCACAACAAGTAAAATTAACACCTAACTTTGCACTAGCAACCATTAATGAATTACCAACATTATTTCTAGCATCCCCACAAAAAACTAATTTTCTTCCTTTTAATGAACCAAATTCTTCTTCAATAGTCATAAAATCAGCTAACATTTGAGTTGGATGAAATTCATTAGTAAGTCCATTATAAACAGGAACACTTGAATATTTTGCTAATGTTTCAACAATAGTTTGATCAAATCCACGATATTCTATAGCATCATATATTCTACAAAGTACTCTTGCAGTATCTTCAATACTTTCTTTTTTACCCATTTGGGAACCAGTTGGTCCTAAATAAGTAACATGCATGCCTAAGTCGTAAGCAGCAACTTCAAAAGAACACCTAGTTCTCGTGGAATCTTTTTCAAATATTATAGCAATATTTTGTCCCTCAAGAAATCTATGAGGTTCTCTATGTTCCTTTTTTGTTTTAAAATTTTTTGCTAAGTCTAATAAATATCTTATTTCATCAGTTGAATAATCAAGTAACTTTAGAAAATCTCTTCCTCTTAAATCCATTTAATCCTCTCTTTCAAGTGGCATACTCATACATCTAGGACCACCTCTACCCCTAGAAAGTTCTGCACTATTCATTTCAATTACTTTAATTCCTTTTTCTCTTAATACTTCATTAGTAATATTATTTCTATTGTATACAACTACTACTCCAGGAGCTATACATAATGTATTTGTTCCATCATTCCATTGTTCTCTTTCTGAGGCAATTTTATCTCCTCCAGCACAAGGAATAAGTGTAATATCAATACCCAAATATTCCTCTAAAATATTTTCAAGGCTTCCTTCTTTTTTAATTACACTTACTTCATCAAGATTATCTTCATTTTTAGTAATTTCAAAAACCTCTAATGTATCCATAATTCCAGGGTGATATGTAAACTTGTCAATATCAATTTGAGTAAATACTGTATCTAAGTGCATAAAAGCTCTACATTCAGGTATCTTAAATGCAAGTATTGTATCAATATTGCATTTTTCATCATTAAACATGTTTTTAGCAACTAAATCAATTGCTTCAGCACTAGTTCTTTGAGAAATACCAATTGCAAGAGTATGTTCATTTAAATTTAATACATCTCCACCCTCAATACTGAATGGATTTTCTCTATCATAATATTTTGGAACTTTGTCCATATAATCTGGATGATAATTAAAAATGTAATAAGCATAAATTGTTTCTCTACTTCTTGTAACAGAGTACATTTTATTAAGAATTATACCATCACCAACTGATGCAAACGGATCTCTTGTAAAATAAAGGTTTGGCATTGGTTCAGCTAAAAACTTAGTTTCTTCACTTATTTGATCAACAAGAGAATATTCACTATCTTGTTTATTTCTATGAACTTCAGAAACTTTAATACCTTCCATAGTTTTTAAAACTAGTTCTTTATTATTTGTATAACTCATTAAATAATCAAATAATAAATCTTTATATTTTGGAGTTCTTACTCCTGCTTCATAAATAAATTGTCTTATAAATGAAGGTTTAACCTGTGGGTTTTCATCTAATGTTTCAGCCATTAAATCTTCTAAATAAACAACCTCTACACCATTATCTCTAAGTATTTGACAAAATTCATCGTGTTCTAAAATTGCATCTTTTAAATATGGAATATCATCAAAAAGAAGTCTACCTAAAGTATCTGGTGTTAAATTTAATAGTTCCTTTCCTGGTCTATGAACCAAAACTTTTTTTAATTTTTTAATTTCACTAGTAACATGCATCTATATCATCTCCTTATTATATTAATTTTATCATTTAAATTTTTAAAAGTCCATATTTCTAATTTATATCTTTTAAAAAATTTTTAATAGTTTCATTTTCACTATTAAATGTTTCCTCAACAGTATCATCAGAAAGAATAGTTTTATTGTCCACAAAAATAATTCTCGAAGAAAAATCTTTTACAAAGTTAAGTTCGTGGCTTACAACAATTATTGTCATATTATAATCTTTTAATTTACTTACTAACTCTAATACCTCTTTTTTCATTTGTGGATCTAATGAACTAGTTGGTTCATCTAATAAAAGTATTTTGGGTTTTTCCATAAGAGCTCTTATTATAGCAACTCTTTGTTTTTCACCACCACTTAAATTTTTAGGGTATTCATTTATTTTATTTTCTAAATTTATTTCTTTTAAATAGTTTTTAGCAAGTTTAATTGCTTCATTTTTTGAATACATTTTAAGTTTAACCGGAGCAATAATTAAATTTTCAAGTACAGTCATGTTTTCAAATAAATTAAATGATTGAAAAACCATACCAACTTTATTATAAAATTTTTTTATATTATTAACATTTTCATTATCTATTAATATTTGACCTTTATCTATTTTTTCAAGTCTTGCTATACATCTAAGTAATGTTGATTTACCACATCCACTTTTACCAATTATAGATATTTGCTCATTATCATTGATTTTTAAATTAATATTTTTTAAAATACATTTTTTATCATAACTTTTTGTTAAGTTTTTAATTTCTATCATTTGAAAGTCTCCTTTCGAAAAAATTTAATAGTTTAGTTAATCCTAAAGTTAATATTAGATAGATTATTGCAACGATTAAAAGAGGAAAGAAATAATCATATGTAGAGGAAGCCACTATATCAGAGGCCTTTGTAAGTTCAAGTATGCCAATATAACCCGCTACGGAAGTTTCTTTTAAAAGTGTTATAAATTCATTACCTAATGCTGGTAAAACATTTCTTAATGCCTGAGGCATAATAACATATTTCATAGTTTGAAAATAGTTAAATCCTAGCATTGTTGAAGCTTCCTCTTGACCCTTTGGAATTGATATTAATCCAGATCTAATTATTTGGGATACATAAGCTCCAGAATTTAATCCAAAAGATATAATTCCAACTACTACTATATTAATATTAACACTTTTAAAAATTATATAATATAAAATCATTAATTGAAGTAGTGCGGGAGTTCCTCTTATAATTCCAATATACATTCTTGCAAAAGTACTTAATAAATAAAGCTTACCTGTTTTTTCATTATAGTCTATAACAAGTGATAAAATAAGTCCTAAAATAACTCCAATTAAACAAGCAAAAAATGCCATAATAATTGTATTACCAAGACCAGTTAAATAATATTTATATCTATCTTGATATATAAATGAATTGTATATATTTTCTCTTATTAATTCCATAAACACCTATTTTGAATACTCTAAAATGTATTCATCAATTTTACCACTACTTTTTAAATTATCAATAACTTCATTAATTTTATTTAAAAGTTTAGTATTTCCTTTTTTAATAGCAATTGCATAATTATCTTCGAATACAAAACCATCTAAAATAATTAAATTTTCATTATTTTCAACTATTTTTTTACCAGGCAATTCATCCATTATTATTAAATCAACTTTACCAGCTTTTAGATCTTCAGCCATTGATAAGTATTTTTTTTGTCTAACAATATCTTTTGTTATGTTATTATCAGTTACATAACTATCTGCAATAGTGCCAAGTTGAACAGCAATTTTTTTGTTGTTAATTTCTGAAATATTTTTAATGTTACTATCGTTTCTAACAATTACTATTTGTTTTGAACTAATATATGTATTAGAAAAATCAACTTGTTTTTTTCTTTCTTCATTTACACTCATTCCCGCTAAAGCAAAATCTGCTTTTCCTGATTTTATTTCATTAATTATTGCATCAAAATAAACATCTTTAATAACAAGTTTTTTACCAAGTGCTGTAGCTATCTCCTTAGCAATTTCTACATCTACTCCGACAATTTCGTTATTCTCATAATATTCATAAGGTGCAAATCCTGCCTCGGTTACCATCACAATTTCATTTTCATTTTTTTTGCATCCGCATAAAGCAATTAAACATACACTTAAAAGTACTAATATTTTTTTCATCGATTAATCAATATCCTTTCTTTTTTCTTTCCCCCATTAACTTCATAACAATCATTTATTACAAAAAATGCACCTGGATCAATTTCTAATATTCTATTTCGTAATCTATAACAATCTAAATTAGAAACTGCCACCATTAATATTTCGCCTTTTTTATGTAAAAATTCTTGTTTACTTTGTAAAATTGTAACACCACTGTCATACTCTTTAGCAATGACCTTTTTAACTTCACTTAGTTTATTTGTATAAATGAAGAAAACCTTACTTAAAGAAACACCAAGAGTAATTTTATCAATAAAATGATTACTTATTAATAAAATAATTATAGAATATATAAAACTTTCAAAACCAAATACAAATGCACCCATCAAAAGGATTATAAAACTATAGGAAAAATTTGCAACAGAAGTAGATACTTTGGCGTACTTTTTAATAAGTTCCATTATAACGTCCCCACCACCAGTTGTAAAACCACTTTTATATATAAGTGCGGATGATGCTCCATATAAGAAACCAGTAATTACAACACTAATTAGCACTTGACTTGTATTAATATATTGTAAAAGTGATAATGCTATAGGCTCTGTAATTGTTACCATAATTGGGTATAATAATGAGCCTAATACCGTAGGTAGTGTTTTTTTATACCCTAAACAAATAAAACTTATGATTAAGAGTACTATTCTTGATATGTACAAAAACATTGTTGGATCAATATTAAATAATTTATTAAATATTATCGCAAGACCATTGGTGCCACCAGTTATAAATTCATTGGGTAGTAAAAATAAATGGTAGCACATTGCAAGTAAAAAGATACCAAAAACAAATGTAACACCAGTAACTAAAGTTTTTATATCTTCCTTACTCATTTTACTACCCTTCTTACTATAATTATTTTACTAAAATTTAGTTTTTTTGTCTATAATATGTCATAAATTTAACAAAAAAAAATAAGTTTTAATGAGGTGAATACAAATGAATGGTAATTATTATCAAAATCCAACATTTCCAACAAATCAAAACAATATGCAAAATATGACTATGCCACCTGGAAATGTAAGTTCAATGGAAGACTATAACGAGCAAAGTTATATTGAAAATATTTTAAGGCTTAACAAAGGAAGAAAAGTTAATGCTTATGTCTCTTTTCCAGATAGCACAGAATGGAAAAACAAAATATTTTCCGGATTAATCGAAGAAGCAGGTAAAGACCATTTAATAATCAAAGAGGTTACAACTGGAAAATGGTATCTAATTAGAATTTTATATCTTGATTATGTTGAATTTATGGAACCAATTAATTATTCTCATGCTTATTCTGAAAAAACATTTTAATATAAATCAAAATATTTAATTTCTTCGTTTAAACTTGTTTTTTCTCCGTGACCAGGAAAAATAGTTGTATCAAGGGATAGTTTACTTACCTTTTCTAAAGACTTAATTAAATCATTATAATTAGAATTTGGAAAATCATATCTTCCGATACTATGATAAAAAATTAAGTCACCAGAAAATAATAGGTTTTGTCCACTGAAAAATATTGAAATAGAATCGTCAGTATGACCTGGCGTTTTTATTATGTCATAAGAAAATGTCTTTCTTAAAAATGTATTATGTTTAATATTATAGTATTTTTCTAACTTTTCAAGTGCACCAATATGATCAAAGTGATGATGAGTAACAATTATTTCTTCGACTTCATATTTTGAGCAAAATGAAACAATTTTTTCTGCATCATCTGCTGGGTCTATAATAATGCATTTTCCATCTTTACTTAAAATATATATATTTGTATCAAGGGGACCTAATACTAAAATTTCAACTTTCATAATACCTCATTTCTATTTAAATATAATGGATATTTGCTAGTTTGTAAATGATTTTGATAAATTTCTTGTTTTATATTTCATTTTTATCTATAATAATAATAGGAGTTGAAATTAAGTATGAAGAAAAACGGATTTATGGAAGGCGCTATAATAGCCACTATTGCGATAATAATTTCAAAAGTTTTAGGCGTATTATATGTAATTCCATTTTATAAAATAATTGGTGAACAAGGTGGAGCATTGTATGGTTACGCTTATAATATTTATAATATATTTTTAATTATTTCCTCAGCAGGTATACCACTTGCAATAAGTAAAATTACTAGTGAATATGAGACTTTAAAGGAATATGATAAAAAAAATGAAATGTATCGAATAAGTAAGAAAATAGTGTATATTTTCTCTCTTGTTGCATTTTTGCTATGTTTCTTATTTTCAAAACCTCTTGCTAAAATAATTCTTGGTGACCTTACTGGAGGTAATACCATCGAAGATGTAAGTTTTGTAATTAGATGTATATCTTTTGCTCTTTTAGTTGTACCACTTCTTTCAATTTATCGTGGGTATCTTCAGGGCCATAAGTATATTGAGGCTTCTTCAAAATCACAAGTTATAGAGCAAATTGTTAGAATATTTTTTATTCTTGTAGGAAGTTATTTATGTATTAAAGTATTTCATTTGAAAATTACATTTGCAGTAGGTATTTCCGTATTTTCTTGTGCAATTGGTGCCATCGTTGCTTACATTTACTTAATTATTAAAACTAAAAAATCTAATGTTGTAAAGGACAGTAAAAAAGCACTTTCAGATGAAGAAAGAAAGGAAGTTATTAAAAAAATTATTGGTTATTGTATACCTTTTATAATAATAAACATTTCTAATTCAATCTATAATACAACCGATATGATTTTAATTATAAGAGGCCTTACTAATTTGGGTTACAGTGCAAAAGATGTTGAAACAATTTCCTCAATATTCACAACCTGGGGAAGTAAGTTAATAACAATTGTTAAGGCATTTGCAACTGGACTTACTATAAGTTTAATACCTTCAATAGTTAGTGCTTATGTTAAAAAAGATATGGATAAAGCTAATTACTATTTCAACAATTCATTAAAAGTATTACTCTTTATTATTACACCACTTACAATATTCTTAAGTATTTTTTCTAAAGAAATTTGGTATATATTTTATGGTCAAAGTTACTATGGACCAATAATCTTTAAATACATCATTTTAGTAGCAATACTTGACAGTGCTTACATTATTTTCTTTTCTGCTTTACAAGGCTTATATAAAACAAAACTTGTATATATTTGCGCATTAAGTGGAATAACAGTTAACGCTCTTCTTGACCTTCCCTTAATGTATTTATTTAATAGACTGGGAATATACCCATATTATGGAGCAATTACCGCCACTGTAATAGGTTATATAATATCATTAAGTATACCAATTGTTTCATTATATAAAAATGATGGATTTAGATATAATGATACAATAAAGTCTCTTCCTAAACTAATTTTTTCAATTTTAATTGCAATTTTTATGTGTGTTATATATAAAAAAATAATGCCAACATTTAATGGATTTATTGGAAATATGTTATATTTAGGCATAATCGGTTTACTTACATTAACAGTTTACTTCTTAATAAATAAAGATACTATAATAAAATTATTAAAAGAAAAAAGATAATGTGGTATAATGTTATAAGATAGGAAGTGTTAAATTGAAATTAGAAATAATGTTACTTATTGTAATTAGTATTGGATTTGGTATATCATTAGTATACTTTATTGGATATAATAAGATATCTATTATAAAGGCCAAAATGGATACCGCAAACGATATTATCAGTAAAGCTTTAAAAGATAAAAAAGATATAATGAATGAAATATATGATAAATATAAAAAAGTATTAAAAAAGAAAGATTATTTAAAAGATTTTGCAAATTTAAATACTAAGAAAATTAGTAATTATAATCTTGATATTGAACTTAATAATTATTTAAAAACTATGACTGATTTAAAAGAGGATAATAAAGAACTTAATACAGATGAAATAAATGAGTTATTTAATAAAATAGATAGTATTAATGAAATATTAATTGCCAATAAAAAATACTATAATAAAAACAATAACTTACTTATGAAAACTATTAAAGGTTACATAAAAGTTATTGCTAAAATAAATAATATAAAAGTTCAGACTTCATATGAAACAAAGTAGCGATGCTACTTTTTATTTTGACCAATCAATTGGTTTTATGTTATTCTTTATTAAAAAGTCATTAGTTTTCGAAAAAGGTTTTGAGCCAAAGAATCCATTATACGCAGAAAATGGACTAGGATGTGGTGACTCTAATATTAAATGTTTAGGATTTGTTATTAAAACTTTTTTACTTCGAGCAAAGTTCCCCCATAAAATAAACACGATTGGCTTTTCACTTAGATTCAACACTTTTATAACATAATCGGTAAAGTATTGCCAACCTAACCCTTGATGAGAATTAGCTTTATCTTTTTCAACAGTTAATGTACTATTTAATAAAAGAACACCTTCCTTCGCCCAGCCAGTTAAATTTCCAGTTTTTTTAGGTGGAATACCTAAATCATCATACAACTCTTTATAAATATTTTGAAGTGACGGAGGAATTTTTACATTATCCTGAACAGAAAAAGAAAGTCCGTGTGCTTCACCTTCTCCGTGGTAAGGATCTTGTCCCACTATAACAACTTTAACATTTTCGAAACTGGTCAATTTAAATGCATTAAAAATATTTTTTTTAAGAGGATAAATAGTCTTTTCATCATACAATTTCATAATCATATTATAAAAATTATGAAATCCTGGACTATTCCATATAACTTTTAATTTTTCATCCCAACTATTACCTATCATACTTATCACCTATATATCTATTGTACTAAACCCCACAAAAAAATAAAAGAATAAATCTTTTATTTATGATAACTTTCGTTATTTAATATTTTAAAACTACGATAAATTTGTTCAAGCAATACTGCTCTAAATAAACCATGAGGCATAGTTATTTTACCAAAACTAATCCTTTGATTCATAAAATTTTTTATATTTTCACTTACACCATTACTACTTCCAATTATAAAAGTAATACTACTAAAATGAGTTAATTTATCATTTATTAAAATTGAAAATTGTGTGCTTGAAACTTCCTCACCCTTAATATCTAAAAGAATTTTATATGATTTATCATTTTGAATAACTTTTAAAAGTTCCTTTTCTTCATCATTCATATTATCTGAATCTTTTAACTCTATTATAGATAATTTATGATACTTATTAACCCTTTCAAAATAATCATTAACAGCATTAACCAAATAATTTTCCTTTAATTTACCAAAACAAACAATTTTTATCATATAGTTATTACACTTCCTATATCATTCTTATTAGCACACTCTATTTTTACTTTTGTAGGATTAATGTACTCCTCGACTGTTTCAAGAGCAAGTTCTTCAGTATTATTTTTTTCACTTAAATGCAGAAGTACAACATTTTTTGTATTTTCATTAATTAATTTTGATAAATATATACCAGTAAATTTATTAGATAAATGGCCAACATCAGATAGCACTCTATCTTGAAGCCATCTTGGATATGGGCCGTGTCTTAACATTTCTATATCGTGATTGCTCTCAATGTAATATGCTGATTTTCCCTTAAATTCTTTAAAATATTTTGAATTAATATACCCTGTATCTGTGATATAAACAAGTGAAGAGCCTTCATCGGTAATAACAAAACTGCGTATATCTGCAACATCGTGACTCATTACAAATGATTTAATATCTAAATCTACAATGTCTGGGTTATCTTCATATATGATTATGTTTTCAATATCAGAAATATCGTTTAATTCAAGTAACATTTTATTCGTAATAACAAGTGTTGCTTTTGTTCCTTTGAAGAATGTATGTAAACTTTTTGTATGGTCATCGTGAGTATGAGTTAAGAATACATAATCAATATCTTTATAATCCACTCCGATTTCAGAAAGTTTTTCACTCAAATATTTTTTTGTTCTTCCTAAATCTATTAAAATTTTATAATGACTTGTTTCAACATAAGTTGAATTTCCAGCTGAAGAACTTGCCAAAGTACATACTTTAATCATCTATACACACTTAATGGGTTAATTGAATAGCCACCTGAATATGGTTGACCATAAAATATTCCTAAATGGCAATGACATCCATAAGATACACCAGTATTTCCCATTTGACCTATAACTTGTCCACGAGTAACTTTATCACCAACTTTAACAGTCATACTATTTGCAATCATGTGAGCATAAACTGAATAGTAACCATTACTATGACGAATAACAACATTATAACCTGACGCAGGGCCAACCATACCACCCAACTGAGAAGAAACTACTTCACCCTCTAAAGCAGCATATATTGGTGAACCACAACCTGTACCAGAAATATCTATTCCATCATGGAATGCTCCCCATCGCCACTCATAACCACTTGTTATAACTGATGGTTGATTTGTTGGCCATCCCCAAGTAGTACCAGTATCAATATAGGAACCAGAGGTCCATCCACCTGAATATCTATAACCACCTTTAGTGGTAACTTGATCAACTTTTTCTTTTATTTTAACACTACTTACGATTTCAACACCACCTTGTGTTTGACCATTTTTAACAGTATAATTCTCATCAATTCTAGTTATTCCTGTTACACCAGCAGTCGTAATTTCATTAAAATCTGAAGCTTTACTTGAATCATATTCCACCTTTTTTTCATAAGGTATTTCAGTATCCAAAATTTCATTAACATCATAGACAAATGTAAGCATTGGATTGATTAGGGTAATATTAACATTGTCACCTATAGTAAGTAAACTATCTCTTGAACTATACTTAGGATTTGCAACTAAAAATTCTTTATAGTTAAGTTTATTTGCCTCTGAAATAGAGTCTATTGTATCTCCCTCTTTTACAGTATATTTCTCAATCTTATTATCAGGTCCAAATAATAAATATTGGGTTAATGATGACTCATCCTCGAAGATAGTATCATTTACAGAAATATAGCCTTTTCTTATATTAATAATTTCATCAAAGTACATATTCTTAATAACTTTTCCTGTTGTTTCAATTTCCTTTTGAGAATTATTCATATAATTTGTATATTCTTCTTCTGCAATAAATGCAAGTACAAAACTATGTATAGCACTATCAAAAACATCTCTATCAAGAACATTAATAGTAATTTGTTTATCATCTTTTTTATATGTTGCAATATATCCCTCGATTGTAAATGAGCCTATTTCTGCCATTTTATTATAAATTTGTTCAGGTGTAGATAACACTATATCATAAGATGATGTTTGAATAATTTTAAAGTTTTCCGGAGGATATACCGCACTTACTTTATACTTATTTTTAATTTCTTGTTGTTTAGTATTGATAATATCATATAACTTATCATCGTCTTTTAAATAACCAACACTTTTACCATCAATAAATACTTCATAAATTTGCTCAGCATCTAAAGAGTTCTTTTTATCAAAGAAAAATCCGACTAAGCATAAAAAACTTATAATTAACGTAAAAAGGGCAGTTTTTATTATATTATTTGTTTTCATTACTCACCTTGTTCCTTTAAAACACTTTTAAATAAACCATAATTTAATTCAAATTGTAAATCAATAGTTCCTAAACTACCTTTACGATGTTTAGCAATAATAAGTTCCGCTGGAACAATTGTATTATTTTGATCTTTAGATTTATCATAATAATCTTTTCTATTTATAAATAATACCATATCGGCATCTTGTTCTAGTGAACCTGACTCACGAAGATCCGCTAACATTGGAACATTACTTTCTCTTTTTTCAGCAGTTCTTGATAATTGTGATAAGGCTATTACTGGAACATCTAACTCTAATGCCATAGTTTTTAGGGATCTTGAAATATCTGATACTTCAACTTGTCTTGATTCAACTTTTTTTGAACCACTGTTAATTAACTGAAGATAGTCTATAATTACAAGTCCAAGGCCTTGTTCACTACTTGCTAGTCTTCTGCATTTTGCTCTAATTTCTGATATTGTAGTACCTGCATCTGCTTCGATATAAATACTAGTTTGTCCAAGTTGACTCATAGCCTCATTATATCTTTGCCAATCTTTATCGTGCATATTTCCTGTTTGTAATTTATATGAATCTATTCTTCCAACTGAAGATATCATTCTATTTACAAGCATTTCAGCAGGCATTTCCAAGTTGAATATTGCTACGGCTTTTTTAGTTGTTCTTCCTGCATAAGATGCCATATTAAGGGCAAGTGCTGTTTTTCCCATACCTGGTCTAGCTGCTAAAATTATCATTTCACCGCCTTGAAATCCAGTTGTAAGTCTATCAAAATCATAAAATCCTGTTTCCAAACCAGTTATTAATTTTTTATTTTTAGCAAGCTCCTCAAGTTTATCATGAGCACTTCTTAAAACTTCAGTAATTGGTAAAAGTTCTGAAACGCTACGATTTCTTACCGCTAATAAAATAGTTTTTTCAGCATTATCTTGAAGTCTAGAAATATCTTCCTCATTGTAGGCATTTTCAACAATTTGAGTTGCAGAGGTAATAAGTCCTCTTCTTACATTATAATCTTGTAAAATTTGAATATAATAATCAAGATTTGCACTTGTTACAACACTATCTATTACATCCATTATATAATTGATATTAACAATTGATGATTTTTTCGTTTTATCAAGTTCAGTACTTATTGTAGTAATATCTATAGGTATCTTTTTATCGTGTAAACTTTTTATAGCACAAAAAAGAGTTTTGTTTCTTTCATCAAAAAACATATCTTCATTAACACTTTCACAAATTTTATCAACTTGATCTTTTGAAATAAATGAAATTCCAAGAACGGACATTTCCGCTTCGGAATTAAATGGTAATGATTGTGCCATAATTTTCCTTTCTTATTTAATTAACTTAATATTTATATTAAATTCAACTTTTTTATGTAATTTTATTTTAACTTTATATGTTCCTAAGCTAGATAAAGGTGTATCTATTAATATACATTTTTTATCAATATCATAGCCAAGTTCATTTATTTTATCACTTATTTGTTTTGAGGAAACTGTACCAAAAACTCTGTCATCTTTTCCAGTTTTTACTTTAAACTCAATAACTTTATCATTTAATTTATTTTTAATCTCAGTTAAATTAGCCACCATTTTTGCTTCTTCATCATTTCTAATTTGAATTTGCTTATCTAATATCTTTTTACTAGTATCAGTGTATGCAACAGCGAGCTTATTTTTTATCAAATAGTTATTAGCATATCCATCTGATACATTAATAACATCATCTTTTTTTCCTTGAGATTTTACATCCTTTAAAAGTATAACTTTCATTTAAAATCCTCCTTAAATACTATAACTTATTATAACATAAAAATTCCATTAAAAAAACCATTTGTTACTATTTAACAAATGGTATTAATGCCATTAAACGAGCATATTTAACTTGTTCAGCAATATGTCTTTGATGTTTTGCACAAGCACCAGTCATTCTACGAGGTAATATTTTACCTTTTTCATTAATATATTTATTAATAATCATTACATCTTTAAAGTCAACTGATTTACCAGCACACATTTGGCATATTCTTTTTTTCTTATGATAAAATTCTGCCATACTTTATTCCTCCTTCTTAAAATGGAAATTCATCACTACTTATATTAGTTTCATCACTAAATTCTTTATAAGGATCTTCAGATATATCGGTAGTTTGCATATTTGTATTAAATGATGGTGCAGAGTAATTATTTGCTGGAGCACTATTATAACTAGGTGCAGGGTTAGCATTTTGATTTGCATTTCTATTTGAACTACTTACAAATTCAAAATTATCGACAACAACATCAGTAGTATATCTCTTTGTACCATCTTGAGCATCATAACTACTATTTCTTATACGACCTTGTGCTATAATCATACTTCCTTTAGTACAATATTTATTTAATGTTTGCGCTGTTCTTCCGAAAGCAACACAATTTATAAATTCAGTCTCTCTTTGACCATCCTTATTTACAAAATCACTAGGACAAGCTAATGAAAATCTTGATACTTCCATTGAAGCAGAAGTCATTCTTGACTCAGGATCTCTTGTAAATCTACCGCATAATATAACTTTATTCATCTTATTCTCCTTTGTTAATAATTAAATGTCTTAAAACATTTTCATTAATACGAACTTTTCGTTCAAATTCTTTAATAGTATCGTGTTTTGCTTCAACAGTCATAACATAGTATGTTCCTGTTAATTCTTTGTTAATTGGATAAGCAAGTTTTCTTTTACCCATTTCTTTAAACTCGATGATACTACCTTTATCGTTAGTTATTAAATCTTTTAAACTATCAGCAACTTTTTTAACTTTGTCATCTTCGATAGTATTTTTAACGATAAACATTATTTCGTACTTATTCATCTTTTTACACCTCCTTATGGTCTACTCGGCTTTTTAATGACATAAAAAGCAAGGAGTAATTTCTTTACTCGCAAGTAGTATAGCAAATTTATTTTGGTTTGTCCATATATTTGACAAATAAAATTTTAGAAAAAGTGTGTTTGTGTGTTTGTGTGTAAATTAAAAACCCGTAAATACGGGCTTGAAATGTCATTTGGTGGAGTAGAGGAGAATTGAACTCCTGTCCAATATGCCATATTATACAATATCTACAAGTTTAGTTCTATTTAAATTTCCTATCTATATGGCTAAAACGAACCTCATAAATAGTAATTTTGATTAATATTCATTTACTATACTCAAAAAATATAATAAATATAGCTTACTAATATGAACTCAGTTTACTTTCAATAAGCGAGAAAGTAAGTGAGTACTCCCAAACCTCTAATTAGGCAAATGCTGGAGTGAAACTATAAGAAGTTTCGTCATTTATTTTTTTGTGCATTTATAGTTTGCCAACTACTTGCAATCATATCTATTAACATATGTCGAAACCAATCTACCCCAAGTAAATTAATTTTACCATATATTTTATGCATAGTAAACATATTTATTGTAAAATTTAACTATAAAACACATAAAAATCAGATATTAAATATATACTAATTATATGAAAAATAAGAAAAAATTAATTAAAAATATTATTATTGTTATTGCACCTTTAATTGGAGGCTTTTTATCATCTCTACTTGTTAATTTCAAAAACTATAATATAATTAATAAGCCTATGTTTAGTCCTCCGAAGATAGCATTTCCAATTGTATGGAGCATACTATATTTATTATTTGGAATATCATTTTATTTAGCAAACAAAGATTTTGACAATAAAAAAATTACTTCAGCAGCCATTATAAATTTAATCTTAAATTATAGTTGGACTTTCATATTCTTTAAATTGAAAATGTATATTGTTAGTGCAATAGAACTAGTTTTAATAATTTTATCAACAATAAAATTCATTATAGAATTATATAAAGAAAATAAAACTGCAGCATTCTTGCAGTTTCCGTATCTTGCTTGGCTTTTAGTAGCACTATATTTAAATATTGGAGTTATTATACTAAATTAAGATATTAAATCAGCACTACTTGACGCATCCAAAGTTAAATCTTTAAAATCCTTTTTTAAAAATAGTGGATATGCTGCAGCTCCAATCATCGCTGCATTATCAGTACAATAAATCATTCTCGGATTATACAATTTCACATTATAATTATCACATAATTTTTGAAGTTCGTTATGTAAATATTTATTCGCAGATACTCCTCCCGCTAAAGCAAGTCTATTAATACTTGTCTTTTTTATTGCCAGCTCTACCTTACGAACAATCTCATCAACAGCTATAGTTTGAAAAGAACAAGACAAATCATTTTTATTTATCTCAATATTTTTCATTTTTGCATTATTAATTATGTTTAAAACTTGACTCTTTAAACCACTATAACTAAAATTATATGTTTCATCATTTACAGGTTTAGTTAAATTATAAGTATTATTTCCGATTGAAGCGGCTTTTTCAATACTTGGGCCACCAGGGTAAGGAAAACCCAAAACTCTTGCAACTTTATCAAAACTTTCACCTATTGCATCATCAAGCGTTGTTCCAAGAAGTTCAAATTCATAATTATTATGCATTATGGAAAGTTCTGTATGTCCACCACTTACAACAAGAGCTAATAAAGGAAATTCTAAATTATCTTCAATATTATTAGCGTAAATATGGCCTATTAAGTGATTAACCCCTATAAGAGGTTTATTGTATACCGCAGCAACAGTTTTTGCAAATTCTAATCCAACAAGTAAAGAACCAAGTAATCCTGGTTTATATGTTACCGCTATACCATCTATATCTTCAATTTTTAAAGTAGTTTGAGATAAACAATCCTCTAAAACATATAAAATATTTTCACAATGCATTCTCGAAGCAATTTCGGGTACAACACCACCGAATTTATTATGAACATCAATTTGTGATGAAATACTCATTGCAATGCATTCTTTACCATTTTTTACAATTGCAATACTTGTATCATCACAACTTGACTCAACTGCTAAAATATAGACATCTTTCATGTTATATCCTTTCCATAACATAAGCATCAATATCATTATAATATTTTTTTCTTATGTTAATTTTTTTAAAATTCATATTTTCATATAGTTTAATTGCTATATAATTATTAATTGCCACCTCTAATAAAAATCTATAATTAGAGTATTTATTAATAATATAATCTATTAATTTCGTACCAATTTTTTGATTTCTAAACAAATTATCAACATACAATAAATGAATCTCTACTAAATCATCAATTATTGTTATTAAAATATAACCCACAATTTTATCATCAATTACATAAATATACTGACTATATATATCATTTTTTAAATAATCTTTAAATTTAAAATGATTTTCAATGTTTTTATCATAATTTAGTAGTAATTCAGTTAAGTCCTCAATATCTGTATTTTTTAACTCTTTAATCATATTCAACACTTATTTTTTTTACATAAATTGGCTTAACTTGTTTAGGATCAATGTTTGGATGATTAGAAATTAAATTAAAAATTTTAGAATAATCAATGGTAACATCTGTTTTTAAATTTAATAACTCATTTAAATTTAACTCACTTTTTCTAATGTATTCATAATTTCCAGTTAACATATGATTTAAATATTTGCCAACAAAAATACCACTATTATCATAAAAACCAACTAAATTTTCATTACTATCTAAAGAATAATCCATAATATCAAGATATGAAACCGTTTTAATAGGGATATTTAATAAATAACTTAAAGTTTTTGCAACAGTTACACCTGTTCTTACCCCAGTAAATGAACCAGGTCCATTTACAACAATAATATCATTAATTTTAACATTAGAAATGCACTCCATAATAGTAGGTACTAATAAAGCATTATTATTCAAACTTTTATCAATACACTTATGCAAATAAACATTTCCATCTTTATACAAAACAACATTAATATCATAAAGATGCGTATCTATAAATAAAGTATACATAAACTACCTATAATACAGAATTACATAACTCTTCGTATTTTTCGCCATAAGGAATTAATTCAAATACTCTAGTATTTTCTGAAATAACTTTAATATTAATTTGTAATCTTTCCTCGGGTAATATGTCAGTAATTATATCTGCCCATTCAATTAATGTAACTCCACCCTTATTAAAATAATCTTCAATTCCAATATCATTAGAATCTTTATCTAATCTATATACATCCATATGATAAAGTGGTAACTCTCCAGAGTTATACTCTTTTATAATATTAAAAGTTGGACTTGTTATATTATCTTCTATTGCTAATGCATGAGCAAATCCTTTTACAAAAACGGTTTTCCCACTTCCTAGTTCTCCATCTAAACAAATAACCATATTTGGAAATTTTTCAGATTCAATATTCTGTGCTAACTCAACAGTATCATTCTCGTTACGAGAAGTATATTTATAAATATTCATATTTTTCACCTTCCATATCAATTATAAATAAAAATAAGAATATAAACAAGATATAATCTATATAAAATAAATAATTTAGAGCAAAAAAAAAATTATTGGCAACTCCATATCTTAGCATAACACTATTTTCAGCGTATC